>CAYMRL010000006.1:0-182520 GCA_964392895.1 uncultured bacterium
CGCCGCGAGCCGTTAGCGCCCGCAGAACTCCACGGCGACTCGCTCCAGCACGCGCGTGAGCGTCTCGGCGCTCTCTAGGTCGACCCATTCGACCGTCTGGTGGTACCCGCCGCCGACGGTGCCGAACAGCAGCGTCGGGATGCCCGCGTCAGCGATCAGCGCGGCGTCGGTCCAGTAAGGCGCGCCGACGCGCTCCGGCGCCGTGCCGCGCTCGGCCGTCGCGGCGGCGGCCAGCACACGCTCGATCTCGCTACCCGGCGCAGCCTCGAACGATTCGCGCGCCACCAGCGTCTTCACCGTCGCTCTCAGCGCGCTTTCGGCGCGTCCGACCTCGGCCAGGAGGTCGTGCAGCTCCGCCTCCACGTACGCCGAACTCTCGTCCGGCAGGGTGCGCCGCTCGATGGTGAGGCGCGCGTGCGCCGGCGTCGTGAACAGCTCGTGGCCGCCGCTCGCCAGCACCGGTTGCAGCGTTCCCACGCCGAGCAGCGGATGCGGCTCGCGCTGGCCGATGGTTTCGGCGCGCCGCTGGACCGCCTGAAGCAGCTTCCCGAGGTGGGTCAGCGCGTTGACGCCGTACTCCGGCTGCGACGTGTGCGACGCCCTGCCCTTCAGCTCGACCTCGAAGACGCTGAACCCGCGATGCGCGACCAGTAGGTCGAGGTTCGTGGGCTCGGCGACGATCGCGGCGTCTATCCGCGTCCCGGTCCGCTGCAGCTCGGCGAGGGTCTCGCGCGTGCCGATGCTGTCGTGCTCCTCGTCAGCGACCGCCGTCAGGATCACGTCGCCGGCCAACCCGAGGCGCCTGACTCTCTCCAGCGCCAGCATGCAGGCGGCCAACCCACCTTTCATGTCACCGGCGCCGCGTCCGTACATGCGCCCGTCAGCGACGGTCGGGGTGAACGGTGCCTCCATGTCGGTGACGCCCACCGTGTCCATGTGTCCGTTGAGCAGCAGAGTGCGTCCGGTGCCGCGACCCTTGGCCGTGACGATGACGCTCGGCCCGCCCGGCGTCTGCTCGAGCCAGACGACGTCGAGTCCGCGTTGCTCAGCCCAGGTCGCCACGAACCGCGCCATCTCGCCCTCGCCCGCATGGCGCGGGTCTAGAGCGGGGTTGACCGAGTCGATTCCGACTAGTTGTGCTATCAGGGACGTCAACTCTTTACTCATGCCGTCAGGATACGGCGGCTGTGAGCACCCCCTCTCCGCGGTCTGGATGACCGCCCGTAGCGACCGTCCGCGCTAAGATCGCCTCGGCCCGACCCGGTTCCCGGGGGCCGGCTCCGTGCGCGCTCAGCGGCGGATGAGACTATGCGCGAAACGTACTGACCTCCTCACCCCTACGTTAAGCGGCGCCTGCACGCGCCGTTCGTTTCGTTTGGCTCGTGCCTAGGCTCTCTAGGCCCGAGCCTGGCCACCGGCGGGTCGTCTCGCTGGTGGCGCCTTAGGAGCCAACTGATGTCAGTACTTCACCTAGAGAAGGTAGGCATCGACCTACCTGACGGCCCCCTGTTCGATGAGGTGGATCTAGTCTTGGAGCGCGGGATGCGCGTCGCTATCAGCGGCGAGAACGGCGCGGGCAAGACGACGCTGCTGCGCATCGCGGGAGGGGAGGTGGAGGCCGATCGCGGCGGGACCAGCGTGCGGGGAGCCGTCGGTTGGCTCCCGCAACACCTGCCCGACGACCTCGAGGACCCCGGCTCCGGTGGGGAGCGGCAACTCCGCCGGCTCGAGGGTCTGTTGTCGCGCTCTCACGACCTGTTGCTGCTCGACGAGCCGACGCATCATCTCGACGTCGCCGCGATGGCTTGGCTCGAGACGGCGTTGCTGAGCTCAGATGCTGCGATGCTCTTCGTCTCGCACGACCGCGCTTTCCTAGATGCCGTTGCGACCCACGTCGGCTTCCTAGAGCGCGGAGCGTGGCGGCTCGAGACGGGCAACTACTCGCTGGCGACCCAGCGCAGGCAGAGCGAGGACGCCGTCAACGCCCGCCGTCACCACGCTCAGACCCGCAAGGTCGCGGCGTTGGAGGCGGAGTTCCATCGGCAGCGCTCGAAGGCAAAGAGCGCTGACCGCTTCAACCACAAGAGGGCCAGCGGTCAGCCGCTGATCCTGGCCAAGGGCAAGGCCGAGAACGTCTCGAACACGCTGGCTGGGCGCGCCAGGGCATTGAAGACGCGCTTGGCGCGCGAGGAGGTGGTCGAGAAGCCGTGGGAGGACCGTCGCCGGCTCGGTTTCACCGCTGAGCCGTCATCGCCCGGTCCCACTGAGGTGCTGCGCGCGGAAGGGTTGGTGGTCAGTCGCGGCGGGCGGCCGATCGTCGGCTCTGTGGACGCGGACGGGGTTCGAGGCGTCGACCTGCATGTGCGGCGCGGTGACAAGATCGCTCTCGTCGGCGACAACGGATCGGGTAAGTCGACGCTGCTGGCGGTGCTGATGGGCGCGCTCGAGCCGGACGCGGGCCGGGTGGTGCTCGGCACCGGCCTACGCGTCGGGTTCGCCGACCAGGCGCGTGAGCCGTGGGGCGACGCTGACATCGTCGGCGACGTCTTGAGGCGCGTCAGGCCCGACCTGCTGGATGCCGACGTCTGGCGCGTGACGGCCGAGGTCGGCGTGCCGTCGGCGCCGAGCAGGCGGGTCACTGACCTCTCTGGCGGCGAGCGCAGGCGTCTGACGCTGGCTCAGATCGCCGTGTCGGACGGACATCTGCTGGTACTGGACGAGCCGACGCATCACCTCGACCTCAGGGCGGTGGAGGCGCTGGAGAAGCTTCTCGTCGAGTACAGCGGGACGCTGCTGATGGCTACACACGACAGGCGTCTCGTCGAACGCGTCGCGACGCGGGTGTGGAGGCTGGCTGACGGGAGACTTGATGAGGGTTGAGCGCCTTGTAGATAGATAGAAGGTAAGTGCATGACAGTTGAGACGATCACCATCGACATGGACGCCTACAGGCGTTTGGCCAGCTTGAAGCGCGAGGTCGTGTCGTACCGTGCCTAGGCCGCACCCTCCTTGCGCCTGACGATCTCGTTGATCCAGATCGGCGCGAACGGCGAGGTGCAGCCCTTGGGTGTGGGGTAGTCGCGGTAGACGCCCAGCCGCTCACCGATGGCGAGCGCGCGCTCGCGCTGCTCGGGGAAGTGGATGCCGATGCCGGCGAGGGCGTTGTTCATCGTCCACTGCGGCTCTGGAGCAGCCTCTACCAGCTCAGACTCGATCCTGTCGAGCAGCGCCGTCAGGTCGAGGCCGGCGGGGCTCTTGCCGACGCGTTCCGCGGTCAGGCTCCAATACGCGCGTGCCGCCCACGGGTCGGAGTCGCGCTGCCACGACTGCCGCAGCGCCTCCTTCTCGGGGTGTTGGCGCAGCACGTACGAGTCGAGCCACTCGTAGACCTGGACGAAGCCGACGGAGCGGACCATGTCGTCGAGCTGCGCTGCGGTGAGCGACCTCGGCTTCAGCAGCAAGATGCCGAGCAGCCTGGCGTCGATGTTGCCCGTCTCCCACAGCTCGAGACCTAGCTCTTGGTCGGCGCGTATGGCCTTGGCGACCTTGCGGATGTCGCCCATCAGCACGCCGTACTGGGGCATGTCGCCGGCGCCGCGCTTGCGGTTCATGGCGCGCTGCTTCTCGTTGCCGAGTGCTTCGAGCTTCTCCAGCGCTTGGGTCAGCGTTGCCATGCCAGCAATGATGCACGATTCGCGGCTCGGTTTGGGCAGTTCGCCGGGTTAGGGTCCATTTCGCCAACCCCTAAGCTAGGCGGATGCCTAGGATAGGGGTCGCGCGCAACGACCTGCCGACCCCCTCGACCGACTAGGCAGGTGCCTAGGATAGGGGTCGAGCAAGACGACTCCTCGACCCTCAACCCCTAGGCTAGGCAACAGCCTAGATCCGCCCTCGTCACGAAGGGAGCTGCTGTCGGACTGCAGCGACCCGCGCGGCGACCGCATCCGCCAAGCCAGGTGAAGCGGCCGCGCCGCTCGGATACAACCCATCGGCTTCGTCGAGGAGCGCGCGGGCAGATTCGACGTCACCGAGCGCCAAGTCGATCAGCGCCGCTTGCGGGATCGCGGCCATCAAGCCAAGCGTCGCCACGGCATCGCTGACCTTGCCGACCGCTGCCCGCGCGATACCCAAGCTCTCGGTCATGTGAACCTTCGCCACCGCGTACTCGCCGCGTGCGTAGGCCACATCGGCCACCCTCAGCAGGCACTTGGCGAGTTGCGGATCGGTGCTGCCCGGCGGCTCCCGCGAGGCGACCTCGCGCCACAGCGCCAGCGCTTCCTGTACGTACTGCCAGGCGAGGTCGAGGCCGTCCGGCTCGTCGATGACGTGAACCGGCGAAGACTCAAGCAGCGAGGCGACCGCCCTCTGCGCCCAAGCGATACCGGGCGCTGCAGCCAGGTTGCTCCTGGCGAGCGCCAGCGCCTCCCTGACGTACCCGGCCGCCTCCGCGTTAGGGGGACCGGTCCTGTGCATGAGCGTGGAGGCGAGTCGGTGGAGCGTCTCGCTGAGCTTGCTGCGCGACTCCGGGGAGGGATCCTTCTCGACCAGCTCCCTCGCGACCTTCAGGGCGGCCCGGAAGCGCGACTCCGCCTCCTCGGCGTTGCCGGCCAGCAGCGCGCATCCGGCCAAGCCGACCAAACAGGTCAGCTCGCTGCGCGTGTGGTGGTCCGCCGAGCCGGGGTCGAGCTCCTTGACCCGCTCCAGACGCGGCAGGCAGGCGCGGTACGCCTCCGCTGCCGCGTCGAGCCGACCCTCGTTCTCCAACCAGCTGGCGTAACCAGCCAGGACGGCCGCGCCGTACTCCAGCACGGCGAGCCCCTCGCCAGGGAGACCCGCGACCTCGGCTACCGCGCGCTCCCACAGCTCGCGGGCTGCATCGCGCCGCCCCCGGCTCTCCTCGAAGGACGCCAGCGCCGCGAGCGCCACCGCAAGCTGGGCTCGCCCCTCTGCGGCCGCACCGGCACCGACCGCACCGGCACCCGCCTCCGCCAGGCGCAGGGCGCGCGCGAGCAACTCGCCCTGCAGCGCGTTCTCACCCACCAGCCCTACCTTCGCGGCCGTGATGTTGAGCCAGTCGAGGTCGCGCGACAAAAGCTCGTCGGGGATGGTCGCGAGCAGCTTGCCGAGGCGCACCGCCAGCGCGGCCGCGGCCCGCGTGTCGCCGCGCCGCTGAGCCCAGGCGCTGAGCCAGTGCAACGCGTGAGCGGCCGTGCGCCTGTCGCCAGGGTCGTCCTGGTCTGCGAGCAGGCGGGCCGCCAGGTCGTAGAGCGCCACTACCTGCTCGGGCGTGCTGCGGCCGAGCTCGGCGTTCATGCGCTCGCGCACGGCGGCCGTCAAGGCGTGCTTCGCTTCGGTGGGGTCGTACCAGAAGCCCAGACGTGCGTTGGCGACCTCGCGGTAGACGGGCTGCACGAACGCCCCCACGCCCGGGAAGGTCGCCGCGAGGTAGGCGTGCGGGTTCGCGGCCGCCGTCACCGCAGCATCGACAGATCCGGGCGCCTCCGCCAGCGCCACCGCGGTGGTCTCCACCAACTGCCTGAGGAACGCGTCGCCTTGCAGTCCCGCCAGCACCACGGCCTTCTGGACCTCTTCGGGGCTCTGCATCAGTCGGCGCCTCATCAACTCGACGAGGCCGGTGCTCGCCGCGAGCAGCTCGGCCAGAGCCGCTTCGGTCAGGGGTCCGGCGGGGTCGCGACCGACGAACATGCCTCTGCCGCCGAGGTCGACGAGGCGCAGAACCTCGTCGAGGAACCGTGGGTTGCCTCCGACGCGCTCGAGCAGGGCGGCCGCCTGCTGCGCGCTCAGGCCGGGAAGCCTCCCCGCAAGAGCAGGGCTCAGGTCGGCTATGGGCCCGAGCGTCAGCACGCCCATGCGCAGAGCGGGACCCGCTTCGACCTGGAGGCGGCTCGCGACCTCGACCAGCGCGCTGGCGATGGTCGAGCCGGCCGCCGCTACCTGTTGTTGGGCCCACTCGCGCTGCCAGTGGGTCACCACGAGCAGTAGCGGCCACTCACCTGCGGCCGCGGCGGTCAGCAGCTCCAGCACGAACTCGGCCATCGCCGGGTCGCTGGGGCTGTACTGGGCGTCGTCGATGATGATCACCGCGGGCACGCGCAGCTCTGCGGGTGCGGAGAAGAGTTTGCCGAGGTCGGAGATCACCTCGGTCACCAGCGAGGTGCGCCGCTCTTGCGCCTGCTCCTGCGCGCTCAGCACCTGCCGGTCTCTGCGCCAGGCGTCGTGGACGCCCTTCAGCTCGAGGCCGACCTCGCCGAACCTCTTCAACAGCCCGAGCACCGGCACGAGGTCGAGAGCTAGGTCGACCGCGACGGCGCCACCGACCTTGGCTACGTCCCTGACGCGCTGGCGTCGCCTCAGCTCGCGGTTGAGCGGCTCGAGATGAGGGACGAGGTACGGCCCAACGTGGCTAGCCAGGGCGCCAGCGACGACCTGGTTGTGGTCCTGCGGGTTGGCGAGGCGGATCCCCCACCATAGGAACGGGAGCGGAGCCGCGGCGTCCCAGCTCGCCTCGACCGCGTTGATGTAGAGGTTGTTGCCGTCCTGTGCGAGAGTCGCGGGCCAGTACGCGGCGCCAGATCGCTGCTCGGTGGCGACGAGCCAGGCGTAGAACTCCTGCACCAGGCGCGTCTTACCGAGGCCGGACTCGCCGAGGATGACCGCGGCGCGGGGGCCGTCGCCCCCGCGCACCTCCTGCCAGACGCCTCTGAGCGCGTCGAGCTGCTCGCTGCGTCCGCAGAAGGGTTCTCTCGCGTCTGACACTCTGCGCCTCACCTTACAAGCGAACCTGACAGACGAGAAGAAGCCAGGGCGGCGACTAGCGCCGACCCTGGCTTACCCCCACACCTGCATAACACCTCTGCTCCGTCCCCAGCCCGTCCGATCTCAAGGCGAGTACACGAGCCCGGGACTCTCAGTTCCTGGGCATCCGCCCGCCGGGGGCGCCTGGGGCGGTGCCGCCCGGGAAACCGCCGCCCCACTGCCCGCTCTGCGAGCCGCTGGCACTGGTGACCGTTCCGACCGAGGTGCCGAGCGCGCTCGCGGCCTCGTACAGGCCGTCGACCGAGGCGCCCGTCGCGGTTCCGCCGACGTAGACGGTGTAGGTGACCCCGGCTTCGATCTTATCGGAGCTGACTATCAGCTGCTGGAAGTCGGATGCAGGGGCGAAGGCGAGGACCTGCTCGCCGCTGTCCGAGACGATCGCCACCAGGCTGCCTGCGGACCAGGTCTGCCCGAAGTCGACGATCAGCGCCTGCTGGTCGGCCGCTGCCAGACTGCCCATCATCGAACCGCCGGTCGCGATCACCAGGCCGCCGGAGAGCGTGACAGCGCCGTCGGCGTCCAAACCGCTGTTGCCGTCGACGAGCGCGCCCTGAGCTATGACGGTGCCGCCGGTCACGGTCAACGTGCCGTTGGAGTCGATGGCGTCGCCTGCAGTCGTCTCGACGTAGAGGTAGCCGCCGCTGACGTTGATCTGGCTGACGCCGTCGTTGTTGGCGTTGAGGCCGTCCTCGTCCGCCCACACGTGGATGGTGCCGCCGACGATGTTTATGTGCATGGTGCTCGAGATGCCCTCGTAGACGGCGTGGACATCCAGGCTGCCGTTGCCGGCGATGGTCAGGGTGGCTGCGCTGTAGAGGGCGGCGTCGAACTCCGAGGCGCCGCCGTCGGCGATGACGTTGTGGGTGCCGTCGGCGAGGATCACGACCGCTTCCGAGGCGGCCGAGAACAGGATGGCGGGGCCGCTGCTGTTGCCGATGTCGACCCCGTTCAGCACCAGCGTCACAGCCGCCCCGGCTGCCGCGACCTCGACCGTGCCGTCTGCGAGCGTGCCGCTCAGCATGTAGGTGCCGGCCTCGGTGATCAGAACTCGCGACTCGCTGCCGAGCTCGATGTGGGTCGCTCCGCTGTAGGCTTCCGCCGACGTGTTCTGGGTCTGAGCCGTGCTCGTCTGGGCGAGCGCCAGCGTGCCGGAGATGGCGAGTACCGCCGCGAGCGCCAGTGCCAGCGCCCTGAGTTGCCTGCCGGTGTTGCGAACCTTGCTGATCATGACTGTTTCCTCTCTGCCGCCCTTGGCGGCTTCCAGCTACGAGAGGGTCCCTCTCGCTAAAGAGAGGATGTCAACGCCACTGCAAGGTTCGACGAGCGCCGAGTGAAGGTTCTGTGCAGAGGTCCGAATCGGGGTTCAGCGGGGCCCATCGCCGGCAGGCCAGTAGTGGCTGTCCGGCAGCGCGCGAGCGCCGAAGATCGACTGCCCGACGCGCACGACCGTCGCGCCCTCCTCGATCGCTGCCTCGAAATCGCCGGACATGCCCATCGACAGCCCGTCGAAAGACAGTCCTGTGGGAGCGTTCTGCCGCAGACGCTCCCGCAGCTCGCGCATCAGCACGAAGCACTCGCGGACTCGCGCCAGGTCGGAGGAGAACAGCGCCAACGTCATCAACCCGCGCACCCGCAAGGCTGAGAAGGCGGGGAGCTCCTTGGCGAACGCCGGCACATCGGCGGGTTCCAAGCCGAACTTGCTCTCCTCGCCCGAGCTGTTGACCTGGACGTAGACGTCGATCCCGCGCCCCTCGGCCTGAAGGCGCCGGTCGAGCTCGGCCGCGACGCGCAGGCTGTCGAGCGCGTGGAACTCGTGGGCGAAGCGGGCGACGTACTTCGCCTTGTTCGTCTGCAGGTGGCCGATCACGGCCCAGCGCAGGTCGGTCAGGTCGGCGAGGGCTTCTGACTTCTCGCGCGCCTCCTGGACCTTGTTCTCTCCGAGCTTTCTGGCGCCGGCGGCGTAGACGAGGCGCAGGCGCTCGGCCGGCACGGTCTTGCTGACGGGCAGCAGCTCGACCTCCGACGGGTCGCGGCCCGCCCGAGCGCAGACCGCGTCGATGCGCGCGCGCACGGAAGCGAGGTTCGCTCTGAGCTCCTGCACCGTCAACGCGGCCGGCGTGGCTGCTGGATCGACGTTTGCCATCACGAGCACTTAGGTTAGCCCGCTCGACGCCGCGCGCGGCAGCCCGTTGACGTATATAGGAATCCTATGCAACTATCGAGCGCAAGGAAGGAGCTGCAACCTCGAGACAGAGCCTCAAGACAGAACGCCCCCTCGCGGCAACGAAGGGGCGCCCAACGCTCACCTCACCGCATAAGCCGAACGGACGCACACGGAAAGGAAGCAACTAAAGATGACACACCCCAGGCACAAGACCTTCAGGTTCTTTGCAGGAGCCGCGCTTGCCGCGGCCATCGCCCTGACATCGGCACTCGCCCACAGCCCCTTGGATCACTCCGGCGGCATCTCGGCTCCGGCCGGGAGCGTCGAGATCGTCGACGTCGACATCGTCCACGCCAAGGTGGTGACCGAAGGCAACGTCGCCGTGTTCCACATGGCCGTCTCCGGCGCGGCCGGCGCCACCAAGCCGGCGCCCTCCGGCGCCCTCGCCGGCTCGAGCATCTTCGCCTACGTGTGGCCGACGACGCTGGACAGCTACGAGGTCGGCTTCGAACGCAGCGCAGGTATCCTCGCGTTGGCAGTGACAGCGCACCCCGACTTCGACGACACGCCGCTGTTCGACGAGAACGGCGACGGCGACCCGACCAACGACGGCGACGTCTGGCACAGCCACTGGGTCGTCCTCGGCCCCGACGATGCGTGCGGAGTGGGAGCGCTCAAGGTCATCGACATCCCCGACGGCGCCATGCCGCGCCTGCCCAAGACCTGGCCCGGCCTGCCGCTGCTGATAGACAGCCCCGGCTGGCAGCCGCTGTTCTTCAGCGAGACCGTAGAGGTGAGGGTCCCGTTCGATGACATCGGTGTCGTGGAAGAGGCTAACTACGACGGCGTCACCGCCGGCCTGCGCGTCAACGCCGACCTGCATCAACCGCTCTTGTGCGTGGTGGACGTCTTCGACGTGGCGTCAGGCGATCTGAGCCTGCCGGGACAGGTCAACCGCTAGTCGTGAGCGAGAAGGGCCGCGACCAGACCGCGCCACCCCGGCAGGAGCCGGAGCTGGCGACCAAGGTCGTCGCGGCCCTCGACCGCTTGGCGCGCGCGCAGCGGCAGCAGCGGCAGACAGCGGCATCGCGCCTCGGGATCACGCCGTTGCAGGGCGAGCTGCTCAAGACGCTGGGCGAGGGTCCTCCCCCCGCCGCTGTGGTCGGCATGCTGGCGAGGGAGTTGGGGGTCAGCCAACCGACCGTCACCGACTCGCTGGCCGCGCTCGAGCGCAAGGGCCTGGTGCTGAGGAGCCGGTCTGGGCCCGACCAGAGACGAACGCGGCTGGAGCTGACCGATCCCGGACGCGCGATGGTGCTTGCCTTGGCTCAAGCCGAGGAAGAGGTCATCCAGGCCGTGTCCAGCTTGGCGCAAGAGCAGCAGGAGACGGCCTACGCCCAGCTGCTCACGTTCATCGAGCGCTTCGTGCACGCCGGGCTGATCGACGTGGCGCGCACCTGCCTCACCTGCAAGTACCTGTCTTCCGCACCGGACGGCGGCCGGCGCTGTCTGCTGCTCGACATGGCCCTGCCCGACGCCGCGCTCAGGGTCAACTGCCCTGAGCACGAGCCGGCTGCTGCCTAGGTCGCCTAAGCAGCCCTGGCCGACAGGGCTTGCAGGTCGGGCTTGGTGGCCAGGGCCCGCTCGATGACCATCTCGGCGGCACGCAGCTCCTCGCCGACCACCTCGAGGCGCGGCGGCCTGACGCGAGCGTTGCCGCGGCCGACCCGGTCTTGCACCAGCTTGATGAGCTGCACGAACTTGATACCGACGTCCAAGCGGAGGAGCGGCAGGAACCAACGGTAGAGCTCGGCGGCCTCGGCGTGCCGGCCGTGACGAGCCAGTTCGTAAAGCACGACCGACTCACGCGGGAACGCGTTGACGAGCCCGGCGATCCAGCCGACGGCCCCGGCTGCGACGCCCTCTACTATCGCGTCGTCGACGCCTACCAGGATCTCCAGCCTGTCGCCGAGCAGCGCGCGGATGGCGGTGACCCGCCTGACGTCGGAGCTCGACTCCTTGACCGCCCGTAGGTTCGCGTGCTCCTCGGCCAGCGCGGCGATCTGCTCCGGCTTGAAGTCGGTGCCGTACGCGAGGGGGTTGTTGTAGAGCATGCAGGGCAGCGAGGTAGCGCGCATGACCGCCGACACGTAGGCGCCCATCTCGCGCTCGTCGCTGCGGTAGACGTAGGGGGGGAGCACCATGAAGCCGCTCGCGCCGGCCCTCTCGGCCTGACGCACGAACTCGACTGCGTCAGCGGTCGAGAGCGCGGCCACGCCCGTCACGACCGGGGCGCGGTCGCCGTGCGCCCCGACCAGCGTCCTGATCACGTCGAGCTTCTCGCCGGGGGTCAGCGTCGCGGCCTCGCCCAGGGAGCCGCCTGGCACCATGCCGACGCAGCCGGCGTCGACCATCCAGCTCGCATGCTCGGCCAGGAAGCCGTGATCGACCATGAGGTCGGGGGTGAACGGGGTCGTGATCGCGGGTAGGACGCCTTGCCAGTTGACTGCCATCACCATCTCCTTAACGTGTGGTCGCGGGTCGCGCCGCCAAGCGCTCCCTGATGATCGCCAGGTTCATCTGAACATGCCTGCGCATCGCTTCCTCGGCGGCCGCCGCGTCCGAGCGAGCGATGGCGTCGACTATCAGCACGTGTTGGTCGCGAGCGAGTGTCGTGACGTTGACGTCCCTGGTGATCACCTTCGCCCTCGTGACGCGGTCGTTCAGGCGCTGGATCATATCGGCGAGGAGCTCGTTGCCCGACAGGGTCGCGATGCTCAGGTGGAACTCGTTGTCGGCCCTGATCTGGCCCACGAAGTCGTCGTCGGCCAGCTCCGCTATGAACGCGAGCTGCTCGCGCAAGCCTGCGACCTCCAGCGGGGAGGCGTTCTTGGCGGCGAGGCCGGCGGCCATGCCCTCGAGGCGGTCGCGGATGGCGTAGACCTCCTCGGCCTCGCTGAGCGAGGTCGGCCTCACCTGAGCCCCCCGGTTGGTGGAGAAGACCATCAGGCCCTCTTGCGCCAGGCGCCGGATCGCCTCGCGCACCGGCGTACGCGAGACCTGGAGGGCCTCGGCGACCTCCTGCTCGCGCAGCCACTGCCCGGGAGCGATGTTGCCGGCGAACAGCTCCTCGCGCAGGTGCTCGTACACCTCTTCACTGACCGTCTTGGGGCGTTGAAATCGACTCATGGTGTGCGGTACATTGTACACAATGCACTAAGTTGGGGTGACGGTCGCTGGTGATGCCGCCTCGGCATCTCTACGGGAGCGGCGGATACCCGGGATCAGGAGGTCTAGCCTTCGTACGTCAGTGGACGTGTCGACTCAGGCGCCCACAGGCCCCGCTAGCGCGGCCGCGGCGCAGACTTTTAGGAGAGACCAATGACTCGAGCAGTGACACATCGCGCCATGACCGCAGTGCTGGCAGCCTGTCTGGCTGTGTGCGGCAGCGCCTTCGGGCAGTCGATAACCATCGCCTCACCCGGCACCACCGGCGCGCTGATCGATCCGCAGAAGAACAACACCATCGCCGCCTACACGGTCTCGCAGCTCCTGGCTGACCCGCTCATCTACTACCTGAACGGCGAGTACCACGGCCGCCTGGCGGAGAGCTGGAGCTTCGACGAGGCGAGCCTCACCTACACCTTCGACCTGCGCCAGGGAGTGACCTTCCAGAACGGCGTGCCGCTCACCGCCGACGCCGTGGTCTTCTCGTTCGAGCGCATCTTGAACCCCAACGACCCGCTGCCGCTGGCCGGCGCGCTCGCCAACGTCGTCGAGGTGCGCGCGGTCGACGACGCCACCGTGCAGATCGAGATCAACACCGTCAACCCCGACTTCCTCCTGAACCTGGCGCTGGCATACATCGTCGAGCCAAGCTCGGCCGCGGACGGAGCCACCCCGGTCGGCAGCGGGCCCTTCTCCGTCGTCGAGTACGAGCCGGATCAGCGCATCGCGCTGACACGCTTCGAGGGCTACTGGGACGGCACTCCTCAGCTCGCCGAGATCATCGTGCGCAACATCCCAGACCCCGGGACCCTGGTGCTCGAGCTCGAGGCCGGCACGGTCGACCTGATCATGTTCACCCCGCCGATGGAGGTAGTGCGGCTCGGTGGCGCCGGCTTCACGCCGATGCCGTTCGGGGCGGTCAACTCGGCCTACGTGGCGCTCAACAACGCCAACCTCGGCGAGGGTCTGCGCCAGGCGATCTGCTACGCCATCGACCGCGACGTGGTGCTGTCCACCGCCTACGCCGGACTGGGCCAGCCGCAGCTCACCGTCGCACGCGACGACGGTTGGGCGCGCAACCCGCAGGTGTCGGGTTACAGCTACGACCCCGAGCGCGCCAGACAGATCCTCGATGACGCAGGCATCGTCGACACCAACGGCGACGGCTGGCGCGAGCTGAACGGCCAGAACATCGAGCTAGACTTCCAGTCGCGCGGCGACGGCGAGTGGCTGCTCTCCACCCAGATCATCCAGCAGTTCCTCGAGGACGTCGGACTGCGCAGCTCCATCACCACCTCGGAGCGTCTCACCTACTACGACGCGGTTCGCCTCGGCAACTACGACCTCGGCTGGTTCATCAGCAACGCCCAGCCGGAGCCGCCGATCATGAACGGCATCTTCCACTCGACCGAGTTCTGGAACGTCACCCAGGCACCCAGGACCGACCTCGACGTGCTCATCGACGCCGGCCGCGGCACCGCCGATCAGGCAGCCAGGACCCAGGCGTACTTCGAGCTGCAGCGGCTGATCTACGAGGACGCCGTGCAGTGCCCGATGTTCTGGGTGCAGCAGGCCCACGTGGCGAACGCGGCGCTCGGCGGGCTGCAGGTCACAGCGCAGGGCGTCTTCGTAGGCGGCCACGCTTGGACGCGTCCTTAACCGCTTAGGCGTGTGATCGGGCCACCGTTGTGTGAACGCATGCCTGCATGCGTTCACACAACGGCCCGATCCGACCGAGGCGTGCTCGCGTCGTGACCTCGTATCTCTTGAGACGGCTCTTCTATGCCGTCTTCGTCGTCTTCGGTGTGGTGACGCTCGTCTTCTTCTCGCTGCAGCTCACCCCGGGCGATCCCATCTCGCTGCTCATCCCGGCCGAGGGTGGAGGAGCCGCCTCCCAGGAGCTGGCCGAGCGGCTCAGGGCACGCTACGGCCTCGACCGACCGCTGCACGAGCAGTACCTGATCTACATCTCGCGCGTGGTGCAGGGCGATCTCGGCACCTCGATACGCACAGGCAGGACGGTCGCCGGCGAGCTCAGACGGCTCTACCCGGCCACGCTCGAGCTGACGCTGGCCGCCCTGGCGATCGCGGTCGTGATCGGTATCGGTACCGGCGTGCTGGCCGCGCTCAACCGCAACGGTCCCATCGACCACCTGAGCATGCTGTTCGCTCTATTGGGCGTCTCGCTGCCCGGCTTCCTGCTCGGCGTGCTGCTGATGCTGGTCTTCGCGCTGAAGCTCGGGTGGCTGCCGCCGTCGGGCCGGGTAGGCGGCATCGGTAGCTGGGACGCGATCCGCTTCCTGATCATGCCGGCCGTGACGCTGGGTGTGGGGGCCGCTGCGATCATCGCCAGACTGGTGCGCTCGGCGATGCTCGACGTCTTGTCGGAGGACTACGTCCGCACCGCCAGGTCCAAGGGGTTGCCGCATCGACAGGTGGTGCTCAGGCACGCGCTGCGCAACGCGATCCTGCCGGTCGTCACGGTCATCGGCCTCGAGTTCGGTGGCCTGCTGGCTGGGGCCGTCATCGCGGAGTCGATCTTCGCCTGGCCCGGTCTCGGGCGCTTCCTGATCACCAGCATCACCGGCAAGGATTTCCCCGCGGTGCAGGGAACCGTCATGTTCATCGCGATCATCTTCGTGCTGGTCAACCTCGCGGTCGACATGCTCTACGTCGTCATCGACCCGCGCGTCAGGTACGCATGATCCGCTTCCTGCTCGCGATGTTCCGCCGGAACCGACTCTCCGGCCCCGCGTTCCTCATCGTCGCGCTGCTGTTCACCACCGCGATCATCGCGCCGGTCCTCGCCACTCACTCGCCCACGCGCCAAGACTTCCGCGCGCTGCTGCAGCCGCCCTCGTCCGAGCACTGGTTCGGTACCGACGAGCTGGGCCGCGACATCTACAGCCGAGTCGTCCACGGCGCTCGCGTTTCGGTCACCGTGGCGGTGCTGGCCGTGGGGTTCGGCGCGCTCGCGGGCGTGTTGATAGGCCTGTTGGCCGGCTACCTCGGCGGACTCGTCGACGACATACTCATGCGCTTCATCGACATCCTGCTGGCCTTCCCTGGCATCCTGCTGGCGATACTCATCGCCGCCATACTCGGCTCTGGCATGTTCCCGGTGGTGCTGGCGGTGGCGGTCTTCTCGGTGCCGACCTTCGCGCGGGTGATGCGCTCTTCGGTGCTCAGCATCAAGAACCGCGAGTACGTCGAGGGCGCCAAGGCCGCCGGCGCACGCGACCTGCGCGTGATCGGTCGTCATGTGCTCGTGAACGCCTTCGGCCCGGTGCTGGTCTACGCGACGCTGCTGATGGGCGCGGCGATCCTAACCGCGGCGGCGCTCAGCTTCCTGGGCGTCGGCGTGGCGCCCCCCACGCCCGAGTGGGGCTCGATGATCTCCTCGGGCCGCGCCTTCATGAGGCAGGCGCCGCACGTGGTCATCTTCCCTGGCATCGCCATCTTCCTGACCGTGCTCGGCTTCAACATCCTGGGCGACGCGCTGCGCGACGCCTTCGACCCCAGGCGCTAATGAGAGGACCCCAGATGACAGCAGACCTCGCCACCTTCACCGCCCACCGCCGCAACGCCCTGCGCGAACGCCTCAGGCGCGACGGCCTCGACGCCTTCATCACCTTCCACCCCGCCCACCGCCGCTACCTGACTGGCTTCGACGGCTCGTTCGGGTTCGCGGTCGTGTCGGCCGAGTCTGACGGCGCCGACCTGCTGCTCACCGACTGGCGCTACGTCACGCAGGCCTCGCAGCAGGCGCCGGCGCTGGAGATCCTCGAGCTCAAGAAGGACAAGCACCTGTGGACGCCGCTGGGTCAGGCGCTGGCCGCGCGCGGCGTCAAGCGTCTCGGCTTCGAGACCGCGCGCGCTCCTCACGCCTGGCACGCCGACGGCGCCGACTGGCTCGACGAGGTGGATTGGGTGCCGACCAAGGGTCTGGTCGAGCGCCTGCGGTCGATCAAGGACGCCTACGAGATCGAGCGCCTCAGGCGCGCCCAGGAGGTCGCCGACGCGGTGTTCGCCGAGGTGCTGCCATTGGTGAGGCCCGGCGTGACCGAGCGCGAGCTGGCGGTCGAGCTGCGCCACCGCATCGAGCTGGCCGGCGCCGAGAACTACCCGGGCCTGCCGATCGTCGCCTCGGGCTGGCGCGCCGCCTTGCCGCACGGCCGCGCGTCTACCAAGGCCGTCGAGAAGGGCGAGTTCGTGCTGTTCGACTTCGGCGCGCTCGTCGACGGCTACCACTCCGACATGACCCGCACCGTGGCGTGCGGTGAGGTCTCGCCCGAGCACCGAGCGATCTACGAGCTGGTCGCGGTGTCGGAGCGCGCCGGCGTGGAGCTGGCAGCCGCCGGCGTCACAGGCCAGGCGATCGACCGCGCCTGCCGCGACCCGATCGTCGCCGCCGGCTACCGCGAGGGCCAGATGCACGGCTACTCGGTCGGCCACGGTCTTGGTTACGAGGTCCACGAGGACCCGTTCCTCAGCGAAGGTTACGAGGCGCCGCTGGAGGCCGGCATGGTCGTGACGATCGAGCCGGGCGTCTACCTGCCGGGCGAGACGGGCGTGCGCATCGAGGACACGGTGCTCATCACCGAGGGCGGCTGCGAGGTGTTCGACACGACGACGCGGGAGTTGCTGATCCTCTGAGCCGCGAACCGAAGAAGGCGTTTACAGTTGTTCCATGCCAAGACCGATAACCCTGTTCACGGGCCAGTGGGCCGACCTGCCGCTGGCCGAGCTCGCCCCATTGGCGCGCGCGATGGGCTACGACGGCCTCGAGCTCGCGTGCTGGGGCGACCACCTCGACGTCCACCGCGTTCTCGACGAACCTGGTTACGCCGAGGGCCGCAAGGCGCTGCTCGCCGAGCACGGCCTGCAGCTCTTCGCCATCTCCAATCACCTGGTCGGGCAGGCCGTCTGCGACAACATCGACGAGCGCCACAGGTCCATCCTGCCGCCTCAGGTCTGGGGTGACGGAGACCCAGAAGGCGTGCGCCAGCGCGCCGCCGAGGAGCTGATCCTCACCGGTCGAGCCGCCGCCAAGCTGGGATTGAGCATCGTCAACGGCTTCACCGGCTCGTCGATCTGGCACTCCATCTACGCGTTCCCGCCGACCTCGCAGGCGTACTGGCAGGCCGGCTTCGACGACTTCGCCCGCCGCTTCACTAAGGTCCTCGACGTCTATGCCGAGCTCGGCGTGCGCTTCTGCCTCGAGGTTCACCCCACCGAGATCGCCTTCGACATCGCCTCGACCGAGCGCGCCATCGAGGCCGTCGGCGGTCATCCGGCGTTCGGCTTCAACTACGACCCGTCGCACCTGGCGTATCAGGGCGTCGATTACGCGCGCTTCATCAGGCGGTTCGGAGACCGCATCGGGCACGCGCACATGAAGGACGTCTGGTGGGGCAGGGGCAACGGCGAGGCCGGCGTGTTCGGCGGCCACACGACCTTCGGCGACCCGCGCCGCCACTGGGACTTCCGCAGCGTCGGCCGCGGCGACATCGACTTCGAGGAGATCATCGTCGCGCTCAACGACGTCGGCTACCAGGGGCCTCTCTCGGTCGAGTGGGAGGACATCCGCATGGACCGTGTGCACGGCGCCACCGAGTCGGCGGCGTTCTGCCGGCAGCTCGACTTCACACCGTCGGCCACCGCGTTCGATGCCGCCTTCGCCGAAGGCGAAGGCGCGCGTTCAAGCGAGGGTCCTGAGTGACCCGCAGGCTGCGCTACGCGATGATCGGTGGCGGCGAGGGTGCGTTCATCGGCGCGGTGCATCGCCACGCGCTGGCTCTCGATGGCCGCTTCGCGTTCACAGCCGGTGCGCTCTCCTCGACGCCCGAGAAGGCGTTGCGCTCCGGCGCGGCGCTGGGGCTGCCCGACGACCGCAACTACCCGACCTGGCAGGCGCTGCTGGAAGGTGAGTCGGCGCGCCCCACGGGCGAACGCGTCGACCTGGTCGTGATCGTGACGCCGAACCACGTTCACTACCCGGTGGCGAAGGCGTTCGTGGAGGCAGGCTTCCACGTCGCGTGCGACAAGCCGCTGGTGCACACCTCCGAGCAGGCGGATGACCTCGTCGCGGCGGTCGAGCGGACCGGCGTGGTGTTCGCTGTCACCTACAACTACACCGGCTACCCCATGGTCAAGGAGGCGCGTGAGCTGGTCCGCAGCGGCGCGATCGGCGCCGTTCGCAAGGTAGTCGTCACCTACCAGCAGGGCTGGCTCGCGACCAACCTCGAGCAGACCGGCGCCAAGCAGGCCGAGTGGCGCACCGACCCAGCGCGCAGCGGCGCGGCCGGCGCGATCGGCGACATCGGCTCGCACGCGGAGAACCTAGCGTCCACCGTCACAGGGCTGGAACTCGAGGCGATCTGCGCCGACCTGACCACCTTCGTCCCCGGCCGGCGCCTGGACGACGACGGCAACCTCCTGCTGCGCTTCGAGGGCGGCGCCAGAGGGGTGCTGATCGCGTCGCAGGTGTCGGTCGGCCGCGAGAACGACCTCGAACTGCAGGTGTACGGCGAGACAGGCTCGCTGTCGTGGCGGCAGCTGGAGCCCGACTCTCTCTGGCATGCGCCGCTCGAGGGTCCGGCGCGGCTGCTGAGGCGTGGAACTCCGTACCTCGGCACGGCCGCGCAGCGCGCCACGAGGCTGCCGTCCGGGCATCCGGAAGCCTTCCTCGAGGCGTTCGCCAACGTCTACGCCGAGGTAGCCGACGCGGTACGCAGGCACGCGGCGGGCGAGGGGCCGGCGGGCGACTACCCGACGGTCGAGGACGGCGCGCGCGGGGTGCGCTTCATCGAGCGCACCGTCGCGAGTGCTGCCAGCGGCCAGAAGTGGACGGCCTTCTAAGGCGGGGTCGAGCTGGAAGCTCCGAGTGGGCTCAGTAGCTACTCGAGACAGGTGGCTTCGCGAGCGAGGCCGTGTAGTCGACCTCGATCGTCTGGTCGATGTCGTCGTTGAACACCACCATGTAGTGCGGTCCTCCGGCCGTGAGCGACACCTCCACGCTTTTGCGATCGGCGACGCTGGTGTTCGAGCCGGCGACGCAGTTCGTAAGAGCGTCTTCCGGATCGAACGAGTCCTGGTAGACGTAGAAGGAGGCGTCGTTGTTGCTCGACTGCAGAGTGAGCCTGTACACGCCCTCGGTCTCCACGAAGAAGGGCACAACCTGATAGTGGACAGGACTCGACCCTTGTGCGGTGCAGTTGGGCGTGGAGATGAAAACGACTGGCATCGCATCGTCGCTCGGGCCGATCCGGCCGCTCAAGCCGAAGCTCGGCGCGCCGACGAGCGAGCCGTCGTGGGCTCCAAGCGCGTCTCGCCCGTCGTGATCGAGCGGCCATACCGCCACCAGACCGGGTTCCGGCTCGGTCAAGGTTCGATCCTTCACGTCTTGGATCTCGGCCTGGGTCAGCGCCCGGTTCCAGAGCCGCACCTCGTTGAGAGCCGCGCTAGGCGGGTAGTTCCAAGACACGTCGCTGCCGATGCGCAGGGGCGCGTTGGAGGTCGTCAGGCCTTCGGTCTCGAGCTGACTGCCCATCAGCACACCATCGAGGTAGTGTCGGCGGTCCTCGCCGTCCGAGGTGACCGCGAAGTGAGTCCAGTAGCCGGCTGCGAAGGCTCCGCCATACATGTACGTTGTCTCGCCTCCGGCGTAGCTCATGAAACCGTCGTCACACCAGCCGATCCAGAACGCTTCGATGTAATCCTTGCCAACCAGGCTCACGCACTCGTCTTCCAGCACATCGAAGCGCACCCAGCCCTCGATCGTCAGCCCCGAAGTGGGGTTGAGCGCGGCGGCATGGGGCACCGATAAGTAACCTTCGACGTCGTTCCTCAGCACCATGAAGCTGCTGTCGGGGAAGCCGGTCTGCCAGGGCGTCGCCACTGCTCCGAGCGAGCGAGGCCCTTCGACGGTGCTACGCGCGCTGACGGCGAAGTAGTAGTCGCTGAAGCCAAGCAGGTTCGGGACGGTGTAAGAGTCGACGCTCGCGGCCACCGAGGCCACCTTCTCGAGCGCGTCGGCGCTGGACCCGGCGTAGATGTCGAACCAGTTCGCGCCGACCGAGGCGCTGCCGTCCCACGTCAACTCGACCTGCCGCGGCCCTCCCACGGCGATCAGGCCTGTCGGCGCGGGTGGACCCTCGACCTGCGCACAGGCCGCTACGATCAGGAGCACGACGAGTGAGAGGACTGCACTCCACGACTGCCGGGCAGCTCTTCGCATGGTTCACCTCGGGTTCGTTTGGAGGCATTGTCGGCGTCTGGAGCGAGGAACTCAAGACCTGACGCCGAAACTGTGGAGTTTGCCACCACTCCTAGAGCATGCAGCAGACCGCCCAAACGTCCGCCTACAGCGCCGCGACCGAGATCGTGAACTCGACGCTCGTGCCGGGCATCGTGTCGTCGTTGATGACCACTATGTGATGCGGCCCGCCGGCGGTGAGCGCGACGTCCAGCGTGCTGCGGCCATCGACAGGGTCGTTGTTGCCGGCCACGCAGTTCTGTGCGCCGTCGGTCGCATCGAAGCTACCTTCATAGATGTAGAAGGAACCGGAGCCCTGCCACGACTTCAAGGAGACGCGGTACGTGCCCGTCGCCGCGACGTCGAACGGTATCGCCACGTAGTACACGGGCTCCTCGCCCTGGCCGGCGCAGTCCGGCGTGTCGATGTAGACGACAGGCATCGTCGGGTACGCCGAGGTCACCGTGCCGTCTTGGCCGAACGCCGGAGTGCCGGCGAGCTCGCCGTCGTGAACGCCGAGAGCGTCGCTGCCGTCGAACTCCAAGGCCCAGACCGCCACCAAGCCGGGTTGAGCCTGAACGATCTTCGTGCTCATGAAGCTGCGGATCTCGGCAGGCGTTAGCGCTCGGTTCCAGATCCTGATCTCGTCGAGAGCCGCGCTCGGCGTGTGCTCCCACTGGACGTCGCTGCCGATGCGCAGCTCAGCCTCGCCGGTGCCGGTGGCGTGCGGCAGCGGCGTGCTGCCGACGAACTCGCCGTTGAGGTAGTGAGTCCGTCCAGAAGAGCTCGATGTGACAGCGAAGTGCGTCCACTCGCCCTGCGTGAAGGCGCCGGCGTCGAACTCCGTCTCTTGGCCACCCATGTGGGACCGGAAGACGCCCTCGCACCAGCCGACCCAGTAGGCATCGAGCCAATCCTTGCCTACGAGGCTCACGCACTCCTCGTCGACCACCTCGAAGCGGACCCAGCCCTCGATGGTGAGCGCGAACGGCAACTCGAGGTCGGGGGAGTGAGGCACGGCGATGTATCCGGGCTGGTCGTTGAACAGCACCATGAAACGGTTCAGCGTGGGTGGCAGCGGCTGTTGTGCGCAGGCGGCGATGACTGCCACGAGGGCTAACGCGGCGCTGATCAGGCCGAGCTTCCGTGTCTTGCGCATAGGCGCCTCCAGGCTCGCCAGTACGGCGAGAGCGCTCTCAAGCATCCCACCGTACGAGCGACGAAGGCGAGAAAAAAGACGCGCCGGCGGTCTATCATCTGCTCGTGCCCACAACCCAGCTCCTCCCGCGGCCGGGAGCCATCCGGTCACGGCCTTTTAGGCTCACGACTCTGCTTCTCCTGGCGGCGCTTCTCGTGGGGGCGGCGTCAGCCGGTGCCGGCAGGCTCGGGCCCGGCGACGCGCTGCTCAACTCCGGCGAGTACTACGACAGGGTGACTTTCGAAGGCGCGGCCGGCGATCAGGTAGTGATCGAGCTGACCTCGAGCGAGTTCGACCCCTACCTGATGATCGTCGATGCCAGCGACCAGGTGATCTTCCAAGAGGACGACAGCGCGGGCATGGGCTTGGGTGTGCGGGTGACGTTCACCGTGCCAAGCGCTGGTCAGTACACGGTCATCGTCACCACCGCCTACGCCGGCGAGACCGGCGGGTACCGGCTGCTCCTATCGTCGCCGGCTCAGGCCGGTGCCGCACCGGGACCGACGCCACAGACACAGACGCCGCCGACTCCCCAGATTCCCTCGACCCCAACTGTGCCTACGGTCCCCGCCACCGCCAGCCAGCCGCGCACCGTCACCGGCACCGCAGTCGACACGCATGGCCGCCCCATCGCCGGCGCTCGCGTCTGGATCCAACCTGCGATAACCACCGGCGTGGTCGAGGTTCGCACCGACAACAACGGCAGGTACATCGCCGAGGGGCTCATCGACGTCCCTTACAACGCCAAGGCCTGGGCCTTCGTCGAGTACGACGGCAGGCGCATCTGCATGCGGCTCGGCATGGAGTCGCCGACCGACTACGACTCGTTCGTGCCGACCCAGGGAGTCGTGCGCAACTTCGTGATGCAACTGACGGGTCCGATCGAGGACCTGCGCAGCCTCGACGAGCACTTCGGTGGGCTGCTGCGCGCCGTGTACGCGCCGGCTTACTCGTCTACAGGCGGCCGCCTCGAGTTCACCTTCACCCCACGTGGACCGCTCATCGACGGCACGACCATCGCGCCGTTCACGAGGACGCTCGACCCCCGCCGCGGCACGGACGTCACCGGCGTGCCGCCGGGACCGTACGAGGTATCCGTGCAACTCGTCGGCGCGGACGGCTCACGCACGCCGGTCAGGCTGAGTCTCGACATCTTCAGCGATCCCGGCCGCTCCGTGCTCATCGACTGGACCGGCGACGGCTCCTGCGGCAACGGCAGCGGCTTCGACTGGTCGTACGTCTATCTGGAGATCCCTGAGTAGTCGGCTTCCATCACCACTCTGCCCCAGACCGCGAAGTGATCGGACAGGTCCAGGCTCCCGGCGCGCAGCGGGACCACCCGGTTCCACGCCGCTCGCGGCGGGGCGTGCTCCGCGGAGTAGAGCACGTAGTCGAGCCACTGCTGCTCGCGGTACGCCCACACGTTGCGCTCTGGGTCCCAGGTGTAGCGCAGTGAGCCCGTCGTCACCGGCCTCACGGCGCGCAGCAGGGCCAGCATGGTCGCGAGCTCAGGCGTCTCGGCCACGACGTTGAAGTCGCCGGCGAGGATCACCGGCTCGTCCGCGGGGATCCGCTGAGCGGCGACGAACTCCCTGAGCAGCTCGAACTGCCGCGCCCTGACGCGCTCGGCGCCGGGGCCGTACTCCGACTGCGCGTGGGTTCCGAACACGTGGTAGACGCTCGCGCCCTTCCGGACGGCGGCGTACGACACGCCCTTGTCGCCGAGGCAGTCGGTGCCACTGCAGACGTCGTCGAAGGTCATCTGTGCCTGACGTTCTATCGGCCAGCGGCTGAGGATGACGACGCCGCCGTCCTGCCTGAGCGGGTTGCCGCGCGCGCGGTCGCGGCCGACGAGGTCGGTGCGGTACGGGTAGTGCGCGCTCAGGTCGGCCAGCAGCGCTTCGCGCCACGCGTCCACGAACAGCTCTTGCAGCACCAGCACGTCGTAGCCCAGTAGGCTCGGAGCCATCTGTCTGACGCGCTCGGCCTGGTTCGTCGCGGCCACCGCCGCTGGCAGCAGCGCGGCGTTGAACGTGAGCACGTCGAGGACGTGATCGCTCGAGGCCGCCCACGAGTCGTTTGCCTGGGCGTAGCAACTCGCTAGCAGCAGGGCGCAGGCGAGCCACCGGCCAGCGCGCGCACGACTCTGAGTTCGGGGCTTCACCGTGCCGGCCGCTCAGCGCCTGAGGATGCGCAGGTAGTAGTCGGGGTTCGGCATGTCGCTGGCCCTGACCGCGGCGATGAGCGCTGCGACGTCGTAAGGCACGCGCCTGAAGTGCAGGTTCGGCTGCCCACCCTCGACGGTGAGCAGCGCGTACTCCGCGACCGCGGGCTGCTCGACGCCGCCGTCGACCCTGTCCAGCGCCAGCCCGGCGCTGCCCGGGTTCGCGATGGTGGAGCGATGGTAGCGGCGCGAGAACTGGTGGTGGATGTGGCCGCCGAGGTAGAGGTCTGCCTCGTTGCCGGCGAAGTACTCCGCCAACGTCTCGACCGGAGTGTCGGGGCCGACGAAGTGATCGAAGCTGAGCGGCGAGCCGTGGGACAGGGTGACGCGGCAGCCGCCGACATCCAACGTGGCCGACGGCACGAACGTCCTCAGCCAAGCCAGGCCATCCGGCCCGAGCTGCTCCGCGCCCCACCTCTCGATCTCGAGATGGAAGCGCACCTGATCCGTCACCTCGGGGAACTGCTCGAGGCTGCGGGGGTTCACGAGGTAGTCGTCGGTGTTGCCGAGGATGGTCAGCGGACCCAAGGAGCGCAGGAGGTCGACGGCGGCTCTGGGCTGCGGGCCCATGGCGGCGACGTCGCCCAGGCTGAGCACCCGCTGAGCCCCGAACCGCCGCATGTCGGCGACCACCGCCTCGAGCGCGACGGCGTTGCCGTGCACGTCTGAGATGACGGCTATGGGTGCGCTCGTGTCGACGAGGTCCTTGGCCATCAGCAGCTCCTCACGATCCGAGCCTGGAACCCCTAGGATCTTGTGCCCGTTGGGCACGAACTCGAAGCCGGCGCGGCGGTAGAAGCGGATGGCGCGCTCGTTGCCTTCGAGCACCCATAAGACGACTCGCTCGGCACCTCGCTGCCGCAGGTCTCTTTCGGCGGCCAGCCACAGGTCGCGACCCGCCCCCGTCGACCAGGCAGACTCCATGACGTAGAGCGTCCACAGCTGAACGGTGCCGGGGCTCCTGAGCTCCTCTTCGATGGGTAGGCCGGCCGCACAGAGGCCGATGACGTCGTCGTCTGCGGTGGCGACCAGCACGGTCGTGTCATCGCGCGGGATCACCCTCTCCCACATCCCGCGCCTGTCGTCGACCGAGAGACCGGCCAGGAAGTCGTCGGGGAGCAGCCCCCGGTAGGCGGAGCGCCAGGTCGCGACGTGCACCTCGGCCATCCGCGCTGCATCCGCCTCGGTAGCCGGTCGAACAGCGTGCATGGCGCCCAGGCTAGCAGCCGGCGGCGGTGTAGAGCCCGCGTCGTGTCCGCGCTGCGAGCGTGCCCTGTGGGGCGAGGACGCTTCCGGCGCGGACTATGCTACGAGCATGTGCAGGAACATCCAGCAGCTGCGCGGCGCACAGCCGCCTGCATCCGAAGCCGAGGCCCGCGACGCCGCCTTGCAGTTCGTGCGCAAGGTGAGCGGCTACACCCGGCCGTCGGCGGCGAACGAGGCTGCGTTCGAAGCGGCCGTTGACGAGATAGCGGCGGTGACGCGCAAGCTGCTCGACGCGCTCGTCGTGGGCCCTAGCGCCAAGCCGGTCGAGCTGAGGCAGCGGCTGCCGGCGCGCTGAGCGAGGGCGAACTCCTCGCATGACGATGCCGGCTCAGACCTCGAACGCGCGCGCTAGGCCGGAGCTGGCCTCGCGCACCGTACAGGCGCCGCACGCGCTGCCGGCAGCGCGCACGCGCCTGCACGCGCTCGAGCCGTTCATCACGCGCGAGCGCCTGCTCGAGCGCCTGCCCGATGCCGACGGCTTCGTCCTGTGGCTCAGCGCGCCGTACGGTTACGGCAAGAGCGTGCTGCTCGCCCAGTGGGCGGCGGGCGTCGAGCTCGGCGGACGCAGCATAGTGTGGCTCAGCGCCGAGCGCGAGGACGTCAGGACGGCCATAGCCGCTCAGCTCGCGCTGCCCGCGAGCGCCCCATGGCCCTTGCTGCTCGACGAGTTGACGCAGCGTGACTGCGCCGTCGTCATCGAGGAGGCCGAGGCGGCGGGCGGGGCCGTCGACGCGCTGCTCGGCGGCTTCGGCGGGCTCGTCGCGCTGGCCAGCCGCGGCGAGCTGGCCAGCCTCGAGCTGCCCCGTCGCCTGACGCAAGGCAGGCTCGTGCGTTTCACGGAAGCCGAGATGGCGTTCACCCCAGCCGAGGTCGAACGCCTCTGCGCACAGCTGATGCCGGACGACGGCGCCAGGCTGGCGGAAGCGCACGCGCTGTGGCGCCGCAGCGGTGGTTGGCCGCTGGCTCTGCACTTCGCGCTACTGAGCGGCGGGGCTCCGGCCTTGGACACGCTTGCTCGCAACCTCACCGATGCGCTGCCGGCGAGCTCGCGCGCGGAGCTGCTGCTGATCGCGGCGGTCGGCGAGCTGCCGCGTGACGTCGGTGACGACAAGGCTGCGCAGCTGGTGGAGCGCGGCCTCGCGCAAGAGTTGACGCACGGCTACCGGCTCCACCCGGTCGTAAGGGATGCTCTGCTGGAGCAGCACGCGTCAGATGCCGCCGATCAGGTGAGAGCGGCGCGGGAGCGGCTGCCGTGGCCGCTGTGGGCCGGCGCTCTGGCGCGGCTCGAGCTGCGGACCGAGCTGGCAGAGGCGCTGGATGCTCAGCGCAGTCTCGAGCACGCCGTTGCCGCTCCAGAGGCGTGGCTGGCTTGGCATGCGCTCGCGCCAGGGGGCGGCTCGGCGTGGCGCCGCTTGGCCGAGGCGGCGGCGCGGATCGCGCGCACCGACTTCTCGGCTGCGTTGCCGGACCTGCTTGCGCTACTGCCGGACGAGGGTTTGTCCGCCGATGCTAGAGCGTTCGTGGCGGCGCGCGCTGTCGCGGCACTGGCCGCTGCGCGCAGGCTCAGTGAGGCCGAGGCTGTCGCTGCTGCCGCTTCAGGGGCAACGACTTCGGCGAGCCCGCCTCACGCCTGGACGTTGCGGCACGCTCTCGCCACGTTGCACGTCCAGGCCGGCGACCTGCTCCAAGCCGAACGGCAGCTCTCCGCGCTGGTCGGAGAGGCGCCGGGCGCGGGTGTCGATCCCGCCATCAGCCTCTCGGCCGAGATGCTGCTTTACCTGACGCGCTTCGAGCTCAGCGGCGATCACTACGCCTACATAGCCGCCATGCAGGAAGTGCTGGCCAGCACGCCTCTCGCCGGACCCAAGGTCGCGACGACACTGCACCACAACCTGGGCATCCACCTGATGGTCGTTGGCGACACCGCTGCAGGGCGCGAGCACCTGAGGATCGCCGCCGGCACCGCCGACCGCATGAACTCGCTCGTCATCGCCATGGCCTTCGCCTACTACGACCGCGACCTGGAGCGCTTCCCGCTGCTCCTGGCCGAGTCGCGGCTGTGGGAGTACGACATGCTCACCGAGCGCGTCGCGGCCCTGTGGCTGCGGACCTTGAGGGCCAAGGGCGAGGCGGCGCGGGCGGCCGAGGTCGCGCGCGAGCTACCTGAGGGCCCGTTCGTGCTGCTCGAGAAGGCGTGGCAGGCGCACGCGGCCGGGGACGCCGAGCTGGCGGCCGAGAGGCTCTCGCGCTCTCTGCCCGCCTGGGAGGCGCAGGGCGCGATCGTGAACCGCGACTACCGCCAACACCTCGCTGCGATGTCGTTCATCGTGTTGGGCGGCGAGGAGCGCCTTGACGCTCTGCTCGACCTCTCGCCCCACCGCGAGCTGCTGCTGCCGCGGCTGCTGGTCCCGCTCGCGGCCTTGCCGCGCCACCGTCCTGAGCTGAGCGTTCACTACCCGCTCGAGGAGGTCATCGCCGGCGGTTGGGAGGAGGCGCTGCGGCTCCGGCGCGGCGAAGTTCCACCGTTGCGCGTGCGGCTGCTCGGCGGCTTCGCTGTCAGCTCTCTGGGTGAGGAGCTGCGGCTCGGCAGGCGCCATCGTGAGCTGCTGACGTTGATCGCGCTGAAGGTCCCGCGCGGGCGCTGGGCGGAAGAGCTATGGCCGGAGGCGCCGGCCAAGCACTCGGAGAACAACCTGCGCGTGCAGCTCCACCTGTTGAAGCGTGAGCTCGCGGTGCAGGGCGAGCAGCTCTATCTCCCTGGCGACGAGCTCGTCGACTGTGAGCTCGACTTAGAGCTCCTCGAAGCGGCGCTCGTGGCCGACGATCCCGACCAAGTGGCGCGGCTCTACACAGGCGATCTCGCGCCCGACGTGGACCTGCCGGCTGTCGCGGAAGGAAGGGCCCATCTCGCGCAGCGCGTCGTGGAGGTCCTCAGGCGCGCCGCCACGGTGTCCTCTAGCGGCGAAGCGGCACAGCGGTACCTGCAGCGAGCGCTCGACATCGATCAGCTCAACGAGGAGCTGCTGCGAGAGCTGCTCGCCGTCCTGCTGAGGGCCGGCCGTCGCGCGATGGCTCAGAGGGCAGCGCGCGACTTCGGGCGGAGGCTCGAGGCCGAGGTCGGTTACGGTCTCAGCGACGAGACGCTCGGCCTGCTGGAAGCCTGAGCTCCGAGGGTTAGAGGCCGAACACGGCCAGCGGCACCAGCTTCTCGATCTCAGAGGTGTGCGGCGCGACCAGATCGACGTTGGCCTGCGGCACCGTCGCTGTCGGTCGGCGGACGTTGGGGTTGCCGGCCTGGTCCAGCAGCGTCGAGAGATCCACCTCGAAGAACGACAGGCCGGCGGCACTCAACACCTGCGAGCGCACCCAGCGGTACTCGGCGAGCGAGAAGCCGTTCGAGTTGAGGGCGGTCACCTGCGTCTCCTTCGCCTGCAGGATCAGCTTCAGCAGGTCTGCCCACGCCGCGGCCGCCTGTCTGAACCCGGCGAAGGACGGCGTGCTGCTGCTCCCGGCGCTGACCTCGCGGTAGCGCTCGTCGAGGACGTCCATCCCGCTCTGCAGCCCGTTCGTCACCTGGCGCGTGACCGCCAGGTAGCGGTTGAGCTGCTCCTCGGTCAGCAGCCCGTCAGCCGGCGCCGCGAAGTTGGCGCGGTTGGTGACGCGGCTGTCCAGCTGCTGGATCCTGCCGAGGTCGCGCGCGGCGTTGAATGCGGCCAGCGCCGGCCTGCCGATGAAGTAGTAGACCGCCCCACCGCCGACGACCAGGAAGGCCGCGAACGCCACGAGGCAACCGACTAGGAGCTTGTTCGACTTGCGCTGGGGTAGCGCCGCACTGATCGTCTTGTTCGCCACGTTGAGCCTCCTAGGGCAAAGATTGTAAGCGCACGGCGGGTGTCGTTGAGTGGCCGGAGCCGAGATAGCCTAGGCAGATGCCTAGTCTTTCGATTGACTAATCTATCGGTTCTCGCTACCCTGCACATATGTCAGTAGTCAGCGTCCACGAAGCCAAGACCCATCTCTCCCGCTTGATTCAGAGGGTAGAGGCTGGCGAGGAGGTCGTCATCGCACGCGCCGGTCAGCCTGTCGTGAAGTTGGTTGCGGTCGCCAAGAAGTTGCCGAAAGTGCCAGGCAGGCTGAAGGGTGAGTTCAAGATCGGCGACGACTTCGACGACCCGCTTCCGGAAGACCTGTTCTCAGGAAAGTTGTGAAGGTCCTGCTCGACACTCACGCCCTACTGTGGTGGGTGTCTGACGACCGTAGGCTGAGCCCGAAGGCCCGCGAAGCGATTGCGACCGGTGAGGCCTTCGTTAGCGTGGCGTCGCTTTGGGAGGTCGAGATCAAGCGGGCCCTCGGACGTCTCGACCTCACTGTTGATCGCCTGGTCGCCGAGGTGGCCCAGACCGAGTCGTTCGAGCTCTTGAACGTGCGGCCGTCTCACGTGGTGTCACTTGCCGACTTGCCAATGCTTCATCGAGACCCGTTCGACAGGATGCTGATAGCGCAAGCGAAGCGAGAGCGACTTGTACTCCTGACGCGCGATGAGGATATTGCGGAGTACCCACTCGAAGTCCTCTGGTGATCGTCGAGCACACGTTCTGCGCCGATCGTGCCGGCCTCGAGAGTTCAGTCTCCAACCTCATCCAAAGCCAAGGCCGCGAACGTAGCGAGCCAATGCTCGCCCATGTAGTCACCAGTGACGTGCTCGAGCGCAGCGCCTAGGTGTGCGTCTGCGGCGACAGCGATGCCGGGCACGCGCGCGTCGCCTGCCGGTAGCGCGTTCGCTATGGCGCGCAGGCACCATGCGCGACTCAGGTTCAGCCCGTCGAGGTGCGCTATCTGCCCGTCGCTGCGGTCGCTCACCGTCGCCGGCACGAACAGCGTCTTGGGCTCCTGCCCGATCAGTCCCGGCAGGAACCTACCGAGCCACGGCACGAACTCGGCGCTAGGCAGCAGCCTACGCAGGCATTCGGCCTCGACCAGTGACGGCGAGAGGAAGTCGTTGCCGCTGGGCTCACCCCAGGCGGTGCAGCCTGCGTCGTAGCCGTACCAGCGCGCCGCCGTGTCGACGAGCAGCGCAGCCAGGTCCTCTCGCCCACAGACCTCGGCGTAGTCAGAAGCCAAGCGCAGTGCGAAAGCGGTGTTGCCGTGGGTTCCGACCCGCACCGGGTAGGTCGCAACCGGCAAGTAGTCGAGGAACCCCTGCGCGATGCGTTCCGCCAACGGCCTCAGAGCGCTGGACCAACGCGTGACACCCAGCAGCTCGAGCTCGGCAGCGAGCTTCAGCAACCACGCCCAGCCGTACGGCCGCTCGAAACCGCGGTGGTACGGCAAGTCGAGGTAGGCGCGCTCGACCTCGACCTTGGCCGGCACGAGTTGCTCGTCGAAGAGCGCCGTGATGGCGGTCGCCTGCTCGAGGTCGGGGAAGCGGCGCAGCGCGCGGGCGAGGAGCCAGTAGCCGTGTACGCAGGAGTGCCAGTCGAAGCTGCCGTAGAAGACCGGGTGCACGGCGCTCGGGGTAGTGGCCGGCAGGGCATCGTCGACGACGTGGATGAGGGCGCGAGGGTACTCGCGGCGCACGTGACCGAGTGCCACGGACGCGAAGTGGGCGGCTAGGTCGCTCGTGAGGGTGTGAGAGGACATGCTGGCCATCATTACTGCCCGAAGAGTGTCTCGCAGCATGTCGGCTCGGCGGGCGAACGTCAGCTTCAGAGGAGTACAGTACCTGCGGCCCTGACGAAGGTAGCGGCCTCTTCGAATCTGAATCTGACCATGACGATGTCCCGCAGAGACCGCAACTACACTTTCGTCGGCATCATGCTCGCTCTGTTCTTAGGCGCCATCGACCAGACGATCGTCTCGACGGCGCTTCCCAGGATCGTCGAGGACCTCGGCGGTCTCGAGCGCTACGCCTGGGTCTTCACCGCCTACATGGTCGCGTCGACGGTGCTGGTGCCGGTCTACGGCAAGCTCGCGGACATGTACAGCCGCAAGGTGATCTCGCTGGGAGCCGTGGCGGTGTTCCTCACCGGCTCGTTCCTGTGCGGTCTGGCCGGCGAGTTCGGTCCTCTGCCGTTGCTAGGCGACGGGATGAACCAGCTCATCGTCTTCCGCGCCATCCAGGGCATGGGGGCGGCGGGGCTGTTCAGCCTGGCCTTCATCGTCATCGCCGACCTGTTCCCACCGGCCGAGCGCGGACGCTACCAGGGCATCGTCAGCGCGACCTTCGGCATCGCCAGCGTCCTCGGTCCGCTGCTCGGTGGCTTCCTCACCGACAACGCCACCGGCATCATCCCCGGCGTGGCCGGTTGGCGCTGGGTGTTCTACGTCAACGTCCCGTTCGGCGCGCTGGCCGTGTGGTTCATCGCCACTCGCATGCCGCCTCTGCTCCCCCGAGGCGAGCGCGGCAGGCTCGATCTGCCCGCCGCGACGCTGCTGCTCGCCGGCCTGGTGCCGCTCGTGACCGTGCTGCAGCTCGACCGCGCCGAGCATCCGTGGACCTCGCCGCTCACCATCGGGATTCTCGCCTGGTCGCTGGCGATGCTCGCCCTTTTCGTGTGGCGCTCCGTCAGGAGCCCGAACCCGATCCTCGACCTGACCCTGTTCCGCAACAAGGTGTTCAGGTCGTCGAACCTGGCGCTGTTCTTCTTCGGCGCGTCGTTCCTGAGCGCCGTGGCGTTCCTGCCGCTGTACGTCGTCAACGTCGTCGGCCTCTCGGCCACCGGCGCCGGCATGGCGCTGGTGCCGCTCTCGCTCGCGGTCGTCTTCGGGTCGATGACCAGCGGACAGCTCGTCTCGCGCTACGGCCGCTACCGCCTGATCATGCTGATCGGCACGGGCATACTCATCCTCGGCATCTTCCTCCTCACGCGCCTGACGCCAGAGTCGACGTTGAGGGAGGTCACGCTCTACATGGTCGTCGTCGGCCTAGGACTTGGGCCGTCCGGACCGCTCTACACCTTGGCGGTGCAGAACGCCGTCGACGTCAGGCGCATGGGGCAGGCGACCAGCGCCACGCAGTTCTTCCGGCAGATCGGCGGCGCGGTCGGCACCGCGGTGCTGGGCAGCGTCCTCGCCACCACGCTCGCTTTCGGCTTCGGTCAACACCTTGGCGAGCTGGGCGCGCTCATCACGGCCAGCGCGGACGGTGAGGGCATCAGCGCCTCGGGCGACGTCATCACTCAGATCGAGACGGCTTACGGAGGGCCGCTGCCGAGCGGCTTGCGTGAGCAGGTCGTGGCGGGGGTGAAGCTGTCGTTCACCGACGCGATAACCACCGTCTACAAGTACGTGCTGGGGATGGCGGTCTTGGCTTTCGTGCTCACCTGGTTCATCCCGGTGTTGCCGCTCAGGCGGACGTTCGAGGGTGGGTCGTCGGAGGGGTGATGTGGGCCTCGGGCTGCTACGGAGTCGGACTATAGATAGGGATCCAACCGGTCCCTCAACCAGTCCCCGAGCGTGTTCACAGCCAGCACCGTCAAGGTTATCGCCAGGCCGGGAAGCGTCGCCAACCACCAGGCAGAGGACATGTACTCTCGCCCAGTTGCCAGCATCGTGCCCCAGGTGGGTATCGCCGGTGGGACCCCTAGACCCAGGAACGTCAGGGAAGCCTCGGACACGATCACGGCGCCGACCTGCAGGCTGGCTATCACGAGGACCGAGGCGAGGATGTTGGGCAGCATGTGTTTCCACATCACGCCGACTTTCTTGACACCCAAGGCTTCGGCAGCGGTCACGTACTCTGTCTCCCGCAACGCCAAGACCTGAGCCCTAACTGTCCTGGCGTAATCGACCCAACCCGTCAGGGCCAGTACCAAGATGATGTTCCTAAGTCCTTGACCGAGCGTGGCCATGAACACGATCGCTAGCAACAAGAAAGGGAACGCCAGGAACACGTCGACGACTCTCATCACGATCGTGTCGACGCGGCCACCGAGGTAGCCCGCGGCCAATCCCAGCGCGGTACCGACGGTCGAGGCCAGGAGCACGACAGACAGTCCTACCAGGATCGAGACCCTTGCTCCGTAAATCAGGCGGCTCAGCACATCGCGACCTAGCTGGTCCGTTCCCAACGGGTGCGCGGGCAGGCTTCTGACGATCGGTACCGGTGGCGTCAGCCTCGCTCTCAGGCTCTGCCGCGACGGATTGTGGGGGGCGATCAGCGGTGCCAGGGCCGCGGCGACCATGACGATCAGTAGATAGAGAACGGCGGCAACGGCGGCTGGGTTGCGCAGGAGCGTTCGCCAGGAGAGGCGAGCCCGCCGCGCACTCGATGGCTGGACCACCTGGTTCATCGGTATGAGACGCGCGGGTCGACGAGCGCGTAGAGGAGGTCGACCACCAGGTTCAACAACACGAAGCTGAACGCGATGACCAACACCGTGGCCTGCACGACCGGGTAGTCGTAGTCGTTGATGGACTGGATGAGCAGTCGGCCTATGCCCGGCCACGCGAAGATCGTCTCAGTGATGATCGCTCCGCCGAGCAGGTTGCCCATCTGCAGACCGATGATCGTCACGACTGGCAGCAAGGCGTTCCTGAAGGCGTGGCGATAGTTGACCTTGTTAGGGGTCTGACCCTTGGCGTAAGCGGTGCGAACGTAGTCGGCCCGCAACACCTCGAGCATGCTCGACCGGGTCAGGCGCGCGATGATGGCGGCCAAGCCCGTCGCCAAGGTCAGAGCTGGCATGACGATATGGGCCGCGCTGCCAGAGCCGGAAGGCGGCAGCCACCGCAGCTGGACGCCTAACACCAGGATCAGGATGATCGCCAGCCAGAAGTTGGGGATCGCCCTGCCCAGGACGGCAAGGTTAGTGGCGATCGTGTCCAGGGCGGAGCCTCGGTTTATCGCCGCGGTCACGCCGAGCAAGATGCCTACCGGGACTCCCAGGGCGAGAGCAGCAGCCGTAAGCATGGCCGTGTAAGGGATCCGCTGGAACACCAGCTCGAAGGCGGGAAGTCCGAACGTGTACGAGGTTCCCAGGTCGCCTCGCACCAAGCCGCCTATGAACCTACCGAACTGAACCCAGATCGGCACGTCGAGACCGAGAGCCCTGCGGATCGTCTCCAGATCGGCCATCGATCCTTCGGGGCTCATCAGAAGCCGTGCTGGATCGCCTATCGCCCTCAGCAGGACGAAAGCGAGCGCTGTCACCGCGAGTATCACCAGTAGCGCTTGCATCAGGCGCTTGGCTACGTACTGCCCCACTCGGCCTTCCCCTCCGTCCTAGGCGAGAAACGAAGGGCCGGATTCACACGCGCCGGCCCTTCCCGATGTCCGCTGCCTGGTCAGCGAATCGTTATGTCTACTCCCAACACGTACTCATCCTTGCGCGCCTGCCAGCTCAACCGTTCGCTGACGCCGTAGAGGTTGGCTTGGGTGTAGAGAGGAACCTGCAGCATCTCTTCGAACAGGTACGCCTGCAGGTCGCGCGCCAACTGCGTGCGGACCGCCTCGTCGCCCTCCGAGACGAACTGCTCGATCATCGCATCCAGCTCGGGGATTCTCGTGAACGAAGACGTTCCCGATGTATGCAGGAGTCCTTGCAGGGGGCTGGATGCGTCCGGGATCCCGGCGCCCCAGTTGGCGAGCCACAGCGGCTCGACCTCACCAGGCTGCAAGTTGTCGCGGTTCACGTTGGCTATGTACATGTTCCGCCTGACCTGATCAGGAACGACGACCACCTCGGTGACGATCCCGACGTCAGAGAGCATCGCGGCGACGGCTTCCGCCACCTCGAGCCCCTTGTTGACCACGATCTCGCTCGTCAGCATTCGCACCTGGAACCCGTCCGGGTAGCCGGCCTCGGCGAGCAGCTCGACGGCGCGGTCGGGATCGAACGAGGGCGGCTGGATCGCGTCGTCGTAACCGAACATGTCTGAGCGCCACAGCGTGGCCAGCGGCTCGCCGTAGCCGGAGAGCAGGGCGTCGATGAGCAGCTCGCGGTCGATCGCGTGGCTCATGGCTTGGCGGACGAGCGCGTTCTGAAGCGGCTCCAGCCCGGCGATGTGGTCCATGTTCAAGAAGACGGTGCGTCTGCCGGGAGCGGCCTCGACCCGGGTAGAGGAGTTGCCGTCGATCTGAGCGAGGTCGTCGTAGTTCGGCGCGGCGATGATGTGAACCGTGCCGGCCAACAGCTCGGCGAGGCGCGTCGAAGCCTCTGGGATCGGCCTGAAGACCAACCGGCCGACTTCCGGCCGGCCGTTCCAGTAGCCGTCGAACGCCTCCATCACGAAAGGCTGCCCAGGCTGCCAGCTCACGAACTTGTAGGCACCGATGCCTACGGGGTTGAGGGCGTACTGCTCCTCGGTCACCGAGGCGGTGTACTCCGGCGGGACCACTTGGAATCCGGCCAGCACCGGCAGGAAGCTGGGGACCGAAGCCGCGAGGCGTATCTCGATGGTGTAGTCGTCGACCGCTTCGACGGCTTCGAAGCTCTGGAAGTCGGAGTTGAGCCGCACGGCGTCGGGATCCATCAGCCGCGCGAACGAGTACTCCACGGCCGCGGCGTTGAAAGGCTCGCCGTTGTGGAAGGACAGCCCCTCGCGCAACTGGAAGCGCCAAGTGAGGGCGTCGATCTGCTCCCAGGACGAAGCCAGCATGGGCGTAACCCTCTCCATGTCGCCACTGAGCTCTACCAGGCCGGCGTGAAGGTTGTGCAGGATGTGCCCGCCTTGCGCGCCCCGGGCCTTGTGCGGATCCCCGCCTGGCGGGTCTCCGGCGATGCCGACGACCACCTCGGAGATGCTCTGGCCGACCGCGACCGCGCCGACGGACAGCAGCGCCACGAGCAGGCTAACCACCGCAATTCTGACTCTAGACATTCTCGATTCCCGCCTTTCTAGATGGAACAAGAGCTTGACTAACCTCAACCACTGACCCCAACCTCCGATCGCTCTGCGTCTGAGGTCACAGCCCGAGTAGCTTCCTGGCGGTACCGCCGAGGATCTTGGCCCGCGACTCCTCGGTGAACGCCATCTCCTTGAGCGGGTCGAGGTTGTACTTGAACCGCCAGAGCTTGGTGGGGCTGGCATCCGATCCGAAGATGACCTTCTCGTCCGACCTGATCCAATTGAGCAGCTCCGGTCCGATGTTCGGGATCAAGCGAGCGATGTTCGCGAACCTGACCGAGGTGTCCATGTACACGTTCGGGTGCTTCCCGACGATGTAAGGGTCGTGCGAGAACGGCTGACCGTGAGCCATGATGATCGTCGTGTCGGGGTGACGGATGGCGAGCTCGTCGAAGTGCAGCGAGTCTGCGAACCGTATGACGCCGGTCCGGAGGAAGACCCCTCCGGTGTGAAACAGAACCGGGATCTGCAGCTCGGCACACTTGTCCATCAGCGGAGCCAGGCGCGGGTCGTCGACGGAGAAGTGCTGGATCGGCGGGTGTAGCTTGAGCCCCTTGAAGCCGGATCCGATCAGGGCGACCAGGTCGGCCACTGCGTTCTTATGCGTCGGCATCACCGAAGCGAAGCCGATCAGGCGCTGCGGGTAGCGCTCGACGATCTTGGTGATGTGGGCGTTGGCCTTGTCAAGGATCGGCTGATCGGCCCCCAGCGATTGCACGACGGCCATGTCGATCCCTTGCGCGTCCATCTCGGCGAGGAACGCCTCGAGGTCCGTATCGGGCTGCACGTGCGTGTGAAAGTCAATGATCAAATCGACCGCCTCCACGTCTCTTCGCCGATTGTCGACGTGATAAAAAGATAGCACTGCCCGCTCAGAGTCTGTCAAGTACACCGTTCTAGACGGTGTTACAGGCTATCAATTGACACTTGATCGACAACTCTCTTATGCTGCTTCGGCATAAGTTGTCGACAATCTGCGGGAGGTTGAGATGCAATCGTTCGAGCTTGAAGGCGTATCCGTTACCCCAGGTTCCAAGGGCGTGGCAAGCCTGGAGGTGGGACGGCTCTCGAGTGGCCACGACCTGGCGATTCCCGTGCACGTCGTTCACGGCAGCCGCCCTGGCGCCACCCTCATGGTCGTGGCGGCCATCCACGGCGAGGAGATCTACGCCACGCGCGTGATTCAGGAGCTACTCAGGTCCGTCGATGCCAAGGCTCTGGCTGGAACGTTGCTCCTGGTGCCCGTAGCCAACCCGCTGTCGCTGGAGCAGGCTACCCGCAACACGCCTTTCGACATGCTCAACATGAACCGCGTGTTCCCCGGCAAGGCGGACGGCTGGATCTCGGAGCGGCTGGCCGCGGCACTGTCCTCGCTCGTACCGCGATGCACCGCCATCATCCACATCGATGGTGGCTCGGTCGAAAGGCTCATCCACTACATCTTCATCAAGGAGACGGATGACGAGTGGGGCCGGCAGGTCTACGAGCTCTCGCGCCTCTTCGGTCTCGAGGTGGCCTACCGAGCCGCCTTCTTCGACGGCTCGTTGACCGCCTATGCGGCCAGTTTGGGCGTGCCCTGCATAGTCCCTGAGATCGGCGGCAGCCTTCTCATGCTCAACGACTCCTACATGGCGGAGGTTCTCAGAGGCATCCGGAACATAATGGTGCACTACGAGATGGCCGACGGCGAGATCGTGCTGCCGGACAAGCAGGTGGTGCTGACGCGCAGAACGCTGATTCGCATACCGACCGGTGGGATCTTCGTGCCTAACGTCGGCCTCGCCGAACTCAACGTGCCGTTGCCAAAGGACACCGTGCTGGGCACCATCTTCGACCCGTACACGCTGGCCGAGACCGGTAGGATCCTGGCCCCGTGGGACGATGCGATCATCCTGCAGATGCGAGCGCTCATGTCGGCGGTCCAGCCAGGGGATTACGCGTACATCATCGGTGACGGCCAGTCTGGCAAGCCGTTGACCCCACTGAGTTGAGCCCTGTCCGAGCATGAGCGACGGCGTCGAAGACCTCCATGTGACTCTGACGGGCACGGGCGAGCCGTACACGCCTGACGATGTCGTGCGTTTAGCGAAAGCCTTGGGGTTCGAGCCCATCTCCGAGGACGTGGTCGAGATCACCGTCCGCCTCAACGTGCTCATCGAGGGGTTGCTCGAGCTCAGAGAGCAGGAGCGAGGTTGGTGCGAGCCCTTGCACCCGTACAACGGGTGGTGGGTGGAGGAGACCCGTGGTTGACGTAGCCTTCCTGCCGGCCCATCAGCAGCACGCGCTCATGGTCTCCGGCTCGCTGTCGCCCGTCGAGCTGGTAAGGACGTATCTCGATCGCATCGAGCGCCACAACGACCGCGTTCACGCCTACATCAACGTGGACCGTGAGGGTGCCCTCAGGGCCGCCGCCGAGCGCGAGGCCGAGCTTCGGAGCGGACAGATCCGGTCGGGGCTGCACGGGACCGTCTTCGCCGTCAAGGACCAGATGCGGCTCCGGAACCTTCCGACCACGGGCGGATCGAAGGTCTCGGTTCCGCTAGGCGACCGGCAGGCTACCGTAGTCTCGCGGCTCGAGGCGGCGGGCGCCATACTTCTTGGCACCCTCAACACCCACGAGTTCCATCATGGGCCGACCCGAGTCTTCCCGTTCGGCCGACCCGCCAACCCGTGGGACCTGCGCCACTCCACCGGCGGGTCCTCGAGCGGCTCGGCAGCGGCCGTAGCCGCCGGACTGTGCAGCTTCGCGCTCGGCGGCGACACCGGTGGGTCGATCAGGGCTCCTGCCTCCCACTGCGGTGTCGCCGGCCTGAAGCCGACGTGGTCCAGAGTCAGCCGGGCCGGGGTCATCCCATTGTCGGCGTCGTTGGACTGCGTCGGCCCGCTCGGCCGTAGCGTTCAAGACGTCGCGCTGGCGCTGGAGGCGATCGCCGGTCACGATCCGGCTGACGCCACGTCCAGCCGCAGACCGGTACCCACGTTCGCGGGATGTCCCAGGCCGCGGCTCTCCGGACTGCGCGTCGGCGTCGTTCGGGAGCTGATGAGCACGGACATGACGTCAGAGTCGGTCTTGGCTGCGACCGAGCGCGCGCTCGCCGTCCTGACGGAGCTGGGAGTCGAGGCGGTGGAGCGCAGCATCCCCGCGCTCTCTGACACGCGGTTCATCTCCCCGGCGTTGGTCGCCACCGAGACCGTCGAGTTCCACAGGCAGGCGCTTCGTTCCAGTTACGCCGACTTCGACCAGAACACGCGGGTCTCGATGATGGTGGGAGCTCTGCTGCCGGCGAGCCTGGTTACGCTGTCCGAACGACTCCGCGCTGGTCTGGCCCTGCAGGTCAGCGCCGCTCTCGAAGGCGTCGATCTCTTGGTAGGCCCGACAGCGGGCACGACGGCTCCGTTGCTCAAGCCTGCTCCGGTGATCAGTGACGTCGAGGTCGCGCGAGACGCCCTTTATGGCGTCGGGAGGGCCTCCGGGCAACACACTCGTGCGTTCAGCTTCGCAGGGGTTCCCGCGCTGTCGGTCCCGTCAGGGTTCGACGAGGGTGGGCTACCCGTCGGTCTACAGCTCGCTGCGCGCCACTTCGAGGAGGACGTGCTGCTCGGTGCTGCTGGCGCCTTCGAAGCCGCGACCGACTGGCACGCTCGAGTGCCTGCCGGGGTGGCGGCCGCCTAGCCTCAAGCCGTTTCGAAGATCCGCTGCTTAGACCTCGCGCGCTCCCAGTAGGTGAACGGGTCGCCTGCGGCGATGGCTGCCATGACGTCGCTCTTGCCGGAGAGGATGATGTGCTTGACGCAATCTCCGGCTCCGATGGCATCCCGGCTCCAGATGAGTTGAATCAGCTCCTTCTTCCGCTCGAGGATCAGCTTCGACCTGTTGCTGTCGAACCTGAGCAGCCGCGAGTAGCGCGCGCCGCGTCGCCAGAAGGTATCAACCAGAGAGACCAGGGTCTGGTTCGGACAGAAGGAGTAGAGCTTCAGGTGGAACTCGGTGTTCTGCACCTGGAATGACTTGACGTTCCCGTCCCGCTCCGCCTTCTGCAAGCCGGCGAAAGCGTTCATCAGGTACTCGATCTGCTCGTCGGTGCAGGACTCCACCGAGAGCGTGGTGCAGTGCGACTCGAGGTGCGCGCGGATGTCGTAGAACTCGCTGGCGGCCCTGACTGTCAGAGGAGTCACTGACGCTCCCCTGCCGGGGTTGATGTCCACGAGCCCCTGCTCGGACAGCACCCTCAAGGCTTCGCGAAGAGGCGACCTGCTCACCCCCAGCTCTTCGGCGATCTCGATCTCTCGCAAGAACGAGTTCGGCGCGTACTCTCCGCGGATGATCCTGTCGGTCAGGATCTCGACGATGTGCTCTGTCAGGTTGCGTCTCTTGGTCGGCTGCTTGCCGTCTCGTTGTTTGGCCATGCGCGTCGGGCGTCGACCCGTCTCGTCCCCTCGTGAGACTCGCTCGTTGCAGTGGGGACCAGTTTACCCGCCGTCCTGCGGAGGTATTTGAAGGCAGGAGGGTGAACGCGAGCAGGCGCCGGGTCACTTGGGCGAGACTCGCGTCGCCGTTGGGCTTTACGCGACCTGACTGTGATGGCAAGGGGCCTGGTGCGCAGAGCCTGTCCGCCTCGTTGCCCGCACTTGACGTCTCCCGCATCCAGCTATAATGTTATAACAGATTTTCAGAAAGAACGCCCAACCTCTCGTCTGAAAGGCAGGTAGGCAGCGTGAGCGAGTCCCAGTTCTCCCTGGTCGACAGAGCCAGCGACCTGCCCCTTCACGTCCAGGTGAGGCGCCGCATCGTCGAGATGATCCAGAACGTCCCGCAGGACGCGACGGTGCCGCTGCCGAGCGAGTCGGAGTTGATGAACACGTTCGGTGTCAGCCGCATAACCGTGCGACGCGCGATGAGCGACCTGGCCGCCGCGGGCTACGTCCACCGCCAAGCCGGCAAGGGCTCGTTCGCGCTGCCCCGCAAGCTGCATCACACCAGCGGTCGCATCGGTGGAGCCTCAGACGAGTTCCGCGCTCAGGGGTTCGACGTCAAGGCCGAAGTCCTGGAGCTGGATGACCGCGTGCCGCCACCGGAGGTGGCCTTACTCTTCGGTCTGGCTGACAACACCAAGGTGCAGTACGCGCGCCGCGTGCTGAGCGTCGATGCGAAGCCGATCTCGCAGGTCAGCATGTACTTCAACCTGCCCAACGGGGCGAGGCTCTCGCGCGAGGACTTGCAGCACGAGTCCTTCCTGGGCGTGCTCAGGCGCAAGTGGGCTGTCACGCCGGCACGCGCCACCAGAACGGTCGAGGCAGGACTGGCCAACGAGGAGGACGCCCGGCTTCTCAGGCTCTCGCTCCCCGCCGCCGTCTTGGTCGTCGATCTGGTCGGGTACGACGAGACCGGTCGCACGCTCTTCCACATCAACGTCCGCTACGACAGCGCCTACTACAAGTACGTCCAAGAGATAACCGCCCCAGCCGAGACCTGATGTCGCCAGCTTCGTCCGCCCAATCTCGTGTGGAGGTTCTTGCCTGAAGGACCGCGTCATCACTGCCAGCTAGCCCCGAGACCCGACGAACCGCACGCCTGGCCAGCTTCCCTTAGGCCACAGGAGGATAACGATGCACATACCCGTTACTCGTAGGAGGACCTTGCTCGCCCTGGTCCTGTGGCTGACCACGCTGGTGGTCTGCGGTGCTGTTTGGGCGCAGACCGACAGCCGTACGGCGGTGATCGCCACGACCGGCGACGCCAGCTTCCTCGATCCCCACAAGGAGATCAACACGGCCTCGGTGATCGTGTCGAACCACTTCTTCGACGCTCTGGTCGTGCGCGACCCGCGCACGATGGCCACCACCCCGTCCCTGGCGGAGTCCTGGGACATCGTCGACTCGCTGACTTACGTCTTCAACCTGCGCCAGGGCGTCAGGTTCCACGACGGCGTGGAGCTGACGGCTCACGACGTCAAGTACTCCTTCGACCGCATCCTCGACCCCGACTTCTCTAACCGCGTCCGCACCTACGCGACGGCCATCGACCAGGTCAACGTGATCGACGACTACACGGTCGAGATCAAGCTGAACACCGCGTACGCGCCGATCATCAACCGCATGGCGTCGTTCTACATCGTGCCGCAGCACTACGTGGAGGCGATCGGCGACGAGGAGTTCAACCGCAGCCCGATGGGCTCGGGACCGTACCGCTTCGTCGAGTGGGTCCGCGACGACCACATCACCATGGTCGCCAACGAGGACTACTGGCGCGGCGCTCCCGACATCAAGAACGTCGTGTTCCGCGCGATCCCGGACGGCTCGACGCGCATGGCGGCGCTGCTCTCCGGCGAGGCGCACCTGGCCGACACGATCTCGCCCGACGACGTCCCTGCCGTCGAGCGGGCCAACTGCTGCTACGTCGGCACCTCGGACAGCAACACCATGTACTACCTGACCTTCAACTCCAGCAACGCGCCGTTCGACGACGTGAGGGTGCGTCAGGCCCTGTCTTACGCGATCGATTGGGACGAGATCCTAGAGCTGTTCGGCGGCTACGCGACCCGGATCCCGTTCCCCTCGATGCCGACCGACTTCGGCTACGCCGGCATCGCCGAGCGCCTCGCAGGGCTCACCTACTCCTACGATCCCGAACGCGCCAGAGAGCTTCTCGCCGAAGCGGGCCTCTCCAGCGGCCTCCACGTCAAGCTGATGGGCCCGGCGGGCCGCTACCCGAGCGGCGAGAACGTCATCCAGGCCGTCGCCAACCAGCTCGAGCAGATCGGCGTGACCACCGACATAGAGATCCTCGAGTGGGGCGTCTTCTACGGCGAGATGTACGCCGCCGGCTTGCAGCGCGACCTGACGCTCGGCAGCATGTCGAACCCGCTGTTCGACCCTGATCACCTGATGGCGACCAACTTCGACCCGCGGCGCAGCGCGTTCTACTTCCACTCTGAAGAGCTCACCGCGATGATCGACGACGGCATGGAGGAGACCGATCCCGCCCTCCGCACCGAGATCTACGCGCGAGCCATGGCGTACCTGCTCGACCAGGCTGCGTACATCTGGGGCTATCAGGTGGGCCGCGTCTACGGTCTCAGCAACGAGATCGTCTGGACCCCACGCGTCGACGGCCGCATCTTCATCGACGAAGCCAGCTGGGCGGACTGAGCATGAGAACCAACAAACTAAGGCGCAGGCTCAAGAGCGGTGTCCCCTCGCTCGGGATCAGCATCTCGTCGTGGGCGTCGCCCGATCTGGCGGAGTACCTCGGCTACGCCGGCTGGGACTACGTATGGATGGATGTCGAGCACGGCTCTTACAGCCTCAACGACGTCGCTCACATCTCGCGGGCGTGCGACGTGGCGGGGATCTCGTCCCTGGCCCGCATCGGCGAGCCGAACGGGTCGGCCGACCTGCTCGGCTACCTAGAGACCGGCATCCAAGGGATCGTCGTTCCTCACGTCCAGTCGCGGGCTGACGTCGAGCTGATGGTCGAGGGCTGCAGGTACCCCCCTGTCGGCAAGCGCGGTGCGGGCGCCATGCGCCCAGCCAGCTTCGGGATCGGCAACTCGGCGGACTTCTACGGCGACAACGACGACCAGGTGCTCGTGATCGCGCTCGTCGAGGACAGGAAGGGCATCGAGAACATCGACGAGATCGTCTCGGTGCCCGAGCTGGACGTGCTGCTCGTCGGCCCGGGGGACCTGTCGCTGGACATGGGTCTGGCCGGCAAGAAGGGCGCCCCGGAGGTCACGGCCGCGGTCCGGCACGCCGAGCAGCGCGCCAAGCTGGCCGGCAAGGCGACCATGCGGCTAGTCAACACGCCGGACGAGGCCAGACAGGCTGCTGACGAAGGCGTCAACCTCATCTGGACCACCATCCGCCACCTGATGGGCAGCGCCAACGGCCCGTGGCTCAAGTCGATACCGGCTCGATCGGAAGCCGCGGCCGCCGCCGACTGAGGGCCGGCGACCCTCACCAGCGAGCCCGAAGCCGGGGGATCAACTTCCATGCCTAAGCCACTGACCAGCACGAGGTAGCGGATGCTCGAGTTCTTGCTCAAGAGACTCGCGGGCACCGTCCTCGTGCTGGTCGGCGTGACACTGATCGTCTTCTTCCTGACCCGCCTCAGCGGGGATCCTGCGGCGCTGTTCATGCCGGAGGACGCGACCAGGGCGCAGATCGACGCGTTCCGGACCGAGATGGGCTGGGACCAGCCCGTACCGGTGCAGTTCGTGAGGTTCGTGTCGCAGGCGCTGCGCGGTGACTTCGGCAGGTCGCTGCGGCACGGCGAGCCTGCGCTGCAGACCGTGCTCAGCCGCGTGCCCGCCACCGCTCAGCTGGCCGGCCTGGCGTTCGCCGTCGCGCTGCTGATCGCTGTGCCGTTGGGCGTAGCCTCGGGGCTCTACCGCAACTCGTTCATAGACGCCGTCGCCAGGACCATCTCGATGCTCGGCGTCTGCATACCCAACTTCTGGCTCGGGGTGATCCTGATCATGCTGTTCGCCGTCACCTGGCAGGTGCTGCCGGCCTTCGGGCGCGGCGGCATCCAGCACCTGATCCTGCCCGCGATCACGCTCGGGTTCAGCGCGGCGGCGACGATCGCCAGACTACTCAGGTCGAGCGTCATCGACGTCGTCAACATGGACCACGTTCGCACGGCGCGCAGCAAGGGCCTCGGGTTCATGTCCACGGTGGTCAAGCACGTGCTGCGCAACGCCTCGATCCCGGTGGTGACGATAATCGCCCTGCAGATCGGCTACTTCCTCAGCGGATCGGTGGTGGTCGAGACCGTGTTCGCCTACCCCGGCGTCGGACGGCTGGCCATCCAGTCGATCCTCAACCGCGACTACGCGGTGGTGCAGGTCTTCGTGCTGCTGGCCGCGCTGCTGTTCACCACACTGAACGTGCTGGTCGACCTGACCTACAGCGTCCTCGACCCCAGGATCCGGATCTCCTGATGCTCAGCAGCTCCACCTCGACCGGTCCAGCTGCACCGCCGCCCCGTTGGCTGGCGCGCCTCAGGTCGGCGTCGCGCCGCCACCTCACCGGGGCGATCGGCGCGATCATCGTCGGCACCATGATCGCGATGGCCGTCTTCGCGCCGCAAGTGTCCGGCTTCGGACCTACACAGCAGAGCATCAGAGACCGCCTGCAGCCTCCCTCCATAACCAGCGGCAGCGGCACGCACGTCCTCGGCACCGACAGCCTCGGTCGCGACATCCTCTCGCGCGTCGCTCACGGCGCGCGCGTCTCGCTGTGGGTGAGCGCGGCGGCGGGCCTGCTCTCGTGCTTCCTGGGCGTCGCCCTCGGCCTGATCTCCGGCTACTTCGGCGGGGTGATCGACGCGATCATCATGCGGCTGGCCGACATCCAGCTCGCCATCCCCTCGTTGATCCTGGCGCTCGCCGTGATCGCCGTGCTCGGCTCGAGCGTGGCCAACATCATCCTGGTGCTGGTCATCACGAACTGGGTGATCTTCGCCAGGTTGGTGAGGGCCGAGGTGCTGAGCCTGAAGGAGCGCGAGTTCGTGGCGGCGATAACCGCTCTGGGCGCGCATACCGGGCGGATCCTGCTCAGGCATCTGGTACCGAACCTGGCGGGCTCGATCGTGGTCGTGCTCACGCTCCGCATCGGCATCCTCATCCTCATCGAAGCGACGCTCTCGTACCTGGGCCTCGGCGTTCAACCGCCGACACCGACGTGGGGCTCGATGATCGCGGAGGGTCAGCAACTCGTCTACCGCGCCTGGTGGGTCAGCACCTTCCCGGGCGTCGCTCTCGCCGTCACCGTCCTCGGCCTCAACCTGCTCGGCGACTGGCTGAGAGACCGGCTCGATCCCAAGACAAGCTCGTAACTGGCCGCAACGGCCGCGCAAGGAGACCAAGTGTTCGATCACGTCGCCGTCAACCTCGATTTCAAACGTGTCGACGAGGACCTCGTCAGGCACTACCGCGGCATCGCCCCGGCCACCTTGGGCCATCTGCACAACATCCGCTTCATGGATCCCGGGATCAGGCCCGTTCAGGACGAGGTCACGCTCGTCGGACCGGCGTTCACCGTGCGCACCCACGGCATGGACTCGTCCGCGACGCGTCTGATCGAGAAGAACGCCCGCCCAGGCGACGTGATCGTCGTCGACCGCGGCGGCGACGACCGCCACGCCACCATCGGCGAGTTCCGCGTCCTCAAGCTCAGGAGCCTCGGCATCGCCGGCTGGATCGTCGACGGCGCCGCTACCGACGTCGTCGAGCTCAGGAAGATCGGCTGGCCGGTCTACTCGCGCACGATCTCGGCGCTGGTGGCCAAGCCGATCGGCGTCGAGGGCTCCATCGGCTACCCGGTGCAGTGCGGCGGCGTGATCGTCAACTCCGGCGACCTGATCCTGGCGGACGCCAACGGGGTCGCGGTGCTCTCCGAGGAGGAGGCCAGGAAGCACCTGGCGCACGGCCTCGAGGTCGCCCAGCGTGAGATCCGGATGCGCGAGGAGTACGGCGTCGAGTACTGAGCCGCGGACCGGGTCGAGAAGACAGCCGCACAGCGAAAGGAACGAGCATGGGTCTTAAGGTGTTCATCTCCGCAGACATCGAGGGCGTGGCCGGGGTCGTCAGCCCGCTGCAGACGGTTCCCGGGGCGGGCGAGTACGAGATGGGTCGGCGTCTGATGACCCTCGAGGTCAACGCTGCCATCGAGGGCGCTCTAGACGCAGGGGCCGACGAGATCGTCGTCTGCGACGGCCACATGAACAGGCAGAACCTGATCCCGGACCTGCTGCACGAGAGCGCCAGGCTGATAAGGGGAGTCCGCAGTGGGCTGCAGCAGATGCAGGGGCTTGACTCCAGCTTCGACGCGGTGTTCGTTACCGGTCAGCACGCTGCCGCCGGCACGCAGAACGCCGTCTTGGACCACACCTGGGTAGGGGTCTCCGTCTACAACCTGCGCATCGGGGGCCGCGCCTTGAACGAGACCTGCCTCAACTCCGTGATCGCCGACTCGCACGGCGTGCCGACGGTGCTGGTCACCGGCGACGAGGCGACGATCGCGCAGACGAAGGAGTACCTGCCGGACATCGAGGGCGTGATCGTCAAGAAGAGCTACTCGCGCTACCGGGCGGAGTCGGTGCATCCGAAGGTCGCGGCGGGGCTGATCAGGCGCGGTGCCGCGACCGCCCTTGGCCGGCTCGGCGAGTTCAAGCCTCGGCCCAGTCCGGATGAGATCGTCATGGAGATCGACTTCCTGAGGACCGACATGGCCGACGCCGCGGCGCTCGTGCCGGGGGTCGAGCGCACCGGCCCGAGGAGCGTGCGCTACGCGGCCGCGCCACACCTCGTGTTCCGTATGCAGGAGCTGTTGCTGGTCAGATTGAAGTACGACGCGGCGTGACGGCCGGGTGGATTAGCTCACTGCCGCGCGCTGCGCGGATCCAACACGTCCCTCAACGCATCCCCAAGCAGGTTGAAGCCCAACACGGCCAGCGCGATGGCGATGCCGGGAATCGTCGCGATGTGCGGCGCCGAGGTCACGTAGTTCCGACCGTTGGCGATCATGCCCGCCCAGGAGGCGGTCGGCGGCTGCACGCCCAAGCCCAGGAACGACAGGGCCGACTCCATCAGGATCGCGAACGCCATGTTGAGGCTGGCGTAGACGACCAGCGCGGCGGCGAAGTTGGGCAGCAGGTGCAGGCCCATGATGCGGGCGTGCTTGGCGCCGAGCGACACCGCGGCGGTGACGAAGTCTCGCTCCTTGAGCTGCAGCACCGCCGAGCGTGTCACGCGCGCGAAAGAAGGCGTCGTCCACACGGCGATGGCCAGGATGGTGTTGAACAGACCCGGCCCCAGCGCGGCCACGATGATTATCGCCAGCAGCAGGTAGGGGAAAGCCAGGAACAGGTCCATGGCGCGCATCACCGCCTGGTCGACCCAGCCGCCTAGGTAGCCGCCCAGCAGGCCTAGGACGCCGCCGAGGAGTAGGCCGAGACCTACCGAAGCGACGGCCACCACCAGCGAGACGCGCGCACCGTAGATGAGGCGCGAGAGGATGTCGCGGCCGAACTCGTCGGCGCCTAGCACGTACTCCGCGTTGGGCGCGGCGCGGCGGGCGCGCAGGTTCTGGGTGGCGGGGTCCTTGGGGGCCAGGTACGGCGCGAAGAACGCCGTGACGACCAGCAGGACGACGATGACGAGGCCGACCAAGCCGAGCTTGTTGCGTCGGAAGCGGCGCCAGACGCCGCTGCCGCTGGCGGGCGCCGGAAGGACGGTGGCGGGAGAGCTCATGCGTAGCGCACCCGTGGATCGATGAGGCCGTAGCTCAGGTCGACGAGCAGGTTGAGCAGCAGGTTGAGGAGTGCCAGCACCAGCACCAGCCCTTGCATCAGCACGAAGTCGCGGTTGAAGATCGCGAACACGGTCAGGCGGCCGACGCCCGGCCAGGCGAACACGGTCTCGGTCAGCACGGCGCCGCCCAGCATCTGCCCGAGCTGCAGGCCGATGATCGTGACGACGGGGATCAGCGCGTTGCGCAGCGTGTGCTTGTACATGGTCGAGCGCTCCGCCACGCCCTTCGCCTTCGCGGTGCGCACGAAGTCCTCGCGCAACACCTCCAGCACGGTCGAGCGGGTCATCCGGGCGACGACCGCTATCGACGGCAGCGCCAGCGCGACCGCCGGCAGGACGAGGTGCCGCCAGGTACCGGTGCCCGAGACGGGTGTCCAACCGAGCTGGACGGAGAAGATGACCATGAACACGATGCCGGTCCAGAAGACGGGCATGGACAAGCCCGCCAGCGACACTACCCGCACGAGGTTGTCTAGCCACGACCCCGGCCGCGAGGCGCTGGTAACGCCCAAAGGGATGCCGACCAGCACGACGAGCGCGAACGCCGCCGCCGACAGCAGCGCTGTGTACGGGAAGGTCTCGGCGAGGATCGCCGTCACCGCCCTACGGTCCCTGATCGAGTTGCCGAGGTCGCCGCGGAGTATGTCGCCGACGTAAGAGACGAACCTGACCGGCAGCGACCTGTCCAGCCCCAGCGAGGTGCGCAGCTGGGCGACGGCCTCGGGGGTGGCGAACTCCCCGAGGATCAGGGCGGCCGGATCGCCAGGGATGAGGTCGAAGCTGATCGTCACGATCAGGACCACCCCGAGCGCCAGCGGCACTGTCAGGAGCAGGCGGCGGATCAGGTAGCTGAGCATCTGGTTCCGATAAGGCTAGCGCGTGGCGCCGGGATCGAGAGCCGATCCACGGCGCCACGCGCCTAAGTCCTTACTACTGCTTGTCTACCGGATGTAGGTCGAGGATGTACTGGATCGGATGCGCCACGAAGCCGGTGATGTTGGAGGTGAGCACCGCGACCTCGTAAGAGCCGTAGATCGGGATGGCGGGCAGGTCGATGGCGAGCTGGTCCTGCACGCGGCCGTAGAGCTCAGCGCGCTCGGCCTGGTCGAGGCTGGCTCGTGCGGCCCTGAGCCACTCGTCGACGTCGGGGTTGGAGTAGCGCCAGCGGTTCCAGGAGGCGGGCGGCAGCTCGGTGCTGACGTAGTTGGAGAACATGGTGTAGTCGGCGTCACCGGTGGTGGTGAACCAGGTGAAGGAGTTCAGGTCGTAGTCGAGCGTGGCGCCGCGCATCAGCTCGAACGTGGTCGCCCACTCGAAGATGTCGAGCTGTACGTCGATGCCCACCTGGCGCAGGAACTCCTGGAGCGTCTCGGCGATCTCGCGGTCCTTGAGGGTGCGCCCGTTGGACGGGAGCGCCTGCAGCGTCAGGACCTGTCCGGCGGCGTCGCGCATGAACCCATCGGAGCCGCGGGTGTAGCCCGCCTCCTCCAAGAGCTCGACCGCGCGCTCGGGATCGTAGGGGTAGAGCTCGAGGAGCCGCATGTCCTTGTAGCCGAAGACGGGTGCGCCGAGGACGGAGGTGGCGAGAACCCCGCCGCCTTCGATGATCGCTTCGACGATCAACTCGCGGTCGATTGCGTGCGCCACCGCGTGCCGCACGCGAACATCCTGCACGGCCTCGCGGTCGAGGTTGAACGCAAGGTAGAACACGCCGACGCCCGGCGCGCCGCTGACCTGGAACCGCGAGTCGGCCGACAGCTCGGCTAGCTCGCTGGGCGTGGGCAGCAGGACCATGTCGGCCTCGCCGGCGCGCAGCGACAGCATCCTCGCGCCCTCCTCCGGCACGGTGCGGAAGACGACTTGGTCGAGGGCGGGCCTGCCGCGCCAGTAGTCGTCGTTGGCTTCCAAGACGATGCGGTCGTTGGTGCGCCACTCCACGAACTTGAAGGGGCCGGTGCCGACGGGCGCGCGGCTGAACTGGTCGCCCAGGGCCTGGACCGCCGTCGGACTGACGATGGCGGTGTAAGGCATCGTCAGGGTGAGGAGCATCGGACCGTACGGCTGCGAGGCGATGAAGTCGACCGTGAACTCGTCGACCACCTCGACTGTGGTGATCGGGCCGGCCAGCGCTGCCCAGCGACCGGGTTGCGCCGGATTGAACGCCCGGTCCCAGGTGAACTTGACCGCGTCGGCGTTGAACGGGGTGCCGTCGTGGAACGTCACGCCCTGACGCAGGGTGAAGCGCAGACGCGTGGCGTCGATGAACTCCCAGGAGGTCGCGAGGCGGGGCTCGATCTCCATGCTCTGGTTGACGGTGATGAGCGGCTCGAGGATCTGAGTGAACACCCACGAGCCCGGCGCGGTCGTCTCGAGATGCGGATCGAGCGCCACTGGGTCGGTCGGCCTGACGATGGTCAGGGTCTTCTGAGCCAGCGCGAACCCGCCTACCAAGACGCTGACCGCGACAAGAACTGCAACCCTAGCGATGATCCTCATCGTTGCTCCTTCCGCCCTAGCAGCGGCTGACCTTCACCCGCTGCCGGCTCGTGCCCAAACTCTCAGAAGAGAACTTGTTACAGGTGACAATAATACTCGCCGCCTCGCGCTGTAAAGCGTCAGCCAGCGCGTGCCGTGCGCATGTCGGCTCCGGCGACCAAGGCGCTCTGGACCGCCCTGTCCTTGGCGAGCGCGGCCGGGATGGCTGCGACGGCCTCCACCAAGCGGGAGCGAGGGATCGCGACGCAACCGTTCTCGTCGGCGACCATCACGTCGCCCGGCTGCACCGCTACCCCACCGACCGTTACCGCCACCTGTACCGCGCCGCCCTCGCCGAAGAGCCCACCGCGTGGCGTCGCTCCCCGAGAGAACAAGGGGAACCCGTGGCGTTCGTGCGCAGCGACGTCACGGCACGGCGCACCGATGACCGCGCCGACCGCTCCCCGGTGGCGGGCGGCCAACGAGGCGTTCTCACCCCAGTAGGCTGCGTCCCTGACGGGAGCGCCGGAGATCGCGACGTCTCCGACCACGACGACGTCGCCCTGACCGCAGGCCTCTATGGCGCGGAACACCGCGGAGAGGTCTAGCCCGTCGACGCGCGCCGTCACTGCGCGCCCGACGAGTTTGGCGCCGCGCCACAACGGCGCCACGTCGGCGGACAGGCCGTTGGTCCTACCCAGCGCGTCGGAGACCGTGCAGCTCAGACCCTCCTCAGCGAGCACCAGTTCCCGGAGAGCGGCCAAAGCCTCGGCTTCCGCCGAGCTCTCGGCCGGAGCCGAACGCTCAGCCATCGCCGAGCTCCCGCGCCATCCGCACTAACAGGTCCGCCCAGGCGCGCCGCCCCTCGTGGAAGCGGTGCAGCCTGAAGAACTCGTTGGGCGCGTGGATGTCCTCGTCGCCGACAGCGAAACTGAAGAAGACGGTGTCCATGCCGAGCCGGCTCTGGAACGCGTCACAGATCGGCACCGAGCCTCCGAGGCCGATGACCCAGGGCTCGACACCGTACTCGGCGCGCAGGGCGCCGAGCACCGCCTCCAGCGCGGGGCTGCCGTCGGGCAGACGGTACGCGGCGGCGCTGTGACCATCGTCGTCGGCGTCGAGGTGCAGCGTCACGCCAGGTGGTACGTGGGTGCGAAGGTGCTCTACCACCGCGGCCCGCACGGCCCTGGGATCCTGATCGGCCACCAGGCGGCAGGTGACCTTGGCGTGAGCCTCGGACGGCAGCACGGTCTTGCTGCCCGCTCCGGTGTAGCCACCCCACATGCCGTTGAGCTCCAAGGTCGGTCGGTACCACTGGCGCTCGAGGGTCGTGTAGCCCGGCTCGCCGTAGGTTGCAGAGGCCCCGACCTCCGCCAGGTACTCCTCGTCGCCGAACGGGAGCCGCGCTGTGTCGCGCCGCAAGTCCTGTGACAGGTCGCGCACGCCGTCGTAGAAGCCGGCCACGGCCACCCTGCCGTCAGGGTCGTGCAGGCTGGCGATCAGCCTGGCCATGGCGTGCAGCGGGTTGGCGATGCCGCCGCCGTGGCGTCCCGAGTGAAGGTCCTTGGCCGCGCCACGCAGACTGAGCTCGAGCGCGGTTATGCCTCTGGTGCTGATCATCGTGCTGGGATGGTCGGCACGCCACATCCCGCCGTCGGCGCTGATGACGATGTCGGCCTGGAGCCTCGCTCGCTCCCGCTCCAGGAACGCGGTGAGCGAGGGGCTGCCGATCTCCTCCTCGCCCTCGATCAGGAAGACGACGTTGAGCGGCAGGCTGCCGACGGTCTCGAAGAAGGCGCGCGCCACAGTGATGGGCAGGAACATCGGCGACTTGTCGTCGGAGGCGCCGCGGGCGTAGATGCGGCCCTCGCGCTGCGTGGGCTCGAAGGGCGGGGACCGCCACAGCTCCAGCGGCTCCGGCGGCTGCACGTCGTAGTGACCGTAGATCAGGGCGGTCGGAGCACCAGGCGCGCCGCGCCACTCGGCCGTCACGACCGGATGGCCGCCAGTGTCGCGCACCGCCACGTCGAACGGCCCCGCGAGCTCGAGCTGCTCCGCGACGTAATTGGCGCCCCGCACCACGTCGGCGGCGTGCTCCGGCTTGGCCGACACGCTCGGGATGCGTATGAGGTCCAGCAGCCTGGCGAGGTCCGCTTCGGCGTTGCGCTCGAGCGCACTCAGGACCTCGGCCGGCGCGAGCGAGCCGCTCACTTGCCACCGTCCACTGAGATGACCTGCCCGCTGATCCAGCCGGCGTAGGGGGAGGCGAAGAAGACGACGGCGTTGGCGATGTCCTCAGGCGTGCCCAGCCTCTTGAGCGCGATGCGCTCGACCAGCGCGCGCTGCCCAGCCTCGCCGTACGACTCCCACTGCCTCTGGGTGGTGGGGTTGCTGAGCACGAAGCCGGGCGCCACGTTGTTGACGGTTATGTTCCACGGCCCGAGCTCGTGGGCTAGCTGGCGGGTGAGTCCGATCTGCCCCGCCTTGGCGCTGGCGTAGGCCTGGATGCCGGTCAGGCTGACGCCCAGACCGGCGCCGCTCGAGATGTGGACGATCCGCCCGCTGCGCTGCCGCTTCATGGCGGGCGCAGCGGCTTGCGCGAACGTGAAGGCCGCTTCGACGTTGATGGCGAACAGGATGCGCCACTCCTCCAGCGAGACCTCTTCCAGGGGCCTGCCGACCTGGCCGCCGACGCCGCCGGCGTTGTGCACGAGCACGTCGACCGCCCCGGTGGCGGATGCGCCCTCGGCCGCCGCCACGAACTCTCTCACCGCGACAGCGTCGGTGACGTCGACGACGCGGGTGGTCACCGATCCGGCCATGCCTGCTGCGAGGTGCGCCGTCTCCGCCAAGCCAGAGGCCAGCAGATCGCAGGTCCAGACACCGGCCCCGCGTTCGGCGAACGCCAGCGCTATCGCGCGCCCGAAGCCGTGGGCGCCGCCCGCGACGACCACCGTCTGGCCATCGAACGTAGCGATCACGCGGCCACCTGCTGCGCCCTAACCCGTTCGAGCTCCTGCAGGTTGCCGCGGCCGCGCTCGGTCCGGCCGCTCTCGACGCGCGCCAGGATGTCGAGCACCGCGTCGAGCAGCGGCGTCCGCTTACCGAGAGCGGCGGCGCGCTGCGCGATGGGTCCGAGCTGGTCGGGGATCTCGGTCGGCCGCTTGCGCACGGCCAGGTCGCGCCAGACCCCGCTGTGGGTCTTGGCTGAGCGGCGGTTGAAGGCGACCATGTCGTCGAGAGACGACTCGGTGATGGTGACGGCGCTGTCGGGGGCGAAGGCGGCGGGCTCGAAGCCGTCGAACGGCTCGGGACGCACGCCGGTCGCCTCGGCCACGCCTAGCACCTCGCGCGCCAGAGCAGCGAACATCGGTCGGTACTCCGGCAACGCGTAGCAGTCGGCGATGCCGTCGTCGGTGAGTGCGGTGGCGGTGATCATCGCCCCCACCGCGAGCTTCGACCAGAGGTAGCCCCAGATGTTCTCGGTCAGTTTCACGCCGGGCTCGAAGGCCTTCAACGCCTCGAACAGCTCGGTGAGCCGCGGGGTGACGGAGCCGTCCAACTCGCCGACGACCAGGGCCCCGCGTCCGCCGTAGTGGATCAGGCCCGGCTCCTGGTAGTCGGCGCCGAAGTTGACGAAGCAGCCGATGACGCGGTCCTTGCCCACGACCTCACTCAGCACGAGCTCGTTCAGGCCGTTCTGCAGCGAGAGCACGTAACCGTCGGCGGCGAGGAACGGCAGGGTGGCTTCGGCCGCGGCGCGCGTGGCGTTCGCCTTCACGCACATGAACACGCGTTCGAACTCACCGGGTACGTCCTGGGGCAGGTAGGCTCGCGCGGGCACCACGAACTCGTCGATGGGCCCGATTATGCGCAGACCGCCGCGGTTGATCGCCGCGACGTGCTCTGGCACCCGGTCGACGAAGGTGATGTCGTGTCCGGCGCGGCTCAGGTAGGCGCCGACGGTGCCGCCGATCGCTCCGGCCCCGACGACCGCGACCCTCATGCGCCCCACGGGCCTTCCAGGACCGCTCGCGTCTCCTCGACGCCTGCGGTCCACACGCGCTGCATGTTCTCGTCGGAGTGTTCGTAGACCCCGCCGTAGTTGCCGTCGCCCACGTACTTGCGAACCTCGGTCGGTGGCAGGACCTTGAGGACGTCCACGTTCAACGCCTCCTTCTGGCCGGACGGAAGCGCGACCCCATCCAGACGGGTCCAGGGGAAGTTCTCCATCCACGACGCGTGCGAGCCGACTCTGTCGACGCTCATCACAGCCTCCCAGGTCTTCGGAGCCGACCACCAGTTGTGGAACTTGACGCGCATCTCGGGATGATCCATGCCGTATTCGATGGCGAGCGCGCCCGCCGGCTGGTTGCCGCCGTGCCCGTTGACGATCAGCACGCGCCTGAAGCCCGCGCGTCGGATCCCGTCGAGCAGCTCCCTTACGACCCGCACATAGGTATCGACGCGCAGGGTCATGCTGCCCGGATACGCTGCGAAGTACGGCGCCAGTCCGTACGGCAGGGCGGGGTAGACGGGGATGCCCAGCGGCTCGGCCGCCTCGACGGCCACGCGCTCTGCGAGGATCTGGTCGACGGCGAGGCTCATGTAGCCGTGCTGCTCCACCGAGCCGAGCGGCAGCACGCAGCGGTCGTCCCGCTTCACCTGCTCCTCGACCTGCATCCAGTTCATGTCGCTGATCCTCATGGTGTTCCTCCGGTACGTCGAGCGTGGTGTCCGGCTGCATGGTGTCCGACTTCCGTCACCGAGCGCCGTGGCCTCGACTTGTCACAGGTCAGAATAACAGCGAGTGGCTGCGATACAAGGGAGCACCGCTGTCTACGGCGCGACACATCTATATAGTTGTGTCGGCGGTTGTCGACGCGATTGTCGCGCCCCCACGTCGCTGTGAAGGGAAGTCCCTCCCGATGAGGTTCAACCTCGACCGCTCGTTACCAGTGCCTGTCGGCGCGCAGCTGCGCGGCCAGATCGAGTACTCGGTCGCGGTCGGCGAGCTCAAGCCGGGACAGCGGCTGCCGACGGTGCGCGAGCTCGCCGACTCCTTGGGCGTCTCGCCTGTAACAGTGTCGAACGTCTACCGGGACCTGCAAGCCAAAGGCATAGTCACCTCTACGGTCGGGCGCGGGACCTTCGTCAACGCCATCACCGGCCTGGAGCCGGGACAGGGCGGCGCCCAGGCCGAGGTCCAGCGCGCCATCGACCAGCTCATCCGCGTCGGTCACGCCAACGGTCTCACCACCGCCGACCTGGTCGAGAGGCTGCAGGCGACGCTGGCGGTGGCCGGCGAGCGCAGCGTGCGCGCCCTGCTCGTCGGCATCTTCCCGGCAGCCACCCAGGCTTACGCCGAATCGATCGAGCCGCTGCTCGGTCCGGGCGGCAAGGTGGACGCGACCACGTTCGAAGAGATCGAGAAGCCGTCCACCGGCTTCGACCCGAGCGGCTACGACGTGCTGCTCACGATCGTCTACCTGGTGCCCCAGCTCGAGCGCCTCGCCGCCGGCCGCGTTCCGGTCAAGGCGATCAAGTTCATCCCGTCGGAGCAGACTCGTCTGATGCTCTCGCAGCTCAGGCCGACGGACAGGGTCGCCGTCGTCGCTACCTACCCGGAGTACCTCGCGGCCCTCAAGTCGACGGTCATGAGCTACGCGCCTCATGTCGAGGTGGTCGCCTCCCACCTGCTCGCCGAGTTCGACCCCAGGTCCTTGGTCGGGAGCGTCGACGTGCTCGTCTACGCGACAGGCTCGGACGGCGTGCTGCCGCGACTGCCTTCTGGCGTCCGCTCCTTCGAGTACCGGCACGTGCCAGATCCCCGGTTCACCGTCGATGCGGTGCTCGAGAGGCCTTAGGTAGTGGCGCAGGGGCTCGGGTCCATGGGCTCGGTCTACGACATCATCGTCGTCGGAGCCGGGATCGTCGGGGCGGCTTGCGCTTATCGGCTGTCCCAGCGCGGTCTGCGCACGCTGGTCATCGAGGCCGCCTCGGCTCCCGCGACCGGCTCGACCGGTAGGAGCGCCGCCGGCGTCAGGGTCCAGTTCACCAGCGAGACCAACGTGCGCCTATCGTGGACGAGCATCCAGGAGTACCGCGACTTCGAGGCGCTCACTGGCGAGAGCGCCGAGTACCGCCCGATCGGCTACCTGTTCCTGGTGCCGCCCGAGGCCGAGGCCGATCACCTGGCCGGCTTGGCGGTCCAGCGGAGCGTCGGGGTCCCGGTGGAGCGGTTGCCCCTGAGCGAGGCGCAGCGGCTGGTGCCGTTCGACCCTTCGGGTATCGCCGTGGCGACGCACGGTCCCGCCGACGGCGTCATCGACCCGCATCGCGTGACCCTCACCTACCTGCGGCTGGCGAGAGAGCTCGGCTGCGAGGTGAGGCTCGACTGCCCGCTGCTCTCGGCCCGGTTCGAGGGCCGCGCCTGGAGCATAAGGACGCCCGGCGGTGACCTAGTCGCCAGTCACGTCATCAACGCCGCGGGTCCCTGGGCCGGCGAGGTAGGCAGGCGTGCCGATCTCGAGGTGCCCGTCAGCCCGGTCAGCCGCATGGTGTTCGCCACGGCCCCGGCGTTCGAGGACGTCACCTATCCGCTGGCGGTCGACGTCGCGACGGGCTTCTACCTCCGCAGCGAGGGCGCCAGGGTGATCATGGGCCGCTCCAACCCGCGGCAGGCGCCAGGCTTCCACGAGGGTGTCGACTGGAGCTGGCTCGACTCTGTCCTGGAGCCCGGCATCGCCAGGTTCCCGTGGCTCGCCGGCGCCAGCCTCGACCGGCGCGCGTGCTGGTGGGGCTACTACGAGGTGACACCGGACCACAACCCGATCCTAGGCGAGATGCCTGGCGCCGATGGCTGGGTCAACGCCTGCGGCTTCTCGGGCCACGGCGTGCAGCAGGCGGCCGCCGTCGGGCGGCTGATGGCGGAGGAGATCGTCGACGGCCGTGCGACTAGTATCGACATCGACACGCTGCGCATCGAGCGGTTCGCGCGGGCGGACCAGGCCGCACGGCGGGCCGAGAGCCACATCGTTTAGTAGAGCAGCAGATCGCCCGCCGGCGCGATACTGCCAGGCGGTGGCCGTGACGCAGCTGCAACGCCGCTGAAACGCGCCTTCAGGAGGATGGAGCCTGGAGGTACAACCCGTGCGTCACGACGCCTTCTTCTTGCAGCTTCTCACCAACCCGGTTCGCCGTCGCGTCTTGTTGTTGGCTCTCGGCATCGTCGCTCTCTTCGGCTCGGCAGCACACGCCCAGCTCGGTCCGCTCATCCCTGACAACAGCCAGTGCCCGGGTGGGGCTTGGTGCCATCCTCAGGGCTCAGGGATGTCCCTGTGGGACGCTATGGTCGCATCCGCCGACCGGTGGGGTAGCGACCAACGCGAGCGCGAGGAGAAGGGCGATTGCAGCGGCTTGGGCCTGCAAGGCTGCCTCGGGCTCGCCTTCATGATCGGTTGGTGCTACGTCGACTGGCGCGACTGGGTGCAGGAGTACGCCTGCGGGGATGGCGACGCCGAGGCCGAGTCCGCCAAGGGCATGGACGGTCCCAACACCAACGCCGCGCCCGTCTTCATCGGGGCGCCGGAGCTGATCCCCGCCCTGCGCGACCACCTGACGCGCTCGAGCCAGACTCAGCCACTGCACTCGCTCAAGCTCGGTGACCGCGGTTCGATCGACTTCTACCTGCAGGGGCTGTTCACGACCGATGAGCGGAACACCGGCGAGTACGCCGCGTACGTGGTGGCCGTCGACTCGCTGACCGGCACACAGGTCGACATGCTGCTCGGGGCGACCGGCGGCGCCGTCTACGCCGGCCCGCTCGCCGGCTTCACGGCACGGCGATGAAGGCGTCGAAGGCGATGAGGGTGATGACGGCGCGACGCGCTACGGCCGCGACGCTGCTGATCGCGGCGCTTCTCACCGTCGGCAGCGCAGCGGCGCAGGGGGAGATCACCAGCGTGGAACAGCTCAGGGCGGCGGGAGCTTCCGGCGGCACTTTCACGCTGCCGGCAGGCAGCATCTTCATCGACGAGCCGGTCGTTGTGACGTCCGAGCTCACGATCGCAGGGGTCGGAGCCAACGACAGCATCCTGATCGTGCGCGGTGCGAGAGCGGGGCTCATCGTCCAGCCCGGCGCCAGCCTTACCCTCACGGGACTATGGGTCGACGGCGGCCCGGCCGACACGCCGGGCGGGGCGGACCTGATTCAGACGGCTGGACGCCTCGTCATCCGCGAGAGCCGCGTGGCCGGAGGCCGCTTCGAGGCCGTCTCGAACAAGCCGTACGGCGTCGGCTCGGGGGTCTACGTCGCGGGCAGCGGGGTAGCCACGCTGATCAACGTCTCGCTCGAACGCAACGCCCTGGCGGCGGTCGAGGTAGCGCACAGCGCCACCATCGAGCTGGCGAGCAGCTTCGTGCGGAACAACGTCAACGGGATCCTCGTCGAGGACGACGCGCGCGCCACGCTGATCCAGAACTACGTCCACAGCAACGTCGCCATCGGGCTGATCGTGCGTGGCCAAGCTGTCGCCTCGGTGGCCAACAACACCTTCGAGGCCAACGGCAGGCGTCAGGACGAGAACGGCGTCGCTTACGACGGCGTCAGGATCGGCGGCAGCGCTCAGGTGACCCTCGCTAACAACCACTTCAACGCCATCCCGCGCTTCGGTCTGTCGGTCTACGGCACTGCGACCATCATGGCGACGGGGAACCACTTCGAGGCGAGCGGCGGCTTCTCGGAGCGCGACAACAAGAACCACTCGGCGCTGCTCGTCAGCGAGGAGGCCAGCTACTCCGGTCAGGGCGAGCGCTTCAACGCCAATCCAGGAGGAGCGCTGGAGCTCGACGGCAATGCCAGGGTCTCGCTTACTGGCGCCATAGTGCGCGGTACAGGCTCGAGCTCGAGCATCTTCCTCGACGACACCAGCACCCTGACGCTGGTCGACGCCGACATCGAAGGCAGCGAAGGGCCGATCGTCGTTTGGAGTAGCTCCAGGCTTGACGTTCAAGGCGGTAGGTTCGTCGGCTCCACCGGCCATGCGTTCTACCTGGGTGGCGGCGAGAGCAGCATCCAGGGCGCCGAGATCACCGGCAGCGGTGGGGTGGCAGTCAGGGTCAGCCTGGCGGCCGCCGCGACGGTGCACGACAGCCTCATCGCCAACAACAGGTCCGGCATCGTGTTCCTAGACGACTCGCGCGGCGATGTGAGGGGCAACAGGATCGAGAACAACCAGTCGAACGGGATCGCGTTCGCCGACGCCAGCTCCGGCGCAGCGGTCGGCAACACCGTCGTGCACACGCCGACGGAGGGCGCTGCGATCTACGCCGCGCCTGGCCTGAGCGTGACGTTGGAGGGGAACACCGAGTCGTTGCCGTGAGTTGACCTAGCTCAGGCAGCTTCCCACTCCTGTCGACACAGTGGCAAGCTGGTGTGGTGAGCGGTACTTACCAGGTCTTGGTGGATGAGAAGGGTCGCGTGGTGTTGCCGGCAGAGCTTAGGGAGCGCTCAGGGCTTGTTGCCGGTACACCACTCACCCTCTTGGAGACCCCTGGTGGTCTGATCCTCCTGACCCGCGAGCAGCTGTTGGAGCTTGTGCGCGCCGACCTGAGCGGTCTCGGTCTGGTGGGCGAGTTGCTGGCGGAGAGGCGGTACGAGTCTCGGCGTGAGTAACCCGCTCGTATACTCGCCCCATATGGCGAAACGCATCGGGTTCCTGTCGTTCGGGCACTGGACGCCATCCCCTCACTCCGGTACGCGCACGGCATCCGACGCGCTGCTGCAGTCGATCGACCTTGCCGTCGCGGCCGAGGAGCTCGGTGCAGACGGCGCCTACTTCCGTGTGCATCACTTCGCGCGCCAGCTCGCCTCGCCGTTCCCGCTGCTGGCGGCGATCGGCGCCAAGACGAGCCGCATCGAGATCGGCACAGCCGTCATCGACATGCGCTACGAGAACCCCTACTACATGGCCGAGGACGCCGGCGCGGCCGACCTGATCGCCGGCGGCAGGTTGCAGCTCGGCATCAGCCGCGGCTCGCCCGAACAGGTCATCGACGGTTGGAGCTACTTCGGTCACGAGCCGGCCGAAGGCGCCGACGATGCCGAGATGGCGCGGCAGCGCGCCGAGGTGCTCCTCGAGCTGCTGCGCGGCGAGGGCTTCGCCGAGCCGAACCCTCGCCCGATGTTCCCCAACCCGCCCGGGCTGCTGAGGCTCGAGCCGCACTCGCCAGGTCTGCGCGAGCGCATCTGGTGGGGCTCGGCCACCAACGCGACGGCCGCCTGGGCTGCCACCCTCGGGATGAACCTGCAGAGCTCGACCCTGAAGTTCGACGAGAGCGGCAAGCCGCTGCACATCCAGCAGGCAGAGCAGATCAGGCTGTTCCGTGACGCCTGGCGCGAGGCCGGTCACCTACACGAGCCGCGCGTGTCGGTCAGCCGCAGCATCTTCGCGCTGGTCGACGACCGCGACCGCGCCTACTTCGGCCGTGGTGGCGATGAGCACGACCAGATCGGCTACATCGACCACAACACCCGCGCGATCTTCGGTCGCAGCTACGCCGCGGAGCCCGACGTGCTCGTGAAGCAGCTCGCCGAGGACGAGGCGATCGCCGAGTCGGACACCCTGCTGCTGACGATCCCCAACCAGCTCGGGGTCGACTACTGTGCGCACGCCATCGAGATGGTGCTGAAGCACGTGGCGCCGGAGTTGGGCTGGCGCTGAGCCGCCAGCCTCCTACCCCACCGCGCACCGACCTGCTGCTGGGCACGCTCCTGATGCTGGCGGCGATGGTGCTGCTGCCGATCATGGACGGTCTCGCCAAGGGCCTGAGCGAGCGCTACCCGGTGGCGCAGATCGTGTGGGCGCGCTACTTCTTCCACCTAGCCTGCATGCTGCCGCTGCTCCTGTGGCGTTACGGGACGCGCGCGCTGGTACCCAAGCAGCTAGGGCTACAGCTCGTCAGGGGCGGCCTGCTGCTGGTCGCGACCTTCATGTTCTTCGTCGGCCTGTCGCTAATGCCGCAGGCGACGGTGCTGGCCCTCTTCTTCGTCTCGCCGGCGGTCGTGACGGTGCTGGCTCCCGCCATCCTCGGCGAGAGGGTCGGACTGTGGCGGCTCGTGGCGGTGCTCGTCGGCTTCCTCGGGGTGCTGCTGATCCTGCGTCCCGGCGCGGGTGTCTGGGGCTGGGGCGCCGTGTTCGCGCTCGGTGCCGGCGTGATGCACGGCTTCTACATGATGTTCACCCGGCGTCTGGCGGGCAGCGCACCGCCGCTGGTGACGCTGGGTTACACGGCGGTGCTAGGGGCGCTGGTGATGTCCATCTTGATGCCGTTCGTCTGGGTGCCGCCCGAGCCTCGCGACCTGCTGATCATGGTCTCGCTCGGCTTCCTCGCGGCCGGAGGACACTTCCTGCTGATCAAGGCGTTCGACCACGCCCCCGCCACTTACCTGGCGCCCATCGGTTACGCCGAGATAGTCACCGCGGTCGTGTTCGGCTACCTCGCCTACGGACACCTGCCCGATGCTTTGACCTGGCTGGGGATCGGCGTGATCGTCGCAGCCGGGCTGTGGGTGTCGTTGTGGGAGCGGCGGATGGTCGAAGGCAGGGTGCGCCGCGGGTTGTGATCGGTTGGCATGTGTCGCGCTCTGTCAGGCGCCGGGTTCGAGCGGCTACCTCAGCCCCAGCGAGACGTACTTGACCTCCAGGTACTCTTCGATGCCCCAGGGTCCTCCCTCGCGGCCTATGCCTGACTGCTTCACCCCCCCGAACGGGGCTTGCGGGGTCGATGGCACGCCGTCGTTGACGCCGACGATCCCGTAGTCGAGCGCCTCGGCGAGCTTGATGGCCCGCGACAGGTCGTTGGTGAAGACGTATGCGGCCAGACCGTAGGGAGTGTCGTTGGCGAGGCGCACGGCTTCGTCGATCGAGTCGAACTCGATGATCGGTGCCACCGGCCCGAAGGTCTCCTCCTGCATCATCAACATGTCCGGCGTGACGTTGGTGATGACGGTGGGTTGGAAGAAGAGACCTTCTATCGCCTGACCGCCGGTCACGACCTCGGCTCCCTTGGCGAGGGCGTCCTGCAGATGCTGGTTGACCTTGGCCAGGCCTTGAGCGTCGACCAGAGGGCCGATGTCGGTGTCCTCGCTGGCGGGGTCACCGACCTTGAGGCGACGGGAAGCCTCGCTGAAGGCCTCGGTGAACGCGGCGGCGACGGAACGCTGTACGTAGATGCGGTTGGTGCAGACGCAGGTCTGGCCGGAGTTGCGGTACTTGCATGCGACGGCCTCGCGCACGGCGATGCTCAGATCGGCGTCGTCGCAGACGATCAGTGGCGCGTGGCCGCCCAGCTCGAGCGAGAGGCGCTTGATCGTGTCGGCGGACTTGCGGTAGAGGATCCGGCCGACCTCGGTCGAACCGGTGAAGGTGACCTTGCGGATGCGCTCGTCGGCCATGAGAGCGTCCGAGAGCGGGACGGGGTCGCTCGCCGGCAAGACCTGCAGGGTCCCGGCAGGGCCGCCGGCTTGGAGCCACAGGTCGGCCGTCAGCAGGGCACAGAGCGGGCTCTGCTCAGCAGGCTTGAGAACGAAGGTGCAGCCCGCCGCCAGCGCCGGCGCGGCCTTGCGCGTGACCATGGCGACAGGGAAGTTCCACGGCGTCACGCCGTAAACCGGCCCGACGGGCTGACGCAGGGCGAACAGGCGCTTATGGCCGACGTGGCTAGGGAACGCCTCGCCGTAGACGCGCTTGGCCTCCTCGGCGTACCACTTGACGAAGCCGGCTGCGTAGACGACTTCGCCGCGCGCCTCCTTGATAGGCTTGCCCATCTCGGCCGACATGACTGCGGCCAGCTCGTCTCTGTGCTCGACGATCAGGGCCGCCCACTTATCCAAGATGACCGAGCGCTCGAAAGCCGTCGTATGCCGCCACGCAGCGAACGCCCGCTCGGCGACCGCAACGGCCTCACGCGCTTCGGCTACGCCGCAGTCGGCCACCTCCGCTATCACGTTGCAGGTAGCGGGGCTGCGGACGGCGAAGGTCTTGGCTAGCGGCCGCCAGTCGTTGCCTAGGTAGTGCCCACCTACTTCTGCGACTTGCTTCATGCTCGACCTGCCTCCAGAGGCCGTCAGCCCGTGACGGCCAGGGAAAATGGATCGCCCAGGATCCGGCTGACGTAGGTGAACAGTCCTGCCGCGCTGCCTTGATCCAGGGTCGCCGCCCGGTACTCGAGGCTGAGGGTGGCCAGGCGACGCACGCGGGGTTCGCCGTCCTGAACTGCCACGGCCTCTCTGATCGGACCGAGGGTGAACCGGACGCCTGTCGCTGCGTCGAGGGGGGAGGGCGAGCGCTCGAAGGCCTCGCCGCTGCAGTCGATCACCTCGACTGGTTGTGGGTCCTCTTCGGGCGTGGCTGACCGAGCGGCGCGGGCCCGGGCGACTCTGAGGATCGACGCTACTTGGTCTCCCGCGAGGACAGCCGACGTCCTGGTCGGGCCGGTGACGGTCAGCCTCAGCCCGGTCACCGAGCCGTCGAGCGCGGCGCTGTGGCTCAGGCCCGCCGCTACCGCCCGGGCGAGCACGTCCGGGACGTCTATGACGGCCGCACTCACTTCGCTGGGAGCCGCTGGGAAGAAGATCGTCGCTGCCCTCTTGTCAGCCGTGATCTTGGTGACGCGAGCCAAGAACTCGTTGAGACCCGAGACGTCCAAGTCGGTTCGGAGCCAGGCCGTGTCGTTCTGTGTGGCGGCGAGCGGCGCCACGTCCTGAGGCGAGCTGCGCCGGCCTGTGGCGGTGCCTGCCGCCGGCAGGTCGACCGCTCTCACGGCGCCGGCCGGACCGGTGCCAGCGACACCTGCGAGGTCGATGCCGAGCTCGCGCGCCAGGCGTTTGGCCTTCGGTGACGCGAGCACGGCTCTGGCTGCGCCGGACTGACTAGCGCCAGCAGGGTTCACGCGAGCAGGGCTCGAGCCGGGGCTTCTGGCGCCAGCCGGCGCGGAGCTCGCGGGCGCGACAGGCCCGGTCGCGCCGCTCGTCCGCGCCGCTTCGCCGGGAGCCAACAGCACGGCCAGCACGGTACCGATCGCGACCTCGGCACCCTCGCCGTAAGCCACGTCAGCCAGAGTGCCGGAGGCGGTGGCCGGCACCTCGACGACGGCCTTGTCGGTCTCGACCTCCATCAGGGGGTCGCCCTCGGTCACGGCGCCGCCCTCGGCGACGAGCCAGCGGACCAGCACCCCCGACGCCTGTGCCATGCCGAGCGCAGGCATGATCACGTCCCTAGCCACGGTTCACCACGCTTAGGGCTCTCGCCATCGTCAATCGGTCGCCAGCTCGACGCCGGTCCGCAGGGCGGCAGTGGCCCCGCCGTCGGCGGCCGGCAAGGCCCGATCGATGCGAGGGTTGTTGAGGCCGGACTGGGTCTCGCGCACCGTCGGGAGCGGGCCGGCCGTCGAGTAGTAGCGCGGGCCGGTGACCATCAGCTGCTCGGCGGGGAAGCGCGAGATGATCTCGCAGCCGTCCTTGGTGACGACGACCTCCTCCTCGATGCGGGCGGCCGACCAGCCGTCGGCGGCGGGCCAGAACGTCTCGAGCGCGAAGACCATGCCCTCCTCGATGACCTCGGGGTGGTCGAACGAGACCAGGCGGCTGAAGATCGGCTTCTCCCAGATGTTGAGGCCGATGCCGTGGCCGTACTGCAGCGCGAACGCCAGCTCCTCGTCGGGGAAGCCGAACTCCTGCGCGCGCGGCCAGATCTCGACGACCTCGGCCGTCGTCACCCCGGGCTTGATGAGGCTGATGGCGTGGTCGAGCAGGTCGCGGCACTTGTCGTAGGCGCTGACCTGAGCGCGCGAAGCGCTGCCGACGACGAAGGTCCGGTAGTAGCAGGTGCGGTAGCCCATGTAGCTCTGCAGGATGTCGAAGTAGGCCGGGTCGCCGGGGCGCAGCATCCTGTCGGAGGCGACGTGCGGGTGCGGGTTGCAGCGCTCGCCGCTGATGGCGTTGACGCCCTCGACCATCTCCGAGCCGTGCTCGTAGAGGAACTTGGTGACGAGGCCGACGATGTCGTTCTCGCGCATGCCGGGGCGCAGGTTCTCGTAGACGAGCTGGTAGGCGCCGTCGACCATGCCGGCCGCATGCGTCAGCAGGGAGATCTCGTCGACGGTCTTGATCTTGCGAGCTTCCAGCATCAGCTGCTGGCCGTCGATGATCTTCAGCCCCGCCTTCTGCAGCGCGAACAGGATCGGCAGCTCGACGAGGTCGATCGCGACGGGCTCGTTCTGCAGGCCCCGATCGGTCAGCTCCTTGACGATGTCGGCGGCGACCTTCTCGGCGCGGCCCATCTGCGGCGAGATCGTCCCGCGCAGCATCGACACGCCGGGGCGGGATCGCTCGGCGCCGTCGAGCCACGGCGCGTAGAGCTGGTGGTGTCTCGCTGCCGAGCCGAAGTCCCACAGGATCGGCTCGCTGCCCTGAGCCAGCAGCGTGAAGCGAGCCACCTTGTCCTGCGCCCAGGTGCCGATGTGGGTCGAGGTCACATAGCGCACGTTGTTCATGTCGAACAGCAGCAGCGAGCCGGCCTCGGAGGCAGCCAGCACGCGCTTGATGCGCTCCAAGCGCTCGGTGCGCAGGCGCTCGAAGTCGATGCGCTGCTCCCAGTCGACGCCCATGGTGCCGTAGGTGTGAATCGCCATGCAAAGCTCCTGTTCAGTTGCTCCCGGCCGCGGCCAGGAGCTCCTTGGCGGCAGCCGCCACCGTGGCCGGCGTCGGCACGGTCACGTCTTCGAGGGTCGGAGAGAACGGGATCGGCACGTCGAGGGCGCCCATGCGCCTGACGGGGGCGTCGAGGTAGTAGAACGCGCCGTCAGCGATGACGCTGGCGAGCTCCGCGGTGACGCCGTAGCGTTCGTAGCCCTCGTCGATGACGATGACGTGGCCAGTCTTCTTGGCAGACTCGATGAGCGTGTCCTTGTCGAGGGGGAACAGCGTGCGCGGGTCGACGACCTCGGCGCTGATGCCGCCCTGCTCGAGGAGCTCGGCGGCTGCGAGCGCGACCTGCACCATGCTGCTGGTAGCGACGAGCGTCACGTCATCGCCGCGGCGCTTGACGTCGGCCACGCCGAGCGGGACGAGGTACTCACCCTCGGGAACCGGCCCCTTGTCGGTGTAACCCATCTTGTCCTCGAAGAAGACGACGGGGTTGTCGTTGCGGATCGCGGACTTCAGCAAGCCCTTGGCGTCGTAGGGCGTGGAGGGGATCGCGACGATGAGGCCCGGCACATGGCTCACCCAGGCGTGCAGGCTCTGGCTGTGTTGCGCCGCGGACCGGCGCGTCGCGCCTAGCGTAGTCCGCATCGTCATCGGCACCTTGAGCTTGCCGCCCGACATGTAGTGCGTCTTGGCTGCCTGGTTGACGAGCTGGTCCATCACCAGCGTCAGGAAGTCGCCGAACATCAGGTCGACGACGGGGCGCATACCGGTCATGGCCGCTCCGACCGCCAAACCCGTGAAGCCGGCCTCCGAGATCGGTGTGTCCATGACGCGCTGCGGACCGAACTCCTCGACCAGACCCGACAGCACCTTGAACGGCGTCCCCGCCTCCGCGACGTCCTCGCCGATGATGAACACGGCCGGGTCGCGGCGCAGCTCCTCGGCCAAGGCCTCGCGGACAGCCTGGGAGAAGGTGATGACTCGCTCGGAGACGGCCGGGACCGTGGCGGTGCCGGCTCGTGCCAGCTCACGCGTAGACATGCAACGTCACCTCGCTCGGATCTGGGAACGGAGCTGCGAGCCCGAAGGCGACCGCTTCGGCCGCCTCTTGGCGCACCGAGGCCTCGACCTCGGCCAGGTCGGTCTGGGTCATCACGCCGGCGGCTTCGAGCCGCGCCGCGAACAGCTTGAGTGGGTCGCGCTCGCTGCGCCACCTGCTCTCCTCGCTCTTGGGGCGGTAGTACTCGCGGTTGATGTCGCCGACGTGGTGGCCGTGGTAGCGGTACGTGTGGCACTCGATGAAGGCCGGACCCTCGCCGGCCCTGGCCGCCGCCACGACCTCGGTGGCTGCCGTGTTGACGGCTAGCACGTCCTGCCCGTCGACCTCGACGCTGCGGATGCCGAAGGCCTTGGCCCGGTCCATCACGCTGCCCGCGGTCGTCTCGCTGAAGTGCGTGTACTCGCCGTACTGGTTGTTCTCGCAGACGTAGATGACGGGCAGCTTCCAGAGCTGCGCCATGTTCATGACCTCGTAGAGCAGGCCCTGGCCCAGTGCGCCCTCGCCGAAGAAGCACACGGCCACCTGGCCGCTGCCGCGCTTCTTGGCCGAGAGCCCGGCGCCGGTGGCTATGCCGGCGCTGCCGCCGACGATCGCGTTGGCGCCCAAGTTCCCGTTGTCCTGGTCGGCGATGTGCATCGAGCCGCCCTTGCCGCGGCAGTAGCCGGCGGCGCGGCCGAGCAGCTCGGCGAACATCAGGTCGAGCCTCGCCCCTTTGGCCACGCAGTGGCCGTGGCCGCGGTGCGTGCTGGTGATGTAGTCGCTGCGCCCCAACGCCTCGCAGACGCCCACCGCGACGGCCTCCTGGCCCGAGTACATGTGGGTCAGCCCGGGCATCTTCCCGCTCAGGTAGAGGTCGTTGGCGTGCTCCTCGAAGACCCTGATCTTCCACATCTGCCGGTACATGTGGCGCCACTGCTTGGCCCGGTCAGCCTCTGTCACTGTTCTTCTCCATGTTCCGTTCCGCTCTCGCCTCTGCTCGCTTCGGCCGAATGCTCGGTGTCGTCGCGGACCTGCGCGAGGTGGCCGCGCATCGCCTCGCGCGCCGCTTCGGGCGCCCCGTCCTCGATGGCCCTGAGGATGCGCTTGTGGTGGCTCTGGCCGCGCTGCGCGCCGCCCGCGGTCCGGAAGATGCGGCTGCGGTGCTCGTGCAGCACGTCGACGACCGACGACAGCAGCCTCGGCACGAACGCGTTCTGAGTGGCGACTGCCAGGGCGAGGTGGAAGGCGTCGTCCGCCCTGATGAACCCGGCCATGTCGTGCATATGAGCGTCCATGCTGGCGACGGCTTCGCGCATGGCCGCGACGTTCTCGGGCCGCGCGCGCAGAGCGGCGCGGTAGGCGATCTCCGGCTCGAGTATCTCGCGCACCTCGACGAGGCTGGAGTAGGGATCCTCGCCCTGGTCGAGGTAGAGCATGGTCTGGAACGATCGCGAGAGGGTGTCGCCGGTCGCGTCCACCACGAACGTCCCCTGGCCTGGGCGCACCTCGATCAGGCCCCTCACCGCGAGCGTCTTCAGGGCCTCGCGCACCACGGTGCGGCTGACGTCGAACTGCTCGGCGAGCGTGCGCTCGTTCGGCAGCCGGTCTCCGGCAGCGAGGCTCCCAGATGCGATGAGCCCTTGGATCTGGTCGGCGACCTTCTCGTAAAGTCTTTGCCGCGTGACTGGCTGGATCATGTTGGTAGTCTCGCCCCCTGCCGAGCTTCCCGTAGCCCGCCCATCTCGAGCGAAACCCGTCTGAGCTCAGCCGCGCAAATCTCCCCCGAGTGGTATGACCACCATACCAGTCTTTCGACGTCGTGGCCACAGTGCAGACAGTTCGGGGCGGAAGGCATCAAGCTCGCTCTCCGAGCAACACGGGCGCAGGCGCCACCAGCAGCTGCTTCTCACCGCGCTGGACGGTCACGGGTCCATCGGCGGTCATGCGCACGTGCGGTAGGACGCCAGGCATGCAGGTGTAGGCCAACGCCGTGAACAAGCCCTCGAAGTCCGAGCCGAGCTCAGAGGCTATCGCTCGCTTGACCTCCCTGAAGCCGGCTATCACGTCTTCCGCGCGCTCCTCGCTGAGGAAGCCGAGCAATGGCAGGGCGACCTCCGCGACGACCCTGCCGCCGACGACGGCCACGAAGCCGCCGTTCAGCTCGGCGATGCGGTTGGCGACCGCGGCCATGTCGGCGTCGTCAACGCCGACGATGCCGATCTGTACCGGCCCTGGATGGTAGGACGAGCCGAACGCGCCGCGCTCGATGCCGAACCCGCGGGCGAAGCCCAGCCCTACCTTGCCGCTGGCGAAGTGCCGCTCGACCACGGCGATCTTGGCGATGTCGCGCGCGGGGTCTGGGGCCACGTACCCGGCGCTGACGGCCAGCCTGGCCCGTTCGGCCGTGGTGTAGACGCAGTAGGGTTCCACCCCTATCACCAGGGCGTCCACCGTGCCAGTTTCAGCGACCTCCCCGGCGGCGGGTCGGATGCCGAAGTCGCGCGCCGTCAACGGCGCCTTGAGCTTGATGCTGTTCCTGAACTCCGTAGGGTAGCCGGGCGCCTCGAGCTCGGCCACGTACTCGCCGCCTCGTGCGACGACCGCCGGGCCGCTGATCACCTCGGTGACGTTGAAGTCGCACAGGTTGTCGACGAGGTTGAGGAAGGCCCGCCTGCCCGGCGCGATGCCTCCGATGTCGCCGGTCAAGCCCAGATAGCTGGCCGCGTTGAGGGTCGCCATGCGCACCGCCTCGATCGGAGCGATCCCCATCGCGATCGCCTCTCGCACCCTGTGATCCAGGTGCCCGAGGCGCGCGATGTCGTCGATGTCCTCCTCGTCGGTGGCGAACATGACGTTCCTGGTGTCGACCCTGGCTCGAGCCAGAGCGCGCAGCACGTCCAGGTTGTCGGCGCCGGAGCTGAAGCGGACCTGCACCGCCAACCCCAGCCGCAACCTGGCCAGCAACTCCTCCTCGGTGGCGACCTCGTGATCGGACTGCACGCCGCTCGCGACGCTGGCCTGGAGGGTGCCTCCGCTCTGCCCTTCGAGGTGGCCGCACAGCAGCTTGCCGTGCTGCCGCGCCAGGTCTGCCAGCGACCGCAGCCGTTCATTGGGGCTGCGCTGGGCGAAGAGGTTCCACTCGCGCAGCTCGAGGCACTCGGGCCAGGCGAGCATCTCGACGAGCTCCTCCAGGGTGGCTCCCGGCCGCCCTTCGATCCCCAGCAACGTCGTGTAGAACGGCGAGAAGTACGCCTTGAGTGGAGTGCGGGCCGCTTCGTCGAGGAAGAAGCGCATCGCGCTCTTGCCGCGCATCTTGCCCGCTTCGGTGAAGTCGGTGACCAGTGCGGCCGTACCGAGGGGGACCAACAGCCTCGCCAGCTCGGTCATGGTCAGCGAGGTGGCGCCGACGTGGATGTGCGTCTCGATGAAGCCGGGAACCAGGTAGCGGCCACCGGCCTCGACCACGGTCGTGCCGGGACCCACGCAGCGCTCGACATCACCGACCGCGGCGATCCGCTCGCCGTGGACCGCGACGTCCGCGTGGTAGATCTCGCCGGAGTAGACGTTGACCAGCCGACCACCTGTCACTACCAGGTCGGCGTGCAGCTCGCCCAGCGCCACGGCGACCAGGGCGTCGCGCTCGTGGGCGCCCGATCGGGACTCGGTGCTTCTCGACGTCGCGGTCACGCTCTTACGCCTAGTCCGCCGCGGCTGGCGCCGCCTCGACGAGCACGGAGATCGGTTCCACCTTCAGCTGGTCGCCGGCGTACGCCACCTTGAGCAGCCCTCTGACGGACATGCGCAGCTCGGGCGAGACCCCAGGGATGAAGAAGCCGGTGAGCCGGTAGTAGTTGCTGATGAAGTCGATCCCGAGGCGCTCGGCGATCATGCGCTTGGCGTGGCGCATGCCGGCCTCGACGTCCTCGGCGGACGCGTCCGAGACCACGCCGTGCAGCGGCATCGGCACCTCGGCCAGGATCTCGCCGTCCTGCGCGACGACCAAGCCGCCGCCCAGCGCCGCGATCCGGTTGCCCACCAGGGCCATGTCGGCGTCGTCGGTGCCTATGAGAGCCAGCTCGGACGGACCTGGGTGGTAGGTGAAGCCCAGGGCGCCGCGCTTCAGCTTCAAGCCCCTGACGAACCCGACCCCGTGCTTGCCGATCCCGCCGATGCGCTCGACCGAGGCGAGCTTGACCACGTCTTGCGCCGGGTCGACCTGGACCCTGCCGCCGGCTACCGGCAGATCGAGGTGCAGCTCCTTGCTACCCATCGCCTCCGGATGGAAGCCGATGACCCGTACCTTGGCGCTGCCGCCGGTGGCGGGCGCCCCGACCGGCGCGGCGATCTCGAAGTCGCCGGCGGTGAGGGGTCGGGGGAGCCTGACGGTTCCGTAGAACTCCTTCGGGTAGGTCGGGCGCGGCAGCTCAGCGATGTACCGATTGCCGCGAGCGACGACCTGCTCGCCGAACACGACCTCCTCGACGTTGAACGAGCGCAGGTCGTCGACCAGGTTCACGAACGCCTTGCGGCCCGGAGCGATGCCGCCCAGGTCTCCCGTGACGCCCAGGTAGCGCGCCGGGTTGAGCGAGGCCATCCGGATGGCCTCGAGCGGTGCCACACCGTGCTCGATCGCCATGCGGACGCGATGGTCGAGGAAGCCGTGGTCGCGGACGTCGACGATCTCCTGCTCGTCGGTGCTGAACATGACCAGGCTGGAGTCGAGGCGGCGCTCGGTGACGACGCGCAGGATGTCGTGGATCTCGTGCCAGTGCGCCGAGCCGAAGCGGATCTGGAGCGCCACGCCGGCCCTGATCCTCTCGACGGCCTCCTCGACCGTGTAGGTCTCATGATCCGATACGGCGCCGGAGGCGACCGAAGCGTGCAGCAGGCCGCCCATGAACAGGCGCAGGTGCCCGGCCAGCCGCAGGCCGTGGGCCCGCGCCATCTCGCCCGCGCGCCTCACCTTCTCGTTGGGGCTGCGGTGCTGCTGGACGTTCCACTCCCGCAGCTCCTTGGCCTCAGGCCAGCTCATCATCTCGTCGAGCTGCTCGAGGCTCACGCCTTCGCGGCCGTCGGTGGGGATGAGGCTGGTGTGGAAGGGCGAGTAGTAGACCGTCATCGGCGTGCGCTTGGCCTCGTCGAGGTAGTAGCGGGCCACCTGCGGCCCCTGGACCTTGGTGGCCTCGTTGAAGTCGGTGACGATCGCCGCCGTGCCGTACGGCACCAGGAGGCGGGCCATCTCGGTGACGGCCAGCGAGGTCGCGCCGACGTGGATGTGGCCCTCGATGAAGCCGGGGACGAGGTAGCGGCCCTTGGCATCCACGACCGTCGTGGCCTCGCCGACCCACCGCTCGGAGTCGGGATCGCCCGCGACCGCCACCGCCGCGATGCGGTCGCCTTCGATCGCGACATCGGCGGCGTAGATCTCGCCGGAGTAAACGTTCACCAGGCTTCCGCCGCGGATCACCAGACCTGCCGGCTTCTCACCCAGCGCGACGGCTACCAGCTCGTCTCGTTCCACCTTCACTCACCCTTTCCTGCGGCCGGCTCTTCGCCGGCGCTGCCTGCCGCCGGAGCGCCTGAATCGACGACCACCGGAACGACGTCTACGTTCAGCTTGTCGCCGGCCAGCGCGATACGCAGCAGCCCGTCGACCGACATCCGCACCTCGGGAGCCACGCCCGGTATGAACAGCACCGCCAGCCGGTAGACGTTGCTGACGAAGTCGATCCCGAGCTCCTCGGCGATGACCTTCTTGGCCGCCCGCATGCCGGCCTCGACCTCTTCGGCGGAGGCGTCCGATACGATCCCGAGCAGAGGCATCGGCACCTCGGCTCGCACCTCGCCGTCGACGGCCACCACCAGGCCACCACCCAGCTCGGCGATGCGGTTGCCGACGACCGCCATGTCGGCGTCGTCGACGCCGATGATCGACAGCTCGCAAGGACCTGGGTGGTAGGTGAAGCCGAGCGCGCCTCGGCGCATGCCGAGGCCCTGCACGAAACCCACACCCCGCTTGCCGCTACCGCTGCCGCGCTCCACCGACGCGATCTTGGCTACGTCCGTGGCTGGGTCGGCCGTGGCTCCACCGTTCCTGACAGGAACGGTGGCCTGTCGCTCACGGGTGCCGCTGACGTTGGGGTCGAAGCCGATCACACGCACCGTCGCCGTGACTCCGCTCGCCGGCACCGCGAAGTCCGTTGCGGTGAGAGGCGCCTTGAGACGGACAGAGCCGTAGAACTCGGCCGGGTAATCTGGGCGCTTCAACTCGGCTACGTAGGCGCCGTCGTGCGCCACGAGCCGGTCGCCGTAGACGACGTCGGTGACCGTGAACGAGCGCAGGTCGTCGATTAAGTTGACGAACGCCAGGCGCCCCGGCGCGATGCCGCCCAGGTCGCCCGTGACCCCTAGGTAGCGGGCCGGGTTGAGGGTCGCCATGCGCACGGCCTCCAGCGGCGCGACACCGGCCTCGATGGCCATGCGCACGCGGTGGTCCATGAAGCCAAGGTCACGGATGTCGACGATCTCCTGCTCGTCGGTGCTGAACATGACCAGGCTGGGGTCGAGGCGGCGCTCGGTAACGGCGCGCAACAGGTCCCAGGTCTCGGTCCAATGCGCGGAGCCGAACCTGATCTGTACGGCGACGCCGGCGCGGATGCGCTCGACGGCCTCCTCGAGGGTGTAGGCCTCGTGGTCCGACCTGGTGCCGGCCGCGACGGAAGACTGGAGCACCCGTCCGAGCTGAGCGCGCATGTGGCCCGCCAGCAGCTTGCCCTTGCGCTCGGCCATGCGCCCGGCCTCGCGCACGAGCGGTGAGGGGTGGCGGTTCGACTGCACGTTCCACTCGCGCAGCTCGACGCACTCGGGCCAATCGAGCATCTGCTCGAACTCGTCGAGCGTCACGCCCGGGCGTGACGCCGAACCCAGCATGGCGGTATAGAACGGCGAGAAATAGACCTTCAACGGCGTGCGGTTGGCTTCGTCCAGGAAGAAGCGGGCGGCCTTGATGCCTCTGAGCTTGGTCGCCTCGGTGAAGTCCGTGACTATCGCCGCAGTCCCGAACGGCACGAGCAGTCGCGCCAACTCGGTGGAGCCCAGCGACGTCGCGCCGACGTGCACATGCGTCTCGATGAAGCCGGGAACAAGATACTTGCCAGAGGCGTCGAGCACACTCGTGCCCTCGCCGACGCAGCGTTCGACCTCGCCTACCGCCGCGATGCGGTCGCCATGCACCGCGACGTCGGCCTGATAGATCTCCCCAGAGTAGACGTTGACCAGTGTGCCGCCGCGGATCACCAGGCTCGCGGGCCGTTCGCCGAGAGCCACTGCCACCAGAGCGTCGCGTTCCAACGGTTCCTTCCTCTCCACAAGTACGGGTGTGGGTGCGTCGGACGGGTCGCGCCGGACGGGTCGCGCCGGCGCACCCACATCACACTCGCTACCGGTTAAGTCACGGCTAGCGTCCTAGCCTCAGTCGACCCACCAGTCGTAGACGTCCCAGAAGAGGCCGGCTTGTGCGCCGAACTGGGTCGGGTCGACGTTATGCACGTTGCCGTTGACGCCGAAGATGGTTGCCGCGCTGAACAGGGGGAGCATCGCGTAATCGTCGTAGATGATCCGCTGGACCTCGTTCAGGATCTCGCGGGCGCGAGCGTCGGTGACGCCGCGCCGATGCTCGTCGAGCAGCTCGTCGACGCGCGCGTTCGACCAGCCCGAGTGGCCGTTACCGAACTGCTTCTCCGGCGTCGGTATGGCGTCGGAGTGCCACCAGTCGGAGAGGTTCGGCTGCAGCGCGAAGATGCCGTTGCTGAACTGAGCCATCTCGTAGCGCCTACCCCAGGCCACACCCTGCCAGCCGCCGAAGAAGCTGGGTGCGGGGTAGTTCTCGATGACGACCTCGATACCGACGTCCGCCCAGGCCTGCTGCAAGATCGCCTGCATCGATTCGCGGGGGCGGTTGCCGGCGGTGGTCGAGTGTGTGAGGCTCAGCCTCACGCCGTCCTTCTCCCGGATACCGTCGCCGTCGCTGTCGACCCAACCCGCTTCGTCGAGGACGCGGCGAGCCTCGTCAGGGTCGTACGGGTACGGCGTCAGCTCCTCGTTGAAGTAGCCGGTGCCGTAGAGCTCGTTGATGCCGCGCGGGTTGATCCCGAAGTAGAGGTTCTCGAGGATCTCGTCCATGTCGGCCGAGATGACCAGGGCCTTGCGGACCGCTACGTCGGTGAGGATCGGGTGCGGCGTCGATGGGTCGCCGGCCACGGTTTGGCTGAAGAAGATCCGCTCGACCTGCGGCCACGCCGTGATCAGCACCTCGGTGTTTGGCGCTGCTTCCAGCTGGGGCACGTTGGCCGTCAGCAGACCGATCGCCACGTTCACGTCACCGGCGATGAGCGCCGCGGTGAGCGCGTTGGAGTCGGGGATGATGCGCACGACCACGCGGTCGAGATACGCCGGTCCGCGGTAGTAGTTCTCGTTGCGCTCGAAGATCAGCACATCGCCGATGCGCCACTCGACCAGCTTGAACGGCCCGTTGCCGACCGGACGCTGGTTGAAGGCGTCCTTGGTGGCGACTGCCTCAACGGCGTGCTGCGGCGCGATTCCCATGCCGATGACGGCTTCGTCGAGCCAGAAGGCGAACGTGTCGGCCAGCGTCACGACGGCCGTGAGCCCGTCGTCGGCGACCTCTACCGAGACGACCTTCTCCCAGCCGTGCGTGGCGTAAGCGACGTTGACAGGATCGTTGAGCCACTGCCATGTGAACGCGATGTCGTTCGCGGTGATCGGCACGCCGTCTTCCCACACCAGACCAGGCTTGAGGCGCAAGGTGTAGGTGAGGAAGTCGGGGCTGATGCCGCCGTTCTCCAACGTCGGCGCCTCGGCCAGCAGGCCGGGGACGATGTTGTAGTCGTGGTCGACCTTCAGGAGCGGCTCGTTGATCAGGTACGCGGTGTAGAACTGCGCCGAGACGGGCGTGCTCGACTCGGCCAGCACCATGCTGGCCGGCTCCTGCAGCTGGCCGATGATCAGTGTGCCGCCGCTGCGGCCTTCGGCGCGCTCGCCCTGCGCGAACGCGGCCGTGGTCGGGAGAAGTAGTGCCAGGGCGGCGAGCAGGCGGAGTGCCATCCGCTTGCCTGACTGCGTAGGTGCGCCGACCTGAGGCGCGGTGCAGGAGCTTGGGTGGTTCGGATTGCGAGAGTCGGTCATGGTCCTCCTTAGTGATCTCGTCGTTGTCATGGTCGAAGCTGTCTGGCGTTGCGCTGCGCAAGGGCTGTTTCGAGTCGCTGGGTTGCCCTCGGGCGCGCCGAACCTTGGTTGAGCCTGGAAGCCCGTTGCTTGACCTCCTCCCGTCATGTCGGTGCCGAGGACACTTCGGGCCGCGGCCGCTGTGCTCACCAGGGTCAGCAGAGCGGTTCGACGGCGAGCGGTAGAGTGGTCATACCACCCAACCGAGTTCTGTCTCTACGTACCTGGCGGCAAAACTAGCACGCTCCCAGGCGACCGTCAAGCTTGCTCGAGGTCGTCTCAACGACGAAAAGTGCGTCCCTGCCGTATCTCTCAAGAAGGGCCCGGCGCGTTGACACCCATGTCTGGCCGTGCAATCATTCCTCCCACCAACAGCCGTCGGCCGCCGTCTTGAGCTTGAAGGATGTAGCTTCGATCGTGCGGCGGTCTGACCATCAGGCGGCCTTACCAGAATGTTCGCGTTGAGCGGACAGCACGCTGGCTGGAGAGGGGTACGCGAACAGTGAGCGAATCTCAGAGACTCGGGTTCATCGGCACCGGCAACATGGGCTTCCCGATGGCCGCTAGGCTGCTCAAGGCCGGCTTCGACGTGACGGTGTACAACCGAACCCGCGCCAAGGCGGAGCCGTTGGGCGAGCTGGGCGCGACGCTCGCCGACACGCCGGCCGATCTTGCGGACCGTGACGTGGTCTTCACGATGGTCGCCGATCCCAAGACCCTGCTGGCCGTCACCAGAGGCAGTGGCGGCGTGCTGACGGCGGCCGGCAAGGCGCCTGCGATCCTGATCGACTCCTCGACTGTCGATACCGAGACCTCTGCCGGCGTGCGCGCGGCCGCAGCCGACGTCGGGACGGCCTTCCTGGCGGCTCCCGTGAGCGGTAACGGCAAGGTCGTCAAAGCGGGTCAGCTGAGCGTGGCTGTGTCCGGTCCGAGAGAGACGTATGAACGTGCGCTGCCCTACCTTCAGACGCTGGGGCGGGGCGTCACCTACGTCGGCGAGGGCGAGCTGGCGCGCACGGTGAAGATCGCGCACAACGTCTTGCTGGGCGTCGTCACGCAGGCGCTGGCGGAGATCACGGTGCTGGCCGAGAAGGGCGGTATCGACCGCCGTGCCTTCCTCGAGTTCCTCAACGAGAGCGTGATGGGCTCGGTGTTCAGCAAGTACAAGACGCCGGCTTTCGTCAACCTCGACTTCAAGCCGACCTTCACCCCGCCGCTTCTGCGCAAAGACCTCGACCTGGGTCTGGCCGCGGCCAGGGAGCTGGGCGTGCCCATGCCAGTGACGGCGGCCACCCGCGAGGTGGTTCAAGCTTTGATCGGACGCGGGCACACCGAGGACGACTTCGCGACCTTGCTGCTGCTCGCGGCCGAAGGTGCTGGCATCACTCTCAAGCCCGATACCGCTGCCGTGGACGACGGGCTTCAGCCCAAGACCAAGCACTGAGAGGCGACACGGGGGTGTCCGCGTGACTGCCAGGACTACGTCAGCGAACGAGGATGAAAGCTGATGGTCAGCTACGTGCTGAGGCGGCTACTTTCGATCGTGCCGCTGTTGTTCATCATCTCGCTCGTCACCTTCGTCCTGTTGCAGTACATGGGCAACCCTCTGTCGTTCTACCTGCAGGGGAACGTCACCGCCGCCGACCTCGAGCGGCTTACCAAGCAGTTCGGGCTCGACCGGCCGGTGATCGTGCGCTTCGGGGAGTGGATGCTGAACATCGCCACTGGCGACTTCGGCGCATCGCTGGTCTCGGGCCGTAAGGTCACCGACCTCATCGCCTACCACTTCCCGAACACGCTGCTACTGATGGGCACGGCGTTCGCCATCACGATCGTCCTTGGGATACCGCTGGGCGTGATCTCGGCCGTCAAGCGCAGCAAGGGCGCGGACTACGCGATCACCACGATGTCGATAGTCTCGTTCTCGGCGCCCACGTTCTGGACCGGCATCCTCGCGATAGTGGTCTTCTCGTTGTGGACGCGGCAGCGCGGCCTGCCCTACCTGCCCTCCGGAGGGATGTACGACTTCATCGAGGGGCCGACCGTGGCCAGCATCGCCAGGCACCTGATCTTGCCGGCGTCGATACTCGCGTTCTCGATGCTGGCGCGCTACATCCGCTACGTTCGCAGCAGTCTCATCGACGTGCTCTCCCAGGACTACATCCGTACGGCTCGCGCCAAGGGTGTCCCAGAGAGACGCGTGCTCTACAAGCACGGCATGAAGAACTCGCTCCTGCCGATCGTGACGATAATCGCCGTCGACATGCCCCAGCTGATGGGTGGTGCGCTGATAACCGAACAGGTCTTCTCCTGGCCGGGGATGGGGCGGTTGATGGTCGATCACGCGGGTCGCGCCGATTTTCCTGTGCTGATGGGGATCCTCGTGTTCGTGGCTGTCATCGTGATGCTGCTGACGGTAGTGGCTGACGTCGTCTACACGCTCATCGACCCGCGCGTGGAGTACCAGTGAAAGCCGTCGGACCTGGCGCCTCTGTCGCCGACGGCGGTGCGGTGGCTGCGACGGTCGAGAGGCGGCCTAAGAGCCTCAACAACCGCGCCTGGCGGGCGTTCCTGCGCAACCGGCTCGCCATCATCGGCTCGGTGGCGCTCATCCTGATCCTGGTCGCGGTGATCCTCGGTCCCGTGCTGGTTCCACGTGACCTCGCGCTGCGTCCGGCACCGCGCAACATGCTGCAGCCGCCTTCCGGGCAGCATCTGTTGGGGACGGACGAGGTGGGGCGCGACGTCGCCGCCCGGCTGCTGTTCGCCGGCCGCGTCTCGATCCCGGTCAGCCTCTCGGCGATGGTGGTCGCGCTGCTGGCCGCGTCGATCATCGGGATCGTCTCGGGCTATTTCGGCGGTTGGATCGATCAGCTGTTCATGCGTACGGCTGACGCTCTTCTGAGCATCCCGACCATCTTCCTGCTACTGACCATAGCGGCGGTGATGCGCCCGAACGTGACCGTGCTGGTGCTGGTGATCGGCTTGCTGAGTTGGATGGACCTGGCCCGCATCGTCAGGGTGCAGACGATGGCGCTCAGCAAGCGCGAGCAGATCGAAGGGGTCAAGGCGCTGGGTGCCAAGAACTGGCGCATCCTGGTGCGTCACATCTTGCCGAACGTCCAGGGGCCGTTGCTGGTAGCTGCCCCGCTGGTCGCCGGTCGTGCGCTGCTGACCGAGTCGGCGCTCTCTTACCTAGGCCTGGGAATCCAGGCACCGACCCCGACCTGGGGGAACATGCTCAACCAGGCCCAGCAGTTCGCCCTGTCGACACCTCTGCTGGCGGTGGCACCCGGCCTGGCCATCATGATCACCGTCATCGCCATCAACTTCATAGGCGACGGTTTGCGAGACGCTTTCGATCCGCGGCATGGGCGTTGAGCCGGTCTTAGTGAGCACCTGGCGCTCACCGCAGCTTCACAGCTCCAGAACCGCGTCCAGCCCCCGGTGCACCCCAACCAGCGTGCCGACCTTACGCACGGCCAGCAGCGCGCCGTCGACGTACGGCTCCGCCGACGTGCCGGCGTCGTGCCGCAGCGTCAGCCGCTGATCCGGCATCCCGAACACCACCTCGGCGCTGAGCGTGTAACCAGGCAGCCTCACCGAGTGCACCTGGGCGCCGCCAAGCGTCGCGCCGCGGGCTGCTCGTTCGCCCTGCGTCTGCTCGACGGGCACTGCGTGCTGAGCCTGGTTGGCCGCGCCAAGGCGCGCCGCCAACTCTCGGCCGGTACCGCTCGGCGCATCGACCTTACCGGCTGAGGAGTAGTCGATGATCTCCCAGTGCGGTATCAGCTTGGCGGCGGCCTCGGCGAACTTGAGCAGCAGCACCACCGTCAGCGCGAAGTTGCCGACGGCCAGCACACCGCGCCCCGCGGCCTTGGCGACGGCGTCGATGTCGGCGTAGTCGTCGGCGCTGAGCCCCGAGGTGCCCACGACCACGTGCGCTCCGTGTGCGAGCGCGGCGAGCACGTTAGCTTTGGCGACGTCGGGCTTGGTGTACTCGAAGAACACGTCGCAAGGGTGGCTTTCAAGAGCTTCGGCCGCTGTCGCGTACACCGGTGTGGTGATCGCATCGTTGGCGAGAGCCGCGCCCAGCCGCTGGCCGGCATACGAGCGCGACACGGCGGCGGCCAACTCCAGGTCGTCCTGGCGAGCGATCCCGTGGGCGAGGGCCGAACCGGCCCAGCCGGTGGCTCCGGCTAGACAGATCTTGAGGTTAGGCATACGCGCAGGGTATCAGCACCGCGCCCTAAGCTCGGGCATCAGGTTCGAGAGCGGCGCTGCCTCGTGAGAATTTGCGGACGGTTGCCGCTACGACGGGAGTAGTATCCGCTCGTGAACACAACCAAGCGCGTGCGCCGGCCGCTGGCACTCGGCCTCTACGCCATGCTCGCGGCTCTCGTCTTCGGCGTTGCCGGTGTGGCAGTAGCCGGCGCAGGCAGGCTCGGTCCTGGCGACGAACAGCTCGGCTCGGGAGAGTACTTCGACAGGGTCACGTTCGTTGGCGCGGCCGGGGACCTCGTGGTGATCGACCTGAACTCGAGCGAGTTCGACCCGTACCTGATACTCATCGACGCGGACGAGCAGGTGCTGGCGCAGGAAGACGACACGCCCGAGATGGGCCTTAACGCGCGTATCACCTTCACGCTGCCGACGACAGGGCAGTACACGGTGATCGTCACCAGCGCCTACGCCGGCGAGTCCGGCGGCTACCGCCTCTCGATCTCCACGCAGGCTCAGGCTGCCGCGATCGGGTCGGGATCGCAGACGCAGGCGCCGGCGCAGCAGCCGGTACAGACCCCCACGCAACCTCCCGCGCAGACGTCTCCGCTGACGCCTACGACGCCTGGTGCGGCCCAGCCTCTCTCGGTCATAGGCACCGTCATCGACAGTCTTGGCCGTCCGATCGCGGGTGCCACGGTGCGGATCCAGCCTGCGATAACGACAGGTCAGGTCTCCGTGCGCACCGACGCCAACGGGCGCTACATCGCCGAGCGTCTGGTCGACGTTCCGTACAAGATCAGGGCCTGGAACTACATCGAGTACGGCGGCCAACAGATCTGCGTCAGGCTCGGCATGGAGTCGCCGGCCGACTACGACTCCTTCGTCGTGACCAACGGCGCGGTGCGCAACTTCGTCCATCAGCTCAGCGGACCCATCGAGGACCTCCGCCCCGACTTCTTCTACGGCGGCATGATCCATTTGGGCTTCGTGAATGCGTACACCTCGTCAGGGGGTCGGGTCGAGCTCTCCTTCACCCCGGCCGGACCTCTCATCAACGGCACGGCCGCCACGCCCTTCACGCGCACCATCGACTCGAGGAGCCGCAATCCCGATGACGTTCTCGACATCCCCATCGCCGCTTACCACCTCAGCGCCACGCATGTGGGCAGCGACGGCTCGCGCCAGCCGATCGGGATCCAGAACCTCGGCTGGGGCGACCGCTACGAGTCGAGCGTGCTGATCGACTGGACCGGCAGCGGTGACTGCGACAACGGCAACGGTTTCGATTGGATCTACCTCTACCTGGAGGAGCCTGAGTACGAGTAGGGGACGGCAGCCGCCGCCAGCGCCCGCATCGCAAGTCCTACCGCCTCGTTGACTGAGCTTTCCCGCTCGGGTGGGCCGGCGTCCGGTCGGGAGTGGGTCCGCTGCTCGAGCTCGGCCAACAAGTCCCTCGCCCAGCTCCTCGTTCCCGCCGACGCAGCGGGGTGCCCGGCCGCCGTCCGCGCCCAGGCCCCAGCGTTCTCGTGGTCCTTGACCTGCAACCTCACCCAGGCGAGGCCGGTGAGGTTGTCGAGAATCCCGCTGAGGCTTCCATCGCTCATCACGATGCCGAGGGCCTTCATGAACCACTCTTCCGCCGCCAGCGGCTCGCCCGCGTCGAGAGCAACCCGTCCGAGCTGGAATAGAGCGTTCGTCTCCAAGGCGCGCCGTCCGTCCTCGTTGGCGTGTCGCCATGCGGCGTGGAAGTGCTCGGACGCGACCGCGTGTTGACCCGAGCCGTGCGCGAGCACGCCGAGGTTGATGCGGAGGTTGGGCAGCACGGCCCTGTTGCCGCTACTGAGCGCCAGCGTCAGACCCTCCTCGAGATGTGCCCTGGCGGCCGCGTCGTCACCAAGCAGGCGCAGCACGTTGCCCAGGTTGCTCAACGCGCCGACGATCCCGCGCGTATCGTCGAGTTCACGCTTGATGGCGAGCTGCCGGCGAAAGTGCTCGGCGGCGCCTTGCCTGTCGCCCAGGACTTGGCGTACGACACCGAGGTTCCCCGCGAAAGCGCCCATCTCGCTGCTCGCCTTCTGCGCGGTGGCCGACTTGAGCGCCTCCGAGAACCTCGTCTCGGCCTCCTCGTAGTTTCCTTCGTGGAAGGCTACGTTTCCCAGGGTGTTGAGGCCGACGCGGTGCGCCCAGCCGAAGGCAGCCTTGGCCCTCTGACCCAGGAGCTCGAGACCGCGCAGCGCGTTCGCACGCGCCTCGCTCAGCCGGCCGATCTTGCCCAGCAGCCAAGCCTGTAGGACCAACAGGGTCCCCAGTGCAGCCGTGTCGCGGCGCGAAGCGCGGGAGGCGGCCCCGACCGCCGCGCCCAGGAGCTCGGCTCCCTCGGAGTAGCGGCCGTGAGCGTCGCAGACATCGATGAACGTCCTCGCCAGCCGCGCCAACTCCTCGGCGGTCCAGCGTGGCTCTCCTGCGGACTGCGCCGGACCTGGTGGTGAGCCGGTCGCCCACAGCCAGGCGACGGACAGGTCCTCGAACCCGCTTCCTAGCGCGGCCAGACGCTCGCGCCGGACCTCGCCGGCGACCTCGCTCAAGCCGCCCAGCTCACCGAGGAAGTAGCGCGCGTGCGAGTCGCGCGCTTGGGCAGTCTCGCTCGGTGAGAGCTTCTCGCTCGCGAAGCGGCGCAGTAGAGGATGGAGCTCGAAGGTCCCGGACGCGTCCGCGCGCAGCAGCGACTTGTCGACCAGCGCCGCCAGCACGGCCAAGGGCGCGTTGGCGACCAGGCGTGCGCTCAAGCTTCCGAAACCTCCTCTGAAGACGGTCATCGCGGCCAGCACGCGGCGCTCCTCCGCCCCCAGCCGCCCCCAAGAGTGCTCGAAGCTCGCCCGTATACTCCGGTGTCGCTCGCTCGCGTCCGAGGTCGACCTACTCAGGAACTCGAGGTCGGATGCCAGCTCCTTGGCGATCTGGGTGCAGCTCAGTAGCCTCGTCCAGGCCGCGGATAGCTCGAGGCCGAGCGGTAGGCCACCGACCAGCGCGCAGATGCGGATCAGGTGCTCCACCTCCGCCTCGGCGAGGTAGTAGTCCGGCTTGACCCTCTGCGAGCGCTCGACGAAGAGGCGCACCGCGTCGTAGGCGAGAGCCTCCGTGAGACTCATGCCTGCGTGCGGGAAGGCCAGGCCTTCGATCGGGAGCAGCCTCTCTTCGGTCAGGTTCAGGCGTTCGCGCGAAGTGGTGAGGATCGCGAGGTGTCGGCAGCGGCTCAGGAGCTCGGCGACCGAGCCGGCCGCGTCGGCGACGCCGTCGAGATCGTCGAGGATCAGCAGCAGCCGCCGCTCGCCTATCGCTCCGGCGACCTCGTCGATGGGACTGACACCGGGACTGCCCGGCAGCGCCAGCGCCTGAGTGACGGCGGACAGCAACGCGTCCGCCGAGGTCAGCGACTCGGCTCGAGTCAGCGCATAGCCGTCTGCGAACAGCTGAGACAGCTCGTCCGCGGCGTGCCTCACCAGTCGCGACTTGCCGACGCCGCCAGGGCCGGTGACCGTGAGCAGGCGGCAGCCGCTATCCCCGAGCAGGCGGAGGAGATCGGCGAGCTCGAGTTCGCGGCCGATGAAAGACGACGAGTCGCTTGGTGCGAAGGCCGGCCGAGCCGAGCCCGACTCCTTGGCCGGTACGGACTCCGTCTGCTGCACGCCGTAGGGCAAGACCTCGCCCGCGACGGATCGCTCCGCGCTGATCTGGGCGAGGAGCTGCTCGGTCGCCGCGGTAGGGGCGAGCGAGAGCTCGTCAGCGAGCCGCGCCACGAAACGCCGATACTCCTGCAGCGCGGCTCCCCGGTTGCCGGCGGCCGCAGCGGCCGCCATGTACGCGCGCAGCGCCTCCTCGTCGTAGGGATCCACCCTCGACAGGGGAGCTATCAGCTTCAGCGCCTCGTTGGGCTTTCGCTGACTCATGAGCTCGGCGGCATGAGCGAGCAGCGCATCGCGCAGGTCGTTCTGGAGCCGACCCCGCTCCAGCTCGAGCCACGCCGAGAACTCAGGCAGGGTGTCGGGTCTGAGCCCTTCGAGTAGCGGACCTCGGTACAACGCAGCCGCCCCGCTCCAATCGGAGGCCGCCAGCGCGGCGCGCAGGCTGGCGAGGTCGGTGGGAGGCGCCCAACGCAACCGTCGATCACGGCCCTGGCCCGTCATCTGAAGGCCGCGACTCCAAGGCAGGTCACGCATCCGCTTGAGCAACTGCCGAAGGTTGTGGCGGGCCGCGCTCACCTCGTGATCGGGCCAGAGCAGGCGCGCGAGTCGTTCCCGATCGACCCAATCCCCCGCGCAGGCCAGGTAGGCCAGCAGGTAGCTGCGCTTGTCCGGTGGCATGGTTGACCGTTCCGAGCCGAACAGGAAGCCCGGCTCGCCAAGAAGCTGTACGAACAGCTCCCCCTTGGCCATGCGGCAGTTTAGGGCTTGGTCGCCGCCGGATCGCGCGGCTCTCCAGCGAGCGCAGCGGCCTGAGCTGCGATCCGGACCTTGACACCCTACACGACACGCTCGGCAACACGACCTGCGACACGCTTCGCGACACGCCGACCCAGCTAGCCTCGGGCCCGAAGGGAAGGCTAGACATGGTACGAAGGACCCGCTTCCTCATCGGCCTCTGGCTCGGCGCGCTGCTGCTTGGAGGCTGCGCGGCACCCATCGCGCCCCCCGTTGCTCTGGTCGGCATCGGGGCAGGCAGTGCTCACACCTGTGCTCTGGACGCCGAGGGCGCCGCCTGGTGCTGGGGCTCCAACCAGTACGGTCAACTCGGCACCGGCGACGACGAGAACCGATCGACGCGTACGCTGGTCAGCGGAGGGCACCTCTTCACCACGCTCGCCGGCGGCGGCGAGCACACTTGCGCCCTCGACGATGACGCCTTCGCCTGGTGCTGGGGTAGGAACCTCCACGGCCAACTGGGGAACGGTACCAACGACGAAAGCAACGAACCGCTCGCGGCCTCCGCCCTGCAGTTCCTCGCTCTCAGCGCCGGCTTCGCTCACACCTGCGGTCTCGACCTGGAAGGCTATGCACACTGCTGGGGGAGAAACTTCGAGGGTCAGCTGGGCATCGGCTCGTACCTGGACGCCTACCAACCCACTCTGGTGTCCGACACCATGAAGTTCACCGCCATCACGACTGGTCTCTCACACACCTGCGCCCTAGAGGAGTCCTCCGGCGGCAACGCCTGGTGCTGGGGGTCCGGCGCGTTCGGGCAGCTCGGCGACGGCCTTGGCACGATCAGCTCGGTGCCGGTCGCGGTCAGCGGCGGCGCCTTCACGACGATCGCCGCCGGCGTCGCTCACACCTGCGGCCTCGGCAAGAACTCCGGCGGACTTGCCTGGTGTTGGGGGCACAACGATTACGGACAGCTAGGCGTCGGCGACTGGGATCCGCGCTTCACCCCGGCCCAAGCGCTCGGCGGTCCGTACCTGGCGATCACCGCCGGCGGCATGCACACCTGCGCCCTCGGCAAGAACTCCGGAGGGCGCGCCTGGTGCTGGGGCTACGGAATGGACGGACAGATCGGTGACGGGATCGAACTGAGCGTCAACGGCCCGGTCGCTGTGGACGGGAGTCGAATCTACACCCAGATCTCCGGCGGCTACGATCACACTTGCGCACTGAACGATAGCGGCGTCTGGTGCTGGGGCGAGAACCTCTTCGGCCAGCTCGGGGACGGTACTCAGGTGGCGCGGAGTGTGCCGGTCGGGCTGGCGGCACCTCAGTGAGCGGCGCTCGGTTCAGTCGCTTGGGCGGATCAGGCAGGAGGCTCCACGTGGCAAGCGCTCCCGGCGCGCAGCTGCGGCCGCGTCAACTGCCAGCGGGTCGCCGCCGGGTCTAATCCAGCGTCCGCAACGCTTCCAACTCCACTTCTCCCAGTACCTTCGCCCCACCCAGCGCCCGCGCATGCCAGATCACTGCCGCGTACGACTCGAGCTGCTCGAGCCTGTCGACGGCGATGTCGAGGTCAGCGCCGACGGCCAGGGCGCCGTGGTTGGCGAGCAGGAAGCAGTCGTGCCGCGCGATGTACGCGTGGATGGCGCCAGTGAGACCGGCCGAGGACGGCGTGCCGTAAGGGACGAGCGGGATCTCGCCCAGGGTCACGACGGCTTCGGGCAGCACGCCCACAGGCAGCGCCTCGCCCGCGGCGGCGAAGGCCGTGCAGTACATCGGGTGCCCGTGCACCACCGCGTTGACGTCAGGGCGCTGCCGATAGAACTCGAGATGGGTGGTGCGCTCGCTCGTCGGCGCGCGCGTGCCCTGCAGGACGGTGCCGTCCAGGTCGAGCCTGACGAGGTCTTCGACAGTCACGTCGCCCTTGCACATGCTGGCTGGTGTGAGCCAGACGGTTCCATCGACTGCCCTGGCGCTGACGTTGCCCTGGCGTCCGGCGACGAGGCGCCGCTCGTAGAGCCTGCGCGCGACCCTGACGACGGAGTGAGCGAGCTCGTCCTGCTCGAGGATCCGATTGCCGACAGGTTCTTGGCGACTCACGCGAGGATCTCCTCGTCCTTGCCCAGCACCTTGAACAGCACGACGATCGGGATGACGGTTATGGCGATCAGCACGGTCCCGACGACCGAGGCCGCTCCGAAGTTGCCCTGCAGCACCTGCGTGAAGACCTCCACCGGCACGGTGCGCGTCTGAGCCACGTAGAGCATCACCGTGGTGTTGAACTCGCGCGCGGTGGTGGCCCAGGTGAGCAGCGCGCCGGACATCAGCGCGGGCGTGATCTGGGGGACGGTGATCCATAGGAACGTCAGGAACGGCGGGGCGCCGAGGTTGATCGACGCCTCCTCCTGCTGGACGCCCACCTGGTGCAGCAGGCTGGACACCGACCTGACCGTGTACGGCAGGCGCCTGATGAAGTAGGCGAGGATCAGGATCGCGGCCGTGCCGCCGAGGAAGAACGGTGCGCTGCCGAAGGTCAGGGCGAGCGCGATGCCGAGCACGACGCCGGCGACCGCGAACGGGACCATCGACATCGTGTCGATCGCGGCGACGAGCCGACCGCGCCCGCGGCTGACCACGTAGCCGATGACGGCACCGGCGGCGACGCACAGCAGGGTCGCAGCCGAGACGTAAAGCACCGTGTTCCGCAGCGCCAGCGGCAACCGCCGCGCCAGCCTGAAGCCCTCGAGTGTGAACTCGGGGTAGATGATCGGCCCCTGCGACTTGAGGAACGCCGAGACGATGATGGTGATGGTCGGCAGCAGTGCGAGGATCACCACGCCGTAGACGAAGGTGGCGGCCAGGCCGGTACCGAGCTTGGGCAGCCGGAAGACCCCCAGCGGCTTGGTGGCGTCCTGCCCGAACGAGGCGCGCTTGGCCAGCCAGCGCTGGATCAGCAGGGCGCCGATGGTCACGCACAGCAAGATCACCGAGAGGGTGCTCGCGACGCGCGGGTTGCCGCCGAACTCGTTGATGAACTCGCTGTAGATGAGCGAGGCGAGGACCCTGAACCCCTCACCGATGATCATCGGCGTGCCGAAGTCGGCGAAGGTGGTCACGAACACGAGCAGAGCGCCGGTGGAGATCGAAGGCACCATCAGCGGCAGGATCACGGTTCTCAGAGCTCCGAAGCGCGTGCGGCCGAGGTTGACGGCCGCGTCCTCGAGGCTCTGGTCGATCGTCTTGAGGCCGGAGGAGACGAGCAGGAACACGAACGGGAAGGCGTTGAGGGTGAACACGAGGATGATGCCGGGCCAGCCGTAGATGCTCGGGATGTCGATGCCGATCGACTCGAAGGTGCGGGTTATGAGGCCGTTGCGGCCGAGCAGCAAGATCCACGCGTACGCCCCGATGAACGGCGGCGACACGAAGGTGAGGACGATGGCGGCGCGCAGCCACAGCTTGCCGGGCAGCTCGATGCGAGATACCAGGTAGGCGAGTGGGAAGCCGATGAGGGTGGCCAACAGGGTGGCGGAGGCGCTGACGAACAGGCTGTTGAGCAGGGTGCTGTAGTAGTAACGGTACTGGAAGAAGTCGCTGTAAGCCTTCCAGATGCTGAAGTCGCTGGTGGCGGTGGTGCGCGACGGTGAGAAGCTAGACCACACCAGGTTGCCAAGCGGCAGGATCAGCAGCACGAAGAAGATGACGGCCGCGCCGAGCGTCATCGCGCCCCAGAAGCTCAGTCTTGGGAGGCGCAGACTCACCCCGATCAGCCGACCCTTCGGCCGTCGTCGTCGAACAGCGTGACAGCTTCTGGCGCGACCGATACCGAGACCGCGTCCCCTTCGTTCAGCAGCTCACCTTCAGCGAAGTAGTGTTCGGAGGCGAGGGTGGCTCCGCCGGCCAGCCCGACCTCGTAACGGACCGTGTCGCCGAGGTAGGTCCGCAGGGTGATCGTCCCCGGCAGAGGAGGGTGGGTAGTGTTCGCGTTCGCGGCGTCGCCAGCGGCGTGCAGCCTGGGCGTGTGCTGCCTGAAGCTGGCGATCACCTTCAGGCCGACCAACTCTCTCGCGCCCGCGACCGCCGCGCCTAGGGTCCCGCCGCTGGCGAGCTCGACCATGGCCACGCCACCGCTGACGGTGCGCACGCTGCCCGGTAAGTAGTTCCCCTCACCCACGAACTCCGCGACCTTGCGGTGTGTCGGGTGACCGTAGATCTCCTCGGGCGTGCCGACCTGATGGACGCGTCCGTCGAACATCACCGCGATCCGGTCAGATAAGCTCAGCGCCTCCTCCTGGTCGTGGGTGACGTAGATGGTCGTGATGCCGAGGCGCTTCTGGAGGGTGCGCAGGTCGGTGCGCAGCCTGACGCGCAGCTTGGCGTCGAGGTTGGCGAGCGGCTCGTCCATCAGCAGCAGCCGCGGACGGATGACGATGGCGCGGGCGACCGCCACGCGCTGCTGCTGGCCGCCGGAGAGCTGGCGCGGCTTGCGGCGCTCGAGGCCGGTCAGGTCGACGAGCTCGAGGGCGGCGCGCACGCGCTCGGCCTTCTCCTCTTTGGTGCCTGGCCTGGTGCGGAGGCCGTAGGCGACGTTCTGCCACACGTCGAGGTGCGGGAAGATCGCGTAGTGCTGGAAGACCATGCCGGTATCGCGACGGTGCGCAGGGACGCTGTCGATGAGGGTCTCGTTGAAGTGGATCGACCCCGCGCTCTGACGGTAGAACCCCGCGATGGTCCTCAGCAGCGTCGTCTTGCCGCAGCCGCTGGGTCCTAACAGCGAGAAGAACTCGCCCGGCCGCACGTCGAGGCTGACGTCGTCGACAGCCCGCACGCCGGTGAAGTGCACGGCCAGGTCCTTGATGAGTAGGCGGGTGCTGTCTTGGGCGCTCACTGTCTTAAGGCTCTCTCCCGTGGCTGGTCGTTGTGAGAAACCGGGCGGCCTGCGAGGACCGCCCGGGTGTTAGTCACGAAGCGTTGCTGTACCTAGGCGCTCTGGGTCTAGCGCGTGCGGATCATGATGTCGCGCCACTGAGCGAGGTACTGCTCGCGGTTGGCGGCGGCGGCCTCGGCAGGGTAGGGGATCACGTTCAGCTCGGTGACGGAGCGCATCGCCGGGTTGAGCGCGACATCCTTGTGAGCCGGGCGGCGGCCCAGGAAGTTCTCGACGAGCGCCTCTTGCGACTCGAGCGAGAGCACGAAGTCGGCGAAGGCCTGCGCGGCGTCCTGGTTGGGGCTGTCCTTGACGAGGAACAGTCCTCCGGGGAGCAGCGCCACGCCATCCTCAGGGTAGACGATGCCGATGCGGCCGGAGTCAACCCAGCGGAACGCGCCCTCCTCGTATGCGACGCCGATGGCGTTCTCGCCCTGCCCCACCTGGTTGAACGGAGCGCTGGAGCTCTCGGCGATGATCTGGTTGCGAGCCAGCGACTCGATGAGTTCCCAGCCGCCTATCTCGAGCCAGGTCACCATCGCGGCGTACGAGGAGCTGGAGACGGCCGGGTTGGCGTGCACGACGCGCCCCTTCCACTTGGGATCGGCGAGCTCCGCCCAGGTGCGCGGGACCTCGGCCTCGGGCACCAGGTCCTTGTTGTAGACGATCACCATCGTGAAGGCGTCGAAGGGGGCGTTGTAGCCCTCCGGGTCGCGCATCTCCTCGGAGATGCCCTCGAGCGCTTCGGAGACGTACGGGCGGAACAGGTGAGGGGCAGAGGCGCCCGTGTGCGAGCCGCCGCCCCACATGATGTCCGCCTGCGGGCGGGCGGCCTCGGCGCCGATGCGCGCCAGCAGCTCGCCGGTGCCGCCGTAGACGATGTCTACTTCGATGCCGGTGGCGTTGGTGAAGCGCTCGACGTAGAAGTCGACCATCTCGGTCGGGTGCGACACGTAGAGCATCAACCGGCCGGATTGAGCGAACGCGGCGGAGCCAAGCAGCAGCGCGGCCGCCGCTAGCGACAGAAACGCACGAAGTAGGGAGCGAGAGCGCATCTTTGACCTCCGAGAACCTTGTTTGCTGCGGTAAAACTACCACCGTACGTTATCTCAGTCAAACGTCGTTCTGTGCGTCGGAAACCGCGATGAGTAGACGATCGACGGCCGGACCCCGCAATAGATGCTGTGCCGCCGCCAGTTATCCTAACGACATGATCGACGACTTCTGGCTACCGACCGGCGTTCATCTGATCGCGGGGTCCGTTGTGCTTCTGACCTCGCTTGCCTCGCTGGTGGCAGCGGTGATCTACCGCGTGCGGCGGCAGCCTCTGCCAACTTGGGTGATGGGGCTGTTCATCGTGACGCAGGTCGTGGTCGCCGCGCAGCTTCTGATCGGCATCAAGTTGCTCGACCAGGGCCTTGGCCCGTTGCAGCTGTACGTTCACTACCTAGGCGGTACGGGCGTGCTGTTCTTCTACCTGCTCTTCTACTGGCTGCCGACCTCGAAGCGGACCACCGGCTGGAGCGCGACTGTGCTGACCGGCTTGGCGTTCACCTTCGCGTTGATGACGTTCACCATCGGGGAGATGTACGTTCCCGGGTGAGCGGGCGACCACGCACACTAAGCAAGCTCCTTGAGACCTCCAACTTCCGCTAGCCCAACACCCTTCGCCCCGCCGGCTACCGCAGGAAAGCTTCAGCCAACCCACCGTCAACCGTGATGACCTGACCGGTCGTGCGCGGCAGCGCGTCGCCTAGCAGCAGACAGGCGGCCTCGGCCTGATGAGCCGCCGTCACCGGCAGATTGGTCAGCGTCCTGGAGGCGTAGAAACCCGCCAGGCGTTCCCGAAGCTCCTCGGTAGAGTCGCTCTCTCCGGCCGGTAGGCCGTAGCGCTCGAGCGAGGCGATGACGCGCTCGCGCGGGAACATCGCGCTGCCGTCCACGACGGTGGCAGGGGCGAGGACGTTGACTCGCACCAGCGGCGCCAGCGCGACCGCCAGCTCGCGCGCGAGGTGCTGAGCTGCCGCCTTGCTCGTGTCGTAAGCCAGGGAACCGGCCTTCGGCACCACCGCGTTGACCGAGGTGGTCAGCACGAGCGAGCCCGGAGTGCCTTGCGCGCGCCACACACGGCTCGCCTCGTCGGCGACCAGGAAGCTGCCCTTGAGGTTGACGTCGAACGCGCTCTGCCAGACGTCGTCGGTCGAGCCACCATCGAGTCCGCCGGAGCGGTAGATGCCGGCGGTGACGAGCACGGCGTCGATGCCGCCGTATGCCTCCACGGCCGTGTCGAACAGCTCTCTCACGCTGGCGCGGTCGGCGACGTCGACGCGCTGCGAGATGGTCGGCCCACAGCCGGACAGGCCCGTTCCCGCCACACCGATGCCGGTGCCCACCAGCGCCGTGTACTCCTCGGCGGTGCGCCTGGCCGCGTCTTCGTCCCTGTCGGCGCACACGACCTGCGCGCGCCCGCGCGCCAGCCGCAGGGCGGCCGCTCTGCCGATGCCGCTGCCGGCGCCGACTATCACGACCACGCGCCGCTCGAACTGGCCCTCGGGCGGCATGCGCCTGAGCTTGGCCTCCTCCAGCCGCCAGTACTCGATGTCGAAGGCCTCCTGCCGTGGCAGGGCCTGGTACTTGCTGATCGCCTCGGCTTGGTGCATCACCTCGATGGCCGCCAGGTAGAACTCGGCCGTGACGCGCGACTCGCTCTTGTTGCGCCCGAAAGCGACCATCCCCAGCCCTGGGACGAGCATCACGGTCGGGTTGGGGTCGCGCATGGGTGGCGACCCAGCGTCGGCGTGAAAGCGGTAGTAGTCGTGGTAGTCGGCGCGGTACGCCTCGAGCGCGTCGGTGGCGGCCTGGATCAGACCGCCGGAGTCGTCAGCGGCCGGTTGCCACGGCACCAGGAGCGGCTTGATCTTGGTGCGCAGGAAGTGATCGGGGCACGAGGTTCCGAGTTCAGACAGACGGGCCGCGTCCTGGCTGCCGACGAACTCGAGCACGGCCGCGTCGTCGTGGATGGTCGCGATGAACGACCGCTCCCGCGACACCAGGCCGCGCAGCGCAGGCAGCGCCTCGCGCCACAGGCGCTTGCGATCGGCGCCTTCAAGCGCGGCGACCTTCACGCCTCCGAATGCCGGTGAGCGCGCGGTCTGTTCTGCGCGTTCGGCGATGAAGCGCTCGGCACGCTTGATCAGGTCCAGGGTCAGCCGGTAGCACTCGGCGTCGTCGTCGGCCCAGCAGATGAGCCCGTGCTGGCCCATCACCAACCCCTTGAGCCCCGGCCGCGCGGCGCACGCCTCGGAGATCCGCAGCCCCAGCTCGAAACCGGGCCTCAGCCAGTCGACCCAGCCAACTTCATCGCCGTACACCTCGCGGGTCAGCCGCTCCCCGTCCCCGCAAGCCGCCAGCGCGATGACAGCGTCGGGATGCGTGTGGTCGACGTGCCGGAACGGGACGAGCGCGTGCAGCGGGGTGTCTATCGAGGGGGGCCTGGGGTTGGCTCCGAACACCGCGTGGCGGTACAGGTCGACGACCTCGTCTTCGGCTCTGCTCTTCGGGCCCCTCTCGGGGTCTGCGAGGTAGCGCCGCCTGAGCTCCTCGAAGCGCGCCATGTCGATCGAGGCGAAGCCGTCGCGCCCGGTGGTGCGCAGGTCGCCGCCGGAGCCCTTCACCCACAGAACCTCGCGCATCTCGCCCGTTATCGGGTCTGGGACGCTCAGCTTGCTGCTGGTGTTACCGCCACCGGTGTTGGTGATGCGGCGGTCGGAGCCAAGCAGATTGGAGCGGTAGACGAGCCGGTCCAGGCCGTCCAACTCCGCCGCGATCCGCTCGTCCCAGGCGTCCGTGAGGGGAGTTGCGGAGCGGCCGGCTCTGGCGCTGTCATCTGGCATGGTCATCGGTCCTCTCGGTCGGCGGCAGTGTGTTTCGGGTAGGTGTGGTTGGAGTAGGCGTCGTTGGCGTCCGACCACCGCGCGTAGACGTCGTCCCATAGCGCGCGCGGTTGGCGCGCTTCGTGATGTCTGAGGCGTATGGCGCGCCGCACGTGAGCGCGCAGGTCGGGTAGGCCGCCGAGGCGACCCAGCCCGATGAGCTGGACTCCCGCGTTGCCGAGGGCCGTGGCTTCGGCTGGCCCCGCGACGACGGGGCGGCCGGTCGCCTCGGCGGTGAGCTGGCACAAGAGCTCGTTGCGCGCGCCGCCTCCGACGACGTGGATCACGCCTGCGCTGCGACCGGCGACTCTTTCGACGGCCTCCAGCGCGCGCCGGTAGGCGAACGCGAGGCTCTCGAGCACCGCCCTGGCGACCTCGGCGACAGTCTCGGGGACCGGGCCTCCGCGGCGTCGGCAGTGGCGTCGCACCAGCGCGACGTGATCGCCCGGTTGCAGGAAGTCGGGGTGGTCTACGTCGAAGCTGGCTGCGAGAGGTGTGGCGCCGGCTGCGGCTCGCGCCACCTCGCGGTAGTCGAGCGCGCGGCCGGCTGCACCGGCCGCCTGCCAGCTCTTGGCGCACTGCTGCAACACCCACAGCCCCATCACGTTCTTCAAGAGGCGCGTCGTGCCGGCCACGCCGCCCTCGTTGGTGACGTTGGCGGCCAGCGCGTCCGGACCGGTGCGCGGCTCGCCCACCTCTAGCCCGACGAGGCTCCAGGTGCCTGAAGAGATGTAGGCGAAGTCCGCGCCGCGAGCCGGGACAGCCGCCACGGCGCTGGCCGTGTCGTGTGTCGCGGGCGCGATCACGCTCACGCCGTTGTGCTCGCCGAGCTTGGTTCCTGGAGGCACGACCTCCGGCATCAGCGCGGGGTCGATCCCGATGGCCCCGAGCATCGCCTCTGACCAGCGGCTCGCGGCCTGGTCGTAGAGCTGGGTGGTGGTGGCGTTGGTGTACTCGCTGACCTGCGCGCCGCACAGCCACATGTGCATCAGGTCGGGGATGAGCAAGAGCTTGCTCGCGACCGGCAGCCGCGGGTCCTCGCTGAGCGCCTGGCTCAGGAGCTGAACGGAGGTGTTGATCGGCATGAACTGGATCCCCGTGGCGCCGAAGATCGCCTCGCGGGGGATGCGCTCTAAGAGCGTGTCGAGCAGCCCCTCGGTGCGGGCGTCGCGGTAGTGAACCGGGTTGCCGAGCAGCCGCCCCTCGGCGTCGAGCAGGCCGAAGTCGACGCCCCAGGCATCAACGCCGACGCTCGCCGGGCCCAAAGCGAGCCCGTGGCGCACGCCGCTCTCGACCTCGCGCCACAACGAGAGCGCGTCCCAGTAGAGCGTGTCGCCCGCCCGGACCGGCACGTTGCGGAAGCGGTGGACCTCGCGCAGGCGCAGCTTGCCGTCGGCGGCGGTGACGGCGCAGACGCGGCCCGACTCGGCACCCAGGTCGACTGCCAGTACGGTGGTCGGTTCGGTTCGCTCCACGGCTAGGACGGGTACCCGCCCCCAGCACCTGAGGCCGTGCCGCGCTCCTCGACGACGCGCTCGACGTAACCGCTGGTGCGCAGCACGGCGATCGGGTCGATCGGCACGCCCCGTTCCTCGCGCAGCCGCCGGATGAGAGGGCGAGGGTCGGTCTCGAACGCGTCGGTCATGACCCTGTGGGCGCCTAACACGTCGCCGCGCGCCTGTGCGGTGGCGAGTGCCTCGAGGTCGACGAGCAGCGCCTTGGCCCAGGCGAGCTGGCAGTTCACGACGCTCTGCACCATCGCCTCGACCTTGGGCTCGATGGCGTGGCTCTGGTCGATCATTAGCTCTAAGCTCTCGGCGGCGCTGCCGGCCTCGCGCAGCTTGACGAAGATGTCGAACAGCTCGAAGGGGTTGTCGGAGCCGACTATCAGGTCGTCGTCAGCGTAGCGGCGCGCGTTGAAGTGGAAACCGCCGAGCCTACCTTCCGAGAGCAGGAACGAGACGATTTGCGGCACGTTGGCGCCGTGCAGATGGTGGCCGGTGTCGACCAGCACCTGCGCGCGCGGGCCGCATTTGAGCGCCAGCGCGTACGCCATGCCCCAGTCGGCGAGGTCGGTGTGATAGAAGGCCGGCTCGAACGGCTTGTACTCGATCAGGAGCCGACCGCCTTCCGGCAGCGCGTCGTAGGCGGCGCGCAGCCCGACCTCTAGCCGCTCCTTGCGTCTGGCGAGGTCGTCCTGGCCGGCGTAGTTGGTGCCGTCGGCGAGCCACAGGCTCATCACGCGGCTGCCCGTTGCCGCCATCACCTCGCCGCACTGCCGCAGGTGGTCGATGGCGAGGGCGCGGACCGACGCGTCGGGGTTGCACAGCGAGCCGAGCATGTAACGGTCGTCCTGGAACAGGTTGGGGTTGATGGCGCCGATCGTCAGGCCGCGCTCGGCGGCGAAAGCACCCAGCGCCCGATAGTCGGTGACGGCGTCCCAGGGGATGTGCAGCGCGACGCTAGGCGCCGAGCCGGTGAGGGCGTGGACCTCGGCGGCGTCCGCGACCTTCTCCCAGACGTCCCTGGCAGCACCGGCTTGGGCGAACGTCTTGAAGCGCGTGCCGGAGTCCCCGTAGCCCCATGACGGCGTCTCGATCTTCAGGTCCCAGAACCGCGCGCGCAGCCGCTCCTCGGCGCGCTCGTCGATCCCGCTGTAGTTGTCACGCGGTTGAGTCACTGCCTTGCCTCCTCGCCGCTGCTCGGAGTGCGGCTCGCTGGGTAGGGGGTGTAGGTCATCGCGTCAGCCGCCCAGCAGCCGCGGCAGGCTGCTCTCGTACGGCGCGAGCGCCACGCCGCGCTCGGTGACGATGCCGCTGATCAACGCCGCCGGGGTGACGTCGAACGCTGGGTTCAGCACCTCGACTCCTGAGGGGGCGATGGGCTTGCCGGCGAGTCGCCTCACCTCGTCGGGCAGGCGCTCCTCTATATGGATCTCGGCTCCGGTCGGCGTTCCGAAGTCGACGGTCGAGGACGGTGCCGCCACGTAGAAGGAGAGGCCGTGCGCCTTGGCGAGCAGGGCGAGGCCGTAGGTGCCGATCTTGTTGGCGACGTCGCCGTTGGCCGCCACCCGGTCGGCACCGACTATCACCGCCTGCACCCGACCCTCGCGCATCACGTGAGCCGCCATCGAATCGGTGATCAGCGTGACCGGCAACCCCGCCTCGCTGAGCTCCCACGAGGTGATGCGCGCGCCCTGGAGGAGCGGCCGGGTCTCGTTGGAGTAGACGTGGATGCGGCGACCGCCCTCGGCAGCCAGGTAGACCGGGGCTAGGGCCGTACCGATGCCCATGGTGGCGAGACGCCCGGCGTTGCAGTGGGTCATGACCGCCGTGGCGTCGCCTAGCGCCTCGAGGCCGTGGGCGCCGATGGCGCGGCACATCGCGGCGTCCTCGCTGCGGATGGCGTCGGCTTCGCGCCTTAGCTCGACCCTCAGGTCGCCCGCGCTGAAAGCCCTTTCAGTGGCGGCGAAAGCTGCGGCGGCCTGCAACATCCTGTCAAGCGCCCAGAAGAGGTTGACCGCTGTCGGCCTAGCACCTGCCAGGTAGTCGCGGGCCTCTCGCAGCGCGGCCAGGGCTTGGGCAGGGTCGGCGTCTGGCGGCAGAGCCTCGCCGGCCAGGCACATCCCGTAGGCGGCGGCTCCGCCGATGGCCGGTGCGCCCCGCACCCGCAGGCTCCGGATGGCCTCGTGAACCTGCTCGACCGCCATCAGAGACAGGACCTTGGTCTCGCCGGGCAGCAGGGTCTGGTCGAGGAGGTCGAGGACGCCGGTGCGGTACGAGAGCGTCTCGATCATGCCCGCACCTGCGCCGGCTCACCGATCCGGGCTTCGTCAGCCGCGAGGAGGCGCAAGACGTCGCGCGCCGTGTCGGCGTCGGTGACGAGGTGCGAGCAGTAGCCGCCGCGCAGCGCGGCCAGGATCGCTCGAGCCTTGGTAGGGCCCGCCGCGACAGCGAGCACCTGGGGGATCCGGCGCAGCTCCTCGAGAGAGACCGACACGAGCATGTCGGAGTGAGACCACTCCAGTGCGTTGCCGTGCGCGTCGATGAGGTTGCCGAGGATGTCCCCGACGACGCCCCTGGCGCGCAGGTCCTCGAACTCGCGGTGCGACAGGTAGCCGAGCTTGAGGAACGTCGAGTCGAGACCGGCGGCGCCGATGCCGCAGACGGCGAGGTCGGCGGCGCGAGCTTGGTTGAGCACGGTCCTCACCGACGGGTCGTTGATCAGGGCCTCGCGCGCCTCGCGCGAGCGCAGCAGCGTGGGGGCGTGGAGCTTCTGCACCTGAGCGCCGAAGCGGGCGCCGAACTCGCTGACCACGTCGTAGGGGTTCCTGGCGTCCTCGGCCAGCGTCAGCGCGCCGATCATCTGCACCACGTTCAGGCCTTCGACGGTCGTGCGCGGCAGCTCGAACGCCATCAGCGCCAACGTCGAGCTCCACGCCACGGCCAACGTCCGGTGCGGCTCGACCAGCGAGCTGAGCCTCAGCGCGGCGGCGCGCGCCACCTCGTGCTTGGGGTTGGTCGCGTCGCGGACCTTGACGGCCGTGACGCTGCCGAGGCCGAACTGAGAGCGCAGCTCGCGACCGGCCTCCTCGTCGACCGGGAGCGGGTGGTTGATGCGCACCTCGACTACGCCGGCAGTCTCGGCCTCCTTGAGCAGGCGCGAGATCTGCATCGTCGACACGCCCAACCGCTCAGCGATGCGGCTCTGTGTCAAGCCCTCGCGGTAGTAGAGCTCGGCGATGTTCGCCAACCGCATCAGGCGCTGGAGCTCATCCGACATGTCTGCCTCTCGCCCCGATCTGGGGATGAATAGAGTCGCTGGTAAGAATAACGTGTTGGGTGAACGTGGGCGGGCTCGTGCGCGGGTTGATTGGCTCTCGTGCGCGGTGTGATGGGTTCGTAGCGTGCAGGCGTGGCCCTTCAGTGGTCTCGAACCCGCCCTGGCATCCCTGTCTTGGGGGTCGCGCTGCTCCTCGCCGCCATCCCCTGGATGGTGTTCCCGCGCGGCGCCGGGCCGTTGCCGGTGACCGGTCCGTACGGCGTGGCCCACACCCTCGTCACCCTCAGCGATGCGTCCCGGGTTGAGACCTATGGACCTGTGGGCGAGAGCCGCAGGGTGACCGTGGGCGTCTGGTACCCGTCCGGCGGGCCGGGCGCGACCATGACGCCTACTGGCACTCACCCGCTGGTCGTCTTCTCGCACGGCGGCCTCGGCGTCTTGGACAGCAACGAGTCCCTCTACCGCGAGCTGGCCTCGCACGGTTACGTCGTGGCCGCCATAGGGCACACCTACCAGGCTTTCTTCGTCACCGACACGGCAGGCCGCACGACCTGGATCGACAGCGGCTACCTGCGCGAGCTGCAGGGCGAGAACGCCAAGGCCGATCCGGCGGCGAGCCTCGCGCTCTACCGGAAGTGGCTGGGCGTGCGGATGGGTGACATCGGATTCGTGATCGACGGCGTGATCGAGGGTGCGGTCGCCGAGGTCTCGTCGCTCGTCGACCCGCGACGGATCGCGGTGGTCGGCCACTCGCTTGGAGGTTCGGCAGCGCTCGGCGTCGGTAGGACGCGTCTGGATGTCGATGCCGTGATCGCGCTCGAGGCTCCGCTGCTCGCCGACCTCGTGGGCGTGGTGGATGGCGAGTTCGTCATCGACACCTCGCCGTATCCGGTGCCGGTGCTAAACGTCTATTCGGACGACACCTGGGGCCGGCTGTCGGAGTTGCCGCAGTACGCGGGCAACGTTGCGCTTTTGGCCGGCCGTGACGATGCGGTCGCTGTGAACGTGCACATCGAAGGCTCGCGGCATCTAGGGCTCACCGATCTCGCGCTCTCCAGCCCGTTGCTGACGAGGCTATTCGGAGGCGGCCGTCAGGCGGTCGCTGCGGAGGAGGTGCTTAGCGAGGTCAATCGGCTGGTGTTGGGGTTCTTGGGGGCACAGCTTGGAGTGCTCGAGTGAGTGACGACCACTAGCTAGTCGTTGCAGTCATTGACGCGTGAGCTTGCATTGACTAACGTAGTCTGACGAGAGGAGGGGGGGTTCGCAGTGTCCACGATGACTATCAGGAAGCTAGACCCGAAGCTGAAGGCCCGTCTACGTGTCAGAGCTGCCGAGCATGGTCGGTCGATGGAGGACGAGGTTAGGGACATCCTCAGCGCAGCGCTGTCGACGGATTCAGAGCGTGGCGACTCACTCCTCGCTTTCATACGCGCGCAGGTCGAGGGCGTCGGTGGTGTGGAACTAGACCTGCCTCCCCGCGAAGTGGTTAGGGATCCGCCGGACATCGGCTGATGATCCTGCTTGATACCAATGTGCTTTCGGAGCTTCTCAAACCGGCACCGGACGAGCGTGTGGTCGAGTGGTTCGAGAGCCGGCCGCGAGCGGCTCTGTTCACAAGTGCAGTCACTCAGGCGGAGCTCCTCTACGGTGTGAGGCTGCTTCCAGCAGGTGCGAAGCGCGATCGATTGACGGTGGCAGTCACGACGATACTGCTCGAGGGCTTCAAGGGTCGCATACTCGCCTTCGACGTCGACGCGGCCGAAGACTTCGCCGGCATCGCAAGTCATCGTCGAGCATTGGGTAAGCCGATAAGCCAGTTCGACGCCATGATCGCCGCGATCGCAGCGTCACGATCTGCGATCGTGGCCACACGCAACACAGATGACTTTGAGGAGTGCGGAGTCGCTCTAGTCAATCCTTGGCGGGTGTGACCGCCGCGAGTGCGCCGCAGAGACCTCATGCACGACGAGTCCCGGAATCCCACCGAAGTCGTCGGAGTTGGCGGTGTAGAGCGGCAGCCGATTGGCGAGAGCGATGGCGGCGATCATCGCGTCATAGCTCCTGGCGGTCGTCTTGCGGCCCGCCCGTCTCAATGCGGCTGCGACCTGGCCGAAGGAACGAGCTGCGTTCGCATCGAAAGGCAGCGGCTCGAAGTCCGCCTCGGCCTGCTGCAGGACGGCTTGTCTAGCGCTGCGGTCCTGGTCCGTCGTCGCTACCAGAGGACCGACCGAGAGCTCGGCCAACGTGACCGCCGAGATCAGCGGAAACGCCGGAAGCTCATGCTCTGGTAGGCGTTGGAGCTGGATCACGACGCTGGTGTCCAGTAGCCCGCTGCCGTCGACGAAAGCATCTTGTTGCGGGTCGGTGGTCATAGTCCTGGATCGATGAGCCTGTCGGTGTCCGCGCGCAGGGTATCGAGGTCGACCACGGGCAGGTGACGCCACCTGGCCAGCAGGGCAGCGCGGGACAACACGGTGGTTCTGAGTGGCCGGAGCTCTGCTACGGGCTTGCCCGACTTGGTCACTACTATGCGCTCGCCCGCCATGACGCGGTCCAGGACATCGCCGCCCTTGTTGCGAAGGTCGCGCACGCCGACGCGGTTGTCGTCCATCTGCCGATTGTATCACATGTGAGACAAATCTCGCCGAGGTCAGATCTCCCCGGGTGCATGGCGGACGGCCCTGCCTACGGGGAGGCCGTTGAGAACGTCGAGTCAGTGATGCGGCAGTGGATCGAGACCGCGCTCGAACTCGGTCGCGCGCTCCCGGAGCGTAAAGCAGGCCAAACGAGCGGAGGTGGTGAGCGGCACGACGATGAGGCTCCTCCACGTCTCGAGGTGGTTGAAGGCGTCGTGCGACACGATGATGACGGGGCGGCGCCCGCGTTGCTCACTGCCCGCCTGCCCCCGCCCGGCTGCCCGCTAGAACTCCGGAACCACCGTCACCGTCGCGCCGGCGAACCAGTTGAGCCAGAGGCGCATGGCCTCGGCTCCTGACGGCCATCCCATGCTCACCCAGTGGTCGTTCTCGACGATCGCGAACACGCTGAGCAGGTACTCGTTGCCGCCGGCGTTGTGGAACATCCGGAAATCGTCGGGTCGGATCATATCGATTGCGCCGTCCGGGGTCCTCCACTTGCAGGCTTCGACCCAGGGCCTGACGTTCCCGACGCCGAAGCTCCAGGAGTAGTCCGTGCGCCCCGACTTGAGGTCCTTGTTGCTGTTGGCCTGATGGTGGCCGGGGACGCTCATACCTCGGATGTCGACGCTGTAGTAGCTAGCGCCGGCCACAGCGGGGATTCGCAGATACATCGCTGTGCACGGCCACGCCTCGTCGATGCCGAAGTCCGGCACCAGCTGGGTCAGGCCGCTCATGAACGTGAGCCCAGCGGCCAGTTCGCGATCGTCGCCGCGGATCGTCGCCACCATCCTCGCGATCGGCAGGGCGCCCGGCGGCACGCTGGTCGCGCCGGCCTCGACCTCGAACACCTCGACCGTCACCGTGTCGACGTCGGTGCTGTGGATGTGAGCCGGGTCGTCGTGGAAGTACCAGATCTCGGGCTCCGTGGTGGTGAGGACGGTGTCCTCCTCTAGCAGATCGCTGATGGAGCCGAAGTCAGCGCTGTTGGTCCAGCGGTAGAGGTAGTTGCCGTTGCTCGCTCCCGTCGGGCGCACGCTGAGTCGGGCCGAAGAGTAGTACTTCGTGACCGTCGTCTCCCGCGGCTGCAGCACGAACAGTGCGGGCGAGGCGACGGCGGTCCAGTCGACTACGCTGGGCGCGCCGGCGAGGTCGTAGGCGATCTTGGCCACGTCGCCGCCGACCAACAGCGTCTCGACGGCGGCGGCGATGGACGAGGCGTTGGCGCGCGAGCTGAGGCGTCGCTCAGCCGCCTCGAACGCGAGCCTGTTCTTCTCGCCCTCTCTCAGCGCGTCTCCGACGGCGTCGAGCATATCGAGGCGGAAGTTGCGGTTCTCGACCAGCTCGTTGATGGCGTACCTGAGCCCGTCGACGAGTCCGGTCTGGCGGTTCTTGAGCAGGATCCCGAGTCCCGCGAGGTGCTCGTCGTGGATGAGGCGCGTCCTGCGGCGCAACTCGTTGAGCTTCGAAGCGTCGACGTACGCCCTCGCGCCGAGCCCGGCCACCTCTACGAGGGGCAGCAGCAGCTCGTCGAGGAAGAGCTCGATGGTCTTGTCGAGCTCGACGTCCTCCCAGTGCCCGTGGAAGATGTCGAAACGCGGGTCGTCCATGATCGGCAGGGTGGCGTCGGTGCCGCTGGGTCCGACCACCACGAGCTGGTAGTGCGTGCGCTTGGCGCCCGCGCGGTCAGGCAGGTTCACGCTCTCGCTCAGCACCGGCGACCAGGGTGAGTCGGCCGTGACGATGTCGAGGAGTGCCTCGAAGAACTCGAGTTGGCCGGTGGCGGGGACGTCGATGGTCGCGACCGGCACCGGCGGCACGTTCTCGTTCAGGTTGTCGCTGGCGTCGTCCCAGCCGGTCTCGTACACGAGGAGCGCGGCGGGTCGCCGGAAGTGGTTCTGGGCCACCACGCCGGCACCGGCAGGGTCGTGGAGCACCTCGACGCCGGCTTGGATCCCCGAGGACGGGTTGATGATGATGTTGCTGTCCGGCTCGGAGGCGGGTCGCAGCACCCCGCCGGAGGCGGCCCACAGCGCCGTCACCTGGGCGTGACCGATGAGCGAGGCGTGCACGCTCGCCAGCGCGTCGAGCATGTCCTGGTCGGGTGCCGCGACGCCGTTGCCGCCAGCGACGAGCTGCCGTTGCAGCTCAGCCGCGAGGGTGTCGACCTCGGGCACGTTCGCGAGCAGGGAGCGCACCGTGTCTTGCTGGGCGGGCGGCAGCCACATCCCGCCGACCGCGTAGTAGAGCAGCGCCTCGGCGGTGCTGGCAAGTGAGACGTCGACGGTCCTGCCTGTCGCGACGCCGAGCAGTAATAGCTCGCCGGCGGCGGTCTCGACGCCGATCTCGGTGGTTGCGCTCGCGTAGATGTCGGCCTCGAAGTCGCCTGACGCCGTCACCGGGTAGGTGCCGAGCGCCGTGCTGACGGTGAGGCCGGTCAAGTTGACGCCGTGACCAGCGGGCAGCTCGATGCTGCCCGTGATGGTCACGACCCCGCCGCCATCTGGTGGGGTAGGGGAGCCGCACGCTGCCAACGCGGCGAGCGTCAGCACGGCTAGCACCATGGATACGACATGCCGGAGGTCACTGCGCAGGCTTCGCATGTCGCAAGTTTGGTGGAGCGGCGTTTAAACGTGGCTTAAATCACAGGGCAACGCCAGGGACTGCAGGCCTGCCTCTGCTCGAGGTGCGACCGCGCCGCCGGCACTACTCGAGTGCCGACGGCGCGGTCGTGATCAGTTGGCGGCGGAGATCTTCGCGGCCGTTGCCTCTAGGCTCGCGCAGGACCCGGTGCTAGCTCCCAAGCATGCACTCGCAACCGGGGAAGAAGGCAGACAGCAGCAGGACCATCAGAGCAGGAGCACGAGACCGATCGCCTTGCGGAACTTGAGCATGGTGTACATCTTCCCGTCGGTCCCGAACCCTTGAATCCCACCTGACTCAGCACGCGACAGCCAAGGCTTCGAACGCAGCAGGCGTAAGGCGAGATCGGTTTCGAGACCTGGGCGGAGGCTATGAGACGACTGTCAACCGCCCGTCAAAGCGTGACTAGGTGAGATCGCCTTGGCAAGCTCGCCCGAGGTGAACCCGCGGCTTGACGCCGCGTTGACGGCTCACGACTAGCATCGAAGTGCGTGATCCATACATGGGTTGCTACGCCAGGCTGCGTCCTTGCCGATGCAGCAGTTGGCTAAGGGAGGGCAAGTATGTCCGCACGCAGCACAAATGGGTTCGTCTCCCTCGTGGGCTTCGTGGCGCTGTGCCTGGCGGCTTGCGCGCCCGGCGCCGGCGAGGTAGGCGCGGCTGGGGAGCCGGCCACCTCAAGCGCCACGGCGCCGGAGACCTGCGCCAGCGACCCGATTCCGGTCGTGGCGGTGGTCGACTTCGAGAACACGACCAGCCAGAGCGGCAACACGGTCATCGGTGTCGAGGAGGCTGCCGCCGCCCGCCTCATCACCCTGATGAAGGAGTCGGGCTGCTACGTGATCGTCGAGCGCAGCGAGCTGGTGACGATCATCGGGCAGCAGGGGCTGGAGTCGCTCAGTCCGGTCGAGCTGGCGAAGGCGGCCGGCGCGGGCTTCGTCGTGACAGGGACGGTCACGCGCGCCACGGTCGCGGCCCCGCGTGCCAGCGTCTTCGGCCTGACCCTGGGCAACACCACCGCGCAGGTGGAGATCGACGTGCGCGCCACCGACATCATCACCGGCGTGGTAGTCGTCTCGATGAAGGGCAGCGGCGAGGCGAGCAGCCCGAACATCGCCATCGACCGCATCCCGCTTGCCGGCAGGATCAGCTACGACGATCCCGCCGTCGGCCCGCTGTTCGCCGAAGCGGCCAACGAGGCGGTGACGCAGGTGGTGGCGGCTATCCGGGCGAAGTTCTAGTCCTGGCCGCGCTGTACCGGACCTCGAGCCTTCGCATCGCGCCTCCTGCCCCGTTGGGCTCGGTTACGCGCTTCGCGCTTCTCGATTTCGTCCAGAGTAGTGGGCTGTTGCTGGAAGAGTTGGTCGAACTGGTCGAGAGAGCCGAAGACGGCGGCTATCCACAGGAGCCGATTGAGCGAGATGAGGCCGGTCCGCTCGAAGCGCCGATAGGTCGCGAGGGTCATGCCGGCGCGTGACGCTAGCTCCTCTTGCGTCCAGCGGCGCTCTAGGCGCAGCGTCTTGACGCGAGCTGCTAGGTCGAGAGCGGCCTGCTTGGGGGACTTCAAGTCTATCGGTAAGATGTCGTAACGTATCCGTTCACTCCCGCAGTTACAGTCAACATATTAGCACATATGCGTATGCCGCCTCCAGAAGACCCACCGCTGCAGATTCAGAGGTTCGCCAACCAGGAACCACCTAGAACTAGAGAGTCGGTCGGACGGGGAGTGGGGCTGCGCTGGGCCGTGACCCATTCCAGGTTGGCTGCGGCCCGGGTAGATCGTGCGGGCGTCTGGTGAACTCGCCTAGCATGTGAGGGCGGAACAGGGACGTTACATCGCACGATCCAGGACCTCGAACTCCGGTCCTCGAATCTCGCGCTCCATCGGGGTGAGGCCATGGGCTTCGACACCGGGCTTCCAGGTGACACGGTGGAGATCCGACTCGCTATCCTCCTCGGTTCCCTACAGGCACAGCGCATCGGAGCCTTGCACGTGGGACGGCTCTTGGCCGCCTTGGGTGATCCGGACAACGACACTCGCCAAGTCAGGGAGGACCTGAAGCGAGTCTGTGAGGCCCTTGCGGACAATCCGGCGCCTCAGCAGGAGGCGAGGGCCCTCCTCAGGTACTTCGACGAAGACCAGCTCGCCAGGCTCTTGTTGGTATCCAGGAGCAGCATCCAGCGTTACGCCAGCGGTGAGCGCACGGCCAAGGGCCCGGTGATCGACCGACTCCACTGGCTCGCTCTGGTCGTTGGCCTCCTCACCGGTACCTACAACGAGTACGGGGTCAGGCGCTGGTTCGAAAGGCCACGCAAGGCGCTAGGTGGGCCCTCTCCACAAGAGGTCCTGCTGGTTGCCGGTGACTGGACACCGGACGACCTCGGAGCACGGCGCGTCGAGGAGCTTGCCAAGGCGACCATCGGGATGGTGGCCTCATGATGCTGTTCCGGCACACGCATCCTGACTTCCCGTTCTTGTGGGAGGACAGCGCTCAGCCGGCGGCGCGTTGGCATGCCGCTGGAGAAGGTCTGGTCCACTACTTCGCCACCACTGCCGACGGTGCTTGGGCCGAGCTCTTACGGCACGAGGAGATCGTGGAGCCAGAGGATCTCGAGGGCATCGCGAGGCGGGCGATGTGGGTCGTGACAGTCGACGTTCCGGAGTCCGGACTCGACGAACCTGTTCTGCCGGCCGATGTCCTTACCGGCGACACGGCGACGCACGTGGCCTGTCAGAGAGAGGCGCGGCGCCTTCGCGAGGGCGGCAGCGTCGGTTTGAGAGCGCCATCGGCCGCACTCAGGCCGGGCGGAGCGGTCCGCCTTACCTTCGACGGTGGTCAGCGGTTCGAGCGGTTAGGTAGCGAAGTCGTCGTCCTCTTCGGCTCACATCCGAGTCTGACTGCGCAGCTCGTGAGCATCGGTGGGCGGCCCGATGCCAGGCTCCTCGAGTTCGTGAGGCGCCTGTAGTGCGCTCGCCCTCACTCGTCTCGCAACGAGACAGTCAAGCCGACTAGCCGCTCCACTACCTGCACGCCCTCGACCAATCGGCCGGGAGTCGACAGTACCTGCACGCGGTAGATGCCCGACGGAACGGCAACCGGTTCAGAGTTGACGCGCCCCCGTCCCACCTCGACGCCATCCGGATCGAGCACCACGAACTCCGGCTGCAGTACGCGGTTCAGAGCGTCGCCCAGCTCGTCGCCGGTGGCGGTGTCGAGGTAGACCCCGCCGCCAAGCTCTGCCCAGCGCAGGAACTGTGCCTTCACTGCCTCGTCTTGAAGCGCGAACCCGATGATGTTGACCGTCGCGATGCCGCGTTCGCGCAGTGACAGGATGGCGCCCTCAGGGTCGCCTCCGCAGGACTCCTCGCCGTCGGTGACGAGCACGACCATGCGCTGACCCTCGACGTGCGCCAGGTCTTCTCCCGCAGCGAGGATGGCTTCGGCCAGCGGCGTCTGCGACAGCAACTTAGGGTCGATGCCGGCGATGACGCGCTGGAACTCCGCAGGGTCGAACGGGACGAGGCCGAGCTCGAGAGCCATGTTGCAACTGGTGGGTTGTAAGTGCCCGTAGGCCCTCAACGCGACCGGCACGCCGGCGGGGAAGGCGTTCTCCGCCATCGCGCTCAGTGCGTTCCTGGCTGCCACCCAGCGCGTCTCACCCGACGGCAACCGTTGGCCCATCGAGCCGGACGCGTCGAGGATCACCTCGATGGCGTTGGAGCTGGCGACCAGGTCAGGACGCGCTTCGACACGGATTGCGCCGTCGGCCAGCGGCACGGGTAAGGCCTCGACTTGCAGGCTGTGAAGACGCGGACTCTCGCCCGATGGAGACCGCGTCATCGACACGTCGAGGTAGAGGTACTGGCCTTCAAGTCCGATAGTATCGCCGCTGTGTACGGCTGCCAGCCCGCCGGCCGCCGCTAGTCCGTCGCTCGTCGAGACCCTGACCTCGAGTGAGGAGCCAGCAGGCACGTCGGCTTCGAAGCGGACCTGTCCCCAGCTGGTTCTGAACGAGGTGCCCCTGACGCGCAGCGAGTAGGTGCCGGAGTCAGGTGGGCCGAAAGCAAGTTGGCCCGTCATGTCCGAGTAGACGTAAGAGCGGGCTTGTTGGTAAGCCGGAAGGATGTCGGCGCCGGTTCGGTAAGCGGCGTCCAGATTGACGTCCAGGTCGATCTGGTTGGTGACCGGATCGATCCGGTGAGCCGCCCCTTGTGAGACAACCCACGGCTTGCCGCGCGCGTCCACCGAGACCCCGGTCGGGCCGCTTCCCACCCCTATCCTGGCGACGATGGTGCCATCGGGAGCGAAACGCGTGACGGCGTTGCCGCTGGTGTGCACGAGCCAGATGTGGCCGTCTCTGGTTACGGCAACGCCACGCGAGTTACCGACGCCTTCGCCGGCATCGAAGCAATACTCGATCTCGCCTTCGTGGCTGAACCGACACACGCTCCGGGCGAAGTCGCTGATCCACACGTGATCGTCGTAGTCGAGGCCGATCCCGTAGCTGGCCTCGTTCAGGCACGCCTCCCTGGTCAAGGGCTCGCTGGGGTCCCAGCGCATCAACGGTCTGGCCGACCAGAGCACGCCGGCCCGGTCGACAAGGCCACCGTAGCCTCCACAGTTGACGCCATCGGTGCGGATGATCTCGCCACTGCTGCTGTCTATCAGGTCCATGAGGCGTCCAGAGGTACCGCTGACCCACACGTTGCCGTCGCCGTCGATCGACACGTGCCTGATGCCGTCAGAGTTCACGCGCAGGTACAGCAGGATGCACTCGTCCTCCGCAGTGCTGACGCCGCCCGTACGGTCAGCGTCACCGGCGTTGGTCCAAGGCAGCAGATCACCCAGACCGGTCGAGGTGTCGATCGTGCCGTTCCCGTTGCGATCCTCGCACTGGGCGTTCTCGAGCAGGCCGATCTTCACCACCGCCCCCCTGGCCTCGTGTGAATCGGCGCGGTTGCCTACCCAGACGTTGCCGTCGCGATCCACGACAGTGCGGGAAGGATCGCCCGAGGGGCGTTCGGGGTTGTACACGGGCGCGGTCCAGTACTCACCGACCACCTCGCCGGTGTCGGTGTCGATCTTGATGACGGTGCCGCGCAGGCTGGCAGGAACCCAGATGAAACGGAAGGCGGCGGCCTCGGGGTCGAGCATGACGACGTCACCAGCGACCACCGTGTTGAGGTGTTCGCCGCAAAGCAACGCCGCCGCGCCTACGTAGTGGAGCACCACTCGCTCTCCCGCTCCCGCCTGGGGGGTCGGCGGGATGCAGGCGTCCTGCCGCTCGGTCGTTGCCGGGCCGACCGCGACCGACTCGACAGGCGGTGTGGGTTGGGGCAACGGCGCAGCCACCGTGGTTACCTCGAGCGCCGCTTCGTCCTCGCTGTCGGTCCGCGCCTCCAGCGCGGGCTCAGGCTCGACGACCTCGCCAAGGTTCAGCAGGCGCAGTGCGTACTCGCTGTCACGCCCCTCGACGCTCACCAGGTAGCCGCCGGCCGCGAGCGAGACCTCGTCGATACGGGCCCGTGACCCCTCCGCCACAGCCGACTCGACCTCTCGACCGTCGAGGTGGCGTAGCACGACGCGCTCCAAGCCACTGCCTTGACCTAGCACCTGCAGCCGGTAGCTGGCCCCGCCCTCCGGTACGGCAAAGCGGAACATGTCGACGTCGTTCAGCGTGAGGTGCCCACGGATGGTCAAGCTGTCATCTAGCGGCTGCGCGCTGGCGGCAGTATCGTTCGGCTCGCGCTCCACACCCGGCTGGGTAGAGCCTGCCAAGCGGAACGAGAGCTGGTAGCTTCCCTCGCTGCCGGCGATGCTGAAGCCGTAGTCGCCCTCCGCGAGCAGGAGGTTCCGCAGTGCGCCGCCGCCGCCGCTTCGCCGCTGCAACACTTGATTGTCGGCGTCGTAGAGCACGACCTCGACGACGACATCGGAGTCGATGACGAGGTCGTAGAGCTGCTCGGACAGCGCCCCTTCAGATCGGAACCTGTACATGTCGGTATCGTTCGCCGTCAAGCGGCCGTTGAGCGGTTCGTCGGTCGGGAGCGGGTTGGCGGTCTCCCAACTGTCGTTGGGCTCGCGCTCACCGACATCGTTCGTCGGTTCCTCGCGATCTGCGATCACGCTGATGGGAGTCGGTCGGCTGCTGCCGGGACTCAACTCCAGCCGGTAGACTCCCGCGCTCAGGTCGAGATCCGACCACACTAAGGCGGCACCAAGAGCAGTGGTCTCGTCTTTGAGGATGGCGACGTCCGAGCGAAGCACGACGTGCAACCGCTCGCCGAGTGCTGCACCGACCTCCAGTCGCCAGCCCGGCCCGGCCTCAAACGCCGGAATCTCCCAGACGAGCTCGTGCGGGCCGGCGGCCTGATCCAGCCCCAGCGCGAACACGCCGGTAGGACGCGATTCGGACGCGTCGCTCATGGAGAAAGCCGCGACGGGCCGCAACTGCGACGTGTACTCACCTGCGCCGCCCGAGGTCGAGACTGCCAGCAAGTAGCTACCTGGAGCGATGATGAACTCGCCTGAGGTCGCCCGCGACCCGTCGCGCGTTCCGAACTTGAACAGCTCCTCGACGTCGGTCACGTCGACGCCGTTCGGAGCGAACGACACTCGGATGATGTCCAACTGCGTCAGGTGTCCTGGATAGCTCTCGATGTCGATGACCCAGCGGTGAGCTGCTGAAGCTTCGTCGACCTCCCACCAGAACGCGTCCTGGTCGCCGGAGCTGAGGGTGCCGGCGATACAGGCTGTAGCTGTTACGGTTCCATCCGCGGGCACGGTGCCCTGTGTCGCACTGGCGGCGGTGATGTGAGTGGCCTGCGCCGGAGTGTCGTTGGGCTCGAGTTCGTAGGTACACTCTTGGGCGGCCGCGTGACAGGTGAGTGCGAGCAGAGCAGCGACCGAGCTGTGGCATACCTTCCGTCTGACCGCCTCTGACCAGCCCATGAGAGGAATCTAGGCAATGGGCGTCAAGGGGGCGTCAAAGCGGCAAGGGGTGATGGGCGCCTAAATCACCTCGGCCGTAGCGAAGCTTGCGATCTCGCCATCAGGCCCATCGATGAACAGTCCAGGGCGGTCACCTAGCGTGGCGAGCAGCTCTACGCTCCAGACGAAAGCAGCATCCTCGGTGTAAACCGCGAACGCCTGGTCGAAGCCGAGCAGCACCCCTCCGCCGTTGACACACCTCCGTTGACGCGCCGTTGACGCCCGTGTCTTAGGGTTGCGCTGCTGGAGTCTAGGCGTGTGATGGCGCGGACCCCAACAGGGGCGACTGCCGCGAGGAGGATTCGGATGAGGCGAGGACTACAGAAGAGATTAGTGAAGATCGCTCGCTTGCTCGTAACCGCGCTACTGGCCTTCGGCCTGACACTGCTCTCGCCCGGCGGGCCGCGCATCGGTGCAGTGTTCGCTCAAGTCTCCCCGGCACAGGCAGACGTAGCCTTACAGCGACTAGACATGGTACTTGCTGCCTTCGAGAGCTTGCGAGGCACCATCGACCGGCGCCAGTTCGACGCATCGGCACTCGGTCTGGAGCTGGCGTTCGAAGACCCAGAGGACATCGTGGGCTACGTCAGGGACCGGATCTACTTCGAGCAGTATCCGGGTCTGCTGCGGGGGGTCGACGGCACGCTGATGAGCCGCGCGGGCAACGCACTCGACCAGGCCGTGCTGCTGGCGCAACTCCTTGGAGACGCCGGCTACGAAACGCGCGTCGCCACTGGACGGATCGACGAGATGGCCGCGACGCAGTTGCTTCAGCAGATGATGTCTCCGAGGGCCGAAGCCGAACCGTTCGCGGACTACCAGGCGATCGAGACGATCCTCGCCGCCTTGGAAGAAGACACGTTCGTGCCGCCGGGTACCTACGTCGGGCTGTTCGACTGGTTCCTCACTGGACCGCCGGCAGGTGAGTTCGAGGCGGACGTTGCTGTCGATTACCAAGCCGTGACCGATGCCCTTACGGCTGCCGGCGTTTCGTTGGGCGACGAACAGTGGCTGGCCAAGCTGGTAGAGGAAACCCGCGAGTACGCCTGGGTCGAGTACCGACTGGGGTCGAGCGACCGATGGGTGCAGGCTCACCCGGCGTTCCACGAGGTCGCTGCTGCCCCCACCGATCTGGTCGCCTCCGACACCTTCGCCGGTGTGGTTCCCGGTGAGCTCGTGCACCGCTTGCGTGTGGAGGCGGTGATCGAGCGACGCCTTGGTGACGAGGTGGTCGAAGCGCCGATCATGGCTGCCTGGGAGAGGCCGGTGCCGAACCTGATAGGTGTTCCAGTCACGTATTGGAACGTGCCGGAGGGGTTGACCGGGGTCTCTGACCTGTCGGCGATCGACATTGAAGAGGTCGCGGCAGCCTCGACGCTGTTCTTCCCTCTGCTCATGGGGAACGCCCCTGACGGCGCGCGGGCCTTCGATCTGTTGGGTAACGCGGTGCCGGCTGCGGAGGCTTCGTCGCCCATGGCAGGCATCTTCCGCACCACCGGCGCGGCCTTCGGGACTGCCGGCACCGCCCTCGGCGGCCTCGGTGGGACGCAGGAAGAGACGCGCGATGCCGTGGCGCTCGTGTCTCAGACACTACGCTTCACGTTCGTCGCGCCGGACGGAACAGAGACGACGTACCAGAGGACCGTGGAGCCCATTCCCGGTGATAAGCCGGCTTCGGTGAGCGCACTGTCGACGGAGCGCACGTTCATGGTCTCAGCAGGAGCCTTGAGCGACGGGTTCGTCCTCGACCGCATGCTGCAGCGTGTGATCATGGCCGGTCCCCTGATGAAGGTCTCGCTGCAGAGGAGCATCGATCCCGATGCCGAGATCGTGATCAGCACCAGCGGCCTCGACGCGACGGACACGGCCTGGCTCGGTCATCTCCTCATCTTCCAGGCTTTCGATTCTGAGCCCCAACCGGTGCCGCAGTCGCTCAGTTACCGCAACGCCCCGACGCTGGTGGTTCGGCATGTGGAGACCATCCCTACCGAGACCGGTGTCGAGGTCATCGACGTGGTCACCAACCCACGGCGGTCGTTCTCGTGGGTCGACGGCCAACTGCTGGCCGACCCTGGTCGCACGCTGCGGCGGGGCGTGTGGGAGACGCATACGGAAGGGGTGGTCAGCACCACCGATGGTCGCGACTCCTTCACGACCATGGCAGCCATGCGTGAGGCTGACGGGTCACGCCGCGCCGTGACAGTAGTGGTCCCCGGCCAGAGCGACAGACTGGTCGCCCTCGCTCCCGACGAGACCAGCCGCGCGAGCATGCAACGCGACCTCGACGCCGGCTACTCCATCGTTGTGCCGGCCGACGTGACCGCGGACGAACGAACCGGTTGGTGGCGCGTCGATGCCACCAGCGGTGAGACGCTTGGGATCGTCACGGACGGTAGAGGCGCGGTGGTAACAGAAGTACTCGGGCTCGCTGTGATGATGTCGTTCATCACCGTGTTCGTCTGCTTCGCCGTCGCTGGCCACCGAGGTAACGTGCGAGGCTCGGCCTGGGACTGCTTGGGGGCTGGGGTCGGCGTCGGCCTGTTCTTCATGGCTCCGCAGATCGGCTTCGGGATGTTCCTCGAGTTGTTGCTCGCGCTTTCCATCGGTTTCCTCGACGTCGGTGACTTCGAGTTCCCGTTCTGAGCGTGTTCTGACGGGTCGCCAATAGGTTGACTATTGGCGACCCGCTGCGAGCGCCACTTCGACTACAACCCGAACACCGCCAACGGCACCAACTTCTCGAGCTCCTGCGTGTAGGGCGCCACCAGGTCCACGTTCGCCTGCGGTACCTGCGATGCCTGCTGTTGCCGCGTCGGGTTCGAGCCGTCGGCCACCAGCTGAGCCAGATCGACTTCGAAGAACGAGACACCCGCGGCCGTCAGGACCTGTGAACGGACCCACGAGTACTCGGCTGCGGAGAAGCCGTTGGCGTTGAGTGCGTTGACCTGGGTCTCCTTGGCTTCGACCACCAACCGCAACAGGTCGGCCCAGGCAGAGGCTGCCTGCCTGAACCCCGTGAAGGTCGCACCCGAGCGGTTGATGTCACGGTAGCGCTCGTCTAGTACCTCGACGCGGTTCTCGAGTCGGCTGTACGTCTGTCGCGAGACCGTCAGGTATCGCTCCACCTGTTGCGGGGTGAGGAGCCCGTTGGACGGCGGGCTGAAACTCGACCGGTCGTTGATGCGGTTCTCGATCTGTTGGATCCTGCCCAAGTCGCGCGCTGCATTGAACGCAGCGAGCGCGGGTCTACCGAGGAAGTAGTAGGCTGCCGCTCCCCCCGCGACCAGCACGACTGCGACCGTCACCAGACAGCCGACCAGAACCGGGTTGCCCTTGCGCTTGATGTTCGGTTGGGTCATGACACTCGCTCTCAATCCTCGGGCGCGGCGATGACTGGTGCACTCTCGGCGCCAGGTACCGCACTGGGATCGTCCCCGATCGTGGTCGCGCCCGCCTTCACCGAGTCGACCGCCTTGCGGCCTAGCTCGCGGAACTTGTCGGACACGGCGTCGATCTTGGCCACCCACTCCTGGTTGACCGCCATGTCAGCTGTGCTGCGGTGGTAAGCGAGGAGCGTGGCGGCCAGCGCGAAGGCGTCCGCCACCGCCAGCTTGAGCATCCAGGCGCCGATCAGCACGCCGATGCCCAACGCGGTGCGCAGCCCAGGAACGGCCGCGCCGATGGCTAGGGCAGGCAGACCCAGGATCAGCAGGAAGACAAGGAACTCGGCGAAACTGATGAGAGCGAGAACCACCGCGTTGGCGAGGATCGGTTTCCAAGCCTGCGCGTAGAGCACCACGCCGTCTCTCGCGACGGCCCAGACGTTCTGCTCGCGCTGCTGGTAGGAGCGCGAGAGCACGGCCTCGTCGATGTAGGTGGTGCTCATCACAGCGATGCGCTCGAGCAGGTTGCCGAGGCTCTGCAACCCTGGGATCGGCAGGATCGTCGCGACGCGCGTGAACGTGCGCACCACCGTCTTGACGGCTCCACCGACCAGGAGATCGACGGCGAACAGGATGCTGGTGTCCTTGAAGCGGGCGAGGACCTGCTGCTTGCCGTACTCGAGCTGGCTGCCCTCCGGCCCGCGGCCGTGAACGATGAACTCTGTCAGCACGGCGGTATGGGCGGCCCTCAGCAGGTGGAACCAGTAGCGTCCCGCCCACTGCACGACCGCGAACGCGCCGCCGACCGCTACGATGAACACGATGAAGCCCAGCGGCGCCCACAGGCGCCCCAGCAGCCAGCCGAGCCCGAGGAACAGCGCGGCGTAGATGCCGAGGGCGAGGCCGAGCAACAGGTAGCTGCCGAGCCTCACCCAGATCAGGGGTAGGGTCTTGCCGATCAGGCCGAACGCCTCGGCGAGGTAGATCTTAGGCATCGGTCTCGCTCCTTCCACTGCTCGCGCCTTCTTGGCGGTAGCCGTCGCTCGTCGCGTCGGTCTCTCTCGCGCGCCGAGACTCCAGGTACTCGATCAGCTCGTCGAGCCCAAGGAACGACCTGAGCTCGCCATCGTTGACGTCGCGCAAGGTCGCCTGCCAGGTCTCGCCCTCCTCGCGCCACACCCTGAGCAGGTAGCGGTTGTCATCCAACGTCATGAGCGTGTCACCCTCCGGAAGCGCGCGGTTCAGCTAGTGCCGCGGGAAGCTTGCTGTCGTTGGGAGTCTAGAGGGGTGCCGTCAAGCGGCCGTCAATGTCCCCGTCAATGGCGTCTTCAGGCCACCGTGAATGCCGCCATCAACGGCGCAGCGAGGCCAGCCAGACCTGGGGTTGTAGCAGCAACTCGGTGCGCAGCGTGCGCGGCAGCCCCGCGCCCTGCTCGGCGAGCTCGTCCATGACGTACTCCGGGACCGACTCGTCCGCCGAGCCGGCGGCATGGAGCGCCAGCAGCAGCAGCCCCAACGGCCTCTCGACGATCTCGGCAGTCGCGAGGGAGCCGGTCAGACGCCGCGCGGCCTCGGCCGCCAGCCGCAAGCAGGCCTCGTCGGCGCCGGTCAACAGGGCAGCACGCAGGTACACGATGTCAGCGACGATGCGCAGGTGCGCCGGCCACGCCTCGAGCTTCACCCTGTGGGCGAGATCGAGCGCTTCGTCCGCAGCGCGAGAGGCGCGAGCGAGCTCGAACCAGAGCCAGGGAGCGTCGTCGGTCAACCGCGCCTCGTCGAGCGCGGAGATAGCGGCCACGGCTCCGCTGAGGTCGCCGCTGTCGAGCGCCTCCAAGGTCCGCACGTGGGCCGTGAGCGAGAGCGCCTTCCTCTCGTCCTCGAGCTGACCGGCGATCTCCAGCGCTGTCGCCAGGTTCGTCAGCGCCGGGCCCAAGAGACCGCAGTGGTGCTGCACGTCGGCCTTGAGCTCGATGGCCGAGAGCCGCAAGCGCGGCGCGGCGATCTTGTCGGCTAGCTCCTCGACCTCCTCGGCCGTGTTCCAAGCAGGTCCGAGCTGACCCTGCCGCGCGTAGACGGCGGCGAGGTTGGTGAGCATCCTGCCCTCGCGATCGGCCGCCTGGTTGCGGCGCGACACCGCGATGCCCTCGCGGAAGTGACGAACGGCCTTGGCGTACTCGCCCAGGCGGTCGGCGGTGGCTGCGAGGTTGTTGAGGGTGGCGGCGACGTCCGCCTGCGGCCCGATGGAGCGTGCCAGCGTCAGTGCCGCCTCGAACTGGCCGTACGCCTCCTCGCCGTTTCCGCGCATGGCAGTGAGGCTGGCGAGGTTGCTGTAGGCGCGGTAGCGCTCGATCATGTCCTCGGCTTCGAGGTTGCTGGCGAAAGCGGCTGACGCACCGTCCAGGTCGCCGGCGAAGTAGTGTCCTGCGCCGACCGCGTTGCGGGCCTTGGCGAGCAGGGCGCGGCTCCCGATGCGGTTCGCGATCTCGAGCGCGTCGAGCGCCAGCTCGAGCCCTTCGCCGACGCGTCCTTGCGAGAGCCGCTGCCGCGAGCGACGCAGCCTCACGTCCGCGAGTTGCAGGTCGTCTTGCAGCTCCAACGCCAAGGACTCGGCGGCCGCTAGCGCCGCGTTCTGCAGCTCTTGGTCGCCGCGTTGCGAGGCGACACCCTCGAGGAGCGAGTAGGCCTCCAGCCGGCCCTCCGGCAGGTCGAAGGCCGCCCATGCCGCCATGAATAGGTGCGTCGTGGCCTCCTCGAGAGCGGCCCTGGCGATGGCTGCCCTGGCTGCACCGATGAGGTGTGGAGCGGCGTCGCGCGCCCTCGACGCGCCGAGCAGGTGGTGCGCGACCAGAGCGTCATCCGTGTGAGGTCCTGCGGCTAGCACCTCGGCGATGCGCTTATGTAGCAGCTGCTTGACGGCTGGGGTGATCGATCCCATCACCGCCCCTAAGCGCTGCGCGCTGACGTGTAGCTGCGAGTCGAGCCACCCTCCCTCCTCGAGCGCGGACATCCTCTCGGCGACCTCGAAGTCAGACAGACCCATGACCGCGGCCGTGCCGTGCACCCCGAGCGGGCCCCCGCTCAGCGCGACCGTCTGCAGGAGCCTCAGCAGCTCGGCGGGCAGGAGGTCGAGGCTGGAGCTGGTTCTGAGGCCCGTTCTGGCGCTAGCCTGCTCGCCGATGGAACCGGCCAGCTCCCGTGTGGCATCGGAAGGACTCTCGCCCAACTCCCGCTCGAGCCGGGAGACGCATTGGCGGTACAACCACAGCGCGCCGGTGGAGTCACCGGCTGCGTAAGCGAGCCGCATCCCCATGCGGTATAGCGCCTCGTTGAGTTGATCGACCTCGAGTGCCGCGAGGATCAAACCCTTGGCTGCGTCCCACTCGCCGAGCGACTCCAGGCGCTCCGCCTCGCCCACCAGCGCCTCGAGATGCAGCGCGGAGATCCACTCCCTGTTGGCGGCCAACCACTCGTCGTAGCGCGGAGCGGCCAGGTCCCGATGACCCGTTAGTAGCTCGCCGCCGTAACGCGCCAGCGCTTCTGTGGTGTCGCCGCGGCTCACGGCGTTGGCGAAGTGCGCCACGTCGGTCTCGGCCAGCACGCGCACCACTCCGTCGTCGTCTCGGAGCCACGAGTCGGCGCCCGGGAGCTGACGCAGCTCGTAGAGCGCCTGCCTGACGCTGCCCAGCTTCCCGCTCTCCCAGAACGTCTCGGCCAGGGCGTCCCTGTGGGTGCCTTCGGGAGTCAGACTCAGGAAGGCGAGCATGGCTGCCGTCTTGCGCGAGCGCACCGTGACGGGATGCCCTCCACAGGAGAAGGACGCCCGCCCCAGCAGCTGAGCTGATAGGTGCGTTGTCATTGCCCTGAATGATAGACGCCTCGGGGCGACTTCTGCTTCGATGACCAGCCGCCGCCTCGTTTGCGCGATCGCATACACGTCAGGAGCTATCGCTAGTTACCATCGCAGTCGGTAATGCGGTCAGTCGACCGCCTAAGGAGGAATCATGTTGAACCCAGCTCGCCTGAAGGCTCTCATAGGGCTACTCTTCGTGGCGGTGGTAGCTGCTTGCACGCCTGGCAACTCCGTCCCTGAGGTGACGATCACCAGCCCGACGACCGGCACCACGGTGACTTTCGGCACGTCGGTGGTCCTGTCGGCGACCGCGACCGATACAGAGGATGGGGACCTCACCTCCGACATCAGTTGGGCGAGCAACCTCGACGGCGCATTGATGCCCGGAGTCGGCGGCGACGTGATCTTGTCGATGGGTTCACACACCCTGAGCGCGTCCGTCGTCGACTCGCGCGGTGCGACTGGCAGTGCGTCAGTGTCAGTGACCGTAACGCCGAACCTTGCGACCCATGTCGTGGCGATCGGTACCAGCCTCAGACTCGTAGGCGTAGGCGACGACGAGATCGTGGAGTACGCGACAGCCAGCATCGAGAGCGACTCGCTTCCGATGGGTCTTGGCATCTTCGGGATCGTCGCTCACCCGACCCAGCCGTGGCTCTACACTGCGTCGTTGATCGACCAGGATTGGGGAGGCGCGCGCATCGATCGCTTCGTTGTCATCGGGGACTCGATCACCCATGACGGGGCGGCCTTCTTGTACGCGGGCGACATACCGGGCATGGAGTGTCTTGACGGCAGTGACGGCTGTGCCCCCATCGGCCTGGCGTTCTCGTCGGACGGGTCGCGCTTCTACGTCGACGACGACGATCTCGACGGAGTCCAGGTCTTCTCAGTGGACGCGGCAGGGGATCTGACGTTCATCAGTGAGGGCGCCTACACCGAGGTTCACGGTCTGACGATCGACCCGACCGACACTTACCTTTACAACGGCACGAACGTGATCGAGGTGACAGGCGACGTTCCCGTCAGCCTCACCGCCGGCGACGGCGGCAACTCGACGACCATCGTCGACCTCAACGGAACGCCTGGGCTCATCACGACCCAGTACACGGAGTCGATCGGGATCTACGATCTGACCGATCCTGAGGTGCCAGTAGAGGTCGACCTTCTGGTCATCAACGGCGACGAGGTGAGAGACCTCGGATTCGTGCCGTCTCTCGAACGCATCATCGCCGTCGGCAGGGACGTGGTTCACTCTGTGTCATTCGACGGTGCGACGCTCTCTCTCGACGACACCTACACGGCCGCCAAGGGCTTCACCACCCAGTACCGGGGTGGCGCTCTGGCAGTCGACGGCACTTACGCCCTGGCGGGTTGGTTCGCGAACGGTGCCATCCCTGGTGGTCTCGACCTGTTCGCGGTCGCGGCCGATGGCTCGCTGGCGCTGCTTGACAGCGACGAGTACGACAGCAGAGTGCGTGTGGTCTTCGAGTTGGTAGGCGCCAACTAGAGCAGAACCGCCTACTAGCGCACCTCGAACTGCACCCTGGCCGCTCGTCCCACCGCGTCGACTACCGACAGCGTCACGAACCCGGGCCCCTCGAGCGCGAGCCGCAGCTCGCGTTCGTAGCTACCGAGCGCCAGGGGCACGCCGTTGGCGAACCAGGTGAAGGGTGCCTGGCCGCGCTCGACGCGTGCGGGGATGCCGCCGGGCAGCGGCGCGAGGGCCGCGCCCTCCGGTGGGAAGGTGAGTCGCGGCGCGTCCTCGGCCTCGATCGCGCGAGCGCCGAACCGGCGCAGGTGGGTGGGCAGGTCGCCGTTGGCGGCCACCACCAGCGCACCCGGCGGCGAGGGTGGCAGCGCCACCACCCCGCCGAGGCGCGCGAAGACCTCGAAGACCAGCGGAGCCGCGACGTCGACCCCGTACATGCCCGGCACCGGCGAACCGTCCGGGCGCCCCACCCACACGCCCACGACGTGCGCGCCGTCGAAGGCCAGCGCCAGCGCGTCGCGGTTGCCGTGCGAGGTGCCGGTCTTGAACGCCAGCGGCCACTCCGGCAGCCCGGCGGGGCGAGGGGCGCCGGCAAGGATGTCGGCCACGTGCCAGGCGGCCTCCGGCGTCATCAGCCTTGGGCTAGGGTTGGAAGCCGTCTCCGCGGCGCTCGCCGTCAGCGCGCGCGCCTCGCCGCCGCGCGCGATCGCGGCGTAGAGCTGCACCAGGCCCTCGAGGGTGACGCCGACGCCGCCGAGCGCCAGCGCCAGCCCCGGAGCGTCACCCGGCACGACGGCTCCGACCCCCGCCTGCCGCAACGACGACAGCAGCCTGGCCGGTCCGAGCGCCTCGGTCAGCGCGACGGCCGGCAGGTTGAGCGAGGACTCGAGGGCCTCGCGCGCCGTCACCACACCGCGGAAGAGGCCGTCGAAGTTCTGCGGTGAGTAGCCGCCGTAGTCCTCGGGGCGGTCGTCGAGCAGCGTCTCGGGATGGGCGATGCCGTCGGAGAACGCCAGGCCGTAGATCAGTGGCTTGAGGGTCGAGCCGGGCGAGCGCAACGCCTGGGTCATGTCGACGAAGCCGCTTCTCGCATCGCTGGTGTAGTCGGCGGAGCCGATCGAGGCGAGGACCTGGCCCGAGTCGGGATCCGCCACGACCATGGCGACCGTCGCCTGAGGCGGCAGGCCGCGCAGCGCTCCCAGCACCAGGGACTCGAGCGCGGCTTGCAGGTCGGCGTCTAGCGTCGTCCGGTGGAGTCTCGCTGCGGGATCGGCGGCGTGCAGGCGGTCGGCGAGGTGAGGGGCGAGAGCCGTGAAGGGCCGCCTGGTCGTGGGCAGGGCTTCGGCTCGGGCCGCGCCCGCGGCTTCCTCGGTAAGCGTTCCCACCGCCACGGCGCGCTCCAAGACGCGGCCGATGGCCAACCGCGCCGCCTCCGGGTGGGCATCGGGCGTGCGGGCGCTCGGCGCTTGGGGTAGCGCGACCAGGAGGGCGGCCTCGGCCTCGGTGAGGCGCTGCGGCTCCTTGCCGAACCAGGCGAAGCTGCCCGCGCGGACGCCTTCGAGGTTGCCGCCCATCGGGGCGAGGTTCAAGTAGAGCGTTAGGATCTCTTCCTTGCTCAGCTCCCTCTCGAGCGCCAACGCCACGCGCACCTGCCGCAGCTTGCCGCGAACGGTGCCGGTCGAGCCGTCCTCGAGGAGCCTCGCCACCTGCATCGTCAGGGTCGAGCCGCCCGAGACCAACCGGCCGCTCAGGACCGACGACAGCAGCGACCGCGCCAGGGCGAGCGGATCGACGCCGTTGTGGGAGTAGAAGCGCCGGTCCTCGTAAGCGAGGAGCATCCGCAGGTAGGTCGGATCGACCTGGTCGGCCGTCACGGCGAGGCGCCAGCGCCCATCGGCGACCTTGTACGCCCGCAGCAGGCGGCCGTCGCGGGCCAACACCTCGACCGACGTATCCAACGTCAGCGAAGGAAGGGCCGTGGTCACGACCCATAGCTCGAACCCCCAGGCTAGGCAGATCGCCAGATACAGGGGTAGCGCGAGGGTGCGTAGGGAACCCAGGACGCGAACGCGGCGAGAGCCGCCACCCGCGCGGGTTGCGCCACCGCGGCGCGGTGCCCTCACGGCCTTACGACCAGCCTCCCCGTCTCACCGATGGCGCGGTTGCTGGGCCGGTACATGTCCTCGACCAGCGGCGCGGCGTAGTGGTAGTCACCGGGCGCGACCGCGCGCACGAAGTAGGCGAGCCGCAGCGGCTCGGACGAGGTCCAGTTCACCGCGGCCAGGAACCGCTCGGAGCGCGCCTCGGTGGTCTCGGCGAACGAGTAGACGTTCAGCCAGTCGAGCCCCGTGACGTCGCCGGCGCGCAGCAGGTTGGCGTTGTCGATCTCGAAGCCGGCCGGCAGCGGGTCGTCGACGATCAGGCGCCCACCGGGAACGCCGCGTTCTGGCCGCACCTCGAGCACCACCACGAGCCTGTCGCCGGCGCGCACCGCGCCTAAGTCCGCTTCCTGCCCGGCGGGCGTGTAGTGGCGGCGCGAGATGCTGTAGCCGACACCGCCGGCGCTGGGAGCCTGCTCCGGGACGCCGAAGGTCGTGACGGTGACGGGGACGGCTTCCGTTCCGGCGTTCCTCAGCTCGCTGCTGACGCCGTCGTAGAGGCGCAGCACGTCGCCGGCGGCGGGCGCGCCGTCGACCTCGAGCCCTTGGGTAGCACTGCCGAGAGCGGTCGCGGCGTGCAGCACCCAGACGGCCTCCTGCGTCGACATGTAGTTGGGCGACTCGCTTCCGGCGACGAGCCCGGCCAGCCGCGCGCGGTCGACGACGCTGCTGCCGGCCTCGACCGCGAGGGCCAGCAGCCCGGCGCGGTCGCGCAAGACGGTGCCGTAGTCGTCGCGCCAGCCGTCGTCCCTCACGTCAGCCAGGGCCAGCTCCTCAGCGCGCGCGAACAGCGCCTCGGAGCGTTCCCTCTCGCCATAAGCCGCCAGGGCGGCGGCGAGGTGGGCGGCAGAGAGCGGCGTGTCGAAGCGGTCGGCCAGCTCGTCGGCGTAGTAGCGCAGGTCGCCGATCGCGGCCTCACCGGCGCGGGCCAGAACAAAGAAGGCGTAGGCGTACGCCGTCGCGCCGTCGTGCAGCGAGCCGGCCTGCGCCACCTCGTTGCGTAGGTTGTCGAGAGCCTGCCGCAGGGAGGTCGCGGGCACGCTGACGCCCGCGGCCTCGGCGCGCAGCAGTACGTCGGTGGCGTAGGCGTCGAGCCACAAGTCGAAGCCGCCCGCCGACCACATCCCGAAGCCGCCGCCGCGGCCTTGGCGGGTGAGGATCCTGTCGACACCCTCCTGCAGCCAGGCGCGCGCCTCCAGTTGCGTGGCGATCCCGAGCTGGAAGGCGGCGTTGGGCGCGAGCAGCAGCGGCTGCAGGCTCGACGCGATCTGCTCGGTGCAGCCGTACGGGTAGCCGGTCAGCCGCAGGATCAGTCCGGGCGTGTCGATGGCCGCCCCGAAGCCGGCGGCCAGGCTGGCGCGGGCCGTGCCGGGCCGGAAGCCGGCGAGGACGGCGTCGTCGAACAGGAACGTCTCGCCGGGAGCGAGCACCACGCGGGTGCTGCGCGCGACCTCGGGGTCGGTGTGGAGCACGCTGAGCCGCAGCTCGCGCCTCATCACCGCACCGTCGGGCGTCGTCACCTCCAGCGCGTAGACGTGGTCGCCGAGCTCGGTCGGTGTCAGTGGCAGGTCGAGCACGGCGCGGCCGCCCGCGCTCAGCTCGACGGTGGCCGGCACGGCGCCGAGGCCGTGCCCGGATGCCGCGAGCTGCACGGTGCCGCTGGCGCCGGAAGCGTGGGTCAGCTCGACGCGCAGCCGGCTCTGGTCGCCGGGGTTGAGGAAGCGCGGCAAGCTGGCCTGCACGACGACGGGGTCGCGTACCAGCACGTCGAGCTCGGCTTGGCCCACCGCGGTTTCCGTCCACACCACCGCCATCAGGCGCACGGTGCCGTCGAAGGCCGGCAGGTCGAAGCTGACCTCGGCGCGGCCGTTCACCAGCGTCACCGGACCGGAGAAGAGCGAGACGAGGTCCTCCGCCGGGACGGGGCCGGTGCTGGCGTCGCCCTCGGCGTCGCCGCCGGAGCGCACCGAGCCCATCGCGCCCTGCCGCGCGTCGATGAGCCTGCCGTACAGGTCGCGAATCGCCACGCCGAGACGCCGCTGCCCGAAGTAGTGACCGCTCGGATCGGGCGACTGGAAGCCGGTGACGTTGAGGATGCCGAGGTCGACGGCCGCGATGGTGGCGTGCACCGTACCGGTGACACCTGGCACCTCGAGCACGACGCTGAGCGTCTCGCCGGAGCGCGTCTCGGCCGGCGCGGTCAGCGTGGCGGACAGGACCCTGGCGCCCGGATCGACGCTGGCGTGAGCGAGACCGAGGCTTCTGTTCGGCAGGTGCTCCGGTCCGTCGCTGGGGCGTATGAGGCTGGCTGTGACGTAGACGCCGGTGCCCCACTCCTCGGTGACGGGCAGCTCTATCGTCGTCTCGCCGGTGACCTCCATGAGGCGCAGGTCGACGACGCGGTCTGCGAGCACCGCGATGAGCGCGACGCCCGGCTCCTCCGGCACGAGGTGCAGCCTGGCTACGTCGCCAGGTGCGTAGGTCTCGGCGTCGAGCGATACGGCCAGCAAGTCGGGCGTCTCGCGCGTGGCGTCGGCCGACACCCAACCGGCCGAGAACGAGAACGAGGCCGACGCTCCGCCCTGGTAGGTGGCGCGCAGCTCGTACCTGCCCCAGCCGACCGGGACGCTCAGGCTCGCCGGGCCGGCCTGCGCGTCGAGCGCGCCTTCGGCGACGCGGTGGCGCTGCGTCACCGGCTCCCAGTACCAGCGGCTGCCGACCGAGTACCACTGGTAGCGGGTCTCGATGCGGTCGACCTGCCAGATCAGCTCGCCGCTGCCGGCCGTTCCGTCGGGCTCGACGATGACGAGATCGAACGCTGCTTCCGAGTTCTCGCTCAGGGCGCCGTCGAAAGCAGGCTTGATGCCGACGACGGCGGAGACCGGGCTCAGAGGCCGCACGATCTGCCGCTCGACCGGGCGTGAGGCGCCGTCGAGGAGGGTCGCGAGGACCCGCAGCGCGTAGGGGCGAGCCTCCAGCGTCAGGCGGTCTAGTTGCAGCGGCGCCTCGAGACGACCTTGCGAGTCGGTGGTGAGACCCGCCGCCAGCGGCCTGACCTGCGTGTCGACGCGCTGGTCGAGGCGACCGAAGCTGTAGCCGGGCCAGTCGAGCAGCGTGGTGACGGCGTAGACCGAGACGGTGCCGGTGACGGTCATGTCGGCGGCCGGTGCGCCGAAGAGGTGGTTGGCCTCGACGAGCAGTGTCTGAGCGGCTGTGGGGTCGAGCGCGTCCTCGCTGCCCAACGAGAGGCTGAAGTCGATGCGCTCGGGCAGGAAGTCCTCGACCAGCACGGTGCGGCTGGCCAGTGGCGGCGCTGTCGTGTCGATCAGCGTCTCGACGCGCCACGGTCCGCGCGGCACGTCACCGCGCAGGCTCAGTGCGACGACGTGACCGCCAGCGCTGCCCCGGGTGTCGACGACGCTGGCGTACTCCACACCGTCGGGACGCAGCAGCCGCACGGTGAGAGGCATGCCCGTCACGGCCTGCGCCTTGGCGTCGCGCACCAGGATGGTGAGGTTGATCGTCTCGCCAGGGCGATAGACGCCGCGGTCGCTGGTGATGAACACGTCGAGCGGGCCGGGTGACTCGCGCCCGGCGACGCCGCGGTCTGACAGGTCGAACTCGACAGCCTCCAGCGAGAGGACCGAGAAGTCGTTCGCGCTCTCGACGACGACCAGCGCCGGAGCGGAGTTGCCGCTCCCGAGCGCGAGGGCGCCAGGGAAGACGACGTGGCCCAGCTCGTCGGTGACGGCCTCGCCCAGCTCGCGGTTGGAGCGTGCGACCAGACCGACGCGGGCACCCTCCAGCGGCTGTCCATCCGAGAGGCGCTGTACGACCACGTGCAGGCCGTCCGAGCCGCTCAGGGTCGTGACGCCGAGGTCGGAGATTATGAACCACTGCATCGCGGGCGGCACGTCGTACGGGTCGGCGCCCGTGACCGCGGCGCGCAACACGTAGACGCCCGGTTCAAGGTCGCCGGCCGCGTCGAGAGGCAACAGGGAGTCGGTGGCGACGTTGAGCGCGCCATCGAGCCGCGCCGCGCCCTGCCAGATACGCTCGGCCAGCGTCGACTCGAAGCGGTCGCCCTCCCAGATGCCGAGGCTCTCGAGGAAGCTGCCGTCGCGGATCGAGGTGACTAGGTTGCGGTCGGAGACGCGCAGCAGCGTCAGCTCGAGGTCGTTGGCGTTGACGGTCTCGATCGGCAGCGCGCGCGTGCCACTGGCCGGCAGCACGTAGGCGCGCCCGGGGAACCGGACGGCGGGGCTGCGGTCGCGGACGTAGACGTCGCGCGGCACGTCCTTCTGGAGCACGTCGCCGTCGGCGCTGGGTAGGCCCGCGCGCAGGACCAGGCTGTAGCGCTGACCGTAGCTGACGCCTGCGACGCAGAGCTGCCGTCCATCCACCTCGACCGCCAGGCCGGGAATCGTCCTCTGCACGTACTGCGAGTAGTCGACGTCGCCGGCCAACGGCTCCGAGAACGAGACGCAGATCCTGGGCGCAGCGGTGCGCGCGTCGATGTCGTGCGAGAGCACCCTGAACCCGAAGACCTCACGCAGGCGCGCCAGCTCGGTGGGTGCGATGCCCGGCGCGATGCGGTCGGCGAGCTCGAGGGCCTCCAGCGCCGTCGTGCCGCGGAAGGTGGCTTCGAGGCCGCGGGCCAGCAGCGCCAACGCGTCGGCGTTCTGCACGTCGGGGAGCCGCAGCGCGGCGTTGATGGCGGCGTAAGTCGCCTGGGAGTTCAGCTCGAAACGGCTGTTCGGCGTGGCGGCGGCCAGGAGCAAGAGCGCACGTGCATGCTCCAACCAGGCTCGGCCGCTGGCCGCGGCGTTGATGGCGGCGTTGACGGCGGCGCCGGTCGAGTAGACCGCGTCGGCTGGATCCTGCCGCGACGCGAGGTCCAGCCACGACTCGTCGTCGAATCCTTGAGCGGGGTAGAGCTCGGCGATCGCCACGGCCTGGGCGCGCGCCCTGTCGATGTCGGAACCGAACAGGAACGACATCTCCTCGACCATCTGCCGTGCCTGCGCCAGCTCCGCCTCGCTCCTGGCGGATATGACGCCCGAGTAGGCGTCTGGGTGGACGACATAGTCGCTCGCCGGGTTCTTCAGGTAGCAGACGCCGTTGCGCTGGTCGAAGGTGAAGGCGGCGCAGTCCGAGCCGGCGAGGCACGCGCCGTGACAACGCTCCAGGGTGATGTCGTGGATGATCTGGATGTCGTTGCCGGGGATGTCGGCGCCGTCGTAGGTCGTCGCTACGCGCTCTGGGATCGGGGCGTCTTCTTGTGCCGCCGCCAGTTGGGGCGCGAGCAGTAGGACAGAGGTGAGCAGCAGCCTGGCGAGAAGCGCGCGGCGAGCAGGAGTTGCGCGGTGGGCGGATGGGGCGCGAGAGCTTCGCGAAGGCATGAGATAGCCTCCCGTGCTTGAGATGACGGCAGGCTATCACGGCGGTTCTGTCGGTTCCTGAGCGGTGTCCTGCGTGGTGCCTTGGCGGTCTTTGAGGCGCGTGTCGGCGCGCGTCAACACGTTCGTTCGCCTAGGGAGCACCCTCCAACGCCGTGACCGCGACAGGCTCGTACCGCGCCTCCTCGACGAGGCGCGGCGCCCACTTCCAACGCCACAGATCGCTGGTACATTCCCGTGAGCATGAAGCCCGATGACACACCCCAAGTCGCGCGAACGAGGGCAGTCGTAGCTCGGCCGTCGGGTGGTGGAGCTCGTTGGCGCGACCTTCGCCTCCTGGTAGAGGCCTTCGCGGTCGCGTACCTGGTCGTCACCTTCGGGTTCACCACCGTTGGCGTCGTCGGAAGATCGATGGAACCGACCCTCCACGGTGCTCGCACGAGCAGCAACCTGCTGAGCCGCCTGTTCAGTGGCGACAGGCTGTTCGTACCGAAGTACGAGACCTGGCTCAGGCGAGCCGGTGTGCTTGGTGAGTACGCTCGCGGCGAGATCGTCGTCCTGCGCGAGCCCGCCAACGCCCCACGCGCGCTCGTCACCGGCAGGCGCAGCCTGGTGATCAAGCGCATCGTAGGGGTGCCTGGCGACAGGGTGCGGATCGAGGCTGGTCAGGTCTACGTGAACGGCGCGGCCCTCGCCGACCCTGAGACTTCGCACGCCGGCGCGCTTCGGACACATCTCGTCGACTTCCCGAACGTCGTCATCGAGAACGGGAAGGTCGTCGCCCTCGTCATGGGTTTCAACGACGCGCTAGCGCGCGCCTCCACTCCCATCCTGCCCGGGCGCGGTAGCGAGCACGAGCCTATCGGTATCGATGATCCACGCGTACAGCTCTACTACGAAGGAACAGTAGGCAGCATCGACGTGCCTGCCGGAACGATCGAAGGCGTGCCGCAGATCCTCGACATCGTGGTCCCGCCGGACAGCTACTTCGTGCTCGGCGACAACCGTTCGTTCGGTGGCAGCGAGGACTCGCGCTACTTCGGGACGGTAGACGCGATGTCGATAACCGGCCGGGCGACAGCCGTGATATGGCCGTTCAACCGGGACGGCACGGGCAATGCTCGCAAGCTGACACCGGCGGCAACCTATCTCGGACCGTGACCGCTATAACTAGGCATGCCAGACCAGCGTGACTTAGAGCCGATCATCGTCACCGTCTCGGGCCGTATCGCCCGCCCTCGACGCACCGTCTACGAGGCTGTCGCTGACCCGTCGCAGCTCTCCAGCTACTTCACCACCGGCGGCGCCGTCGGGCGCCTCGAGCCTGGCAACGCCGTGACCTGGGACTTCCACGACTTCCCAGGCGCGTTCCCAGTGACGGTGGTGGAAGCCGTCGCGCCAGAGCGCATCGTCATCGAGTGGGGCGCAGCTCATGGTGCCGGCGGCAGAGAATCGAACCGCGTCGAGTTCAGGTTCGAGCCGCTCGACGACGACACCCGCACCCTCGTCACCATCACAGAGTCGGCGTGGCAGCCCACGCAAGAAGGGATCAGCGCCGCGCTCGGCAACTGCCACGGCTGGTCGGGGATGCTCGCAGCGATGAAGGTGTGGTTGGAGCACGGGATCAACTTGCGCGAGGGGTTCTACATCTGACGTAGAATTAGTTTGAACTAAGCTAGACTAAGTCATATGAGAGGAGATCGAGACGTGGATCTTGACGATCACGCACAGGTCGTCAACGTTCATGAGGCCAAGACGCAACTCTCGAAGCTGCTCGACAGGGCTCACGAGGGCGAGGAGATAATCCTGGCCAAGGCTGGGAAGCCGTACGCACGCCTCGTTCCTCTCACACCCTTGCGTCCCGAGCCTCCGATCTTCGGCAGCCTCGCCGGCGTCGTGCCACCGATCGACGACTCCGTGTTCTTCGATCCCCTGCCTGAAGAGGAGCTCCTTGCGTGGGAGGGTGGCGGTCCGGATTGAAGCTACTCCTGGACACTCACGTGTTCGTCTGGGCGGTGACCACGCCCGAGAGACTCTCTGAAGCCGCGGCTGAAGCGATGCGTGCGCGTGGCCGGCAGGTGTTCCTCAGTAGCGCCACTGCCTGGGAGCTGGCTACTAAGTACCGCATAGGGAAGCTCCCTGACGCCAGACCACTCGTCGACGGCTTCGAAGTACTTGCCAAAGTCTTACGAGCCGAGATCTTGGCCATGACACACCAGCACTCGATCAGGGCGGGTCTGCTCGAGAGCGAGCATCGAGATCCGTTCGACAGGATGCTGGCGGCCCAAGCCCGACTCGAAGAGCTGACAGTCGTTACTCGGGATCCGGCTATTGCCGACCTAGGCGCTCGTGTTCTGTGGTGAGCCAGCTACGGCAGGACCTGCAGCCCCTCAGAACAGCCGAACCTTCCGCGACCCGTTGAACACCTCGACCGAGAACGTTTGCACCCCGTACGGCGCGACCGGCGCCAGCTCGATCAGCACCTCGAGCCGCCCGTAGTCGGCCGGCATCGTCCACTTGACTGTGGCGGGACGGCTCGGGTCCGGCTTATCGCTCGGAGCGCGCGGCGCGCCGAGGTTGACGAGCGCCTGCTGCAGGTACTCGATGCGCCGCGCCAACGGGAAGTCCATCTCGACGTTCTCCGCGAACAGGGACGCGTAACTGCTAGCCAGCTCGGAGGCGCTGGCGCCGGGCGTCTCGCGGATGAGCCGCGTGATCTGATCGGCGGCGGCGAGCGTCTCGGCCCACGGCTCGTACTTCACGCGGTCGCGCTCCGCCTTGACGACCAGCGGCGCGATGACCTCGACGGCTAGATCCGACACGCCGGAGTGCGTGCCGTTCGCCGATGCGATGGCCGCGTAACGCGTCTCCGGGTGCCAGATCATGTAGGCGGTGAAGCCGGGGTAGCCGCCGGAGTGGGCGAGGAAGGTGCCGTGGTCGTGGTACTGCTCGACGATCAGGCCGTAGCCGTAGCCGTACTGGACGAGGCCGTGCAGCGGCGCCTCGGCGTTGTCGGCGCCGAGTGGCGTCAGGGGCTGCTGCGCTTCGAGCAGGTCGGCCGCCGTGAACCCGACTCCGGCCGGCACCTCGCGGGTCATGTAGAGATGTGTCCAGGTCACGAGGTCGCGGACGCTCGAGTAGAGGCCTCCGATGGGCGAGAACACCCCTGGACCGGTCGGCGTCTGGTTCGTCCAGCCGCCCGGCTGTCCGGTCAGCATCGGCTCGCGGTGGTAGCCGGGGGCCGTCGAGGCGAGCTCCTCGGCCGCGAAGCGCGTGTCTGCCAGAGCGAGCGGATCGAGGATGTTGTCCTTCACGAACTGGTGGTAGTCCTGGCCGCTCGAACGGGAGATGATCTCACCGAGGATCGCGTAACCGAGGTTGGCGTACTCGAAGTCGCTGCCGGGAGGGAAGGTGAGCCGCAGGCCTGCTGCCAGCCACGCGCTCAGCTCTTCACGGGTGCGCGCCTCTTGCCTGTCGCCCCAGGGGTTGTCGGTCGCGATGCCGCCTGACATCGACAGCAGGTGCCTGATGCGCAGCGCCGGCCAGTCGGAGGGCGCCACGACGTTCAGCTCGGGGATGTGCCCGACTACCTCGTCGTCGAGGCCGAGGAGCCCGGCGCGGCGCAGCGAGAGGATCGCGAGCGCCGTGAAGCTCTTGGTCAGCGAGGCGATCCGGAACGGTGTGGTGACGTCGTAGCCGTCGTCGCCCCACGCCTTGGATGACAGGATGACGCCGTCTTTCGCCACCGCGACGATGCCGCTGGGGCTGTGGTTGGTCGCGGCGAACTGCTCCACCGCCGAGGTGAGGTCTGGAGCGTCTGAGGAGTCGACGGCTTGCGCTGATGGCATGGGCTTGAGCATATGCCTGAGGCGAGTTCACTTCCACGAGATGGTCAAACGTGCCGTATCCACCGGGTACATGGACACAGTCGTCGCGGAAACGCGGAGTCAAGTTCGCGGATCTGCGGTTGTCATCTCGTAGATTGTCGGCCCCGACTTCGCGAGCCCACCTTCCCCGACTCCCGGAGAACGAGCACCTACGGTCTGCTACACGCGCGAGCTTCCGACTGTGTTCTACCCGTGCCGGAAATCGACGAGAACGTCACCGACCTCGCGCTTGCGGTGCGGCTTCGGCAGCTCCGCGGCGAGACCGTAGAACACGAAAGCGACCAGGCGCGTGTCGGCAGGCGTCTCCGCGTGACCGAGCAGCGGCCAGAAGCCCTCGTGCTTGTCGGCTCCCGCTGTCGACCACTTGGTGGCGACCCCCTTCGACCACAGGTGCAAGCAGAGGTTCTGCACCGCGCAGGCGGCGGCGGCGTAGTCCTCGAGCCTGGTGACCTCGTCGACGCCCTCGGCGCTGGTGCAGGTGACGATCAGCACGCCCGGCACGGCAGCCCACTCCTGGCGCTTGGAGGCGACACGGTCGGGGTTCGACCCGGTGCGCTCGAGCTGCTCGCCCCACAGCGCCGCGAGCTGCTTTTTGCGCTCGTCGTCGAGCAGGTAGAAGCGCCACGGTTCCGTGCGCTTGTGGTTCGGCGCCCAGCGGGCGGACTCGACGGCCGCGACTACCTCGCCGTGATCTAGGCCGGGTCCGTCTACGAGCCGCCCCAGTCCTACCGAGCGGCGGGTGCGGATGACGTCGACTATCGAGGCGGCGCTGCTCGCGCCGGAGGTTGGTGCGTCTTGGATTGCCACGGGGGATTCTATCTGCGGGAACGTTGGGGCCGGCGCTCGCTGTGGACGGAGAGGCGAGATTGCTGATCCAGTGCGCCTAGGTGAGCCCAGCCCGCGTATGAAAATCCGAACCGCCACTTGAAAATATCATGATATTTTCAAGTGGATGTTGAAGCGTGCGATCAGGCTTCCGCCATACGGCACTGAGACGTTCTTCCTTTGGGGTCCCAGACAGACCGGCAAATCCACGCTCCTGAAGCAGCTGTATCCGGATGCACTGTGGGTAGATCTGTTGCGCAACGAGGTGTACAGGCGCTACCTACAGAACCCGGAAACCCTGAGGCAAGAGCTTGCCGCTCAGAGCGCGTCGCAGGTCGTGATCGACGAGATACAGAAGGTGCCGGCACTCCTCGACGAGGTTCATTGGCTCCTCGAGAACACGCTCACGCAGTTCGCCATGTCTGGTTCTAGTGCGCGCAAGGTTCGGAGGGGAGCGGCGAACCTCCTTGGCGGCAGAGCCTTGCGCAAAGAGCTGTTCGGCCTTACCGCAACCGAGCTCGGCACCGAGTTCGATCTGGGCCGCGTGCTCAACCATGGATACCTGCCGCGCATCTATCTATCAGATCGGCCCAAACCCCTACTCGATGCGTACGTGTCCGACTACCTCCGCGAGGAGATCGCAGCCGAGGCGATCGTGCGCAACGTGCCTGCGTTCGCGGACTTTCTCAACAGCGCAGCCTTGGGAGACACCGAGCAGGTGAACTACTCCAACATAGCCCGCGAGTCAGGCGTCTCGAGCCAGACCGTCAAGTCGTACTACGAGATCCTCGTCGATACACTGCTTGGACGTTGGTTGCCTGCCTACCGCCGACGGCCCAAGAGGCGTGTCCTGACCGCGCCCAAGTTCTATTTCGCCGACGTAGGAGTCGTCAACTATCTGGCGCGACGCGGACCTCTCGAGCCGCGTTCGGAGCTCTTCGGCAAGGCCTTCGAGAACTGGGTGCATCACGAGCTGTCCGCCTACACGTCGTATGCCGAGACCTTCGCCACGCTCAGCTTCTGGCGGCTCACGAGCGGCGCCGAGGTCGACTTCATCGTCAACGACATGGAAGTCGCGCTCGAGGCCAAAGCGACAGCTAAGGTAACCGACGGTCACCTGCATGGACTGAGAGATCTCGTCAAGGACCATCCGAAGGTCGGTCAACGAATCGTTGTCTCGCTCGAGCCGGCCCCCCGCCGCACCGACGACGGGATACTGATCCTCTCCACGGGCGCCTTCATAGAGAGATTGAACACCGGCGCGATCTTCTAGCTGCCATCGCTCGAGGCGATCCACCCCTCGCTCATCCACCTCACCTTCACTGAGGCCGAGTTCTCATGCAACTCGCCATGCCTGGGTCGATGATCGGCCATGCACTTCGAGCCGTCGTCCTCGGTCAGCGCCGCACGTCACCTCGCCAACAGGCTCACTTGGGGTGCACGGCCGCAGGACATCGAGCGGGTGCGCGAGATGGGCGCCGCCGGCTACGTCGAATGGCAGCTCGACTACCAGGCGATCGACGACCCGCTCGTCGACAGCTTCCTCGAGCGCCATCCGGCCCTCAGTGCCGACATCAGCGGGATAAGGCGCGCGCTCGACGAGGATTACGGCGCCGTCTTCCAGCAGGTGCTGTGGGGCCGGCTCTACCGCGCGGCGTTCAGCGAGCGGCAGCTCTACGAGAAGGTGGTCGAGTTCTGGACCGACCACTTCAACGTGCCGCTGCCCGACATGGTCCCTGAGAAGGTAATCGACGACCGCGAGGTCGCCCGCTCTCACGCGCTCGGCCGCTTCCACGACCTGCTCATGGCCTCGGCGCGCAGCCCCGGCATGCTGCTCTATCTGAACAACGCCAGCAGCCACAAGGACCACCCGAACCAGAACTACTCGCGCGAGCTCCTCGAGCTCCACACGCTTGGGGTGCAGGGCGGGTACACGCAGCAGGATGTGATCGAGGTCGCGCGCTGCTTCACCGGCTGGACGCTGCAGCAAGACGGCTGGCGCGGCCCGATGGTCTTCGACAGGAACATGCACGACGAGGGCGAGAAGTACGTGCTCGGCCACCGCATCGCGGCCGGGCGCGGCATCGAGGACGGGCTGCAGGTGCTCGACATCCTCGCCACCCACCCGTCGACCGCGCGCTTCATCAGCACCAAGCTGTGCCGCCGCTTCGTGGCGGACGACCCACCCGAGAGCCTGGTGTCCTCCGTCGCCGCGACGTTCACCGCCACCGACGGCGATATCAAGGCGGTCCTGCGCACGCTCTTCTCGTCAGAGGAGTTCATGGCGGCTCGCGGCACTAAGTTCAGGCGACCGATGGAATCGCTGGCGGCGATGCTGCGCGCGCTCAGGCCGTCCATCGAGGTCAACGACACCTGGCTCGTCAACTACTCGCTCGAGCGGCTGGGACACCTGCCGTACCACTGGTTCCCGCCGAACGGCTACCCGGACATGGCCGAGCCGTGGTTCAACGTCAACGGCCTGCTGCATCGCTGGAACGCGGCGATGGTGCTCGCGCACGCGCACCACGGCTGGACCGAAGGTGCCGTGACGGTGAACCTCGACGAGGTGATTCCGAACGCCACGACGGTCGTCTCGCTGGTCGACACCACCTGGGAGCGCCTCGTCGGCGACCCGATAGAGGACGCGACGAGATCGCTGCTGCTGGCCGCGCTCGACAACCCCCCTCCGCTCGACGCGGTCAGCTCGGACTTCCGCTACGACCGCCTACCCTCGCTCGTCGGCCTGATCCTGGCGTCCCCCGAGTTCCAACTCACCTAGAGCCGCGACCTTGAGTCGTAGAGGAGACCTCGATGTCAGATAGCAAGATCCTACGCGCGGGAGCGATGCCGGCCGCCGGCTGCGACGAGTACCGTACCCTCGACCAGAAGGGCATCAGCCGCCGCACGTTCCTGAAGTCGGTGGCGGGCGGTGGCGCGTTGATGCTGACCAACTCGCTGTTCCCCGGACTGCCGTTCGTCGCGTTCGCGCAGACGCCGCGCGAGGTCGACACGCTGGTCGTCGTGTTCCTGCGCGGCGGGATGGACAGCATGAGCGCCGTCGTGCCCGTGGGAGAGGGGGCGAGGTTCTACGACCGCCGCAGCGCTACGGCGATACCGGAGAGCAGCGTCCTCGACCTCGACGGCTTCTTCGGCTTCCACCCCTCGCTGGCCCCGCTGCACGAGATCTACCAGGGCGGCCGCCTCGCGGTCATCCACGCCGCCGGCTCGCCCGACCCGTCGCGCTCGCACTTCGACGCGATGGAGTACATGGAGCGCGGCACGCCGGGCGTGAGGGTCACCGAGACCGGCTGGCTCACGCGCCACCTGCAGTCGGTGCCGTGGACCAACGACTCGCCGTTCCGAGCCCTCGCCATGGCGCCGACGCTGCCGACCTCGCTGCAGGGACCAGAGCCCGCCTTGGCGCTCGACTCACTCGAGGGCTTCGACCTCAACGTCCCAGACCACTACCGCACCGAGCTCGAACGCGGCCTGCGCGACCTCTACCGCCGCGCCGGCTCGAGCTCGGTCTTCGACCGAGAAGCCGACAGCCTGTTCTCGACGATGCGCGAGCTCAGGCGCCTGTCATCGGGCAACGGCAAGGGCTCCGGCAACGCCGGCAACTACCCGGAGACCGGCTTCGGCTACGCGCTGAGGCAGGTCGCTCAACTCATCAAAGCCGAGGTCGGTTTGGAGATCGCCTGCATCGACCTAGGGGGCTGGGACACTCACGAGGACCAGGGCGGAGTCGAGGGTCAGTTCGCGGGCCTGCTCAACGAGCTTGCCAGCGGCTTGGCCGCGTTCCACCACGATCTCTCCGACCGCGCCGACCGCCTGACGGTCGTGACGATGAGCGAGTTCGGTCGGCAGCTCGTCGAGAACGCCAGCGGCGGCACCGACCATGGCCGCGGCGGCTCGATGCTGGTGATGGGCGGTGGCGTGCGCGGCGGTGTTCACGGCGCCTGGCCGTCATTGGCGCCCGACGCCCTCGACGACGGCGACCTCGCCATCACCACCGACTTCCGCGACGTGCTCTCCGAGATCCTGGTGCAGCGCATGCGCAACAGCGCCGTCGATCAGGTGTTCCCCGGCTACCGCGCCAACTACCGCGGGATCATGCGGCCGGGTGCGTGATGCGAGCCTCCGTCGCCAAGCGTGGTCTCGGGGCGCTGCTCACAGCCTGCGCGCTGCTCGTCGTTTCCACGGTCTGGGCGCAAGGGTACGAGGCAGACATCCAGCGCGCGATCCAGATCGCATCCGAGCACCCCATGATCGCGGCCAGCCTGGAGCAGAACCGCGGCTTCACCGCCGGCGCCTACGACGCGCAGGACCGCTACGGCCTCTGGCGCGTCGACTTCACCAACGTGTACGGCGATGTGTTCGCCTGGGCGCAGGTGCACCTGGGCGACGGGAGGATCGTCTCTTGGGAGGCGGACGCCGGCCTCAACGACGCCGAGTACGCCGAGGCGGAGGAGAGGCTCCTCGACTTCTTGCGCTACGACCCCGAGTTCCTGGCGTTCGCCGGCGATATCGACGATCGCGAGTGGGCCTGGGTCGGCTACGAGTCGTGGCGCGACACCTGGGTGATCCATATCGAGCGCGGTATGGACTCATTGATCGTGACGTTGCGCTCCGAGCACGCCTGGCAGCGCTCGCTCGAGGACCTGTCGATACTGCAGATCCGCGCCACAGGCGTCATCGAGGTCGACGACTGGCGCTCGATGCGTGGGTCCGACGCCATCGCGCTGGCTTTCACGGATCCCCGCTTGGTCTCGGCTGTGCGTGGCCGCGAGGGTTGGATTGCTTCAGCGCAGGAGCTCGACCGCTCGCTCTGGCGTGTGAGCTTCCTGTGGGAGGGGCAGACGCTGGCGGAGGTCGACGTGGATCTGGCGGCGCGGGTGCTCAGCGTAGTCGACTAGAGCGAGCGGCATGGCGCGTGATCGGTGCTCTAGGTACCGATGCTGGTCGCGGGAACGACCTCGACGCCTTCCTTCAGCGGCCACGCCTCCTCGCCGGGATAAACGACGTAGGTCTTCGGGATGTCGAGGTCCTCGATGGAGCTCCAGAATCCCTTGGACATGGACGGCGAAAGTGAGTACTTCATCTCGTAGCCGGTCATCGGTTGGCGGCTCGGTTTCACGACGAGATCGAGCTCGGCCCCGGCAGCCGTGCGGTAGAAGGCGGCGTCGCGCGGCTGCCTAAGGTTCAACACCTGCTCGATCAGCATCCCCTCCCATGAGGCGCCCAGGACGGGGTGGCCGTGGAGCTCGTCTAAGTCGTGAATGTCGAGAAGTGCGTGCAGGAGACCGGAGTCACGGAAGTAGACCTTCGGTGATTTGACTAGGCGCTTACCTAGGTTCGCGTGGTACGGCTCGAGCCTTCTGATCAAGAACGTGCCAACGAGCAGGTCGAGGTACGAGCTGGCAGTCGGCGGGGTGACTCCCAGACTGCGCGCCAGTTCGCTGGCGTTCCAGAGCTGAGCGTGCCGGTGAGCCAACATCTGCCAGAACCGACGCAGGGACTCGGTGCGCAGGTTGAGACCGAGAGCCGGAACGTCGCTCTCTAGGAAGGTGCGTACGAACCCGATCCGCCACTCGAGCGACTCCTCATCGGAGCCAGCCAAGTAGCTCTCGGGGAAACCGCCTCGTAGCCATAGGCGCATGAGGTTCTCTGACGAACGGCCGACCTCGTCGAGCGTGAAGGGGGTTAGCTCCAGGTAGCGGATGCGACCGGCCAGCGACTCGGAAGCTTGTCGCGAGAGTTGTGGGGAGGCCGAGCCCAGCAAGAGGAACCGCCCAGGGCGCCGATCGGAATCTATCAGCGACCGTAAGACTGGGAAGATCTCCGGAAGCCGTTGAACCTCGTCCAGTATCACCAGCGAGTCGGCGTGGCGGCTGAGGTATAGCTCGGGATCCGATAGGCGGGCGGCGTGAGAGGGAAGCTCGAGGTCGAGGTACTCGACCTCCTTGCCGGCGCTGTTTCCGATGGTTCTGGCTAGCGTCGTCTTGCCCACTTGTCGAGGGCCCAGCAACGCGACTACGGGGAAGAGAGCCAGTGCCTTCTCGACAGCAGGCTGTAGGCGCCTAGGAATCATCCTTGCATATTAAAAATTAGACTTTGAATATGCAAGGATGAACGGAGCCTAGGGCCTCTGTGAGCTGAAGGCTCACGGCCATGTGCACATAGCAGAAGGGTCTGGACCTCGATAAGACTCACGCACCTTAGACTGCGAACACATGCAGCCGCGGCTGTCCCTTCTCGGCGGCGCAGTCATCGGTGACCGCGCCTCAGGCGCGCCCTTGCCTTTGGACCTGCGCGGTGCCCTGCTGGCGTATCTCGCTTACGGCGGCGGCTGGGTCGACCGCGACCGGTTGGTGGTCTTGTTCTGGCCCGATACCAGCGAGGGCAGCGCCAAACGGAACCTCAGACAGCTTCTGCATCGCACCAAGCGCCTGGATCTCGGGGTGCCGCTCGAGGTGACCGACCGGGCTCTGCGTTGGCACGTCGCGACCGACGTCTCCGACTTCCGCCGCCATGTGGCCGAGGGAGACAGCGCCGCCGCCGTGGAGGTCTATAGAGGCCCGTTGCTGCACGGGCTAGCTCCAGAAGGGAGTCGCGGCTTCGACGCCTGGCTCGAGAGCGAGCGCGCCTTACTGCATTCGGCTTTCCACGCCGCCAGCCTGAGCGAGGCAGCTAGGGCGACGTCAGAGGGTCGCTACGATGCCGCCGCCGGTCTGCTGGCCAGGCTCCACGCCGAGGACCCCTTAGCGGAAGACGTGGTCGAGGCCAGCATGCGCGCCCTCTACCTGAACGGCAGGCGTGACGCGGCGCTCGGCCTCTACCAGCGGTTCGCGACCGAGCTAGCGAGCGAGCTGGGGCTAGAGCCTTTGACATCGACCCGTGAGCTCCTGCGGCAGATCGTCGCCGACGCTCCGTTGGACGTCGAGCAGCCGCGGGCGGCGCCGGCCACGCGTGGCCTCAGGGAGCTGGCCCCGACCAAGCTCGTCGGTCGGGACGTGGAGCGCGCGGCGCTGCTAGCGGCCGCAACTCCGGTGGTGATGCTCGAGGGCGAGCCCGGCATCGGCAAGAGCGCGCTGTTGGCGGAGCTCTACGCGCAGGGCTTACGAACGGGCGCGCGCGAGGGACTGGAGCGGATGCCGTATCACCCGCTGGTCGCGCTGCTGCGCTCGCGACCTGAGCTGGTGGAACCGGTCGGTGACTACACCCTCGACCTCGCCAGGCTCGTGCCGGAGCTCGCGCCCGGAGCTGTCCCGCCGCCCGCGGACCCAGACACGGCCAAGCTGCGCGTCGCCGAGGCGTTGGCGCTGGTCGCCGGAGCGTCCGGCCGGCTCATCGCCGTGGACGACTTGCAGTGGGCGGACGAGGCGACGCTCGCCTGCCTCGTCTACCTGAGCGGTCGCGGCATCCGCGTCGTGGGAGCGTACCGGCCAGAGGAGGTTAGTCCACCGCTGCGCGCAGCGCTGGCGGGTTGGCGCTCGCGCGGGGAGCTGACCAGGGTGCGGCTCGAGCCCATCGCCGAAAGCGGCGCCGCGGTGCTGATGGCGGACCTGATGAACGTCGCGGAGGGACCGGCGCTCTTCTCGCGACGCCTGTGGGAGCGGACCGGTGGCAACCCACTGTTCATGCTCGAGACACTCAGAGCCCTGTTCGACGCCGGCGTGCTGCGTACCGACGACAGCGGCTGGCACACCTCGATCGACGACATCACCGTCGACTACTCCGAGCTCGACCTGCCCCCGCGGGTCACCGAGGTGATCGGCCGACGGCTTGACCGCCTCGACCCCGCCGCCGTCAGGGTCCTCGAGGTTCTGGCTCTCGCGCCGGTAGCCGTCGCGCCCTCCCTGGTCGCCAAGATCACCGGCCTCTCGCTGCCCGCCACCCTACAGGCGCTGGACGGGGCCGAAGCCGCCGGCTTCGTAACGGCCGGCCGCTTCCGTCACGACCTGCTGAGGGAGGCGACGTCGGCGCGGCTCAGCCCCACGCGCGCCAAGGTCTCGCGGACGCTGCTGGCGGGAGCGCTCGCTGACGAGCGGGGCGAGGACGCGGATCCCGGCGTCTTGGCCGAGCTGTGGTGGCAGGCAGGCGAGCACACTGAGGCGCGGCACTGGTGGCTGGCGCAGGTGTTCGCGCTGCGCTCGCGCGGACTGCATCTCGCGGCTCTCGAGGTCTTGGCGGGCGCCATCGAGCGCCTGCCAGAGGGCGAGGACGCACGGCGGCTCAAGCTGGCGGTGGCGGAGACGACGCTGGAAGGCGGCTGGTTCGAGCGCGTGCCCGAGCTACTCGACGCAGTCAAACCAGAGGCCGACGACTCGCCCGAGCTGCACGCCAGGCTGGCTCTCGCCAGGGGCACGCGGGCGCTGAGCAGCGGGAGCTACCTCGACGCCGAGGCGGCGGTGGCCTCGCAGCGCCACTGGTTCACCCTCAGCGACGACGACGAGCTCCGCCTCGACCTGATCATGTTCGACGCCAGGATCGCCACTCACAAGGGTGAGCTCGACGCCGCTATCGCGCTGATCGAGCCCGCCGTCGCCGAGCTCCGTCGCCGGCGCGCCACTGCCAAGAGCGTCACCTTCGTGTCCGGCCTCGCTGCGCTCTACGACAACCTGCGGCGTCACGACGAGGCGCTGCCTCTGCATCACGAGGCTATCGCGTTGGCGAGAAGCCTGGGCTCGCGCTACCTAGCCGCCGAGGTCAGCATCAACCTCCTCTACTGCCTCGCCGACCTGGGCCGCTACGACGAGGCCATCGAGTACGGCGAGGAGGCGCTCGCCTCGACGACCTTCGACAACGAGCCCGTCGTTCGGACCAACCTCGCGGCCGCCTACCGCCAGTCGGGCAGGTTCGCCGAGGCGGCGCGACACTACAATCACCTGGCCGAGTCGGCTCAACCGCATCTGCGGGTGATCGCGCTCGCGCGCTGGGCCGAGTCGGTGGCGCGACTCGGTGACGCCGCCGAGGCAGTCAGGCTCATCGACTCGCTGCTCGAGGCGGTGCCCGGTACCGATTTCCTCGTCGCGCTCGGCGTGACTGCCATCGTGGTGCACAGGTTCGGCACCGACACCCAGCTCGCTACGTTCGAGCGGCTGGTTCCCTCGCTCGACCCTGAGCAGGTGCCGGGGTACCTGAGGGGCGAGCTCGACGGGGCCGTGGCGGAGCGCCGCCCGCGCCAGCCCTGACGGTCGTCACCAGCTGATAACGCTCGCGTAACGCCGAACCGAACAGACTCCCCTCCAGACGCGGCTACGCGCCCGTCGCCGCACATCGGTCAGCGAGAGGAGTCCAGATGCACGCAAGAACGAAGCTCACACGAGGCAGGTTCGGTAGGTTCAGTAGGCTTGGCAGCCTAGCCGCTGCCCTGGCCGTCACGGCCGCCATCGCGGCCTGCACCACCACGCCACCCGAGGAGGATGCACCTGGCGCGCTGGTGATCATCGTCAACGGTCTACCCGGCGGCGCCGCGGCCGACGTGACGGTGACCGGCCCCAGCGGCTTCAGCGAGCAGCTCACCGCCTCCGACACGCTGGCGGGCTTGACCGTCGGCAGCTACTCGGTCACCGCCGGTGGGGTCGGGTTCGAAGGTGTCGATTACGCCGCTGCCGTCACCGGCACGCCTGCCGCCGTGACGCCCAATGGCGTCACCACCGCCACCGTCACCTACACGGCGACATCGCTGGCGCCAGGATCCATGACCGTGACAGTCACAGGTCTGCCCGGCGGTGTGGCTGGAGACGTCACCGTGACCGGACCGAGCGGAACCCAACAGGTGACGGCCAGCAGCACGCTCACCGCGCTCGAGCCCGGCATCTACACCGTCTCTGCTGCCGAGGTCGACGACGACGGCGACATCTACGCCGCCACTGTCACCGGCTCGCCCGCCACAGTGCCCGCAGGCGGCACCACGGCCGTCACGGTCGCATATTCGTTCCTAGACCCGGCCGCCTTCGGCGCGCTGAGCGTCAGCATCTCCGGGTTGCCGGTCGGCGTGAACGCAGCCGTGAACGTCAGCGGTCCCGGCGGAGTCAACCAGAACCTCACCGCGAGCGGAACCCTGTCCAACCTGACGCCAGGCAACTACGTCGTCGGCGCCTCCGACGTCTCGTCGGGCGACCTCACCTACACCGCGGTCGTCGAGTCCTCGCCGGTGTTGGTGATCCCCGAGTCGACGGCTTCGGTGAGCGTGACCTACCTGGCGGTCGCGGTCAACGACGGCGACGCGCAGTCGAACCCGGGCTGGAGCGCGCGCTTCCGCGTCACATCCGGCAACCCGGTTAGGGTCGAGGACATCCTGTTCAACTCGGCCGCGCCGCTCGACGTGAAGGGCATCCAGATCGCCAACGAGATCGGCAACCCGGCGGATCCGGGCGACTGGCTCGAGTTCGAGCTGATCCACGGCCAGTCGAACACCAGCCGCATCACCGTGCAGCTCGAGTGCCTGACCGCGTTCACCGGCACGAGCCCGATCCGGGCCGAGGTGCGCGACGACACCGGCGCCAAGATCGGTTTGACGATCAACTGCGGCACGACCAGGAACATCGACCTGCCGAACAAGGGCGGCAAGGGCGATTACCTGCTCTCGGTCACCCCCACCTTCGGCACGCCGTACTTCATGCGGTACGTGCTCTCGGTCAACGCCTACTGCACGGGGGCCTGCGCCTACCAGCCGTACCAGCCCTGACCCTGATCATGGCCAGGACAACCGTCCAGACCAGCTTGATCGTCAGGGTCGTCGACGGACGGCAAGGACGCCGCATCGTCCTGCACGACCTGCGCGCCAAGCAGGTCATCGAGTTCAGCACTTGGGAAGCAGCCATCGAGTTCATGCGCACCGCCGCCGATAAGAAGGGGCTGCGCTGAAGGGTGAGGGAGGTCGAGATGAGAATCTGGGTGAGGTTGGTTCCGTGGTGTCTCGCGCTGCTCGTCTCGACCTCCTTGGCCGTAGCTAGTGGGCCTGCCAGTGGATCGGCAGGTGGGCTGGCCGGCAGCTACGAAGGTCGGATCGATGCCGGACCGGTGCTGCTGGAGTTGGCGCTAGACGGCCCGACGCTGTCCGGCACCCTGACGGCGCCGGGGATCCAGTTCGGCCTGCAGGGCGAGCACACCGACAGTGAGGGCTACGGTTACGTCTACACCGGTCAGGGCACCGCAGCGTTCGAGGTCTACGTCCAGGGCGACACCCTCGGCCTTTACCTGTTCGAGCTCACCGCCGCGGGCGAGCCGGTGATGGAGAGCGTCATCGAGTTGCTTCTGACGCGCCGCGGCGCCACCTCCGGGTTGGTCGGCGAGACGTCTGACAAGGCGCCCGGCGAGACAGAGCCTGCGCTCGCGACAGGGGAGCACGCGACGCTCACCATGGACAACGCCCTAGCGTTCATCGAGGCGCTGGAGTTCGTGCTCGCCCAGATCGGCTACACCTACCGCTTCAATGACTCAGAGCGCGCCGAGCTGCTGCAAGCCGTCGCGCTCAACTTCCCGACCGCCGAGGCGATGGACCAGCTCGTCCTCGCCGACGCCCGCAGGATCTGGGAGGGCGTGCAGGCCAACTGGCCCGCGGCCTCCGAGGAGGACAAGCGCGAGTTCGCGCTGGGAGTGCTGATCCTCGCGTTCGGCGAAGAGACCGTCGCGGCTTGGGTCGGGCAGGCGGGCGGTGGAGGCCCCGGCGGCGGCGGTGGCGGAGGTGGCCAGCCGCTCGGCAGCGGCAGCTGCGCGACGTTCGAGGACTGCGCGGGCTCTTTCGTCGACGCGGGAACCTGGTCGGACACGTTCAATGCCCAGGGGTGTTGGGCCGCTGCCGGCTGCAGCTCTTTCGATTCCTCGACCGGCACCTTCGACTACGGCGGCTACTGAGCGGCCGAGACCTCCAGACGCGTCAACCCTCTGAAGATCGTGCTGGGACGCCACGCGTCGTCGGCGCCCACCAACCGTAGCCTGGGGGCCACCGCGGCCAGGCGCTCGAGCACCAACCTCCCCTCCAGCCGCGCCAGCGGCGCGCCCAGACAGAAGTGAACGCCGCGCCCGAAGGAGAGATGACGGTTGGGCAGGCGCGTGATGTCGAAGCGGTCGGGCTCGCTGAAGACGGCGGGGTCGCGGTTGGCCGCCGCGATGGCGGCCAGAACCTGCTCACCGGCCTGCAGCTCGATGCCGGCGAGCTCAACGTTCGCCTTGCTCGCCCGGAAGAGGGTCCGCTGCACTGGCGGCTCGAACCGCAGCGACTCCTCGACCGCTCCCGCCGCTAGCTCGGGGTCATCGAGCAACCGCCGCCACTGCTCAGGATGTCTCAACAGGGTGCGGACGCCGTTGCCGATCAGGTTCACCGTCGTCTCGTGCCCGGCGATGAGCAGCAGCACGCACATCGAGACCAGCTCGGCGAAGCTCAGTGGATCCTCGCTCGGCCTCAGCAGGGCGCTCACCAGGCCGTCGTCGGGCTCAGACTGCCGGGCCTGGACGAAGTCGACGAAGTACTGCTCGATCGCGGCGTTCGCGGCTTCGTTCCGCGCCTGGTTGTTCTCGCCGGCCGTACCGAGGCCGGTGCTGTCGATGAACTCATGGGACCAGTGGGCCAGCTCGCCGCGGTCCTGCTCCGGGATGCCCAACAGCTCGCAGATCACCAGCACCGGCACGGGCAGCGCCAGGTCGGCGATCAGATCGAAGGTGCCCTTGGCCAGCGCGGCGTACAGGCGCTCGTCGACGATGCGCCGGATCGGCCCCTCCAACGCGGCGACGCGCCGCGGCGTGAAGTCGGCAGCCACCCGCGAGCGCAGCCGCGTATGGGCGGGCGGATCCTGCGAGATCATCGACGGTTCTCTGCCTGAATCGTCAGGGTAGAGGCCGCGGCTGTCGCTGGTGAAGCGGCTCGCGTCGCCGGCCACCACGCTGACGTCCCGGTGAGACGTGGCGATCAGAACCCGGCCGCGGGGGTGGCCTCGGACGGGGATGGCGGCGAGGGGCGCGCGTTCTAGCAGGCGAGCGTAGTGGGGGTACGGGTCGCGCCGGAGCTCCGGCGAGTTGAGGTCGAAACCGATCGCGGACGCGTCTGGCACGGTCGTCTGAGGGTCGGTCACGCTCAACCTCGCTCCGAGGCGCGGTGCATGCAGCGTGCGGCGCTGAGCCGGCAGATCGTCGAGCGAGTTGTCGTCATGGCCAACGATACGCGCGATCCGGTGCCGGCACCAGCGCGCCCCGCTCGCGGGTTCAGTAGCGCACCCTGAGGTAGGCTCTTGTCATGCGAAGCGAGGTACGCAGCACGAACGCCAGCCAAGTCTTCCGTTGGCCTCCTCCTGTAACCGGTTTCAGGCGGGGGGTCGGCGCGACTCTCTCCCCGCGGCGCTCCGCCAACCGCTCCCCAGCCCGGAGGGCGCGATGCGCTGGCTGAAGGTCGCCGGCGACAGGATCGTCGATGATGCCGGCGCGACGGTCAGGCTGACCGGCTTCGGTCTCGGCGGGCTGCTCAACCTCGAGGACTTCATCTCCGGCTACCCCGGCAACGAGGAGGCGCTGCGCAGACATCTGCTCAAACGTATGGGGAGAGGTGCCTATGACGCCTTCTTCGACGCCTACGAGCGGGCTTTCTTCGACCAAGCGGACGCCGCGTACATAGCGTCCTTGGGCCTGAACTCGGTGCGGGTCCCCGTCAACTACCGGCAACTCGAAGACGACGCAGCGCCGTTCGCGCTCAAAGAGGAGGGCTTCCGCAAGCTCGACCGCGTCATCGACCTGCTCAGGGACGCCGGTCTCTACGCCATCATCGACCTGCACGCCGCTCCCGGTTACCAGAACCATCACTGGCACTCCGACAACCCAACGCACCAGGCGCTGTTCTGGCAGCATCCGCACTTCCAGGACCGCGTTATCCATCTGTGGGAGGCCCTGGCCGACCGCTACAAGGACCGCCCCGAGGTGGCCGGCTACAACCCGCTCAACGAGCCGGCAGACGAGACCAACGCTGTCGTGCCCGTCTTCTACAAGCGCCTCGAGAAGGCGATACGGGCGATCGACGACCGCCACATCCTCTTCCTCGACGGCAACCGCTACTCGACCGACTTCTCCTGCTTCGACGAGCCCTTCGCCAACGCCGTCTACGCCGCGCACGACTACGCTGGGCCCGGCGTCTCGAGCGCCACCGAGTACCCCGGCACGTTCAGAGGCGAGTACTTCGACAAGGACGCACTGGAGCGCGCGTTCCTGCGGCGGACGGAGTTCATGCGCGAGACGGGCACTCCCATCTGGATCGGCGAGTTCGGTCCGATGTATCCGCCGGACAAGCCGCATGAGGAGTTCCGCTTCCAGGTGCTCGAGGACCAGCTCGACATCTACGACGCCTACGGCGCCGGCTGGGCGCTGTGGACCTACAAGGACATCGGGCTTCAGGGTGTGGTGTACGTCGACCCCCAGAGCGAGTACCTGCGTCTGATCCGTGGCGTGCTCGACCTGAAGCGCCGCCTAGGCACGGATTCATGGGGCGGCAGCGACCTAGGCGTGCGCGACATCCTCGACCCGATCGACGAGATCATGGACAACCAGTTCCCCGACTACGCGCCGTACCCATGGGGCAGGCGTCAGCACGTGTTCAGGCTGGTGCGGCACATCCTGCTGGCCGAGCCTCTGGCCGAGAAGTACGCGGCTCTGTTCGACGGCATGTCTTCGGAGCGGGCAGGGGAGCTGGCGCGTTCCTTCAGCTTCGAGAAGACGCTGGTGCGGGAGCGTCTCGCGGGTATCCTGCGCCAGCGCGCCGCGCCAGTCTCGGGATAGGGGTACACGTGTCTCACTTCGACCTCAAGGACGTCGCCCTACGGACCTACCGACCGGACATCCCCGTACCGGCCGACCTCGAAGCCTTCTGGGCCAAGACCCTCGCCGAGAACCCTGCGCGGGAGCCGCGCTTCGAGCTCATCGACAATCGGCTGCGCCTGGTCGACACCTACGACGTGACGTTCGCGGGTTACGCCGGCTCGCCGGTGAAAGGTTGGCTGCACGTGCCGGCGGGCGCGACGGGCAAGCTGCCGGTGGTGGTTCAGTACATCGGCTACTCCGGAGGCAGAGGGCTCCCTCACGAGCAGACGCTGTGGGCGACGGCCGGGTACGCGCTGTTCGTGATGGACACGCGCGGCCAGGGGTCGGGCAACCGCACCGGGCACACCCCTGATCCCGATGGTGCCGGGGAGCCGGCTCCCAACGGCTACATGACGAGAGGCATCCTCTCGCCCGACGGCTACTACTACCGCCGTGTGTACACCGACGCGGTTAGGGCGATCGACGCCGCCCTCGCCCATCCGCTGGTCGACGCCGAGCAGGTGGCCGTGATCGGTGGGAGTCAGGGTGGCGGTCTGTCGATCGTCGCGGCCGGTCTGCATAAGGGCGTGAAGTACGCGCTCGCTGACGTGCCGTTCCTCTGCGACTTCAGGCGCGCGATCTCGCTGACCGACAGAGATCCCTACGCCGAGATCGTCAGGTACGTGAAGACGCATCGCGACCACTTGGACACGGTGCTCACGACCCTGTCGTACTTCGACGGCGCGGTGCTGGGCCGGTGGGCTACTGCCGAGGCGCTGTTCTCGGTCGGGCTGATGGACGACATCTGCCCGCCGTCCACCGTCTACGCCGCGTATAACTGGTACGGCGCCGACGCCGGCACCGAGGTTCGCAAGGCGATCACCGAGTACCCGTACAACGGGCACGAGGGCGGCCAGGCGCATCTGGAGCGCGCGCAGCTCGAGTGGTTGGCGGGGAGGTTCGGTTAGGTGAAGACTTGCCTAACCGTAGAACTCCTCGCGACGGTGGGTTCTTCCGTCGAGCGGCAACTAGCATAGAGGCTTGACCTCAGCACCCACGCCCCAACGTAATCCCTAAACGGAAAGGCGCCGCCCACCTACTAGGCTTTTGATGGCGTCGTTTGGCTCGGGAGGGTTCATCAGACTCTCTGCCAGACGCATGCTCTGCTGTCGGTCGAGCTTCATCAGTTGTTGACCAAGGATCGTGGCTTGGGCAGCGTCGTACGCGGCCGAGACGACGAAGTCAGACGCGCTCATTCCCTTGATCTCGGCAGCGCGCTTGATGACGTCCTTCGCGTCCGATGGCAGTCGCAAGTCGATGCGTCCTACTTTCTTCTCGCGCTCAGACCCTGGTGCTGTGATACGCATCGCCCGCTCCTTCCTAGTCCTTCGATTTGCGCTCACCTTCAGCTAGTCTCGCCGAATGTACGGCGAATCACCGTACATGCCAATCTGCGAGCTTACGGCGACCGTTCGCGGTTCGGTTCGCCACCTCTCAAGGCAACCTAACGAGCCCATCGTGTGCCACTCGCCATCCCGACCCGAAACCTGGAGCAACAGCTCCCGAACCTTCCCAGCCGCCGGCCATAAGCGCGACTGCCAGCAGCAGACCTCCGTTGCCCGGCAGGTAGACCGGCAGCCGGTCCGTCTGGCGGTTGTGGCCGTTGGCGAGGTAGGTGTTCTTGGGACGCTCGAGAAGCAGTGCGTCCACTGCGTCCACCGGTCGCGCAAGACGAGCGGCTGTCATGGCCGCGACGGGGTAGTCCCAGCCCCAGGTCGAGTCCCAGTCCCAATCGGCGAGGGCGTCATCCAAGGTGGCGGACATGATGGCTGGGTCGATGAGCCGCGTCGCCGGCACCAGGCCGTACGCCGCCAGCATGCTGGGGTGGTCGTTCCTCGCCAGGTAGGGAGGGGTGGCGAGCGCTGCGTACCTGCCACCCATCACGCGTGGCGCGGCCATGCCCTTGGCCACCTCCGGCCAGCGCGCCGGCGGCTGGCGCCCTAGCCGCTCCCACATGCTGCAAGCCGCGGCAAGCGCCCACGACCAGTAGGTGAGCTCGAACGTAGGGTCTGCCGAGGTTGCGCGCTCGGCCGCGTACGACTCCTGTGCCGGGACCAGCGGCGGGCCGAGGTGGAAGACCGCGGAGTCGGCGGGGTCGGTGCTTGCGAACCCCGCCATGAACTCCGCCGTCTCGAAGATCAGGTCGGCGTAACGCTCGAGAGCGTCGCTCGCGGGATCCGCTCGCAACAGCATCTCGAGCAGGTAGATGAGGTGCGGCTGCTGCCAGACGAGGAACGGGCCGATGGAGCTCGGCGTCTCCTCGCCATCGGGGCCGACCTGCTTCGGCCAGCGCGCACCGGCATAGCCCTGCCGCGCCGCCGTCTCCCGAGCTGGGCCTAGAGCGCGTCGGTACCAACCTAGGCTGCGCTCCAGCAGCTGGGGGCGGCCCCAGGCTGCGAAGTGCAGCGCGTGGAACGGGTGCATCTCGAGATGGAACTTGCCGCGCCACGAGTTGAGCAACAGGCCCGTCTCGGCCGGCGGCAGCGAGCCGGCGCAGTTCACGGCCGTGAGGTACTGCGAGAGGACGATCCGCCTCTCGAGCTCGGCCCCGCGCGGGTCGGAGCTGCCGGAGAGATCGACGCAGGCGCCGCGCGCCCAGAACGACTCCCAATGACGGGTGCTCGCGCCGAGCACGTCCTCGAAGGTCAGTGACGCACGACTCGCATTTGGCTCTGTGCTTGCCGAGAACTCGATCACCGCCCGCGCGCTTCCAGTGGCGTGCAGCACCAGGTCGTGCTGGTCGACACGCAGGAGCTCGAGCCCTTGGCCGTGGATGAGGACCTTGTAGGTCGTGTCGTCGAGGCGCCGTCCGATCCTCCAACCCGCCTCGGTAGGTTCAATGCTTGTGGTGTGCGCGTCGGGACGGGTCCAGTCGGCCGCGTTGGCCCACTCCTCGCTGCCGTAAGGGAAGCGGAGCCTGATACCGACACGCTGGCTCGGCGGGCCGTCGATGACGATGCCGACTGCGTCGCGCTCGGGATGAGCGACCGTGGTCGTGGCGTAGCGCGCGCCGACTAGCTCGAAGCGGCTGGTGATGACGCCGGTCCAGAGGTCCAGCGCCTGGTCGATCCCGGCGAGGGAATCGATGTCGGGGTGCTCGAGCCGGGCGCCGGGTCGCGACCCGTCCCCCGAGCCCGTCCACAACCCGATGGTGGCGAGTTGGATCTTGTGCGGGTTGCCGCGCAGCCAGCGCTCGGCGTCGGTCTGCTCGGCGGCGTCGTGCGTCTCGCTGCTCAGGTCGACGTACGAGACTCGGCCGCGCGGGGTCTCGTACTCTCGCAGCGTCTCGGCCAGCGAGTACTCGCGCGCCGCGGGCAGGGAGTGCCACGCCCACTGAGCCATCGTCCCCAACAGCGAGCCTCCGCCCTCAACCGGGTACGCCTCCGGGAAGGTCTGCAGCCCGGTGGGGTCGACGCCGAACGCGAACTCCCCGTTGCCGACCTGCAGAGGGGAGCGCGGGTCGAGCGCGCCGACGTGCACGGCGTGCCTGGCGACGGTGGCGTGCCGATCGGGAGCGCCGACAGGAGGAACCTGGAAAGGGTTGCGGCTCGCCATCTCAGCAGGCTACCCGTGGTCCAGCCACAGGAGAAGCCCACAGAAGAAGGAGCCCGATGTTACGCGGGCTCCTCGGTAGACCAGACGACTCGGAAGTGATCTCTAGGCTCAGGGGATGATCCTGGAGGCGCGCTCGACGTAATCGGCGGCGGCCTGCGCCGGCGTCACCAGCCTGAACAGCACCTGCTCGTGGAGGAGGTTGGTCAGGTCGTCGACCTCGCCCTTGCCCGAGGCTGGAACGAAGAGGGCGGGCCTGCCTTCGTTGGCGACGCGAGCCAGGTACTGCGCCGCCTGGGCCTCGAACTCACCCAGGAACGGGCCGACCACGGCCGCGATCTCCGGGTTGAAGGAGAGGCCGCGGTTGCCGAGGATGATCTTGGCCGGCTCGGGCTCGTTGAGCAGCCAGTTGACCAGCATGGCGGCGGCTTCGGGCGCTCTGGAACGGGCGTAGACGGTGAAGTACTGCGAGGGCAGCACCTGCAGGCCAGGCGAGGCGTACTGCGACTCGCCCGGGATCTTGATGATGTTGACGCGCTGGCCGAGGCGGTCAGCGAACTCCTGGACGTTGTTGGAGTAGGCGAACATCATCGCGGCCTTGCCCTGGCCGAAGTAGGTGCGCTCTGCCTGGGTGTTGAGCAACTCGACTGTCTCCTCGGCCGACGGCATGCCGCCGTTGGCGAGCAGGTCGAGGGGGATCTGGAACAGGTCGGTCATCGTCTCGACCGACACCCCGATGCCGCCGCTCGGCAGGAACATCTCGGGGCCGCGCTGAGCCGCGAACTCCTCTTTGATGTCGAGGCGCCAGTCGACGCCGTAGACGCCGTCGGGGAGGTTGGCGGAGAGCTGGCCTGCGATGTCGACGAAGTCTTGCCAGGTCCAGGTGCTGTCGTCAGGCACGGCCACGCCGGCTTGCTCGAACAGGTCGAGGTTGATCAGCAGGCCGCGCGCGTTGCCGCCGGTCGGCAGGCCGTAGACGGCGCCGCCTAAGGTCGCGGACGAGTACGCGGCAGGATCGTAGTTGCCGAGTCCGACCGCGTCGGCGACGGTGGTCAGGTCGAGGAGCTGCCCGGCGGCGCCGTACTCGGTCGGGTAGGTGCCGCCCATCGTGATCACGTCGGGGGCGTCACCGGCTGCTGTCGAGGTGGCGAGCTTGTCGAAGTAGCCGTCGAAGACCGTCGGCTCGGTGACGACGGTGATCCAGGGGTGGGCTTCCATGAACAGCTGGACCATCTGGTTGGTCCTGGCGTCGCGGTCGGGGTTGCCCCACCAGGTGAACCTGATGGTGACCGGATCTTGTGCCGCGGCCACGCCCCAGGCGGCGAACAGTACGACCGCCGCGATGAGGGCCCCCAACCAGCCGAAACGCGATCTGCCTTGTCTCCTAGAGAGCATTCAATCCCGCCTTTCCCGTCGATCCGCCGGCTTCAGCATGCGACTCCGACGTCCGCTTGCGCGCCATCTGCGCCTAGGCAGAAGTGGCACTTCCGTCAAGCAACTAGCCCGAACTCTTGAAACCGTTTTCACCGGCGATGATACTCATGCGACGGCTAGGTGTCAACGAATCATGGCGTTGAGACAAGCTTTATCTCGCACTGGTGCGGGGAATGCCAGATCCTTGCTTGACGAAGACGAGTCGAAGCGCGACACTAAGCGGAGTAACCGATTTCAGGACGCGAGACCTGACCGGCCCGAAGCGCGGGAGTAGACGCTTCACCCGTCATAAGGACAGGATGCCCGTAGTGATGGCAGTTCGTTCCCCTTCAAGCGCACTGGCGAGGAGACGCGCAGCGTGAGCATCGCCAACGAGCTGCGCTCCCTCGCGCGGCGAGGCAGGGGAGACGCTGCGGCCAGACGCGACAACGCGCGCGACAACAAGGTCGCCTACCTGTTCCTGGCGCCGTGGCTGATCGGGCTGCTGGTGATCACGATCGGCCCGATGATCGCCTCGCTCTACCTCTCGTTCACCGACTACAACCTGCTCACCAGCCCTCGTTGGGTCGGGCTGGAGAACTACCGCGACATGCTCGAGGACGCCAGGCTGTGGCGCTCGTTCAAGGTGACGATCAGGTACGTGGCGTTCTCGGTGCCGCCGCTGCTGGTGTTCGCGCTGCTCATAGCCCTGGTGCTGAACAAGGGTATGCGCGGTCTGCCGTTCTACCGCTCGGTGCTCTACCTGCCGTCGATGCTCGGCGGCTCCGTCGCCATCGCGATCTTGTGGCGCCAGGTGTTCGGCACCGCCGGCATCGTCAACCAGCTCCTGGCGCAGTTCGGCGTGCAGGGAGCCGGCTGGATCTCGAACCCACGGTACGCGCTGTGGACGATCATCATCCTGCACATCTGGACCTTCGGCTCGCCGATGATCATCTTCCTGGCGGGCCTGCGGCAGATTCCCGAGATGTACTACGACGCCGCCAAGGTCGACGGCGCCAGCCGGCTCAGGCAGTTCTTCTGGATCACGCTGCCTCTCTTGACACCGATCATCTTCTTCAACCTGGTGCTACAGGTGATCTTCGCTTTCCAGTCCTTCACGCAGGCGTTCATCGTCTCGGGCGGGACGGGCGGGCCGGCCGACTCGACGCTCTTCTACACGCTCTACCTCTACCGGCAGGGCTTCGCGTTCCTCCACATGGGCTACGCCTCTGCGATGGCGTGGTTCCTGCTGATCGTTATCGCGGCCTTCACGGCCTTCAACTTCTGGCTGTCGCGCTACTGGGTGTTCTATGACGACTGAGAGCGGGCTGCTTCGGCGGGCCCCCGCGCCGAACCGCGCCGGCAAGCGTTGGCGGCTAGCGCTGGTCGAGCTCCTCAAGCACATCGGGGTTCTCGCGCTCTCCTTCACGATGATCTACCCGCTGATCTGGCTGGTGGTGGCGTCGCTAAGGCCGGACGCGCTGATCTTCCGCGAGCCCGGCATAGTGCTCTCGCAGCTCAGCCTGGATAACTACGAGTTCGGCTGGACCGCGCTCAGCCACCCGTTCAGCCGCTACCTGCTCAACACGCTCGTCCTAGTGGGCGGCGCCATCCTCGGCAACCTGGTGTCGTGCTCGCTGGCGGCTTACGCCTTCGCGCGCCTGAGGTTCACGGGACGCGGGCTGCTGTTCGCCATCATGCTGATGACGATCATGCTGCCGTTCCACGTCGTGGTGGTGCCGCAGTACATCCTGTTCGCGAAGCTCGGCTGGGTCAACTCCTTCCTGCCGCTGATCGTGCCGAAGTTCCTCGCCGTCGACGCGTTCTTCGTCTTCCTGATGGTGCAGTTCATCAGAGGCATACCGCGCGAGCTCGACGAGGCCGCGCGCATCGACGGCGCCACCCACTTCCGCATCTACCGCAGCGTGATCCTGCCGCTGATGGTTCCTGCGCTCGCCACCACCGCGATCTTCACGTTCATCTGGACCTGGAACGACTTCTTCTCGCAGCTTCTCTACCTGACCTCGACACGCAACTTCACCGTGTCGCTGGCGCTGCGCAACTTCCTCGACGCCTCCTCGACGTCGAGCTGGGGAGGCATGTTCGCGATGTCGGTCGTCTCGCTGATCCCGCTCTTCATCATTTTCCTGCTCGGTCAGCGCTACCTGCTGCAGGGCATCTCCACGACGGGCATCAAGTGAACGGGCTGGTCTCGTGAGCAAGACCCGTTACGCGCTAGTAGGCACCGGCTCGAGGGCGAGGATGTACGTCTCCGCCATCCTGGGCGCGCACTCCGACGTCGCTGAGCTGGTGGCGTGGTCCGACACCAACCGCGGTCGCTTGGAAGCCTACGAGGAGATGATGTTCGGCGGCTCGAGCCCGGCCCCTGTTCCTACCCGCTTCGAGCCGACGGACCTCGCCGCTGCCGTGCGCGACCACCGCGTCGATAGCGTCATCATCACCTCGCCCGACTACACGCACGCCGAGCTCATCACGACCGCCCTGGGCGCCGGCGCCGACGTGGTGGTCGAGAAGCCGCTCACCACCTCGGAGGCCGGCGTGAGGCAGATCGCCGCTGCCGCCGCCGCGACCGGCCGCGAGGTCCTGCTGACCTTCAACTACCGCTACGCGCCGCGCAACTCCGCGCTCAAGGCCGTGATCGCGGGCGGCGAGATCGGCAAGGTCACCTCGGTCCACTTCGAGTGGCTGCTCGACACGGCACACGGCGCCGACTACTTCCGGCGCTGGCACCGTTACAAGGACCGCTCCGGCGGCCTGCTGATCCACAAGTCCTCGCACCACTTCGACCTGGTCAACTGGTGGCTGGAAGACTCGCCGACGCGCGTCTTCGCCAGCGGGGGCTTGAGGTTCTACGGCGCCGAGAACGCCCGCCAGAGGGGTCTGGGCGAGAGGCCGGCGCGCGGCTCCGTCGACGACGCCAGGCGCGACCGCTTCTCGCTCGACATGCGCCTCGACCCGGAGCTGAGGCGGCTCTACTACGAGCAGGAGTCGCACGACGGCTACCTCCGCGACCGCGACGTGTTCGACGAGGGCATCACCATCGAGGACAACCTCTCGCTGGTCGTCGACTACGCCTCCGGCGCTTCGATGGCCTACACGCTCTCGGCTCACGGACCGTGGGAGGGCTACACGGTAAGCGTCAACGGCACCGAGGGCCGCGCCGAGCTGACGGTGGTGGAGCGCGGTGCGGTCCTGTTCGACGCGGGCGGCCGCGTCATCGTCGACCCCAGCGCACATCCAGAGGCGGCCGGCGAGGGCGATCTGCGCCCGACCAGCGAGTGCCTGATCGTGCAGCGGCACTTCGAGAGGGCGCGCACGGTGCCGATCACCAAGGGCGCCAGCGGACACGGCGGCGGCGACGAGCTGCTGCTCCAGGACGTGTTCAGAGGCGTCTCGCACGACCCGCTCGGCCGCACCGCCGACTGGCGCGACGGCGTGCGTTCTGTGGCCGTCGGCCTGGCCGGCAACCGCTCGTTGGCGACGGGGACACCCGTCTGCGTCGAGGATCTCGGACTGGGCGTCGAGCTCTAGTTGGTGCGGCGGTTCAGGCCTGGGCCGCTGCGCTCTCCCGGCTCGGCCGGGGGACTACCCACCGATTCCCTGACCACCAACCTAGGCTCGAACCTACTCACGATGCGCGAAGGGTAGGGGACGCCGATGGCGCTCAGCGCCAAGCGCGCCGCCGACCTGCCCATCTCCACGAACGGCTGGCCGACGGTCGTCAGCGCTGGGCTGACGTAGCGGGCGAGGAGAACGTCGTCGTAACCGACGACCGACACGTCGTCCGGCACCTTGAGCCCAGCCTCTTTCAGCGCGAGCAGCGCGCCGGCGGCCGACTGGTCGTTGGCGGCGAATACGGCGCTGAACGCGGTGCCGCGGCGCAGCAGTCGCTGCACCCCGCGGTGGCCACCCGCCTCGACGAACTCGCCTTCGACCACCAGAGCCTCGTCGAAGTCGATGCTGGCGTCGCGCAGAGCCGCCTTGTAGCCGTCGAGACGGTCCCTGCCGTCCTTCATCGAGAGGTTGCCGGTCAGGTGGGCGATGCGCGTGTGCCCCTGCTCGATCAGGTGGCGCGTGGCGATGTAGCCGCCGTGCACGTTGTCGACGAACACGCACTGATCGGCGAGCTCGGCGATGTGCCTGCCGATCACTACCACGGGCCTGTCGCGGCCGGCTAGCTCGATCAGCTCGTAGTCGCTGGTGGCCGAGATGAGCAGGATCAGCGCGTCGACGCGGCTCTGTGTCAGCGACTCGACGACCTCGCGCTCCCGGTTGGCGTCCCTGTGGCCCGAGGAGACCATCAGGTGCATGCCGTGCTGCTCGACGACCGACTCGATCCCCTGGACGATCCCTCCGTAGAAGAGGCCGGTGACCTCGTTGACGACGACGCCGATCGATCCCGACCTGTTGGTGGCGAGGCTGCGGGCGAACACGTTGGGCCGGTAGTCGAGCTGCTGGACGGCCGCCAACACCGCGGCCTTGTTGGCGGGCGTGACAGCCACCCCGTTCATCACGCGCGAGACGGTCGCGACCGACACGTTGGCCAGCCGCGCCACCTCCCTTATCGTCGCCACGGATCGATTGTAAGCGGTCTCATCGGTGAACGCCGGGCGGGTGCTGTCGTCGCGCTGCCGGCCACGGTGGCTACCTGACCCCGAGCAGCAGCTCGACGGTGAGCTGGTCGAGCCTCTCCAGACCTGTGCGCCGCTCGCCCAACGCCGCGCTGTCGAACGGGTAGGACTTGAGCCTAGTCGCGGCTTCTGCCGAGTGGGCTCGGGTCAGCGCCGCGAGTTCCTCGTCCTCGACCTTGAGCGCCTTTATCACTGCCTGGATCTCGGCATCGGCCGCGAACCGCTCGGCCTTCTCCTTGAAGATCAGGTAGCTGCGCATGCAGCCGCGTGCGAAGTCCCAGACGCCCTCCTCGTCCTCGGTGCGCAGCGCGTGAGCGTCGAAGTGCCTGACGCCGCCGTAGCCCGACTCCTCGAGCAGCTTGACGAGGAAGAAGGTCGACTTGAGGTTCTCGGAGCCGAAGCGCAGGTCCTGGTCGTAGCGGTTCATCTTCTGGTCGTTGAGATCGATGTGGAAGAGCTTCTTGGCGTCGAGCGCCTGCGCCACGGCGTGGACGAAGTTCAGGCCCGCCATGGTCTCGTGCGCGAACTCGGGGTTGAGCCCGAACTTCTCGGGCTTGTCCAGGGTCGAGATCAGCCCCAGCGCCGAGCCGACCGTGGCCATGAACGCGTCGCCGCGCGGCTCGTTCGGCTTGGGCTCGATCGCGAAGCGCAGGTCGTAGCCGTTGGCGTCGGCGTAGTCGGCGACGTAGTTGTAAGCGTCGCGCAGGCGCCGGAACGCATCGACGTGGTTGCCGGCCGCGTCGACCTCGGAGCCCTCGCGGCCGCCCCAGAAGACGTAGACCTTGGCGCCCAGCTCGGCGCCCATGTCCATCGTGTGCAGCACCTTGCTGAGGGCGTAGGCCCTGACGCGCGCGTCGGCACTGGTGAGCGAGCCCTCCTTGAAGGCCGGGTCGTAGGCGAGGTTGGCGGTGGTCATGGCGCAGACCAGGCCGTTGTCGTCCAGAGCCCGCTTGAAGTCCCCGACGATCCTGTCGCGCTCGGAGGCGGACGCGGTGATCGGCACCAGGTCGTTGTCGTGCAGGCAGGTGCCGTAGGCGCCGAGCTCGGCGAGCTTGCCGAGCGTGTAGTGCGGGTCGAGCCGCTGGCGCGTGGGGCCGCCGAACGGGTCTTGCCCCGTCCAGCCGACGGTCCACAGTCCGAAGGTGAACTTGTGCTCTGGCTTAGGCTGGTAGTCGGTCATGTGGCTCCTTCGCGCTCGTAACCCGGCCGCCGGACGGGGTCGCCGTTGTCGATCCGATGTCGTCCCCATTATGCTGAAAACGGTTTCAGTCGTACAGGGAGGTGGATGTTGCCTGACTCGCGAATCGACGCGGACCTAGCCGTAGGCGTCGATCTGGGCACGTCCGGCGTCGCGGTGGTGGCGTTGAGCAGAGACGGCGACGTGGTCGCTCGCTCCGACCAGCCGGTGCCGCTTCACACGCCTGCGGCCGGCTGGACCCAGCAGGAACCGGCCGACTGGCTGGGAGCGGCCGAGGCCGGGCTGCGCGCTGTTGCCGGCGAGGTGGATCCGCGCCGCGTGGCGGCGATCGGCCTGACCGGTCAGATGCACGGGATGGTGGCGTTGGACGCCGACGGGCGCGTCGTCTACCCCGCGATCCTGTGGAACGACGGGCGCACCACTGCCCAGGTCGAGCGGATCGAGCGCACGGTCGGCAGGCGAGTCCTGATCGAGCGCACGGGAAACCGCCCGGTACCCGGCTTCCAACTGCCCAAGGTGCTGTGGCTGAGGGAGAACGAGCCCGATCTGTTCCGGCGTGTCCGGCACGTGCTGTTCCCGAAGGACTACCTCGGCCTGCACCTGACCGGTCGGCGCTACGCCGAGCCGGCCGACGCGTCGGGCAGCGGCTGCTTCGACCTGAAGGCTCGCGACTGGGACGGGCGGGTACTCGGTGCTCTGGAGCTCGATCCAGGGCTGTGGCCGGGAGTGGTGCGCTCGAACGAGGTGGTGGGGGAGCTAGGCTCGAGCCTAGCCCGCCGCGTTGGCCTAATGCCGGGCACGCCGGTAGTCGCAGGGGCTGGTGACAACGCCGCCGCTGCCGTCGCGCTCGGACTCGGTTCGGTTGGCGGCGTTGGTGGCGCTGGCGGCGTTGGCAGCGTAAGCCTCGGCACCAGCGGCGTCGTGCAGATGCCGACCCACTCGCCAATCCCTGACCCGGAGGGCCGCGTTCACCTGTTCGCCGACGCCCTCGGCGGCTACCTGCTGCTTGGCGTCACTCTAGCGGCGGCCGGCAGCCTGCGCTGGTACCGCGACGTCTTCGCACCAGGCAAGAGCTACGGCGACCTGATGACGCTGGCGGCAGCCTCTGCTCCCGGCGCCAACGGTGTCACGTTCGTGCCCTACTTGGCGGGCGAGCGAACGCCCCACATGCGCGCCGACCTGCGCGGCTCGTTCAATGGCCTGTCTTTGGCGACCACCGATGGCGACATGGTCCGCGCTGTCGTCGAGGGCGTCGCGTACTCGCTGAGGAACGCTCTTGACGTCATGCGGCCGGTGGCCACCTCCGGCACACCGCAGCGTTTCCTCGCCACCGGTGGCGGTGCTGCCAGCGACCTATGGCTCGAGACGATCGCGGCTCTGTTCGGAGTTCCTGTCGCGCGGCCCTTGGGCGCCGACGGCCAGCCCTACGAGGTCGGGGCCGCAGAGGGCGCCGCCGTGCTGGCTTGGCGCGGGATCGGCGTCCGTGTAGAGACGGCGCCGAGACATGAGAGGGCGTTCGAACCGGACCCCCGGTTGGCGGCAGCGTTGGATGAGGGGTACGCAAGGTACCTCGAGCTCAGCCTTTCAGCTTGATAGTGACCGTGGTCTGCCACTTCTGCGGGTCGGGCTCGTCCTCTGGACCGCTGTGATAGACCTCGAGGCGGCTGGCGAACCGTTCGCCGTCAGCGTCCTCCTGCGCATCGAGGACCAACCCCGCCTGCCAGGCCCAGCCGATCAACACGCCGTTGACGGTCACCAGCTCGTCATACGGCCCGAAGTAGGTGATCTCGGCGTACCGCCCTGCCGGCAGGACGCCGCTCACGATGTCGCCCCGCGTCGGCGGGACGTGTCCAACCGATCAATCTTGACTGTTTAACTAAGGTTTAGATACCTTGCGCACATGCCGCGCCGATCCCCGCACTCGAGCCCCAGGCGCGGCTGGCAGGGTTGGTTCATGCGGGCCTTCGGGGCCGAGGACCGCGAGCTCGAGGTGACGGCCATCGCGCAGCACACGCCGCTTTACCGGCGCGTGACGTTCTCGTCGCCCCAGCTCGTCAAGGAGCGCGATTACGCACCTGGCGCCTGGCTCCGCATGTGGCTGCCCGCTGTGGACGGCAGCGGACGCGAGTTCCAGCGCGCCTACACGATGATCGCGGTCGAGCCAGAGACCGGGCGCTTCGCCGTCGATTTCCTGCTCCACTCGACCGACGGCCCGGGTTCGGCTTGGGCGCGGCAGGCCGAGGTCGGGGACCGCATCGCCGTCCAGTACTACGGCGGAGAGGGTTTCCAACGGCCCGAGCTCGAGCCAACAGGCTGGCTGCTCGTGGCTGACGAGGCCTCGCTGCCCGCCGCCAACGCGATCGTCGCCTCGCTGCCCGACCACCTGCCCGTCGACCTCATCCTGTACTGCGAGGAGGCGCACCTCTCGCAGCTACCCGTCGCCGATCACCCGCAGCTCCAGGTCGGGCGGGTACCGCGCGAGGCCGGGATCGAGGCGCTCGTCGCAGCCGTCATGGGCGTCGACAGGTCCGACTGGTTCGCGTGGGTCGCGCTCGAAGCTGGGGACACGAAGCACCTGCGAGCGGTGCTCAAGGACCTGGGCTTCCCGAAAGCCTCCACCTACACGCAGGCTTACTGGGTCAAGGGCAAGGAGATGGGGACGACGCGGGCGGCCGGTGAGGCGGGGTCGGCCGGCGAGGCCGTGGACGAGGGGAGAGTCGGGGGTGTGATGCGGTACCCCTATCCTAGGCGGAAGCCTAGCCTAGGGGTCGGGCCGAGGAGTACTCGCAGCCCGCGGACCCGCCAGCGCGCGCACCGCCCACCGGCAACGCACAGCGGCGTCTGGCGCAGCGCCGCCGGCGCCCGCCTCCTCGCCCCGCTGAGACGGTTCCTCACCTATGCCGCCGTAGCCCAGGTGCTCGCGAGCCTGCTGGAGATCCTGCCGTTGCTGGGACTCAGCTACCTCGCGACCAGGCTGGCTGGCGGCGAGGTGCCTGCCAACGTCACCGGGCTGATCGTCACGCTCGCCGTTCTCGGAGGGGCCGGGACCCTGCTCACGAGCCTGGTCCTTGGCGCCGGCCACGTCGTCGACGCGGGCTTCGGCACCGGTCTCCGGCGGCGCCTCGTCGCCCACCTCGGCACCCTGCCCTTGGGATGGTTCGACCGCGGCAGCTCGGGCAGGGTCCAGCAGGCCGTCGAGGGTGACAGCTCGCGGCTTCACGTCCTCACGACCCACGCCGTCCCTGACATCGTCGCGGCGGCGGTGCCGCCCGTCGTCATCCTTCTCGCGCTCCTGCTGACTCATCCGGGGCTGACGCTGCTCTTGCTGATCCCCATCGTCGTGGCGTACGTGTCGTTCGCGCGGATCTATTACGCGGGCATCGACGACCTGAAGCGGGTGGTCGGATGGATCGAGCGCGTCAAGACGCGAGCGGCGGCCTTCCTTGGCGCGATGCAGGTCGACCGGCTGTTCCCGACCCCGGCGTTCGCTGACCTGCTCGAGGAGCGCCAGGTGTTCTTCCTGCGCCTGCAGCGCCCCACTGCGCGCCTGAGAGCCGTCACCGACGTGGCGGTGAGGCCCACGACGATCTTCGGTCTGTACGTCCTGATCGGTTTGCCGCTGGTGATGGCCGGAGCGCTCGGTCTCGGCCGGCTCGTGCCGTTCCTGGTGCTGGCGCCGAGCTTCGGGACGAGCATCCTCGGGCTGCTGTACACGGCGGCAGCCGTGCGCGAGGCTAACGCCGCCGCGCAGCGCATCGGGCTCCTCCTCGAGGAGCCGCCCCTAGCGCCGCCGCTGTCGACAGCGCCGCTTCCGGACGGGCGCGGCCACCTGCGGTTCGAGAACGTCAGCTTCGGTTACCACCCCCGCCGGCCGGTCGTGCGGGAACTCGGCCTCGACCTGCAGCCCGGCACCGTGACCGCGCTCGTCGGGCGCTCGGGAGCCGGTAAGTCGACCGTCGCCGCTCTCGCCGCGAGGCTCCACGACCCGCAGGGCGGCACAGTCGTCCTCGACGGGCGACCGCTCGCCGACTACCCGGCGGCAGAGCTCGGCAAGCGTCTCGCCTTCGTCTTCCAGCAGCCACAGATGCTCGACGACACCGTCGCTGCCAACCTCCGCCTCGCCAACCCAACAGCGACCGACGATGAGCTCGATGCCGCGTTGGCGGCGGCTCAGCTCAGCGACGTCATCGCCGCGCTGCCCGACGGGCTCGCCACCCGGCTGGGTGGTGCTTTCAGGCTCTCGGGTGGCGAGACGCAGCGGCTGGCCATCGCACGACTCCTCCTCAGCGATCCGCGCGTAGTAGTGCTCGACGAGGCGACGGCCTACGCCGACCCAGAGTCGGAGGCGCTGATGCAGCGCGCCATCACCCAGCTCGTGCGCGGGAGGACCGTGCTGGTCATCGCGCACCGGCTCGTGACCGTCGCCAACGTCGACCAGATCGTCGTCGACGACGGCAAGGTGGTCGAGCGCGGCAGGCACGCCGACCTGCTGAGCGCGAACGGCCTATACGCCAGGTTGTGGCGCGAAGGCGGACTGAGCGTATGAGAAGCCTGTGGCGGCTGTTGACGACTGCCCGACTCGGCGGCGGCGCGGTGCGGGCGCTGGTGTGGCTCGTCGCCGGCTCCCTCGGGCGCGCGGCCACCGCCGTGCTCGCGTTTCCGCTGATCTTCGGTCTGGCTGCCAGGAGCGACAGCACCTGGTGGTACTTAGTCGCCTTCCTGGTAGCGCTGGTCGTGGGCGCCGCGTTCGATCTGCGCGCATCGACAGCGGCCTTCGAGGTCGGCCTCGGCATCGCGGCCAGCCACGACAGCGTGTTGCTGGCGCGCATCCGCAACGCCCCGCCCGCCTGGTTCACGCCCGAGCAGCGGCAGCGCCTCGAGCAGATGTTCGCGACCGGCAGCCAGGAACTCGCGCAGGGGTTCGCGCACCTCCTCGCGCCGCTGTGCGACGCCGTCTTCACCACCACCTTCATCGCGCTGGGCGTCCTGCTGTTCGCACCGGGGCTGGCTTGGGTCCTGATCGCCCTGGTCGCGCTCCAGCTCGCTGGATTCGTCCTGCAGGTCGCCCTCAGCCGGAGCAGCGAGCGGCGCTGGTTCGAATCGGTGGAGCGCTTCAGCCGAGCGCTGGCCGAGTTCTCGCGCCTGCAGCCGCTCCTGCGCATGTCGTCTCGGGGCGCCGATGACCGCGTTCTTGACGCTGTGGATCAGCACCGCACCGCCTCGTTGCGACTCGCCACCGTCAGCGTCTTGGGGCACCAGGCGGTGACCGTCACGCGCGTCGCAGCGCTGGTGCTGATCCCGTTGCAGGTGGTCGGCTCCCTGGTGAACGGGGCAGCGAGCGGCGCGACGGACGCCTTCGAGGCGGCCGCCCTGGTCATCGTGGCCGCGCGCTTCCTCGACCCGTTCATGCAACTCGACCGCCTGGGAGCGACCATCACCGGCGCGCTCGCCGTGCTCACGCGCCTGGACAGCGTCTTCGAGCTGCCTGAGCTGCCGGTGCCGCGCCAGGCCGCAGGTGCCGGGTCGGCCGATGTCCCCTCGGTTGCCGCTGCAGTTCCCGCGCTCCGCCTGGCCAACGTCGGCTTCAGCTATCCAGGTCGGCCAACCAGCGTCGTGTCTGACGTGAGTTTCGAGGTTCCGGCGGGAACGACCCTCGCGATCGTCGGGCCGTCGGGCTCGGGGAAGAGCACGCTGCTGGGGCTCATCGCCGGACTCGTGACGCCGGATGCCGGAGTGATCAGCTATCAGGGCGTGCCGCACGACGCACTTGGCCCCGCCGGCATCGCCGGCAAGACATCAGCCGTCTTCCAGTCGATCGCGCTGGTGGGCGACACCATCCTCGAGAACGTCTCCGCCGGCAAGCCGGGGGCATCGGTCGAGGAGTGCGACGAGGTCGCGCGCGCCGCGCAGTTAGACGAGCTCATCGCGCGCCTGCCGCGCGGCTGGCTGACCCCGGTGGGCGAAGGCGGCAGCCAGCTCTCCGGCGGCGAGCGCCAGCGCGTTACCTTGGCCAGGGCCCTACTTAAGGACGCGCCGATCTTGCTGCTGGACGAGGCCACCAGCTCGCTCGACACCCTGACCGAGGCCGGCTTCCTGGCGGCACTGGCGGCGCGGCGCGGCCTTCAGACCTGCGTGATCGTGGCGCACAGGCTCAACACCATCGCCGGCGCCGACCGCATCGTGTTCATCGAGGGCGGTGTGGTGCGGGAGTCGGGCACCATCGACGAACTGCTCGCGCTCGACGGCAGGTTCGCCGCCTACTGGCGGCAGCGGCAGGTGGCGGCGGAGTGGGGGCTTGGGGCTGGTAACAGAACGGTGGAGCGTCAGGGAGAGACGCCGCGAACAGCTTAGGGCACAGCTGCATCCGGTATGACCACCGGCACGGACTGGCGTCCGTGACGGCGGTAGACCAGGAAGTGACCGTCGACAGTCACCACCTTGCAATCCTTCTCCAACTCGGTCATCCGGACTAGACATGCGTCGGTTAGTGACATGGGCGCGGAGCTGTACTTGTGCATCAGCTCGGCGATTCTTTCCGCACCTGAGACCAAGCTAGGCTCCACGACGAGAGCGCCGCGTTTGACTAGCTGGAGAACGGCGTTAGGGCCGCCTTCCAGTTTCCTAAGTAGGTGACAAGCTTCGACCAGCACCCCTTCGCACGTGAAAAGGGGTGACGGGATCCTCGCAAGCACCGCGACGGCCCACTGATGGTGGGTGTCCGAGCGGTTGATCAGCGCGACGACCGGACCGGTGTCGACGATGTAGCGTGTCACTCGCCCAAGTCTGACAGGTAAGAGTCGTTCGTCGACAGGTCCTCTGGGCCGTTGACTAGGCCCACTAGGCCAGAAGCTAGGTCGAGTACAGACGGTCTCTCATCGGGTGCAAGAGCGCCGAGAGCGCTCCTGACGACGGCGGATCGGCTCTGACCGCGCGCGCGCGCCACGCGACTCAGCTCGTCGTCCAACTCCTCGGGGAGCTTGAAAGAGACCGTGCGCATCTTACTGGTCATGGGTATTACTTTATCACATTTTCGGTAATACTTCAGGGCGGGAACAGGCCTGATGGTCGCCGAGTTTGAGGACCGCCTCCATCCTGAGCATCAACGTCGAGGAGGGCGCGACCTTGCCGGTGGTGTAGGTGGAGAGCCGTGATGTCGAGGTTCCGATGGCTGCCGCGAACTCGGCACGTGTCATCTCGGATCCCTCGATGAGTTGCCGTACCCGCGCCGCGACCTCGTCCCTCTCGCGCTGCTCGGCTTCTGACCTGGCTTGCGCGAGGATCGCTAGCATCAGAGGGCCGGTACCGTACGGCTGCGTTGCCGATAACGCCGACTCCAAACGCCGCGCCGCGAGTCCCCACGGCCGCTCCCTCACGGCGTTCGCGATTCTGCGCCAGTCGTCGAGGTAGCCCCTTTCGAGAGCTGCGATCATGCCTTCGACAGGCCACGACTCGACCGGGTCCGACGGGTCGGCGTCTATGTTCCTGAACTTGAGGCGGCTCATTGCGCCTGATCCAAGGTGACCATGACCTTCGCCAGGGTGCGAGCTGCAGCGCTGACCGTCACCCAATCGTGCCACTTCGCGGCGAGTCCTTTATAGGAGCTCAGCTCCGAGACGGTCCTGGCATCGGCAGGCCTGGGTTCCGACAGCTGCCTCACGAGCTGAGATGCAACGCCAGTCCCGCCCTCGAACTGGTCCGAGTAGTAATCGTCGATAGCTGCCAGTGTTCGTGCAGCGGCTTCTACGCCCATACGCTCCGCCAACGCGACGACATCGAGGTAGTCGCGAGTCTGGTTGCGGTCGACGAGAAGGTAGGCCTTCACGCGCAGGGTCTCCTCGAGCGTTGGGACCCGCAGGCTCTCTCCAGATGGCAACGTCATGGTCGTCACCTCGAGTGGAACGAGGCGCCTGAGTTGTCTGACACCGGCTTCGATGTCACCTAGCTCGCCGAGGATGAGCTTGCGAGGTACCACGCGGTTGGTCACCCAACCGCTGGTGGCTTCCAATGATTCGAGCACCAGCGCGAACCGCTCGCTCAGGTCGCTTAGAACGTGGTCATGGTCGGATGACTGCCGGTGACCTGCGTACAGCGCGGCCGCGGTGCCGCCGACCAGGACCGCGTCGGGCACGATCTCCTGAAGGCGGGCCGCCGATCTCAGGACCTTCTGAAGCTCGTTGTCGGCTTGCACGTCACTAGATTATCACATCCGATAATCAAGCGCTTGCGGATCTTTCGGCGATCAGGCCGATGACGGTTTTCGTGTCCCATTGCCACCTTGAAACCTCTCGGCCTAGCTACATACAGTGTTGGCGCCGCCCTGAGAAGACTTGTCTCCTAGGTCTACGTCCAGACCAGCCCCCGCAAAACCTCGATCAGAGGGGCGGTCGGGCGGCCGAGCAGTCGCGAGAGGTCGCCGCCGCGCTCCTCGAGCCCGCCGCCGGCCGTCGACGCGTCGATGGCGGTCACGAAACCCACGGCGCCCGCGGGCAGACCAGCTGCCTCGAGTGCCGCGGCGTGCTCCTGGGTGCTGACGTTCTTGACCGTGACGGGCGTGCCGATGACCGCAGCCAGGTCGGCAGCCAGCTCGTCTTGCGTCCACGCAACGTCACCGGCCAGCTCATAAGCATTGCCGCTGTGTCCGGCTTCGGTTAGGACGATCGCGGCCGCCTCGGCGTACTCGGGTCGCGCGGCGCTGGAGACCTTGCCGGTGCCAGCGCTGGTGAGCAACACACCGCTCGACCTCACCTGCTCGAGGGTGCCGCGGTAGTTCTCGTGGTACCAGCCGTTGCGCAGGAGCGTGTGAGGGATCCCGGACGCGGCGAGGTAGCGCTCAGAAGCCACGTGCTCACCGGCCAGAGGCAGGTCGGAGCTGGGCGCGCGCAGCAGGCTGGTGTAGACGAGGTAGGAGACGCCGGCGGCCTTGGCCGCATCGATCACGGCCTTGTGCTGTTCGAGACGCTTGCCGATCTCGTTGGCCGAGATGAGCAGCAGGCTGTCGACCCCAGCGAGCGCGGGACCCAACGTCTCGGGTTGCGAGTAGTCGGCGATACGAACCTCGACGCCTTTGACGCGCAGAGACGCTGCCTTGACGGAGTCGCGAGCGATGGCCACTATCCGCGAGGCGGGGACGCGCTTGAGCAGCTCAGCGATCACTGCGGTTCCCAGACCGCCGGTCGAGCCGGTAACGGCGATGGTTGGCATGGTGTTTCCTTCCCGTAGGTGCGCTCGCGGCCGTAGCCGCGGCCGGCGGCTCGGTGACCGCCAAGCCCATAGTAAACTAACTTTCTGTAAGTACTAACGTTTCCGCGGTGCGCTATACTGTCGGAACCGTGTTCGACGACCCGCCATCGCCAGGGAGTCCAAGCCGAGCCTTCGACGTGTTCGATGCCAACTGCCCGTCGCGCCACTGCCTGGTTCACGCGACCGGCCGCTGGGGTGCTCTGACGCTTGCCTCTCTGTACGACGGACCGTTGCGGTTCGGCGCCGTGCGCAGGCGCGTCGGCGGGATCAGCGAGAAGATGCTCTCCCAGACCTTGCACGACCTGGAAGGCGACGGCCTGGTCGAGCGAAACGTGTTGAGCCCGATGCCGCCGAGCGTCGAGTACCGTTTGAGCGAAGCCGGAAGGTCCGTGGCCGCCAAGGTGATAGAGCTGATCGACTCTCTTTACGAGAGCCTGGACGCGGCCAAGGCGGTGTCTGGGCGGCTAGACTCGGCTCAGCAAGGCGTTACCCGCAGCGAGCGCCGTCGGACAAGCACGACCCCTAGGTCCTAAGCCGCGCGCCCGAGCGGGCTGAGGAGGGTGCCAGTCTGTCCGACACTCAGGTCGACCTACTCCTCGAGAGGCTTCGTCACGTCGTCAATCGTCGGGCGGGAGTCGCGGTATCGCTGTGGGGTGAGGCGGGGATAGGCAAATCGCACACCGTTGCCAAGCTGCTGACGCGGTTGCCGTGCCGCGGGAAAGTGGTAGCGGCGAAGGTCGGGCCGCTCGGCTGGGCGCAGGCTCTGCCGCGGCAGAGGCGCCACGATGCCTGGGCTGAGCGTGTGCTGGAGCGCGCCTCCTCCGGCGAGGCGCAAGCCGCGGGCGACCTGGCCGCGGCGGTCTGCGTGCTCATGAAAGGCCTCGCCCCATTCGTGCTGGTGCTCGAGGACATGCATGAGACCGGGGCGAACCTGCGCGAGGTGAGCGCACAGCTCGCGGCCGCAGTCCAGCGGACGCGGGGCCTGGCGCTGATCACTACCGACCGCGAGCCGCCGTCGCCACCGTTCGTGGCCTCGCAGCTCGAGCCGCTATCGCCCGAGGAGCTGACCGCGCTGCTCAACGACGAGGCGGGCGGGAGCTTGCCCGCAGATGCGAGCGGCTTCGTACTCGAGCGCGCCGCCGGCAACCCCCTCTATGCGCTCGAGTACCTGCGCCTTCTGACCCGCCGCGGTCATCTGTGGAGCGACGGGCGCACCTGGCGTTGGCGACGGCCCGAGCTAGAGGTGATGCCTGGGAGCGTCGAGGCTCTGGTGGAGCAACGGCTCCGTCAGGCACGCGATGGTGATGACGACAGAGTGCTGCTGGGAGCCGTCGCGCTGTTGGGCGACCGAGCGAGCTTGGATCTCGTGGCTGCGACCTGCGGGCTCTCGACGCCTGCAGCCGCGCGCTCCGCCGCGCGCCTGAGCGCCGCGGGTGTGTTGATCTCAGAGGGTGACAGCATCGGCTTCGCCACGGCGGTCTACAGCGACGTGAGCCGCAGGTCGCTCAGCGAGGCCGAGCAGCGGGAACTCGCCGGCCGCGCCGTCGGCGCGCTGGCGCCTCAGCCACTCGCCGCCGCCCGACTGGTCAAGGTGGCCGGTCTGCGCGACGAGCGCGCCCTCGATGTGCTCGAAGCCGCCGCCGCGGCCAGTGCCGATCCGCTGACCGCCGCTCGCTGGCGCGCCGACGCCAGCCGCCTGGCAACCGGCGAGCGCCGAGCGCGGCTGGCGCTGGCCGCCGCGCAGGTGCTACAGCATCACGACCTGAACGAGACGCGGCGCTTGCTGGAGGTCGCCGTCGAGCATCCCGCCACCGAGGCTGAGGCGTTCCGCTTCCACGTTCAGCTACTGGCTCTCAACGGCCGCCAAGCCGAGGCCGACGAGCTGGCCATGCGGATGCCGTCGGGTCTGCGTGAGCGTGTGCCTCCGGCTGCCCTGCTGTTGAGCAGCCGCCACGTCGCCGGCGATCCGCTGGGCGCCTGGCGGGTGTGGGAAGAGCACGCCGAGCTGCGCGAGCTCGCATCGCCGGAAGTATGGCGCGCGGCTGCCGGAGCGGCTCTTGCTACCGGCCGCGTCGCAGAGGCCGGCGAGCTGGTCGAGCGCGGCCTAATCGGCAGCGATGACCCCGCTATGCGTGCCGAGTTCCTCAGCCTCAAGGCATTGATGGCCTATCACGCCGGCGACGCAGCCGCCGCAGTCGCGCACATCGGCGAGGCGCTGGCGCTCCTGCAGGCGCTCGACGCTCCGCGACTGCGCGCCACCGCCTTGCTGAACAAGGCGGCCTTCCTGCGTGCCAGCGGCGATTACCAGGCGATGGGCGAGTGCCTGGAGGAGAGCCTCGCCATCCGGCAGGACGGCGGAGACGGTAGAGCGTATGCCTTCGCCAAGGCGGGCCTGGCCGGCTTGCGCACCGAGCAGGGCCGCTACGAGGTGGCCGAGGACCTGCTCACGGACGCCATCGCGACCCTCGAGCTGTACGGCCCCAGTCGCTACCTGACGGCAGCCAGATCGATCGCTGCGGCGCTCGGCTCGGCGCAGGGCACGCCCTTAGCGCGCTTGACGGGCCTGCGCCAAGCCGAGCTGGCCGTGGCGGAGGCTCGGCAGGCGGGCAACGCGCGGCTGCTGCGCGAGATCCTCATCGACGCCGCCTTGGCCCACGCCTACGACGGGCGCTCCGAACGGGCCTTGGAGCTGGTGGCGGAGTCGCGCTCGCTGGCGGAAGCTGCCGGTGCGTCACCGGCCGATGCCTACCGCGAGCTGTGGGCCGAGGGGCTGGCGTACCGCGGCCTGGACCGACTGCCCGAAGCGGAGGAGGTCCTCGAGCGAGGTCTCGCGCTGGCGCGCGCCACCGAGGGGGCCGTGGACACGAACAAGGTCGGCCTGCACCTGGCGCATGCTCGCACGGACCTCGCGGCGGCGCGAGCGCACCACGCTTGGTTCGTCGAGCGCGGCCTTGGGCACGGAGCGGCGTTGGCCGAGAGCCTGTTCCCTGAGCTCGGCGGCAGCGGCGCGGCCGGCGGTTCGTCGTCGGGCCGGGCGGAGGCTGTCGATCAGGAGTTGACGTTGGAGGTGCTCGGTCCGATGCGACTCACCCGCTCCAGCGGGTCCATGAGCCTGGGCGGCCCCGCTGGCTTCGGCCGCTCCGAGGGCGTGCGAGGCCAGAAGCGCCAGCTGCTGCTCGCCGCGCTGCTCGAGGCCCGGGTCGGCGGCCGCGAGGGCGTGAGCAAGCTCGAACTGCTCGACCTGCTCTACCCGGGTGAGGACGAGACGTCGGCCGGCGGCAGCCTCAAGGCGCTGGTGCATGTGTTGCGCAAGGCGTACGGCAACGGCCTGGTGCTCTCCACTACCGAAGGCTACGCCCTGGGAGGGTGCGGCTCCGACCTCGAGCGGTTCCTCATGAACCAGGAAGGCGCGCTGTGGCGCGGGCACTACCTTGGCGGTCTCGACACCGACGGCTCGGTGCGGGCGGCCGCCTACCAGGTGCTGGCCGATGTCGCCGAGCGGCTCCTGAAAGTCGACCCGCGTGAGGCTGCGCGCCTGACCTCGTTGTTGTACGAGGGCGAGCCTTACCGTCTCGACTACCTGGCCCTACACCTGCAGGCGTTGCTCGAGGCTGGTGACCACGGCGTCGCCGAACGCCGCTACCTGGCCGCGCGCTCGGAGATCACCGAGCTAGGGGCCGAGCTGCCGTCTCGCTGGCAAGACTTCCTGGCAGACGAGGGCTTGCACCGACCCGCTCACAGCGGCTCGCTACCTGCCTGAGCGCCTGCCTGTCAACTCGTCGCCCCGTCAGCCCAACTACTACCAACTACTAACCGTCATATGACCCGGCGCTCGCTACCTTGACAACCATGAGCACTTCTAGCAAGAGACGTACGGGTATCTCGGCGGGGGCGCTACTGCTGCTGGTCGTCGTGCTGGCGGCGTGCGTGCGTGAAGACCCACCGCCGGCCGAGCCGTTCAGCTACCTGATCGATCCCAGCATCCAGCCGAACCAGCCGACGATCCTCGGCCCAGGTGGCGAGCGTCCGGTCGTAGCGCTGCAGGACGACCAGGGTCGCCAGTACGACTTCATCGGTAACGAGGTCGTCGTCGTCCCGGCCAGCCAGTCCCAGCTCGACCAGTTCCTGGCGCGCCGCTCGGGCGTGGTCGTCGCCGACAGGCAGGAGGAGGGGGCCGAACGCACCGTCGTGGTGCGTCTAGACCCGACGGGATTCCCGCTCGACCGCCTGGTCGAGGACGCCGAGCGGGCGCGCGTTCCGGGCGAGCACCGGTTCAGCAGCGAGGACGCGGCGCGGTTTATGGCTCTGGTGTTGCGAGAGCGCGCCACCGGACTGCGCGTTGCCAGCGACGGCCTGCACCTGCCCGCCCAGGCCGTGATGCTGACGGCGCTTGACGCGAACAGCCGTGACGCGATCGTGCAGGACCACTTCGATGGCCCCGTGTCGGGCGGCAACGTGACGCAGGCTTGGCAGTACCTGGCCGGGTTGCGCTTGGATGGTCCGCTGCCGCGCGTGCCTGTCGCGATCATCGACGGCGGTTTCCACCTCGACGCGGTCGGAGGCTCGATACCCGACGCCAGCGGCAACTCGGACTTGCCGGCCCAGCCGCTGCAGTGGGACTTCGTCAACGACTCGGCGGTCATCACCGGTAGCAATGCCGCGCGCTGCACGGGTGGAGCGGCATGTCCCTGGCACGGACATGGAGCGGCCAGCGTCGCCACCGCCACGCTGGGCAACGGCGCTTATGCGGCCGGTACCGGCGGCATGGTCGCGGACGCGATCCTGCTCAACGTCGACCTCAGCGCCTCGCAGGTGAAGGCCGCACTCGACAGGGCCCGCGGTCTCGGCGCGCGCGTCATCAACATGAGCTTCGGAGGCTCGTGCGGGACGTGGTGCTCGCTGGACCGCGACATCGCCGGCTACTACAACGCCTTCGAACGCGCGTTCGATGCCGACATCCTCCTGATCGCGTCCGCCGGCAACAACAACGAGAACGTCGTGTCGGAGGACATCCAGCCCTGCACGATCGACGGCGTGCTGTGCGTAGGCGCGCTCGGCAGCGAGGACGAGAACGGCTTCCACGTCTGGGACAATCGGCGCTGGTCGGATTCGAACCACGGCTCCGGCGTCGGGATCTACGCCCCGTCGACCATCTGGGCCTGGTACGGCGACGGCGTCACGCCGGACCTGGCATGGTTCGGCGCCACTAGCTCGGCCGCGCCGTTCGTGGCCGGGGTAGCCGCTATGGTGCGCTCCGCCAACCCCGGACTGAACAGGGGCGACGTGTTCAACCTGCTCCTCGGCACCGCGCGCACCGACTCGCCCGACGTACCGCGCTATCTAGATGCCTACGCAGCGGTGCGAGCGGCGACCAACTCGCAGCTGCCTCTGGACAGGTTCGAGCCGGACAACAGTGCCGGGCAGGCCACTACCCTCGTCACCGGCTCCCACAACGACCTCAGCATGGGCACCGTCAACGACGCCGACTTCTTCAGGACCGTCATCACGGCTCCGACCGTCGTCGACGTACGACTCACGTACCCGGACAGGATCGGCCGCATGGGCCTGCCGCCCTTCGGTCGCGAGGCCACGCAGACCTGCGGCCTCGTCGAGCAGCGCAGCTACACGCGCACGGCGGACAGCCTCGTCGCCAGCTACCGGGTACCGAGCGGCAACTTCGTCTTCGCGGCCACCAGCCCTGGCGCGCCGCTGCCCTACAACCTCGAGTTGGACATCTCCTCGCTCGCGATCGCGCCGGACGCGTACGAGCCTAACAACAGCCTGGCCACCTCGCGCAACGTCGGGGATGGCGGCTACATCGCAGCCACGCTCCACTCCGCCAGCGACGAGGACTACTACAGGGTCTACAGCCAGGGCAGCTTCTCGACGATGGTCTTGAGCATGTACTCGCGCGTGATCGTGGAGAGCTCCGACGTGCCGCTGACCGTGCGCGTCTACGACAACGCCGACAACCTCATCGGCACCGCGCAGGCCGATGCCAACTGCTCGCAGCGCATCGCGCTCGACCTGCCGCAGGGCTTCAACAAGGTGCGCGTCAGCGGCCCAGGACCGGGCGCTTACCGGCTGTTCCTGGGCAGCTACGCCGAGCAGCACCCGCTGATCGACATGGAGGTGCTGTTCTACCTGCTGCTTCACCCCAACGTGCCGATCGAGATCGTCGTGCGCGAGCCGGAGGCGTGGTACCTGCTGAACAACGTCAGTGACTTCGCGTTCGGTGGACTGAGGCTCGAGGGCAGCGGCCTGCACCTGTCCCTCTTCGACGAGGCCGGTGAACAGCTACTCGGCGAAGGCGTGCCACAGACGGGGTTCGAGGGCGAGATCCTGACGGTAGTTGGGTTGTCGGTTGAGAACAATCACCTGCTGCGGGTCAGCCGCACCGCGGAAGTTCTCGTGGGAGGGGAGCTGCCGCTGATACCAGCGCTGCTTACGAGCTTGGACTAGGAGAGCTATGGCTCAAGACCTGCCCAACGCTTCTAACACCCTCACCAACCGCGCCGCCATCGCCTTCTCGTCCCAGGAGTGCCAAGCCCCTTCGACCTCTTCGCTGCTGCCGTTCGGCGCGGCAGCAGCGATGGCTGCGGCGGCCTCTGTCATGCCGGGGAATGTCTCCGTGCCGACCACGGCGAGCGCCGGCACCTCGACCTCTCGCAGCGACGCCTCGAGGCCGATCCCCTCGACGTTCGCGAGGGCCGTGCCGTCGGGTATCCAGCTGTTGATCAGCTCGGGGTAGTCCGGCGACTGCTTGAGGCCCTCTAACCACTCCGGCGGCATGTCGATCATGTAGGCGGCGACCGCGTCCTCCAGCCGGCCTTGTTCGATGTTGTCCTTTACAGCCTGCCACCACTTTGGCGCGCCGGCGCTGAACTGGCCGATGGGCGCCTCCCACAGCACGAGCCCCGCGAGCCGCTCGATCCGTCCGGCGGCTTCGATGGCTATCGCGCAACCGGACGAGTGGCCGACGAGCACGACCGGCCCGGCGAGCTCGGCAGCGATCGCCTGGACGGCCTGCAGCTCGCGCTCGAGTGAGATGGGACCTGGGGTCGCCGAGTCGCCGCGGCCGACCCGGTCGTGGACGCTCGCCTGGAAGCCGCTCTCGGCGACGAGTGCGGCAGTTGCCGAGGTGCCGGGGTCGCCCGCGCGCGTGGGGCCGGCTCCGGCGATGAAGAGGACCGCGGGTGCGCCCGCGGGTCCGTAGTGATCGAAGACCACCTCGTCGCCAGAAGCTGTGGTGAGCGTTGAAACGCGTGGGAGTTCGTGCGTATTCATGATGGGCTCCGTTTCTAGACTGCACGGTCTAACTTCTAACGAGATAATAGACCGTGGAGTATGATAAATGCAAGGAGGTCGCCTCTCATGCGGCCAAGCTCCAAGCAGAAGCGCGACGCCGCCCTGAAAGCGGCTGAGCGGCAGTTCCTGGCGACGGGGTTCGAGTCGGTGACGATGGACTCGATCGCCGCCGAGTCGGGCGTCGCCAAGCAGACCCTCTACAGCTACTTCGGCAGCAAGCGCGAGCTGTTCCTCGAGCTGGTCAGCGCGCGCACCAAGGCGGCCACGGCTAGCGTGCTCGGCGATACGCCTATCCCGGACCGTGACTCTGACCCGCGGGCAGTTCTGCACGATGTGCTCTGCGCTCAGTTGAAGACGGTGCTGACGCCATCGCTCCTGGCGCTCAGGCGGCTGGTGATCGGCGAGGCCACGCGGTCTCCGGAGCTCGCCGTCTCGCTGTATGAGCACGGCCCGAGCCGGGCCATCGCTAAGCTCGCCGCCATGCTGCGGGCGTTCGATGAGTACGGGCTGTTGCGCGTGACGGACGCCGAGCTTGCCGCTACGCAGTTGAACTGGCTGGTGATGGGTGAGCCGGTGAATCGCGCCATGTTGCTGGGGGATGAGGCGGCGAGGATGAGTGGTGCGGAGGTCGAGCGGCATGTGGGGGCGGCGTTGGATGTGTTCTTGGGTGGAGTGAGGTAGGGCTGGGAGTTAGTTCGGAGGTTGGTCGCTGTTCGAGGTCCTAGGCTGATTTGTGGCGCTAGCTCCGATCTAGGCCGACACGGAGGCTTCGCCCAGGCATTACTGTGCCAGCTCGCGCCCGGACGACTACCCTTGGGGTCATGATTCCAACCCAGATCTTGCAGCGACTAGATGAGCAAGAGGCACTTGAGTTCTTGCAGAGGCTCGTGCGCGTCAAGAGCTACCCCGACAGCGACGGTGAGCGCGTCCTCGCAGAGATGCTGGTAAGCGAGATGCATAGCCTCGGGCTTGACGCCGAGCTTCAACCCGTTCCTCTGACGGATGGTCAGCGAGTGAACGCGATCGGAAAACTGTCAGGAACCGGTGGCGGCAAGAGCCTGCTGTTCAACGGACACATAGACACGAACCCGGTTACGGAAGGTTGGACCGTTGACCCATGGGCGGGTCTAGTAGATGAACGTTTCATCTATGGGATCGGCGTCTCGAACATGAAGGCCGGCGTCGCTGCGTACTACTGCGCGGTGAGAACGCTAGTGGATGCTGGGGTGCGGTTACGAGGCGACGTTGTGTTGACCTTCGTCGTCGGAGAGCTGCAAGGTGGCGTTGGTACGCTCGCCGCGATTCAATCCGGTCTCCGCGCAGACTACTTCGTGAACAGCGAGCCTACAGATCTACAGGCGATGACGATGCATGCGGCAGCATGCACTCCTGTGATCGAGCTGACGGGAGTCACTAGGCACATGTCGAAGCGCGAAGAGAGCGTCGACGCCTTGGCCGCCGCCAGTGAACTGATTCCCAGGCTGAACAAGATGAAGTTCAGCGATGCTCGAAGTCCCGAGCACTTGTCCATCAACCGGATGCACATCGGAGTGGCGCACGCGGCACTAGGGAGGGAACTGCACGAGTGGCGCTCACCCCAGGTGGCTGACTTCGTTAGGTTGAAGGGTTCAGCTAGGTTCGCTCCGGGGCAGACGCTGGCCGGGGTTTCTTCGGACATCACTGCTGAGCTCGCGGAGTCGGAACGCGGTTTCCCTGGTCTCAAGGCCGAGCTGTCCTTCGAGCCTATGGCAGGGCAGCAGTTCATGCCGGGCTTCGAGGTGAGTCGTGACTCCCGGATCGTGTCGGCTATCAACCGCGCTTACAGCATGGTTCGGGGTGAGAGCCAGCCCACCGGCGCCGTAACACCACCAGCGTTCTACGGCACGGACGCTGGCCACCTGTACACAGAGCTGGGGATGGAGGGCGTCGTCTGCGGACCTGGGGGCCGCTACAACACGATGCCCGATGAGCGCGTCGATCTCGTCGACTATCTCGACATGATTCGGATGTACATCCTGACGATCATAGACGTGTGCGAGGCCGAGTGACCTTTGCGCACTTCGCTACGCGTGACTTTGAAGGACTGACAGTAACGCTCCCACGCGCTCGCTATCGGTTTCGAACTCGGCGCGTATCCCGTCCCTGGCAGCGGCTAGATCGCGAGCGCGAACCGCGTTGGCTATCGTGATGTGGCGTCGAGTGACTGCCTCCGCCCGAGACTTTTCCTGTACTTGGGCAACGATGATCAACGTGCGATCGAGGAGGTCTGAGATAGCCTCGGCCAAGCGAGCGTTGCCGGAAGCCTGCGCGAGACGCACGTGGAACGCCTTGTTGGCCAGTGCGAGGTGCCTACCGTCTATCCGTCCATCGACAAGCAGGTCGACCGAGGCCAAAGCGGTGAGCTCAGCGACATCGCGCTCTTCCGCTCGGCGGCATGCCAACTCGGCCGCAGCGCTCTCGAGTACCAACCGCATGAAGAGGATCTCTTGTGCATCTCGCAGGCTCACTGTGTTCACCACGTAACCCTGGCGAGCCTTGACGGACACAAGTCGCGCCTCCATCGCTCGAGCAAGCGCGTAGCGGATAGGAGAGCGGCTCGCGGCATATCGGACGGCTAAGTCTGCTTCCGACAGGATCGAGTTCGGCGGGAGGTTCCCCCAGAGCACATCCTCTCGCAAGAGTTCGTACACCTCGTTGCCTTTCGTCTGCGCCTGCTTCTCGGTTGGAAGCGCGTCATCGCGCGTCTTGCCTCCTCTTGCCGCTGGCACAGGTCTCGCCCCTTCGTCGCTAGGTACGTTCGTCGCCTTAGAGTACCCGGCTCGCTTCAACGCCGGCCCGAGACGGGAGAGTCTCGCGTCCCCATTGGGATCGTGGAAGGCGAAACCGTGTCTTGACCTGCGCCGGCATTGCGCGTAGTATCCAAGTGAGGACACTAGATGGATACGAGCGAGTCCGTCGTGCTTCACCAAGCAGGAGGACTCCCGTACGCGCGCTTCCGGCGCGCTGAGCCTGAGGTGACGATGACTGTGCGAAGCGGGTCCAACACCTACACCCCCGTTCATGAGGCTGACCTAGTTGCCTTCGTTCAAGACCTAACGCGCGTGCCCAGCGTCAATCCTCCAGGCGGCGAAGGGCCGGTCGCGGACCTCATCTTGCCCAGGCTGTTAGAGCTTGGGTTCGACGCTCGCATCGTGACGACACCTTCTGGGCGCGCCAACGTCATCGGACGCTACAGCACCGGTCGACCCGGACCGACCCTCTTGTTCAACGGGCACATGGATGTACTACCAGCCGGGAGTGGTTGGGTTCGTGAGCCGTTCGGTGGTGAGTTGGACGACGGCCGTATCTACGGCAGAGGCGTACTTGATATGAAGGCCGGCCTCGCGGCGGCACTGTTCGCAGTCCAGGCTGTCATCCGAAGCGATGCGAACATCTGCGGTGACATCCTCTACACCGCCTGCGCGGACGAGGTGGGTGGAGGCTACGAAGGTACGGGCTACCTTGCCAAGCAGGGCCTCATCCAGGCTGACATGGCTGTCATCTGCGAGCCGACAGGGCCAGACGTTTTCGTCGCCCACCGTGGCGCGCTATGGGCGGACATCGAAGTGACGGGGAAGTCCGCTCACGGCGGGCGTCCGTGGCTCGGGGTCAACGCCATCAGCAAGGCTGCGAAGATCATCGCGGCACTCGAGACCGAACTGCCGCCGCTCTTCGCCGAACGCACTCATTGGTGCCTTCCGTCTCCGACGCTCAACATCGCCATCGTGGAGGGCGGAGGGAAGTACAACCTCGTGCCAGACCGCTGCATCATTGGATTGGACCGTCGGCTTCTGCCTGGTGAGACCGTGACAGAGGCGCTGGCGCAGATCCGTGCTGTGGTAGAGCGACTCAGGGAGTCAGAAGGCGGTTCCTTCGAAGTCGAGGTGCGAGAGAAGCTATCGGTCGAGCCCGCCGAGATGCCGACAGACGCGCCAATAGTCGTCGCCTGCCAGGATGCCTATCGGACCGTCACGGGCTGGGAGTCTCGAATCTCGTGTACGGCAGGGTTCGAGGACGGACACTTCCTCATCAACGACCTTGGTATCCCGACAGCGATGTTCGGACCGTATCAACCTGGCCCCCAGGGCGGAGATCCGCAGCACACTCTCTCGGGGGGATACGACGAGCACGTCGAGGTCGAGTGGCTCGTGCGTTGCATCCACGTGTATGAGCAACTGATCCTCGACCTCCTCGACCCAGTGGAGCAGAGCTAGTGAGACGGCTGCCGCAACGATACGAGAACTTCGCAACGCCAAGACAAGGAACCGCCTCAAGGAAGGAGACTCAAATGGTAGGTAGGCCGAAGCGTAGGTTCTTCTGGGTGCTCGCTCTGCTGCTTTTCACTTTCAGCGCAGCAGGTCAGGTTGTCCCACGACTCGTGTTCCTGATCCCTTCTGAAGCGGGCAGCCTCTCACCGCTGCGGGACCTCTCTACAGCCGGCCTAGGTGCGCAGGCTCACGTCTTCGACACACTGGTGGACTACAGCGGTCCTGACTTGGCTCTGACCCCGAAGCTCGCTACGTCATGGGACGTAGTCGACGAAGCGACCTGGGTCTTCCATCTCCGTGAAGGTGTGACCTTTCACGACGGCAGCGCGTTCACGGCGGACGATGTGGTCTTCAGTCTCGACCTGTACGGCAGTGCCGAATCTGTCCGGTCCGGGTATGTGAGCACAGTCGAGTCCGTGGATGCTGTCGACGACTACACCGTCAGGATACAGACGACCGGTCCCGACGCTGGCCTCCTTGCGCGGCTGGCGTACCTGTACATCGTGCCTCACAGGACGTATGAGCAGATGGGTGATGCCGCCTTCGGTGTGGCTCCAGTCGGGTCGGGGCCGTACCGCTTCGAGGAATGGCGGCGAGGAGAGTACCTGCGGCTTAGCGGTTACGCAGACTACTGGGGAGGAACCCCGGCGGTCGGAGAACTCGAGATCAGGACAGTGGTTGAAGCAGCGACGCGTGTCGCGGAGCTGCGCACAGGGCGAGCTCATGCCATCAGCTCGCTGCCGATCGAGATGGTCGCGAGCCTTCTTGCCGACGCAGACATCGAGATCGTGTCGGCCCCCGGTGTTAGGCAGGTCTACTACCCCTTGAACGCCACTCGCCCGCCGTTCGATGACGTGCGGGTGCGTCAGGCGGTGAACTACGCAGTGGACCGCGAAGCGATAGTCGAGTTCATCCTAGAGGGATACGGCGAAGCCAGAGCGGGCCCGTTCGCCGAGCGGCAGTGGGGAGCCGACCGCGACGCCGAGCGTTACACGTACGACCCAGAGCGAGCCAAGGCGCTTCTCGCGGAAGCCGGATATCCCAACGGTCTGGACGTCGTGTGGGACATGACACCCGGTGTGGTCGTGAAGTCGATCGAGATCGCCGAGGCCCTCGCCAACATGCTTGGGCAAGTCGGTGTCCGCGTCAGCTTCAACATGATGGAGAACGGTCAGCGAATCGACAGGTACTTGAGGAACGACTACGATCTAACGATGGTGACGTGGTCACTGCAATCCGATCCCGACAGCATCCTGTCTGGGTTGGGTATGGAATCGACCTCTGGAAGGCACTTCTCCGATCCTGGTGTCGACCAGTTGCTGCGGTTGGGACGGGCTACCGTTGACCCGGCCGAACGAGAGCTCGTGTACCAAGAGCTCGAGCGCGTTCTGATCGAACAGGCCCCCTGGCTGATGGTGCACGCGCAAGACGAGATCTACGCCGTGCGGCAAGGCTTGGGCTGGGTGCCATACCCGTTCGCCGGCAATGCCGGGATGACGTACTTCGTCCCCACTATCGGCGGGAACTGAGCTGAATAGAAGAAGGGTCACGCCATAGGAGGCTGGGCCCTCTGTAGGGGCAAGGGAGAAGGGGCGGGTACGACGACTCGACATGGTGATCTTCATCGTTCGTCGCTGCCTGCTCCTTCTTCCGACACTCCTTGGCGTAACCCTCGTCGCGTTCGCTCTGACGTCGCTGTCTGGAGACCCGACGACCGCCATACTCCCTCCCGAAGCGAGCGACGCGCAGCGCCAAGCCTTTCGCGAAGCCCACGGACTGGACCGCCCTTGGCTCGTTAGGTACTTCGAGTACGTCGGTCGCCTGAGTCAAGGCGACCTCGGCACCTCCCTGGGTCAGCAGGTACCTGTTGCATCCCTCATCGCTCGCCGGTTGCCAGCTACCGTCCAGCTTGCCTTCGCGGCCCTTACGCTTGTCATAGTCGTAGGCATCCCTTTAGGGGTGATCTCTGCTGTCTACCGTGGCGGTCCGCTCGACTATCTCGTGAGGTTGATCGCGCTCGTGTGGCAGTCTGTTGCGACGTTCTGGCTTGGAATGATGCTGATCCTGCTGTTCTCCGTGCGGCTGGGGCTGCTTCCGCCCTCTGGACGGGATAGCGCGGCAAGCCTTGTCTTGCCGGCTGTGACGCTCGCTGCCTACATGACTGCCGTGATCGTTCGCATGACCAGGTCAGGGATGCTGGACGTCTTGAACCACGACTACATTCGCACGGCGCGAGGCAAGGGCCTGGCGCGAGGGTCGATCAACTACAAGCATGCTCTGCGCAACGCGCTCATCCCGGTTGTGACGGTGCTCGGCGTGCAGCTGGGCCACCTTCTGTCTGGAGCCATCGTCACGGAGACGATCTTCGCGTGGCCGGGCTTGGGTTCACTGATCGTCGACTCCGTGTACCGGCGAGACCACGAAGTGGTGCAGGCCGCTGTCGTCATCATGGCCGTCTGGTACGTGTTGGTGAACCTGCTCACTGACCTGCTGTACGGTGTCATCAACCCGAGGATCAGGTTCGCGTGACCACCGAGTCAGCAGCGTTGGTCGGACAGACCCGGACCCGACGGCGTGCTACGTGGAAGCGGGTTCTACGGAACCCTGCGGCGCTCTGTGGGCTAACGGTTCTCCTTCTGTTTGCTTTAGCAGCAGTGCTCGCTCCCCTATTGGCTCCGTTCCACTACGACGCTCAGAACCTACGAATGCGACTCACGCCCCCAGCTTGGATGGACGGCGGCGTTGCGGAGCACTTGCTTGGAACCGACGCGCTAGGTCGAGACCTGTTCTCCCGCATCCTCTACGGAGCGAGAATCTCGCTGACAGTTGCAGTGACCGGAGTACTCGCAGGCGGCGCAATCGGTATCGTCCTCGGTTTGCTCTGCGGGTTCATCGGTGGCCGGTTCGACAACTTTGTGATGCGACTGGCAGAGGTACAGCTCGCGTTCCCTTACTTGCTGCTGGCCATCGCTGTCATCGCAGCGCTCGGGACGAGCCTACTTAACCTGATCCTCGTGCTCGGTCTTAGGACGTGGGTAGTGTACGCACGCACTGTCCGCGCGAGCGTCTTGGCCGAGAAGGAGCTCGAGTACGTGCAGGCAGGGACGGCACTCGGTATCAGTGGTGCACGCGTCCTCTTCAAGCACATCCTGCCGAACATCGCCTCACCGGCGATCGTGCTTGTCACTGTAGAGCTATCCCAGTTGATCCTCATGGAGACGACCCTTAGCTTCCTCGGCCTTGGGGTTCAGCCCCCGTTCCCAAGTTGGGGATCGATGCTCAGCGCGGGTCGTGACTACCTAGCGAGCGCCTGGTGGCTGGCGACGTTCCCAGGGCTGACCATCATGGTGGCGGTCATGGCAGCGAACCTGCTCGGGGATGGGTTGCGGGATGCGTTGGACTCCAAGACCGAAGGGCAGCGATCTCGCGAGTAGTGTGTCGGCAACGCTCGAAAATGGGGCCAGTGTGACGTTTGAAGAGTGGACCACCCAGGTAGATTGGATGGGTGACCACTTTGGAAGATTGGGCGTTGATTCGGAGGTTGGTAGCTGATGGGGTTCCTCAGCGCCAGGTTGCTCGGAATTCTTGGGGATGGCACGGGGGACTGTCCGTTGTTTTGTGCTTGGGGCCTTTGTGGTCACTGGGTTGGGAACCT
>CAYMRL010000007.1:0-171447 GCA_964392895.1 uncultured bacterium
GTGGCTCCGGGAGCCGACGTCTCTGGCATCGAGGACGAGTACGCGCGCTCCGCCGACCTGCCGAGCCTCATCTACGTCAGGCGCGACGGAGAGAAGCGCGAGGAGCGGCTCGAGCAGCTGCTGGAGCGCATCCGCAACGACGGACGCGTCAGCTACCGGGCTTACGGCAGCCCCCAGGAGCTCGCCGAGCTGGTGGCGAACGACTTGGCGGTGCTCGTCACCGAGCGCTTCCACACTGGGCGCCAAGTGACCGAGCTGGGCGTGCTGCAAGGCGCCGACGCCGCGCCCTGGCCGGCGCTCTCCACCTTCGACACCCCCACCCCACTAGCCATAACCGGCGTGCCGAGGCCGCTGACCTCGTTCGTAGGGCGGCAGCTCTCGCTCGAGGAGGTCGGCAGGCTGCTCAGGCGCGAAGACGTCAGGCTCGTCACCCTCTACGGCCCCGGCGGCATCGGCAAGAGCCGTCTCGCGGTCAAGATCGCGGGCACCGTCGGCGACGAGTTCCCCGACGGCATCGCCTTCGTGGCGCTCGAGTCGGTCAAGGAGAGCGCGCTGGTGCTAAGGGAGATCGCGCAAGTGCTCGGCCTGCGCGAGACCACCGGCGCCGGTCCGTTCGAGCGGATCGTAAGCGCGCTCAGGTCGCTGAAGGCGCTGATCGTGCTCGACAACTTCGAGGGGCTCCTCGACGCTGCACCGCAGTTGACGTCGCTGCTGGCGCACCTGCCCGACCTGAAGGTGCTGGTGACGTCGCGCGTGATCCTGAGGGCGGCGGGCGAGGTCGCCTTCCCCGTCCCGCCGCTGCGGCTGCCCGAGGCCGGCGTAGTGCTCAAGGCCAGTGAGGCGCTGGAGTTCGGCAGCGTGCAGCTCTTCGTCGAGCGCGCGCAGGCGGTGCGGCCCGACTTCGAGCTGACCGACGAGAACGCCGACGAGGTCATCGACGTCTGCAGACGCCTCGACGGGCTGCCGCTGGCCATCGAGCTGGCCGCGGCCCGCCTGCGTTCGATGAGCGTCTACACGCTCAAGGAGCGCATCAAGAGCTCCCTGCCGCTGTTGACGGGCGGGCCGCGCGACGCGCCCGAAAGGCAACGGACCTTGCGGGACACGATCGCGCTCAGCTACGAGGCGCTCGGCGCCTCGCCGCGCGAGCTCTTCACCAAGCTGGCCGTGTTCGGCGGCTCGGTGCACCTCGAAGCGGCCGAGAAGGTCATCGGCGGTGACGCGCTCATCGACGACCTCGCCACCCTGTGCGACGCGAGCATGCTCACGCCGCTGTCGGCCGACTCCGAGCGCTTCGGTATGCTCGAGACGCTGCGGGAGTACGCGGTCGAGAAGCTGGCGCTGCTGGAAGAGCGCCCGGCGCTGGCGCAACGCCACGCCGAGCACTTCCTCGCCCTCGCCCAGACGGCCTTCGAGGGCCTGAGGGCGGCGGGGCAGGAGGCCTGGCTCGAGCGGCTGCGCCTCGACGAGGCGAACCTGCGCAACGCGATGAACCACCTCGTCGACACGGGCCAGATCGAGAGCGCTCTGCGGATGACGACGGCGCTGAGGCCGTACTGGCAGCGCAGCGGCTCGCTCGAGGAGGGGCGCAGGCGGCTTCATCAGGTGCTGGAGCTCGCGAGTGACGCTCCCGCCTCGCTGCGCGGCCCGGCGCTGCTGGGCGAGGGGATCCTAGCCTGGCGGCAGGGCGACCTGGCCGGCGCACGGCCGCTGCTGGAGGCGAGCCTGGAGCTGGCGCGCGCGACAGGCGATACCTGGTCGATGGTCAGCGCGCTGCGCACGCTCGGCGTCCTGGCGCAGAACCTGGCCGAGTACCGGACCGCCGAGTCGCTGCTGCTCGAAAGCGTCGCGCTGGCTCAGCAGCTCGCCGATGACGAGCTGGTCGGCAACTCGTACCTGAGCCTCGGCAACGTCGCGCTCGACGAGTCGCGCCACGCCGAGGCGGAGCGCTACTACCGCGACAGCCTCGAGCTCGCCAGGAAGCACTCCGACACGCTGGGAGTCGCGCACGCGCTCGACAACCTCGGCGTGGCGGCCTGGCACAAGGGCGACCTGGACGCGGCCGAGCGGTTCACAGACGAGGTCGAGTCCCTCTATCAGGAGCTGGGCATGCACAGCGGGCTCGCCAACGTCTGGCATCGGCGCTGCCTCATCGCGATAGCGCGCGGTGACCTGGACGCGGCGGAGCTGCACGGCCTGCGGGCCTTGGAAGTGAAGCGAGCGCACGGCGAGGGGCGCGGCGTCGCGTTCGTGCTGTTCGACCTGGCACGGCTCGCTCTGATGACGCACGATCCCGAGCGCGCAAGAGAGAGGCTCACAGAGGGCCTCGAGCTCGCCAGGCTGCACGGCGCCCCCGTCATCACGGTGCTCTACGTCGAGGCTTTGGCCGGCCTGCTGCTGCGCGAGAAGCGCTTCGACGAGGCGTACCTCATGCTGGTCGGCGCCGAGTTGTGGAGACGGCGCATGGCAGTGCCCGTCGCCCCCGTCAACCTGGCGGCTTTCCAGCGGCTGGGCCGCGACATCAGCGCCAAGGTCGACGCCTACTCGCGAGCGCGCATCGAGGAGCAGGTGCGCGAGCTTACCGAGGACGAACTCGTCGGTCAGGCGAGCAGGATGCTGCGCTCGGGGGTCCGCTAGAGAGCGCGGCTCAGTCGCGGTTACCCATGAACATCGAGATGTAGTAGAGCAGGTACATCACCGAGGTCGCGGCTGCGGCGACGTACGTCAGCGCCGCGGCGTTGAGCACCTGCTTGGTGCCGGCGACCTCGCTCGTCGTCGCGATGCCCAGGGTCTGCAGCTGCTGGCCGGCACGGTTGCTGGCGTCGTACTCGACGGGCAGCGTCACGAGCTGGAACAGCACGGCGGCGCCGAACAGCACGATGCCGACGGTCACCATGTCGGAGACGCCGACGAAGAAGCCGAGGATGATCAGCCACGGCGCGAAGTTGGCACCGATGCTGGCGACCGGCAGCAGCGCGGACCGCACCTTGAGCGGACCGTAGGCCTGCGCGTGCTGCAGCGCATGACCGACCTCGTGCGCGGCGACCGCATGAGCTGCGACGCTGCTGCCGCGGAAGTTGACGGTCGAGAGCCTGACCACCTTCTTGGCGGGGTCGTAGTGGTCGGTGAGCACGCCCTTGACCTCTTCGACACTGACGTCGGTGATGCCGTTGGCGGCGAGGATCGTCTGGGCCGTCTGCGCCCCGGAGAGCCCCGAGGCGGCTGGGCGGTTCTGCCAGCGGGAGTAGGTCGAGCGTAGGTAGCCCTGAACCAACAGCGTGGCGCCCATGGCGATGATGAACAAGATCAGCATGATTACGAGAGTACACGCTCGGGGTTAGCATGTTCACGTCGTGAACGACTTCCCTGAGGGTCCCGGAGCCCAGCGTGCGGGCGCCATAGGACGCCTGGCTCGCGAACGGTTCGACATCCTCGTCGTCGGCGGCGGAGCGACGGGCAGCGGCATCGCGCTCGACGCCGCCTCTCGTGGCCTGAAAGTGGCGCTCGTGGAGCGCTTCGACCTCTCACAAGGCACCAGCAGCAGGAGCACCAAGCTGGTGCATGGCGGCGTCAGGTACCTCGAGCAGGCCGTCAAGCACGCCGACAGGGGTCAGTTCCACCTGGTGCGCGAGGCGCTGCGCGAGCGCTCGGTGCTGCTCGCCAACGCCCCGCACCTCTCACGGCCGCTGCCGCTGCTGACCCCCATCTACACCGCCCTCGAACTGCCCTACTACTTCACCGGCCTGAAGCTCTACGACATGCTGGCCGGCAGAGCCAACATCGGGGCGAGCCGGCTGCTCACGCCGGGTGAGGCGAAGCGGCGCTTCCCGATGCTGAAGCGTGCGCGGCTCAAAGGCGCCGTCGAGTACCACGATGGGCAGTTCGACGACGCGCGCATGAACGTCGAGCTGGCGCTGACCGCCGCAGCGCATGGCGCGGTAGTAGTCAACTACGCCGAGGTCGAGGAGCTGGTGCGCGACGGTGACCGGCTCGCGGGCGCCGTGGTCAGGGACCGTGCGCCTCTCGGCGACGGCACCAGCATCGAGCTCTCAGCCAAGGTCGTGATCAACGCCACGGGACCGTACGCCGATACCTTGCGGCTGCTCGACGATCCGCAGGCCACGCCGCTGCTCAGCGTCAGCTCCGGCACCCACCTAGTCCTGCCGGCGCGCTTCAGTCCCGCGGACACCGGCCTGCTCATCCCGAAGACCGAGGACGGCCGCGTACTGTTCTTGTTGCCTTGGCTGGGCCACACGCTGGTGGGCACCACCGACAACCCCGCGCAGGTCAGCGATGAGCCGCGCCCGGCAGCCGCTGACATCGAGTACATGCTCAGGCACGTGCGCGCCTACTTCGACCTGCCGGTCTCCGAAGCCGATGTGCTGTCGTCGTGGACTGGTCTGAGGCCGCTGGTCGGCCATGAGAAGGCAGCGGGGGACTCACGCGGTGGAGTCAAAGAACCGACCGGTACCGCTCGGCTCTCACGCGACCACACCATCGTCACGTCAGAGAGCGGCATGATCACGATCACGGGCGGCAAGTGGACGACTTACAGGAAGATGGCAGAAGACGCTGTCGATCTGGCCGTAGAACGCGGGGCGCTGGCAGCCGGTCCGTGTCTGACGCACAAGCTGCCGTTGGTGGGAGCCGTGGGGTTCGAGCCAGGCGGCGCCGCGGCGCTGCGCCAGGAGTTCGGGCTCGACGCCGACGTCGCCGAGCACCTCCACCAGTCATACGGGGGGCGCGCCCGTGAGGTGGCTCGCCTCGCGACCGCCGGCCTGGGCGGACGACTCGCGCCCGGACACCCCTTCATCGAGGCCGAGGTCGTCCACGCTCGCGACTCCGAGCTGGCGCTCTCCGCAGAGGACGTGCTGGCGCGGCGCACGCGCCTGGCGTTCCTCGACAGCCGGGCGGCGGAGTCGGCGACGGCACGCGTCAGCGAGCTGCTGGCCGGCGGCGCGGCGACCTGAAGCAGAAGCGGCGGGCCGAATGACTCTCGGCCCGCCGCTTGCTCGACTTGCTCGTCGACTCAGGACTTCTTGTTGCCACCCATGACGGAGCCGAGGATGGCGGTGAGGATGCCACCGCCCGCGCCGCCGCCCACGATCGAGGTCAGCAGTGACATCAGGTCCGTGCTGGTGCCGCCGGCGCCGAGGCCGAGCAGCTGCAGCAGCTGAGCGAGACCGACGCCGCCGGCCGCGCCGGCGACCGTGTTACCGGTGCCTCCGAGGCCCTTACCGCGCCCTCCGGCCAAGTTACCGCCGACGGCGCCCGCTACCAACTGGATGATGATCGGCAACCAAGTCTCCATTTACCAACCTCTCCCGCCAAGCGGCGCGCGGTTGCGCGCTCTGTTTTGGCGTCCGGCGGGCGCAGGGCCGTTGTGGCTCCCTGGCCGCGTGGCGAAGCCCGCCTGGCGTCGAGCCAGCGATCGCCGCCTGAATCAAGCGGTCCTGCGTCGATCACTCTCTCGAAGCGCTATGAGTCTACGCGATTCGTGAGAGGAATATGTGAACTTCGCAGCCTCGCCTAGCGGATCGCGTCGTAGACGCTGGTGGTGACGACGTCGTCGAACGAGACGCTCTGGCTCAGCAGGCCGACGTCGACGAGCAGCGCGACCGAGCGGTCGAACGCGGCGCGGTCCAGGGCACCGACCTGCGTGCCGGCGGCCGGCATTACGAGCTTGGCGACCTCCGCCATCTGCCAGGTCTGGTGGATCAGCGGGCTCTGACGGCTGCCGGAACCGGCGCAGGTCTCACCGCAGTGTGCCAAGACGATCTGGACGGCCTCCGCCTGGTTGGCGACGGCGTACTCCCAGCCGCGGATGGTGGCGCGCAGGAAGCGCTCGGCGACCTCGCGGCCGCTCAGGCCCGAGCCCTTGAAGTTCGAGTTGGCAAGCAGCGCGGGCGTCGTGAAGATGTTGTCCTCGAGCAGGTCGGCGCCGATGTCGGCCGGATTGAGCACGCTCAGGACGTCGAGCTCGTAGCCCAGCCCGATGATCTGGTCGAGCTCGTTGTAGGTCATCGCGCTGGCGACGTCGACCTCGTTGGGGAACACCAGCGAGGGGTCGAAAGCGTAGACGACGGCTTCGATGTCGGGGTTGGTCTCGGTCGGGTCGAGGCTCGAGGTGAAGCCGGCGGCGGCGAACACGGCCTCGGCCGCGAACTCGTTGCCGAACGCCCACACGCCGACCTTGCGGCCGGCCATGTCGGCGATCTCCTCGATGCCGGAGGAGCTGAGGGCGACCATGCGGTAGCCGGAGGCCTGGTAGACCTGCGCGATGGCCACGACGTCGAGGCCCTGCTCGCGCTGAGCGAGCATGTTGGCGACCCAGTCGGTGCCGAAGTCCGCGTTACCGGAAGCGACCTGCACCGTCGGGTTGACGTTGCCGCCGTCGAGGATGTTGACGGTCAGACCCTCCTCGGCGTAGAAGCCGAGGTCCTGGGCGACGAAGTAGCCCGCGAACTGGGCCTGCGGGAACCACTTCGACTGGAAGTTGATCTCGATGAGACCTTGGGCCGATGCCACCGCGGCGGAGAGCAACAACGCGACGATGCCTAGCTTGACGAACCTGTACATCAACACCTCCTGTGAGACTTCTCGCATTCTACAGCGTCCGCAGGTGGTGATTACTTGCTGCGGGCCGAGGGATGCCACGACGTGAAGGTGCGCTCGAGCAGCGTCACGCCCCAGTAGAGGAGCATCGAGATCACGCTCGAGACGAGGATCGCGGCGAACACGATGTCGAAAGCGCCGCGGTGAGCCGAGAGGCTGATGCGTTGGCCGAGGCCGTTCGGCGGTCCCGGGATGAGGAACTCGGCGACTATCACGCTCACGACGGCCAGCACCACTGCGACCTTCAGCGCGTTGAAGAGGTACGGCAGTGCGTTCGGGAGCCTGAGCTTGAAGAACACGTCGAGCGGCTTGGCGCCGTAGGAGCGCAGCAGCTCGAGGCGCAAAGGGTCGACGGAGGTCAGGCCCTGCACCACGTTCAGCACCACCGGGAAGAACGTGACGATGATGACTACGGCCGCCTTCGACTCCCAGTTGACGCCGAGCGCGCGGCCGAGGACGGGGGCGAGGCCGACGATCGGCACCGCTCCGAAGGCGGTCGCCAACGGCAGGAAACCGCGCTTGAGGAAGCTGCTGAAAGCGATCGCGGTTCCCGCGAGGAACCCTGACGCCAGGCCGAAGCTGAACCCGAACAGCACCTCCTTCACGAAGGTCAGGTAGGCGTCGGCGAGGAGCACGCGCCACGACGCCGCCAGGGCAGAGCCGATGTCGGAGACGCGCGGGAAGATGCCGGTCGGCACGCGGTTGCCCACCACCAGGCCCTCCCACGTCAGCAGCAGCAGGAACGGCACCACGGCCGCAGGCAGTATGCGCTGGATGCTGGAGGCACCGCCGCCCTCCTCCGAACCCTGCGCGAGCGTGAGCCGACCCGTCATCCAAGCGGCTGCCAGCAGGCTGCCTGCGAGGGTGAGCCAGTAGCCCCAGCCGCCATGCGCGGCGGTACCGGGCTGCGCGTGCTGAGCCAGCACCGCCAAGAACGCCGAGGCGAGCGCCAGCACCACAGCGCCGGCATCAGCCCAAGGACGCCGCGTGAACAGTATGGCCAAGGCGGCTGCCAGCGCCACCGGCAGCAGCGGCGAGGCGGCGCTGGCCAGCGCCAGACCGGGAGCGTTGACGGCGACCGGTCCTGCGAGACCGACCGCGGCCACGATGAGGAGGAGTGCGCCAGGCACGAGACCTAGCGCGCTCGGCGCGCCGCGCCTCACCGGCAGCGCGCCCGTCACGCGCCCGCCTCGCGCCGCTGCCACGGGGCCAACACGCGTTGGGCCAGCCCGACCAGCGCCACGAGTCCGATCCCGAGCAGCGCAGACACGAGCAGCAAGATCCAGACGTCTGCGACGTCGCCGGCTTGGACTTGCCCGATGATCGCGTAGCCGAGGCCGCGGCGGTTGTTCGACTCGACCTCAGCCACCAGCGCGCCCACCAGCGCGGCGGCGGCGCCGAGCTTGAGACTGGTGAAGAAGAACGGCACGGCGGCCGGGAACCTGACCTTGGCGAACACCTCCCACGGCGTGGCGGCGTAACCCTTCATCAGGTCGAGGGCGAGCGGGTCGACGGAGCGCAGACCGGTCACGGTCCCGACGGTGATCGGGAAGAACGCGATGTAGGCGCCGATGATCGCCGTCGGCAGCAGGCTCGTCTGCACGGTGACGCCGGCGTTGCCAAGCAGCATGACCAGCACGGGCACCAGGGCGATGACGGGGATCGTCTGTGAGGCGATCACCCACGGCAGCAGCGCCCTCTCGAACGGCCTCACCCACACGAACACCACGGCGAGCAGCACACCCGCCAAGGCGCCGAGCGCGAGGGCCGTCAGCGTGCCGCCGGCCGTGTAGAGGATGGCTCTCACGACACCGCGCGGGTCAAGGATCGGGTAGGCGGTGAAGAACGGTCCGATGCGAGCGGCGATCCAGTGCGGGAACGGCACCGGATGCTGCGGCAGGCTCAGGAAGCACTCGTAGGCGGTGTCGCCGCACGCCGGCCGGTCGTAGTAGCTGTAGGCCGCTGTCCACACGACGCTGCCCGGCGTCGGCGCGGCCGCCAGGGTCACGGCTCCGCTCGTCAGGTCGCTGACGACGTAGTCGCGGTACTGCCTCAGGGCGGCGTTGCGCGCCGGAGCGGTGGTGAAGGCGATGACGTTGCTATCCCTCACGAAGTCAGCACCTTCGCGCTGTTCGACGCCGTCGACGGTGACGATGCCCGACGAGCCGGGGAAGGTGAACCTCGACCTCTCGCCATCGACGCGCTCCGACGGCCTCTCGGCCGCGCTGGAGAGCTCGACGCCGTCGACGAACAGTCGGCGGCCCGGGTCCGTTTCGACTAGCGGGGCGTGCTGAAGAGTGAAGCGCCTGTTTAAGCCGTCGATGACGCCCGTCAGGCGCTCGGCCAGGCTCAGGACGCCGGAGGCGCTGCGCGGCGCCTCGTCGGCGGGGCGGACGGGGGCGACGATGCCGACGACGCCGACGATGCCGGCGGCCGCGTCCAGCACGATGTAGTCGCCGGTGACGCGCTGGACGTTCGCGTTGAAGGGCGGCGGTGTCAGCAGCGTGACCTCGCCGCCGTCGACACTGAGCTCGTCTTCGGTCAGTAGGCGGTCGCCAACCACGACAGGACCGTGCTCGGCGGGGAACGTGAAGGTCGTCCTCACGCCATCGGCGCGCTCGAGAGACGCGACCGAACCGGGCCGGAGCAGCCGCTGTCCTAGGTAGAGAACGCCGCCTGAGCCCGGCGGGAGTTGGAACACCCGCCCAGAGGCGTCGACAGCCGCCAGCGGTTCGGGGTCCCAGCGCAGTAGCGGCGGCAGGGTCGTCGTGTCGAACACCACCTCGCCCCCATCCAGCCTGAACGTCAGGCCCAGCGGCACCTCGCCCTGCACCAGCACCGCCTCGCGCGGCCCCAGCGGCGCGGGGCCGCTGTGGCCCGCCTGCGCCGTCGCTGCGGCAGCCGTATCGGTGGCCGTGTCGGTGGTCGTATCAGCAGTCGTTTCGGAGAGCGTCGCCGACGGGTCGACGACGTTGGGGAAGAACCGCAGGCGCCGTCGCTCGGCCGACGCTTCGGCGTCGGCCGGCAGCCGGTCCAAGGGTATCAACGTGCTCGTGACCCTCACCCAGTTGGCGAGGTTCTCCATCCGCTGACGCGCCAACGGCAGGCCGAACAGCAGCGCCAGCGGGTACATCAGGCCCGTCAGCACCGCGACGACCACCACCACCGGCAGGGCGCGCTTCAGCAACGAATCGCCCCTCGCCATGCTCAGTAGCCGCTGTCGCTTGCGCGAGCGGCCGAAGCCGACTGAGCGGCCGCCAGAGCCGCATCAGCCCCGTAGTTGCCCCTCAGCCCCTCGCGCACCCGCGTGGTCAGCTCGAAGAACTTGGCGCTCTCCCGCGTCTCTACCGAGCGCGGCTGCGGCAGGTCGACGTCGATGACCTCGACGATCCGACCGGGTCTGGAGCTCATCACGACGATCTTGGTGGAGAGGAAGACCGCCTCGGGGATCGAGTGGGTCACGAACACGACGGTCTTCCCGGTCTGCCGCCACAGCCTGAGCAGCTCGAAGTTCATAGCCTCGCGAGTTATCTCGTCGAGAGCTCCGAACGGCTCGTCCATCAGCAGCAGCTTCGGGTCGAAGGCGAGAGCTCTCGCGATGGACACGCGTTGCTGCATGCCGCCCGAGAGCTGCCACGGATACTGCCTGTGGAAGCTCTCGAGGCCGACGAGCCTCAGCATCTCCTCGGCGCGCTGCCTGCGCTCGGCGCGCGGGTAGCCCATGATCTCGAGCGGCAGCATCACGTTGGCGAGCACGCTGCGCCAGTCGTAGAGCACCGGCGACTGGAAGACGTAGCCGTACTCGCGGTCCTCACGGGCCTGGCGCGGCGTCTTGCCCGCCACGCGGATCTCGCCGCTGGTGGGCTCGAGCAGGTCGGCGATCAGGCGCATCAGCGTCGTCTTACCGCAGCCGGACGGCCCGATGAGGCTGACGAACTCGCCGTCGTCGATAGAGAGGTCGGCGCCCTGCAACGCCACGGCTTCGGTCTTGCCGACGTTGAAGACCTTCGAGACGCCGGAGACCTCGATGAGCGGGCCGCCGGCGCCGTGCACCTTGGTACCGCCTTCAGCCATCCAGTGTTGTCCGCCTCAGTAGCTTGCCGCGGCCCGCGTCGCCGACGAACTCGCCGTCCCTGGCAGCCACCTGGCCCCGCACGGTCACGACGCTCGGACGCCCATCTATCTCGACGCCCTCGAAAGCGCTGTAGTCGACGTTCATCTTGTGGGTCGAGGCGCTGATGACGCCGCGGTAGTCAGGGTCGTAGACGACGAGGTCGGCGTCGGCTCCGACGGCGATGGTGCCCTTGCGCGGGTAGAGCCCGAAGAGTTGGGCGGCGCGGGTCGAGGCGGCAGAGACGAAGCGCTCGAGGCTCAGGTTCCCGCGGCTGACCCCGTAGGTGTAGAGCAGGTTGACGCGGTCCTGAATGGCGGGCATGCCGTTGGGGATCTTGGTGAAGTCGCCCTTGCCCATCGTCTTCTGGCTCTCGAAATCGAAGGGCGCGTGGTCGGTGCCGACCGTGTCTATGAGACCGCTGGCCAGACCGTCCCACAGCGCGCGTTGGTTCTCCTTGCGGCGCAGCGGCGGCGACATCACGTACTTGGCACCCTCGAAGTTCGGCCGCTCGGCGTAGGTCTTGTCGAGCAGCAGGTGCGGGATCACGGCTTCGATCGAGATCGGCACGCCGCGCAGCTTGGCGTCGATGGCGGCCCTGAGGGCGCCCTCGCAGCTCAGGTGCACCACGTAGCCGGTGGCGCAGGTGACCTCGAGGAAGGTCGCGAAGTGCGCGGTGCCCTCGGCCTCTACCTCTTCCGGTCGGCTCGGCTCGTGCCACTCCGGTCCGGTCTTGCCCTCGGCCAGGAACGACTTCTGCAGCGCCGAGATCACGCCGGAGTTCTCGCAGTGGGCGCAGACGATCACGCCGAGCTCCTTGGCGAGCTTCAGCGCGCCGTACAGCTCCTCGTCGGTGACGCCGAAGAAGCCGGCGTAGGCGAGGAACACCTTGAACGACGTCATGCCGTCCTCGACGATCTGCCTGAGCTGCTGCTGCGTCTTGTCGTCGAAGCGCGTCACGCCGATGTGGAAGCTGTAGTCGCAGGCGCTGTTGCCGTCGGCTAGGGCGAGCCAGTGCTTGTAGCCCTCGAGGAGGTCTTCCTGGCCGCTGGGAGCCAGCATCTCGAGGTAGGTGGTGGTGCCGCCGACCAGGGCAGCCTGGCTGCCGCTGCGGTGGTCGTCCTTGCACTTGGTGCCCATGAACGGCAGGTAGATGTGCACGTGCGGGTCGATGAAGCCTGGGAACACGTACTTGCCGGTAGCATCTACGACCTCGGCACCGGCGGGCGCGCTGAGGCTCTTGCCGATGGCCGTAATCGTCTCGCCTTCGCAGTAGACGTCGGCGCGCTGGCGTCCGCCGGCGGTCACGACCTCACCGTTCTTGATAAGCAGGCTCAAGCTCGTCCCTCCCTCGTAAGCGGGCCGCGTTCGTCACGCGGCCCGAAAACGGACACGGCCTACGTCTAGTGGATGTCGATCCCGACCTCGCGACGGTAGGCCATCATCGCATCCCAGTCCGTCGTCACCTCGGGCCGCGTGCGCACCAGGTGGTTCCAGGTCACGCTCGGCCGCGTCGGCGGCACCTCGACCATCGTGATGCAGCCGTCGACCGGGCACACGAGGCTGCACAGGTCGCAGCCGACGCAGTCCTCCTGGCGCACGTGCGGCACCGGCTTGACGCTGCCGGTGTAAACCGCCGGGTCGATGCGTGCGCCGTCGACGGTGAGGTCGATGCACTGGTGGGCGCCCTCGTCGCAGGCGACGAAGCACAGGTTGCACTTGATGCACTTGCTCTCGTCGATGAGCGCGACCGACTTGAAGGCGAGGTCGAAGTCGCCGAAGTGCGAGATGCGCGGCACCGAGGCGCCGATGACCTCGCCTATGGACTTGGCGCCCTTCTCGTCGAGCCAGTTCGACAGGCCGTCGGTCAGCTCCTCGATCAGCCTGAAGCCGTAGTGCATGACGGCGGTGCAGACCTGCAGGCTGGTGGCGCCGAGCAGCAGGAACTCGGCCGCGTCGCGCCAGGTCTCGATGCCGCCCATGCCGGAGATCGGCACCTTGGAGGCCTGGTACTCGGGGTCAGAGGAGACCTGAGACAGCAGGTGCAGCGCGATCGGGCGCACGGCAGGCCCGGCGTAGCCGCCGTGGCTGCCCTTGCCACCGACGTTGGGGCGCAGCTCGAAGCTGTCGAGGTCGACGCCGGCTATCGAGTTGATGGTGTTGATGAGCGAGATGCCGTCGGCGCGGGCCCTGAGGGCGGCGTGAGCGGGCGGCACTATGTTGGTGACGTTGGGCGTGAGCTTGACGATGACGGGGATGCTGGCGGCCGCGGTCACCCAGCTCGTGATCATCTCGCAGTACTCGGGCACCTGGCCAACCGCGGCGCCCATGCCGCGCTCGCTCATGCCGTGAGGGCAGCCGTAGTTGAGCTCGATGCCGTCGGCGCCGGTGTCCTCGATCTGCTGCACGATCGTCTTCCAGGCCTGCTCGTTGCTCGAGACCATCGCCGAGGCGATGACGGCGCGGTCGGGCCACAGCTTCTTGACCTCGCGGATCTCGCGCAGGTTGACCTCGAGCGGCCTGTCGGAGATCAGCTCGACGTTGTTGATGGCGATGAGCCGCTTGCCGCCGTACTCGAACGCGCCGTAGCGGTTGCAGACGTTGAGGACCGGGTCGCCGATCGTCTTCCACACCGCCCCGCCCCAGCCGTACTCGAACGCCTTGTTGATCTGGTAGGCGGAGTTCGTCGGCGGCGCGGAGGCGAGCCAGAACGGGTTGGGGCTGCGGATGCCGGCGAAGTTGGTGGTCAGGTCAGCCACGTGCGAGACCTCCCGGGTTGGCGCTGGTAGCGAACCCGCCCGGTTCGGGGGCGGAGAGCAGCGCGCGGCCCGTCACCGGCTGCGGCTGGGCCTCGTCTATGCCCAACGCCCTGGCGACGGTCTTGGCGACGATCTTGCCGTCTCTCGTCGCCGTGACCGTGAGGGCATCGCCGCTGAGCCTGACGCAGTCGCCGGCGGCGAACACCTTCGGGTTGCTGGTCGAGAGGTCGGGGGCAGTCACCACGTAGCCTGCCTCCGTCTCCACTCCGAACGCGGCGAAGGTGGCGCCTAGTTTCTCCTGACCGATCGCCTTGATGACCTGGTCGCAGGGCAGCACGAACTCGCTGCCGGGCACGGGCACGGGCCGGCGCCGACCGTCGTCGGCGGGCTCACCCAGCTCCATGCGCACGCAGCGCAAGCCGACGACCCTGCCGTTCTCGACGAGGACCTCGACGGGCTGAGTCAGCAGCCGGATGTCGACACCCTCGTTCTGCACGAACCTGACCTCGAAGTCGTAGGCGGTCATCTCCTCGCGCGTTCTTCGGTAGACCATCGTCACGCGCTCGGCGCCGAGGCGGTTGGCGACCGTGGCGGCGTCGATGGCGGTGTTGCCGGCGCCCACCACGACGACCTCGCGGCCGATCGGGATGTCGCGCAGCTTCTCGAGCCCGTCCTTCTCGGCGAGCTTGGTGGCGGCGATGAACGGCAGCGCATCGATGACGCCGGCGGCGTCCTCGCCCGCTATGCCGAGACGCGGCACGCGCCCCGTCCCGAAGGCGAGCACGACGGCGTCGAAACCGTCGAGCAGCTCCTTGGCGGTGACGTCGACTCCTACCTCCACGCCGGTCCTCACCTGCACGCCGAGGCGCTTGACGAGCTCGACCTCTTCGAGGGAGACGGCCACGGGTTCGCGCATCACGACGATCCCGTAGGTGGACAGGCCGCCAGGCAGCTCGCTCTTCTCGAAGACCGTGACGTCGACGCCGCGCTTGGCGAGCTCGCCTGCACAGCTGAGGCCGGCCGGTCCGGAGCCCACGACCGCCACTCGTTTGCCGGTGGCGCTCGCGCTCTCGAACGGCATCACGCCGCGCTTGAAGAGGTGGTCGGTGGCGAAGCGCTGCAGCCTGCCGATCGCGATGGGGCGGTGCTCATCACCCAGCACGCAGGCGCCGACGCATAGCTCGTCGACCGGGCAGACGCGTCCGCAGGTGTGGCCGAGCAGGTTCGACTCGAGGATCGTCACGGCGGCGCCGAGCGTGTTGCCGGTGGCGATCTTGCGGATGAAGGTCGGCACGTCGATGTCAGTCGGGCACGCCTCGATGCAAGGAGCGTCGAAGCAGTAGAGGCAGCGATTGGCCTCCACGACGGCCTCGTTGGACGTGTAAGCCGGGTAGGTCTCTGTGAACGCCTCGCGTAGACGGGATAACGGCTGAGAAGACGAGTTGTTCATCTGGCCTCCTAGGTGCCGGGCGCGAGGTGGCGGCGCCCGCCCATGAACGTCAGAACGTACGGCTCCAGTGCTGCGGCCAGCGCTCGACGACGACCTTGGTCTGCGTGAAGAACTCGAAGCCGTGGTGGCCCTGAGCGTGCAGGTCGCCGAAGAAGCTGTCGCCCCAACCGCTGAACGGGAAGAACGCCATCGGCGCAGCGACGCCTAGGTTCACGCCGATGTTGCCGGCGATGGCGCCGTGCCTGAAGTGCCTGGCGGCCGCGCCGGAGGAGGTGAAGATGCTCGCCTGATTGCCGAAGCGCCTGTCGTTGACGATGGCGATGGCCTCATCCAAGCTCGAAGCGTGCATGAGTGAGAGCACCGGTCCGAACACCTCGGTGGAGCCGACGGTGCTGCGCGGGTCGACGTCGTCGAGGACGGTCGGGTGGACGAAGAAGCCGTCGCGGAAGCCGTCGACCTCCTTCTCGATGCCGTCGACGAGCAGCTTGGCACCCTCGGCCACACCCTTGCTGACGAGCGAGCGGATGCGGTCGCGCGACTCGGCGCTGATGACGGGTCCCATCTCGACGCCGGACTCGAGACCGTAGCCGACCTTGCGGCCGGCGGCTGCGTCGGCGATGCGCTGGCTGAACTCGCCGCGCGCCTCGCCGACGGTGATGACGGCCGAGGTGGCGAGGCAGCGCTGGCCGGCGCAACCGAAGGCGGAGTCGGCGAGGATGCGCGTCGACATCTCCATGTCGGCGTCCGGGAGGATCACGGCGGGGTTCTTGGCGCCGCCCTGGCACTGCGCGCGCTTGCCGTTGGCCGCGGCCTGGCTGTAGATGTACTTCGCCACCGGCGTTGAGCCGACGAACGAGATCGCCTTGACGTCGGGGTGCTGCAAGATGGCGTCGACGGCGTCCTTGCCGCCGTTCACCAGGCTGACGACGCCGGGTGGGAAGCCGGCCTCCTCGAGCAGGCGGAACAGTAGCTGCGTGGTCATCGGCACCTTCTCGCTCGGCTTGAGCAGGAAGGCATTCCCGGCCGCGACCGCGTACGGGAGGAACCACAACGGCACCATGCCCGGGAAGTTGAACGGCGTGATGGCGGCCACGACTCCAAGCGGCTGACGGATCATGTGCTCGTCGATGCCGCGGGCGATATCCTCGTTGTTGATGCCCTGCATCAGGATCGGCGCGCCGCAGGCCACCTCGACGTTCTCGACCCCACGCGCCACCTCGGCGATCGACTCGCCGTAGGTCTTGCCAGCCTCGTTGGTGATGGTGCGAGCGATCTCGTCCTGGTGCTTCTCCAGGAGCGCCTTGAACTTGAAGAGCGGCTTGATGCGGTCGGTGACCGGCGTGTTGCGCCACTCCTTGAAGGCGGGCAGAGCCGCCTTGACCGCCGCGTCGACCTCGTCGGCCGCGCTCAGCGGCACGACGGCTATCGGCTTGGCGGTCGCCGGGTTGACGACCGAGTGCCGCGCCTGCGAGTGCGAGCGGACCCACTGGCCGCCGACGTAGTTGAGTAGTACCTCTGCCGCTGTGTCGATCATCTGCCATCCACCGTCCTGATCAAGTTAGGGGCGCGGCGCCGCGCGCATGCTGCGCGCAGGCCGCCACCTCTGCTGCGTGTGCGGACCATTCTAAGCCCGAGCACGCGCACCCTGGGCGCCCGTGGGCCGCGAAAAGCGCCACTTGGCGGAACGTGAACGCGTTCGATGACGTCGAGCGTCGCGGCTCCCCGACCCTTGGATCAGGATTCAGCGACCCTAGAAACCGCCGAGCTCGATGACGAAGTCGTCGAAGAAGTAGGTGCCGGTCCCGGCTGCGATGATCCCGACCCCAACGCCGCCACCGCCGGCCTGCACCGTGTTGACGAGCGAGCCGTTGATGTACAGGTTGAGCTCCTGGCCGTTGCCGTCGATGCCGAGTCGCGTAGGGCTGCCCGGGGTTATCTGGTTCGAGGTATCCGTGAAGATGGCCTGGTAGACGCCTTGGTCGCGGACATAGAGTCCGTAGCCGTTGCCGCCTGTCAGCACGAACGCGTAGAAGCTGTGGGTGCCGGGGTCGACGCGGTAGACGATGCCCGCGCCTGGGACCTCGCCGAACTGGCCGCTGACCAGGACGCTGACGCGCGTGGGCGCGTCGGGCGCCTGGAACCAGCCAGAGACGTGCTGCGGTTCGAGGAAGTAGTAGCGGATGTAGTTGGGGTCGGTCTCGTTGATGATCTCGAGCGAGCCGCCTCGCGACAGCGTGATGAACGGCGTGTCCTGGCGCGGGCCGAACTGCAGCACGCCGCCGAACAGGTACAGGGGGTGCGCCGCCTCGCCGAACGACTCGCGGTAGATCTCGTTCCACGTGCCTTGGGCGAGGGTGTTACCCAAAGCCCCGACCAGGCTCAGGGCGAGCAGCGTTCTCACGAGCATGGTTTTCACGAGCAGAGCCTTGGGAGCGTTCATCAGTACCTCCTGAAGCGCGAGTCGAGGATCGCGACGAGCGCGTCGTACACGTCGGGCAGGGTCCCGGGCGAGATGCCGATGGCGACGAGCGCGTGGTCGGACTGTTGGAAGGAGGTGACGCTGATGCGCGCCGGCTCGGTCGCGATGCCGGTGACGAGACCGACGACGGTGAAACCGACCAGCGGGTCGGCCCGCAGCGAGATCGTCGTCTCGCTCACCGATTCGACGCTGAAGTAGTTGTAGCCGCTCGGCGGCTCTATCTGCGGCCCGAACCTGGCGATGAGCGCGATGATCTCGCGGGTGTCGGCTTGGTAGTAGAGCCCCTGCCTGCCGGCGGCCGGAGCGCAGGCGGCCACGAGGATCAGCAGCGCCAAGGCGACTACCCAAGTTCCACGGAGACTCTTCATGCTCGGTAGGATAAGAGTCCGGGGCTTTAAGGTCACTTAAATCGCGCTTATAGGCGTCCAGAGCGGGTACGGCCGGGACGTTCGCATTTGGCGGCGGCTGTTGGCACGCCGCTACTCTCGTCTCACCATGAGCACCCTGACCCTGGCTGAAGCGCCCGACCCTACCTTGGACCGTTCGGCGAGCGCGACCCCGCGCCCGAGACTGAAGCCGATCACCGACGTCGCTCGCGAGCTGGGGCTCGCTCCTGAACGCATCGTTCCTTATGGCCGCAACAAGGCCAAGGTCGAGTTGCGGCCGGAGGTGCCCGGCGGACAGGCGAGCGCGTCCGAGGTGCGTCGCGGCGACCTCGTGCTCGTCAGCGCCATCACTCCGACCAAGGCCGGTGAGGGCAAGACCACCGTCAGCGTCGGCCTCGCCGACGGGCTTAGGCGGTTGGGGGCGAGGGTCGCGCTCTGCTTGCGCGAGCCGTCGCTAGGACCGGTCTTCGGCATCAAGGGCGGCGGCACCGGCGGCGGCCGCGCTCAGGTCGAGCCTGCCGACGAGATCAACATGCACTTCACCGGCGACCTGCACGCGATAACCGCGGCTCACAACCTGCTCGCCGCGCTGGTGGACAACGATCTTCACTTCGGAGCCGCGAGCGGCCTCAGCCCCGAGCGCGTGACCTGGTCGCGCGCGCTCGATGTCAACGACAGGGCTCTTCGCTCGGTGACCGTGGCGAGCGGCACGCGCACTGAGAGGCGGTCGCGCTTCGACATCACGGCTGCCAGCGAGATCATGGCGGTCATGGCGCTGGCGTCGTCGCTGGACGACCTACGGCTGCGCCTCGGCCGCATCGTCGTTGGCACGCGCGCCGACGGCAGCCCCGTCACGGCGGCCGACCTAGGCGCGGTCGACGCTCTCGTGGCGCTGCTCAAGGACGCGCTGCAACCTAACCTGGTGCAGACGGCCGACGGCACACCCGCCTTCGTTCATCTGGGGCCGTTCGGCAACATCGCCCACGGCTGCTCGAGCGTCGTGGCGACGAAACTGGCGCTCGACCACGCCGACATCGTCATCACCGAGGCGGGTTTCGGCTTCGAGCTCGGCGGCGAGAAGTTCCTGCATCTGAAGGCGCGGCAGGCCGGGTTGTGGCCGCGGGCCGTCGTTCTCGTCGCCACTGTCAGGGCGCTCGAGGCTCACGGCGGGGGCGACCTGGCCGCAGGCCTCGCCCATCTGGACCGCCAGCTCGCCAACGTCGGCTCGTTCGGGCTGCCTGCGCTGGTCGCGCTCAACGTCTTCGGAGACGACAGCGAGGCGGACCTCCAGCTGGTGGAGCGGCACGCCGCCTCGCTCAGGGTGCCGGTAGCGCGCGTCACCTCGTTCGTCGCCGGCGGCGCGGGCGGCGAGGAGGTCGCTCAGCGGCTTCTCGATCTGCTCGCTGCGACGGCGTGGAGCCCGGCACAGCCTCACTTCCTCTACGACGAGGACGCTCCCCTGCTGGAGAAGCTCAGCGCCGTGGCGCGCCGGATCTACGGAGCGAGCGAAGTGGTACTCACCGAGGCCGCCGAAAGCGACCTGGCGCGCCTGCTGAGCGCCGGATTGGGCTGCTTGCCGGTGTGCATCGCCAAGACGCACCTGTCGTTCAGCGGCGACCCGAAGGCCGGAGGCCTGGCGGAAGGCTTCACGCTCGTCATCCAGGAGCTGCGCGCCTCGGCAGGAGCGGGTTTCGTGGTGGCTCTGGCCGGAAGCATCGTCACGATGCCGGCGCTGCCGCGCCTGCCGGCGGCGCTGCGCGTCAGGGTGGCGTCCGACGGCGCTGTCAGCGGCCTGATGCAAGGGAGTTGACGCACGGGGGTCGAAGCAATGGAGTCGACGTGAGGAGGCCTAGGCAAGGGGCGAGACGCGAAGGCGCCTAAGCCGCCTAAGCCTCGTAGGCGCCGCGCCGCGTAGCATGTGCGCATGAGCCATGAGCGCCGCTTTCGAACCATCGGCACAGCCGCCGTCAGGGCCGGGCTAGCCTCCGACCCGCGCACCGGCGCGCACGCGACACCGATCTACCAGACGAGCACCTTCCTGCTCGGCAGCGCGAAGCTCCAAGGCACGCAGGAAGCCGTCAAACCGGTGGACACGTACAGCCGCGCCGGCAACCCGACCGTGCGCGCGGTCGAGAAGCTCGTCGCGACCCTCGAGGGCTGCGAGACCGCCGTCGCTTTCGCCAGCGGGATGGCGGCGATCGCCGGAACGTTGCTGGCGCACCTGTCTCACGGCGACGAGGTCGTCTACGTCGGACCGCTCTACGGCGGAACCCAGAACCTGCTCGACGACGTGCTCGGCAAGTTCGGGGTCGCGTCGCGACGCGTCACCAGCGTCGCCGAGATGAAGACCGCCATCTCGCCGCGGACGCGGCTGCTCTACGTCGAGACGCCCAGCAACCCGACGATGGTCGTTCACTCGTTGTCGGGGGTGGCGGCGTTGGCGCGCGCTCACGGCATCCTAAGCGTGGCCGACAACACGTTCGCCACGCCCTACCTGACACGGCCGGTCGAGCACGGCATCGACATCGTCGTTCACTCCGCGACCAAGTACCTGTGCGGCCATGGCGACCTGCTCGGCGGGATGGTCGCCGGCTCGGCCGACCTGCTGACCAAGGTGCGCACGCACGGCCTGACGAACCTGGGCGCGACGCTCGACCCACACGCGGCTTTCATGCTCGGGCGCGGCATCCGCACTTTGCACCTGCGGATGGAGGCGCACTGCGCCAACGCGCTCGCCGTCGCGGAGGCGCTGCTTTCCGCCCCGGGCGTGGCGCGAGTTCACTACCCAGGTCTGGCGGGACACCCCGGCATCGACACCGCGAGAGCGCAGATGCGGGCGTTCGGCGGCATGTTGTCGGTCGACTTCGCCGCTGGCCGGCCGGCCGCGGCGGCGTTCATCGACGCTCTCGAGCTGTTCGATCACGCCGTGTCGCTCGGCGACGTCGCGTCGCTGGCGTGCATACCCGCCACGAGCACGCACCAGTCGGTGGCCCCTGCCGGACAGGCGCGCGACGGCGTGACGCCTGGCCTCGTGCGCCTGAGCGTGGGGATCGAGGACGTAAGCGATCTCGTCGACGATGTCCTGCGAGCGGCCGAGGTTGCTGCCGACATCGAAGCCGGGGGCGAACCCGAGAGCGAGCCCAAGAACACAGCCGAGGTTCCGGCCGCGGCGGCGGCTCCAGCGACTAGCTAAGGCGCACGGCCGAAAAACCCCGAACCGGCCCTCCAAGCTGCACCTGTGGCTTGGATCAGTGACGGAACTGCCCGCTTGCGCGCCTTCTTGGCGCCTAACCGCCGCGAACGCGCTCTCGCCTGCCGTGCTGCCGGAACGGGCACCTCGGCAGTCTGAGCACGTCAGGCCTACGAATCCGGACTCGCGATGTGCGTGTTGTAACCACTTCATCGCCAATACGTCCGTCTACGAGTGACAGTATGCGCTTTACAGCGTTATCCGTGCACACCGTACACGTGAAACGCGCAGATTGGTGAGCTGTGTATTGACACTGTGCAATTCTTGGCATAGCCTCAACCATGACCGATCCGGAAGTCGTCACTGCTCTAGCCGATCTGACCTTCGCGTTCGACACGTTCGCTCTACTCATCTGCGCGCTCCTTGTCATGCTGATGCAGCCCGGCTTCGCGCTGCTCGAGGCCGGCCTGCACAGCGCTAAGAACGTCGTCAACATCCTCATGAAGAACTTCGCCGACTTAGCTGTCGCCGGGCTCGCCTACTGGGCGATCGGGTTCAGCCTCATGTACGGCGCCGGCTGGTTCCTGGCCGGTTACGAGACCGGCCTCAACGTGCCTGCCTACGCCGACTTCTTCTTCCAGCTCGTCTTTGCGGCCACCGCAGCTACGATCGTCTCAGGCGCCATCGGTGGTCGCGCCAAGTTCTCCGGCTACCTGGTGTTCTCGTTCCTAATGACCGCCATCCTCTACCCGCTGCTCGGCCGCTGGCACTGGGGCGGCGGCTGGCTGGCCGAACGCGGCTTCCACGACTTCGCAGGTTCCTCGGTCGTGCACGCGGTCGGCGGCTTCGCCGCCCTGGGAGCGGTGATCGTGCTAGGGCCGCGGCTCGGCAAGTACGTCGGCAAGCGCTCGCACGCGCTCCCCGGCCACAACATGATCCTCGCCGGCCTCGGTGTGTTCCTACTGTGGATCGGCTGGTTCGGTTTCAACCCCGGCTCGCAGCTCGCGTTCAGCACTCGCGCTGACGCCGAGGCCATAGCCAACATATTCCTCAACACCAACCTCGCGGCCGTGGCGGGCTCCTTCGCCGCACTCCTCACCTCGTGGGCGCTGTTCAAGAAGCCCGACTTCTCCATGACGATAAATGGCGTGCTGGCCGGACTGGTAGCGATAACTGCGGGACCCGACGTCATCAACGGCGGTTGGGCCGTCGTCGTCGGCGCCCTCGGCGGGATCCTCGTCGTCTTCTCGGTCCTCGCGCTCGACCGCTTCAAGATCGACGACCCCGTCGGAGCCATCTCGGTGCACGGTGTCGTCGGCGTCTGGGGCACGTTGGCCGTCGGAATCTTCGGCGGCGCCAACCTCGGAGTTCAGCTTCTCGGCACGCTGTCTTACGCCGCCGCCGCTCTCGTTGGCGGCCTCGCCATCTTCGGCCTGCTGCGCCTGCTCGGCCTCGGCAGGGTCAGCGGCAAGGAGGAGGTGCGCGGTCTCGACATCTCCGAGCACGGCGTCTCCGGTTACGTCAGCTCCGACACCCTCACCGACCCCGTCATCGTCGCTTCGGGCGACTGAACCTAAGGAGCAGAGCATGAAGCTGATCACGGCGATCATCCGCCCTGACCGTCTCCCACAAGTCAAAGAGAGCCTGTTCAAGGCCGGGGTCAAGGGCATCACCATCGGCCGCGTGTCAGGGCATGGCGGCGAGGGCAGCTCCCTCGAGCACTACCGCGGCAGCCCGTTCGTGGTCGAGTTCCAGGAGAAGGTCGAGCTGAAGATAGCGGTGTCGGAGCCGTTCGTTGACAAGACCGTCCAGGCGATCGTCGCGGCGGCTCGCACCGGCGCCATCGGAGACGGCAAGATCTTCGTGCAGCCCCTGGACGGCGTCGTCAGGATCCGCACCGGCGAACGCGACGTCGAGGCGCTCACGCCCGTGGAAGCGCCGGCACTTGTCTGAGCCGATCCGGCTCGGAGGCTGCTCGGAACATCAAGAGCGGGCTTCGTTCGCTGCCGAAGCATCCAGGCCCCGTGAGTCGGTAGAGCACCGGCTCACGGGGTCCTTGTATAAGGTTGTCGGTATGGGCTCGACGAACTACGCGAACACGTTCATCCGGATCGCCGACGACTGTCCGGCCACGACCGGCGAGGAGCCACCCGTCCGCTTGGAGACCCCGACCATCGCAGCGCTCCAGTACCACCTAGTCGCAGAACGTCCGTACGAGTTGACCTCCGACGACGTGATCTTCGAGGTCCACGCCCGCCGCAGCGGCATCCCAGAAGAGGCCAAAGCGGTCGAACGGGCGGCGTTCTTCGCCAAGAGCCAGGCATGTTTGCGCACTTCGCCGTTAGCCAAGCGCTACGGGTGGGGTATCCACCACGACGCCGAAGCTCGCATAGCCCTGGTGCCGGTCGGTTCGGACCGCTATCGCGCCCTGGCCGATGACACCGCGCTCCAGCAGCTCAAGGCGTCGCGCTCTCGGCGCGCCTGAGACGGTGGCAGCCCTGCGCGTGCCTCCACATCGTCGCTAAACCTTGGGGGCGACAACCGCGATGCGCTAACCTCCAGGCGGAGGTCACCTATACATATGCGCGGAGCAAACGGGGGTTCTAGCCCCATGGGCGATACGTTCGGCAGCGGCTACTACGACCTCGGCGGCTATCGCCGGCCTGTTAGCGGAGCCTCACTCGAAGCGCAGGTGTGGTTCGACAGAGGCCTCAACTGGTGCTACGCCTACAACCACGCCGAGGCCGTCAACTGCTTCAGGCGCGCCGCCGAGCTGGCGCCCGACTGCGCCATGGCTCACTGGGGCCACGCCTACGCTGCCGGCTGCAACTACAACAAGCCGTGGGAGGCGTTCCTGCCCGAGGAGCGCGATCAGGCGCTCGGCGAGGCTTACGAGGCGAGTCGCAGAGCCGGCGCCCTCATCGCCTCCGGCGCGGCCGCGACGTCCGCCGAGGCGGCGCTGATCCGCGCCCTCGAGGTGCGCTACCAGCAACCGCTCGCTCCCGAAGGCACGCCGTTCCAGGCTTGGAACGACGAGTACGCGTCAGCCATGCGCCTGGTGTACTCGCGGCACGGGCACGACCCCGACGTCGCCACCCTGTTCGCCGAAGCGCTGATCAACCGCACCCCTTGGCAGCTGTGGGACCTGCCCAGCGGGCTGCCGAAGGAGGGAGCCGACACGCTTGAGGCGCAGCGCGTCCTGGAGGATGGGATCGCGCGCCGCCAAGCCGAAGCTCAGGCTCCACACCCCGGCCTGCTGCACATCTACATCCACACGATGGAGATGTCTCCGACGCCGGAGAAGGCGCTGAGGGCCGCAGACGCGCTGCGGGGCCTCGTACCCGATGCCGGCCACCTCGAACACATGGCGTCGCACATCGACGTGCTGTGCGGTCACTACCACGACTCGCTCGCAGCCAACGACTCCGCGATGCTGGCGGACGACAGGTTCTACGCTCGCGAGACCGGCGCGCAGTTCTACACCCTCTACCGCTGCCACAACATCCACTTCAAGCTCTACTCCGCGATGTTCCTCGGCCAACTCCAGCCGGCTCTCAGCGCCGCCAAGGCGATGAGCGAGGCCGTCAGCGAGGAGCTGCTGCGCGTGGAGCTGCCGCCGATGGCCGACTGGCTCGAGGGCTTCCTGAGCATGAAGGTACACGCGCTGATCCGCTTCGGACGTTGGGACGACGTGCTCGCCGAACCGCTTCCGCACGACCAAGACCTCTACTGCGTCACCACGGCGATGCTCCGCTACGGCCGCGGCGTGGCGCTGGCCGCGCTCGGGCGCGTGGCGGAAGCCGAGGCCGAGCGCGAGGAGTTCCGCGCGGCCGTCGCCAGGGTGCCCGCCTCGCGCACCGTCTTCAACAACACCTGCGTCGACATCCTCAAGATCGCGGCCGAGATGCTCGACGGCGAGCTCGAGTACCGCAGGGCGAAATACGACGCGGCGTTCGCCGCGCTGCGCCGCGCCATCCTCCTCGACGACAACCTGCCATACGACGAGCCGTGGGCGTGGATGCAGCCGGTGCGGCACGCTCTGGGCGCCTTGCTGCTCGAGCAGGGCAGGGTCGAAGAGGCTCTCGAGGCGTACCGCGACGACCTCGGCCTCAGCTCGAGCCTGCCGCGCGCGCTGCAGCACCCTGGCAACGTCTGGGCCCTGCAGGGGTTGGTCGAGTGCTACCAGCGCCTCGGGCGGGACTCCGAGGCGGCGGCCTTGCGCCTGCCGCTCGCGATCGCCAAGGCGCGCGCCGACGTGCCGATCGAGGTCTCGTGCTTCTGCCGCCTGTCGCGGCACGACTCTCATCAGGCTCAGGGCGGGGACTGCTGCCACTGACCCTGAGACGTGCGCAGGCGGAGGCTGGCTGAGACGAACCGCGCGTTTACGCGATGATCCAAGGTTCACTCCCCCTCGCCCGGCAGCGTGGTGTCATGACGCATGGCACGACACGATGATCTGAGGCACAAGGCCGCCGACATTGGCACGCGGGCCGTACGCGCCGGACAGGCGACCGACCCGCAAACGGGCGCGCACGCGACGCCGATCTACCAGACGAGCACTTTCGTCCTGGGCGACATCGAGCGCTCGCGGCGCCTGTTCGACGGCGAGGAGGCGGGCTTCGTCTACAGCCGCACTGGCAACCCGACCGTCAAGGCCGTCGAGGAGAAGCTGGCCGCGCTCGAGGGCGCGGAAGCCGCCGTCGCGTTCGCGAGCGGCATGGGAGCCGTCGCGGCGACGTTCCTCAGCCTCCTCAAGCAGGGCGACGAGGTCCTGTTCCTCGGACCGCTCTACGGCGGTACGCGCGCGCTACTCGAAAACATGCTGCCGCGCTTCGGCATCACAGGCAGGCGCGTCGAGGACGCCACGCTGGGCTCGTCGGTGGGCGAGAGCTCGCGCATGATCTACATCGAGACGCCCACCAACCCGACGCTGGCGATCCACGACTTAGGCAACGCGGCGCGAGTGGCACGCCGGCACGGCATGGTCACGGTCGTCGACAACACCTTCGCCACGCCGATCCTGACTCGGCCCATCGAGCACGGCATCGACCTCGTGCTCCACTCCGCCACCAAGTACCTCGGCGGACACGGCGACCTGCTCGGTGGCGTGGTCGCAGGCAGCGCCGAGCTGATAGGCGAGGTGCGCGGCGAGGGCCTGAGACACATCGGCGCGGTGCTGGACCCTCACCCCGCCTTCCTCATGCTCAGGGGCATGCGCACGCTGCATCTGCGCATGCCGACTCACTGCGACAACGCGCGTGCGGTGGCTCAGGCGCTGAAGCAGGCGCCCGGCGTGCAGCGCGTCCACTACCCCGGCTTCGTCGACCATCCGGGTCACGAGGTGGCGGCGCGTCAGATGAGCGACTTCGGCGGGATGGTAGCCGTCGAGTTCGCAGGCGGAACCGTGGCGGCGCAGGCGTTCTTGCAGGCGTTGGAGCTCGTCGATCACGCCGTCTCGCTGGGCGACGTCGCCTCGCTGGCCTGCGTGCCCGCGCAGAGCACGCATCGACTGCTCACGCCCGAGGTGCGCTCCGCAGACGGGGTCAGTGATGGCCTGGTGCGCATCAGCGTCGGTGTCGAGTCGGCGGCCGACCTGGTGGCGGACGTGCTGCAGGCTGCCCGCCACGCGGCGGCTACCGCGCTGGCTACACGCTGATCAGGTAGACGACGCAAGCCGCCCACCACACGGCCGACGCCCCGCAGACTACACGCTGATCAGGTAGACGATCAGGGCCACCACCAGCTGAGCGCCGAGCGCCCAGCCAGGCACGCCTAGAGCCACGGCGACCATCGCAGGCATCGCCGTCAGCAGCGCTGCGATCAGCACGCACTCCCAGGCGCCCGGCACCGAGCCGGTCCACGACGAGTACTTCTCGAGCGTGAAGCAGCAGCACAGCGCGGTGGCGACGGCGGCGAGGGCCAGCTGCGACAGCGACACCCCGGCCGGCACCAGGGCGGCACTGAGGTTCGGGGCACCCAAGTAAGTGTCGGCGACGAACGCCAACAGCAGCACCAGCACCACCGAAGCAGCCAGCATGACAGCGAACGGCGTGAGCCGACCCGCGCTCCTGGCCAGTGGGTTGATCGGCAGGTTAGAGCGGGGGATCGAGGGTCCCACAGCGCTGCCCGTCACGACAGCGAGCCAGGCCGCGCTCAGCAGCACACCCAGCGCCACACCGAAGCCGCCGGCCGTCGTGGTGGTAGGAACGCCGACCGCCGTGGCGACCGGAGCCACCAGCAGCGCCACCTGGCCGGAGCTGAGCAGCACCGCCGTGGCCGCGCTCAGCGAGCCGATGACGAGCCAAGCCTGCGCCAGACGCGTGCGCCTGAACAGCGCCTGCGCGGTCCGCCACGCGAAGGCGCGCCGTTGCGTAGCGGAAGCGGGCGGCAGCGGCAGCGACCGCTTGGGTCTGACCGCTCCCGGCTTGTCGTGAAGCGCCGCCAGCAGGCGTTGACGCTCGCCAGAGTCGCCGCCGCGGGCGCGCGGTATCCCGGCCATGCCAGCGATCAGCTGGAAGGTGCGCAGCGCCTGAAGCTGCGTAAGGACCAGGCTCTGCGGCAGGAAGCGACGCGGCCAGCCGAGACCCAAGGTCCGGCGCGTGATGAGCAGACCGCACACCGCGAGCGCCGCGGGCAGCAGCAGGCTCGCCGGGCTGGCGCTGGTCAGCGCGCTCAGAGCGCCGAGACTCGCGAGGGTGGGGCCGCCGAACGCCGACAGGGCGCAGGCGACGACAGCCACCAGGATCAGCACCGACGCATCCGACGTGAAGCCTTCCGCCCCCTCGCGCCCTTCGGCGGGGCCTTCGCGGCGCGCGTAGCGCGACCACGCCGCCTCGCCGTAGCTGAGCGCCAACAGCGCCAAGGCCGGAGCCGCCCACGGGCTCGAGATATGGAAGTAGTAAGGAGCTACCAGTGTCCAGACGCCGCCGACCAGAGCACCGATAGCGAGCAGCAACGCCCGCCGTGTGTTGAGGCGCAGCCTCAGGACCGCAGGCTCGTTGGTCGGAGCGAGCGCGAGGCGGTAGAGATCGCGACGATCTAGGCTCAAGGGTGGAGCACGACCGGCCAGGGCCAGAGCGGCGAAGAGCACCGTCGCCACGCCGGCCACTGCCTTGGCTACGGTCAGGGGCAGCGGCTGCTCGATTCTCGCAAGGGTCTCGACGCCGGCGATGAAGTAGATGACGCCCCAGAACAGCAGGTAGGCGATGGTCCACCAGCCGACGGCCCTGCCGATCCACTCGACGTAGGACTTCACGGCGCGCTTGATGGTGCGCGACCTCAGGAAGTCGAGAGCCGCCTCGGTCCCGGCCGCAGAACCGGCCAGGCGGGTGGAGCCGCTCGTCATCCGAGACCGCTCAAGCGCCGACCCCGCGCGCGCTGAGCTCCACCACGCGCGCCTCGAGCCTGCCGGCCAGCTCGAGCTGGTGTCCGGTGAGCAGCACCGCGCCTCCGGCCGCGCACAGCTCGAACAGGCCGGCCGCGAGGTTCTCCTGCGCGTCCCTGTCGAGCCCGTTGAACGGCTCGTCGAGCATCAGCAGCGGCGGCCTCAAGCCGAGAGCGAGCGACAGCGACAGCTTCTGGCGCATGCCGCGGGAGTGCGTGCCGGGGAACTCGTCGAGCTTGCCGCCGAGCCCGAAGCGCTCGAGCCAGTGGCGGCAACGCGTGTCGGAGTCGGGATCGGCGTAGAGGATCGCGGTGAAGCGGGCATGCTCGGCGAGGGTGAGGTCCTCGTAGAGCGCCGGCTCGTCGGGGACGAACACGGCCAGCTCGCGCGCGGCGGGCGAGTTGGGGTAGCGGCCGCCCACCTCGATGTCGCCCGAGTAGGGCAGCAGGCCGGCGATGGCGCGCAGCAGCGTGCTCTTCCCCGCCCCGTTCGGGCCGGTGAGCAGGACCAGGTCACCAGGGGCGAGGCGCAGATCGAACTCCTCGACGATGGCTACCCCGCCGAGCCTCACCGCCACACCTCGCAGGCTCAGCGGCGCGGCGTCGCCGGTCGACAAAGCGCCCGCCGGCGGGGGCGCGTGCCCTGTGCCGGCGGGCGGTTCCGCTGCGTCGCTTGCTGCTGAGGCGGCTGTCATCTCAAGGAGTGTAACCGCCTGCTCAGGCGTTGCGTTCCTGGCCGTTGTCGGGCACCACGCCGTGCGTCGGCATCGCCGGAGCGATGTGTCCCTCCGGAGCGCCGGACGGTGTCGCGGTCGCTACCGGGGCCGGCGCGACGCGCTCGACAGCGATCGTCAGGTTGGCTGCGAGGGCGGCGATGGCGCCGATCGCGGCCCACACTGGCAGCAGCACCGTGCCGATGACGCCGAGCGTCAAGGGGATCTCGATCAGGGTGCGGCCGTCGTCGTTCTTGATCGTTATGCGCCTGACGTTGCCTTCGCGGACCAGCTCCTTGACCTTGGAGAGCACGGCCTCGCCCGAGACCCTGAACTCCTCTTTGAGCTTGCGGCCTTCGCTTTCGAAGCCGTTGGTGGCTTGGTTGCGCATGTCGGCCGTGTTGTCGGCGGTGTTCGTCTTGTCGTCTGTCATGTCGTCCCTTTCCGGCCGCTGCCTGAGGCCTGGCCTGATGGGACCAACATAGTTTCGGCGGCCAGGCGGGGGCATCCGCCTTTCGGATGAAAGCCCCTCGCCGTTGGGTCTAGGGTAGAAGCTCGAGTTCGATGCGCAAGGACGCGTCGTGTTCGGGGAGGTCAGAGGGGTTGTCGCGCTCGAGCACCAGCGTGGCGCGGGTCGGTTCAGCCACCTGGTAGGCGATCTCGCCGAGGAACGGCACCAGCTCGGTAGTCATCCAGTCGCTCTTGGCGGTGGCGAAGCCGTCTGCGACGTGCTCCCCTGCCGCCGTCTCGAGGCGCAGCGGGAAGCTGCCCTCGAAGAACCACGCTCCCGTAGCGACGCCTTCGACGCGGATCGGGCTCGAGACCCGCCCGACCTGCGCGAGGGAGTCGACGCGGATGAACGCCTCCATGCTCGAGCTGCCCTTGGTCGGCCACGCGACCCTCTCGCCGTCAGCCAACCGTACGCCGGCCAGCACGTCTTCAAGAGAGCTCATGACCTGCGTCACGTCATCGGCGGCGAACTCGGTGATCGAGCCGGCCGGATGGTTGGCGAACTGGCTGTGGGCGACGCGCAGCTCGAACTCGGTGCAGGTGCCGCCGCCATCCTGGCCGGGCAGGAAGAGCCGCCTCACCTCGCCGTGCGAGACGCTGCCGGCCGCGCCCTGGCCGACGTCGCCGAACCGCGACGTCGCATGCCGCTCGGAGTCGCGGACAGCGGGCTGCAGTCCCCTGAAACCGTCGGGTTGGGCGGCCAGGCAGCTGAGGCGCGAAGAGATCTCCGGCCTGAGGGTCACGCGCAGACCCGCGGAGACGAAGTTGGTGCCTGAGTGCGCGCCGCCTGGAACGTACAGGCAGTAGTCGAAGCCTGGGTCGCAGGCCGGGACGACCCCGGCTGCTTCGACCGTCTCGCCGGAACGCGCGAGGAGCAGCGTCGGCGGGTGGTCGATGGTGAGCCCGACGGCCGGGATGGTGATGGCCGGGTTGGCCGCTTGGCTCTTGGGCCGCAACTGGTTGGCGATGAACACCGCGACCAGCGCGATGGCCGGAAGACCCACCAGCGCGATGACGAGCAGAGCCCTGAAGTTGCTGCTCGTCTCGCCGCGCGACCCGGCGTCGTTCGCACCGTCGTTCTCACTGCCGTTCGACACATCTCCTCCAAGCGGCCACCGCCGTCGTGGTGCCAGCGAGACGCTACCACCGACCGACCCTGCGCCAACCACCGCGCGAGACGCCAAGGTGAATACTTCCGGTTCCAGAAGGCGCGCAGCACCTAGACTCTCTCGATGCCAGCTTCGCAAGGTTCGGTACGCACGGTTGAACGCCGGCACGGCAGCCAACCGATCGCCGCGCGCTACCCGCTGTCTGCTCTGCTGCGCGCGCTCCTGTGCGCGCTGCTGCTCGCGCTGGTCGCAGGCTGCCGGTCGCTGCAGCAGAACCAGCACCCCCAAGCCTCGTTCACCTACACGCTCGCGGCCGAGCACGCCCCGACGACGGTTCTGCTCGACGCCTCGGCCAGCTTCGACCCAGACGGCGAGATCGTCACGTACCTCTGGTCGGTAGGCGGGGCTCACCACGCCGGAGTCAGCGTCAACCTTCCCCTCGAGACGGCGGGCGAGCAGCGCGTGCGCCTCATCGTCACCGACGACGACGGCGCGCAGGCCGCAGCCACCATGTTCTTCTCGCTCGACCTGGCTCCACCGGCGCTGAGTGGGCCGACGCCCGACAGTCTCGAGCTCGCGGCGCTCGTCGGGCAGACCATCGGCGGGCAGATCCAGTTCGGCAACGTCGGCGGCGAGAGCCTGAGCGTCAGTGTCAGCAGCTCGAACGGCTGGCTGACGGCTTCACCCACGGCGGTGACCGTCGAGTCCGGTCAGTCGAACTCTCTCGACGTGAACGCCACCTGCAACACTGCGGGAAGCCACACCGGCACGCTGACGCTCGCCACCAACGACCCGGCTCGCGCCGCCGTGCCGGTGACAGTGGAGCTCGACTGCGAGGCGCCGCCCGTGCCGGCCAGCGAGTACCAGGTCGCCATGCTCTTCAGCGGCGGCGACTTCACGCCGGCGCGCCAGGAAGTGTTCCTCGCCGCGGCCGAGCGCTGGTCAGAGGTCATCGTCGGTGATCTGGCCGACATCGCCATCACACAACAGCACGTCGACCTCTGCGCTCAGGCCGGCTCGTTCACGAGCCCCGGCGTCGTCGACGACCTGCTGGTGTTGGCCAGGATCGCGCCGATAGACGGAGCCGGCGGCGTGCTCGGCCGGGCCGGCACCTGCTTCAGGCGCGAAGGCACGAAGGGGCTGCCGTACATGGGGTTCATGGAGCTCGACGTCGCTGACGTCGTCAGCCTCGAGAACAACGGTCGGCTGTTCGGGGTGGTGCTGCACGAGATCGGCCACATCCTCGACCTGAACAGCTCCGGCTGGAACCGCCACGGCCTCCTCGCTCACAACAGCACCTCGTGCAGCGTCGCGACCGACGCCTGGTTCACGGGTTCGAACGCCGCCACCGAGTGGGTCGCCGCCAGCGGAGTCGCGCCGCTGCCCGTCGAGGCCGACGGCGGGGGCGGCACCAAATGCTCGCACTGGGACGAGGTCGCGCTCGGCAGCGAGCTGATGACAGGTTGGGCGTCGGGCGGGATGCAGCTCTCGAAGATCACCGTTGGCGCGCTTCACGACATGGGCTACGTCGTCGACTACTCGAAGGCCGACGCGTACACACCGCCCGCGCTCGGCCTGAGTGAGCACGACGCCGACGCGATCGAACTCATCGAGATCCTGTTGCCAGAGATCGACCCCACCGACCTGCTACCCGATGATCACTCCGAGGATCATCCAGGTAGCGGTCCCTGAGCCGCGGCTAACCGGCCAGCGCCAGCTCCAGCCCGGCGAGCAGCCTGTCGACATCGCTTTCGTCGTTGTACGGCGCAAGCCCGATGCGCAGCCCCCCCGTCTCACCCAGGCCGAGTCGCAGCGCCGGCTCTAGCGCGTAGAAGCTCCCGGCCGGAGCGACGACCGACTGCCGCTGCAACACCTGCGAGACCTCCGCGGCGCCGACTCTTGCGAAGGTGAAGAGCAGCGTCGGCGTGCGCTCCCTCGCGCGCGACCAGTTGGTCACCCCAGGTAGTGCGGAGGCGGCCTCTTCGATGCGCCGCCTGAGAGCGTCCTCGTGCTCGGCGATCAGCTCGAAAGAGCGCTCCAGCCGCTCCCTGCGCGGCGCCTCAGCGGTCTGGGCGCCCGCCCTCACGGACAGGTCTGCGAGGTAGTCGACCGCCGCCGTGACGCCGGCGAGCTGTTCGTAAGGGAGCGTGCCGAGCTCGAAACGCTCCGGCACCGCGTCGGTGGCGGGCTTCAGCTTGTCCGGCATCAGCGCCTCGAGCGCCTCCGGCTCGGCGGCCAACACCCCACAGTGCGGCCCCAGGAACTTGTAGGGCGAGCAGACGACGAAGTCGACCCCGAGCCGCCGGAGCGAGAGCGCGTGGTGAGCGGCGGCGTGCACGGCGTCGAGGTAGACGAGCGCGCCCGCAGCGCGCGCCTTGCTCGCCAACCGCGTCACGTCGGGGATCGTGCCGATGAGGTTCGAGGCGCCTGTGACCGCCACTAGGCGCGTTCTGTCACGGAGCAGCTGGTCGAGGTCGTCCGGGTCGATCTCGCCGGTGACGGGGTCGAAGTCGAGCCACTTGACGCTCGCGCCGCGCGCAGCGGCCGCCTGGACCCATGGCCTGACGTTGGCGTCGTGGTCGAGGCGCGAGACGATCACCTCGTCACCAGGTCCCCAGCCCTTAGCCAGCGTGCGGCTGAAGTCGTAGGTGAGCTGGGTGGCGCTGCGGCCGTGAACGATCCCGCGCGGATCGGCGTCCAAGTAGTCGGCCATGGCGGCTCGGAACTCTACGGCAGCGGTGTCGGCGTTGCGTTGGCTGACCGAGGCTCGTCCCCTGTTGGAGAGAGGTCCGGTCAGCGTCGCGAGGATCCTGGCGCCGACCTGGCGCGGCGACTGGGTGCCGCCGGGACCGTCGAAGTACGCCTCACCGGAGAGCAGGGCGGGAAAGTCCTCGCGCAGCGCCGCTACCGGCAGCCGCGCACGCACATGGGCACCTGGCATGGCCGTCATGGCGTACTCTACCGCCGTGTCCAGCGCCGACGGCAGGTCAGGGTTCGAGGAGGCGGTAGCCGCTCATCGGCTCGTGGCGGTGCTCCGCGGCGTGCCAGACGACGGGCTCGAGGGGATGATCGCGGCGCTGCTCGACTCGGGCGTACGGCTGATCGAGGTGGCGTGCTCGACGCCGAACGCGTTCGAGCAGGTAGAGCGACTGGTGCGGTTCGCCAAGGGCAAGGCCTTCGTGGGTGCCGGCACGATCTTGAGCGCGAAGATGGCCGAACGCGCGCTCGCAGCGGGGGCCGAGTTCCTCGTCACCCCGCATGTTGCACTCGACGTCATCGACTTCGCGCTCGCCAACGACCTGGGGATCCTCTGTGGCGCCCTGACGCCCACTGAGATCGCTACCGCCCGCGCTGCCGGGGTGCGCTTCATCAAGCTCTTCCCCGTCACCGACGTCTCGCCCGAGTACGTCAAGGCGCTGCTTGGCCCCTACCCCGACCTGGAGCTGCTGGTCGTGGGCGGCGTCGGCAGCCATAACCTGGCGCCGTTCCTGAAGGCAGGCGCGATCGGTGCCGGCGTAGGCGGCTCGCTGACCAGGTTGGACGCCGGTGACCCTGAGTTCTCGGCGGTCAAGCGCGAGGCGCAGGCTCTGGTAGAGCTGTTAAGAGCCTTCTAAGAGCATGGTCGCTATCCTCCAGCGATGACACAGCAGACCGGCGTCCCAGCTCGCAACCGCTTGCCCGTGGCCTGCGCCCTGCTCGTGGCGCTGGCACTCCTCCCTACCGCCTTCGCCCAGTTGCCGGAGTTCCTCCAGGTCGGTTGGCGGCTGACCTGGGAGGCAGGCGACTCGCAGATCGCTGGAGCGCGGTTGGTTCCCGATCCTTCAGGACCGCTGGAACGTGACGGCCAGCGTTACCGCCTCGAAGACACCCAGGGAGGCGGCGGCGTAGGGCTCATCCAACTCGACATGGTGGCATCCGGCCAGGACGGACTTCTCGCCGACGTGCGCTACTTCCTCAACCTCGACGTGCAGACGGGCGCCCTGCGGGCCTCCGGCAACGACGTCGTCAGCGGTGGACCGAGCGGCCTGGGCGAGTACTGGCTGCCCCCGGCGACGTTGGCGACCTTCACTCCAGGTTTCGACGGCCGCACCCGGATCTCCCGCTCAACGGTCGCGTTCGGCGGGCAGACGCTGAACGTCGTCACCATCGCGACGCCCGGGGCAGGTTCCTACTCGAGCCAGACTTACGACCTGGGCAGCGGCCTGATGCTCTTCTCGGGCACCATGCACAGCTCACAGGGCACCAACATCACCGACCCCAACGGACAGATCACGAACTTCGCCGGCTCGGTGGCTTACTCGCACAAGCGTTTCCTCGGTGTCAGGCAGCTCTCGGTTCCGTGGGCGCTCGAGCCGCCGCCCCAGTGGGCGACGCCGGGCAGAGCCCACTTCTACCAGGGCGAGACGCGGGCCGAGTTCAGCGGCTCGGCAGGCCTGCCACCACTCGGCGGACAGGCGATTCAGATCATCCAAGTGCTCGATAGGCAGGTCGGCGGTGCCATCTTGGCCAGGCAGGTGGTGCAGGCGGCGACCACTGCCGGGCTGCCGCCGTCGGAATCGACTTCGCAACGAGCGTTCAGCAGCCTGGTCTTCGACAACATCTGGTTCCCTGCGCGCGCCTTCGGCAGCCTGCAGCCGCAGCAGGTGCTCGACCAGGATCCGTTCTCGCGCCAGACGACCTTCTACGCCGGCGTCTCCGGGAACTACGGCGTGATAGTCGTGCAGGGCAGCTCCGACTACCTAGAGAACTACTACGACCTGAGCTCGGGTCTGCTGATGTTCTCGCGCTACCGGGTACAGGCCGCCAGCGTCGGCACGCAGGTCACCGAGACTCAGTGGGTGGGTCAGCAGTAGCTTCCGAGGGTCGCGGGTCGATCCTTGTCTAATATAGCTTCAGTGTTGTAGACTTCATCGTGTGGGTAGTTGACGTGGGCCTAGTCGAGGCTTGGCTTAGGGGCCTAGATCAGGCGTCATACGAGCAGGTCATCGCTGCCTTGGAGCTGCTCGCGGAGCGAGGGCCCCAGCTTGGTCGCCCTCTAGTAGACACCGTGGAGAACTCACGCCACAGAAACATGAAGGAGCTACGGCCAGGTTCGAGTGGAAGTTCAGAGTTGAGGGTGTTGTTCGCGTTCAATCCGGAACGCAAAGCTGTGCTGCTCGTGGCTGGAGACAAGTCCGGTCAGTGGAGGCAGTGGTACGAGGTCAACGTTCCGATAGCTGACGATAGGTTCGACGATCACTTGGAAGGACTGAAGGAGACCTGATGGCCAAGACACTCGATGAGCTGTTGTTGGAACGAGATGTCGATCGTGCTGTAGTTGAAGGCCACAAGAAGCGGATGTTGGATGAGGTTCGCGCCTACAAACTACGCGAGTTGCGCGAGGCTTTGAACATCACTCAGGTCGAGCTGGCCGGCTGGCTTGACGTAAGCCAGAACCGGGTTTCACGCATCGAGCATGGTGACATCGAGCGCACGCAGGTCGATACGCTCCGAAGATACGTAGAGGCGATCGGCGGCCGACTCCGTGTAGAGGTAGAACTCGGGGACGAGCGGATCCAGATCGCTTAGGGAGAGGCGCTTAGCGTAGCGTCTCGATATCCTCTTCGCTTACCCCTACCCTGGGCCCGTGCCTAGACCAGGGGTAGGCGCGAGGTCCACCTTAATCCCCCAGCCGCCTAGGGCAGCACGGTCTTGACGATCGCCGCGTCGAGCTCCTCGTAGGCGGCTAGGTCGATCAGGTCATACAGCTCGGCTCTCGTCTGCATGCGGTCCAGCACGGCCGCGGCCGAACCATCGCGGGCCAACGCCGCGTACAGTTCGGCCTGAGCCCTGTTCGCCACCCGCAGTGAGCTGACGGGCCAGATGATCATCTTGTACCCGAGCGCCTCGAACTCGGCCGCGCTGAGCTGCGGCGTGCGGCCGAACTCGGTCATGTTGGCGAGGAGCGGCACGCCCGGCAGCGCCTGGGCGAACTCCCGCAGCAGCTCGACGCTGGTCAGGGCCTCGGGGAAGATGGCGTCGGCGCCGGCGTCGACGTAGAGCTTGGCTCGAGCAACGGCCCCTTCGATGCCCTCGCTGGCTGCTGCATCGGTGCGGGCGATGACGAACAGGTCGCGCCGCGCCTTCACCGCCGCCGCGACCTTCAGCGCCATGTCGCCGGGCGTGGCGAGGCGCTTGTCGTTGAGATGCCCGCACTTCTTCGGCAGCAGTTGGTCCTCGAGATGCACCGCCGCGGCACCGGCAGCCTCGAAGGCGCGGACCATGCTCATGACGTTGAGGGCCTCGCCGTAGCCGGTGTCGCCGTCGACGAGGACCGGCAAGCCGCTCGCCCTCGCCACCTGTCTGATGAAGAACGACACGTCCTCGACCGTGATGATGCCGAGGTCGGGCAGTCCCATCGACGCGCTCATCGCCGCACCCGACAGGTAGAGCCCTGCGAAGCCGGCACGCTTGGCCTGTAGGGCCGCCATGCCGTTGTGCGCGCCCGGCAGCCTGAGGATGCCGGGTCGGGCCAGCAGCTCCCGGAAGCGCTCGCCCGGCGTGGCGTCGGGCAGATCGGCCGCGACGAGGTAGGGCATCAGCGCTTGGCGAGAGGCACGAACGGCCTGTCTTCCGGGCCGATGTAGTTCGCGGACGGCCTGATGATGGTGCGGTCGCGGCGCTGCTCGATCACGTGCGCCACCCAACCGGCGGTGCGGGCGGCCACGAACAGCGGTGTGAACATGGCGGTCGGGATGCCCATGAAGTTGTACGCGACGGCGCAGTACCAGTCGAGGTTCGGGAACATGCGCTTGGTGTCGGCCATCGTCTCGTCGATGCGCTGGGCGACGTTGAACAGCGACATGTCGCCGGCCTCCTCTGACAGGCCCTTGGCGACGGACTTGATGACGGCGTTGCGCGGGTCGGAGACGGTGTAGACGGGGTGCCCGAAGCCGATGACGACCTCTTTGTTGGCGACGCGCTCGCGGATGTCGGCCTCGGCCTCGTCAGGGCTCGAGTAGCGGCGCTGGATCTCGTACGCGACCTCGTTGGCGCCGCCGTGCTTGGGACCCTTGAGGGCACCGATGCCGCCACACACGGCGGAGTACACGTCGGAGCCGGTGCCGGCGATCATGCGACAGGTGAAGGTCGAGGCGTTGAACTCGTGCTCGGCGTAGAGGATCTGCGTCACGTGCATGGCCTCGACGTAGCTCTTCTTCGGCTCGCGACCGTGCAGGAGCCGCAGGAAGTGGCCGCCGATGCTGTCGTCGTCGGTCTCCACCTCGATGCGGCGGCCGTTGACGGCGTAGTGGTACCAGTACAGCAGCATCGAAGCCGTCGAGGCGATGAGCCTGTCGCCGATGTCGCGCGCGCCTGGCTCGTTGTGGTCGGCGGCCTCGGGCAGCGTGGCGCCTAGGGCGGAGACACCGCTTCTCAGCACGTCCATCGGGTGCGCGGCGGCCGGCGTGGCTTCGAGCACCTGCTTGACGAGTGGCGGCAGCCCGCGCAGGGTGCGCAGCTTCGCCTTGTAGGCGCTGAGCTGCGCGGCGTTCGGCAGCTTGCCGTGGATCAGCAGGTGCGCGACCTCCTCGTACTCGCAGTTGGCGGCGAGGTCGCGGATGTCGTAGCCGCGGTAGTGGAGGTCGTCGCCGCTCTGGCCCACGGTGCTGAGGGACGTGTTGCCGGCCGTGACGCCGGACAGCGCTACCGACTTCTTGGCCTTGAAGGTCGAGTCCGTCATGAGTTCTCCTGCCTTGAGTCGAAGATGCCGGCCGGGGCTACAGGTCCGAGCTTGTCAGTGCTCACCTGCACGTTGAGCTCGCGCACCTCGGCATGGCTGAGGGTGCCGACGCGGGCGGCCAGCTCCAAGAAGCGGTCCTGCTCGGCCTCAGCCACGATGCCCTCCGCCAGGGTACGGAACTTGCGGACGTACTGCTCGCGCGCGAACGGTCTGGCCCCCAGCGGGTGCGCGTCCGCGACTGCGATCTCGTCGACGATCTCGGTCCCGTCGTCGAGGGTTATCACCACGCGAGCCCCGAACGCCTTCTCGGCCGGGTTGGTGGAGTGGTAGCGCCGCGTCCACTCAGGGTCTTCCGTCGTCGTGACCTTGTGCCACAGCCGCACCGTGTCCGGACGCTTGGCGCGCTCGGGCGCGTAGGAGCGCTCGTGGTGCCAGCCGCGGTCCTGCAGCGCGACGGCGAAGATGTACATGATCGAGTGATCCAGCGTCTCGCGGCTCGCCTCGGGGTCCATCTTCTGAGGGTCGTTGGCGCCGGTCCCTATCACGTAGTGGGTGTGGTGGCTGGTGTGGATGGTGACGCCGGCGACGCGGTCGGTGTCAGGCACCCGCTCGCCCATTCGGCGCGCCAGGTCGATCAGCGCCTGGCTCTGGTACTCGGCCGAGTGCTCCTTGGTGTAGGTCTCGAGGATCGCGCGCTTGCTCTCGCCCGCCTCGGGCAGCGGTACCTGGTAGCGGGCCGTCGGTCCCGACAGCAGCCACGCGATGAAGCCGTCCTCGCCCTCGTAGGCGGGCGACGGAGCGCCCTCGCCACGCATCGCCCTGTCGACCGCCTCGACCGCGAGCTTGCCGGCGAAGGCCGGGGCGTGCGCCTTCCAGCTCGAGATCTCACCCTTGCGCGACTGGCGCGTGGTGGTCGTCGTGTGCAGAGCCTGCTGGATGGCCTGGTACGCGATCTCGGTAGGCAGGCCAAGCAGCGCGGCGATGCCGCCCGCGGCCGCCGGCCCCAGGTGCGCGATGTGGTCGATCTTGTGCTCGTGAAGGCAGATGCCCTTCACCAGGTTGACGTGGATCTCGTAGGCCGCCGCCATGCCGCGCACCAGCGCGGCTCCACCGATCCCCAACGTCTGCGCCACAGCCAGCACCGGAGGGATGTTGTCGCCGGGGTGGCTGTAGTCGGCCGCGAGGAAGGTGTCGTGGAAGTCGAGCTCCCTGACGGCCACCCCGTTGGCCCAAGCTGCCCACTCGGGCGAGAAGGTGCTGGCGTTGGGCACGCCGAACACGGCGGCGCCCGGCGCGCGGGGGTGCGAGAGCGCCTGAGCCCTGGCCGACCGCACCGGTTGCCTCGCTAGGGAAGCCACGGCCACGGCGGCGTTGTCTATGACACGGTTGCCGATCATCTCGATCACGTCGGCGTCGACGGCCACCGGATCGGTCGCGACGGCCGCGAGCTTCCAGGCGAGCTGTTCGGTGCGGGCGAGAGGCTCGGCAGACTTGTAGGTACGGACTTCGTGGAGGTTCATCGCTCAGGGACCGTCCTTCGTTGCGGTGCACACGGGCGGCGCACAGCAAGCGGCGTGTGCGACACACGCGTACAGTCCAACGAGGATATCACCCGTCGACAGTCCGTCCTGCTCGCGACCGGCTCGGCCCCGTAGCTAAGAGCGACCTTCCCGGTCGCGGCTCAGCTGCCTAGTGATCCATCCCCTCTGGCACGATCTGGCCCCGGATCTCACCGGCTGCCGCGGTGCGCTAGCATGCCGGATGCCGACACAAGCGCCGGAGCGCCCGTTAACCGCAACAGGCAGGACCCTCAACTGGGGAGTCGTCGCCACCGGCAGTATCGCCAGGCGCGTCAGCGCCGAGATCGGCCGGCTGGAGGACGCGAGGCTGCTGGCCGTCAGCTCGCGCGACGCCGGTAGGGCAGCCGCCTTCGCCGCCGAGGTCGGCTTCGAGCGCAGCTACGCCGACGTAGACGGCGTTCCCGGCTACCAGCTCCTGGCGGAGGACCCCGACGTCGAGGTCGTCTACGTCGCCACCCCTCATGGTCAGCATCACGCCGTCGCCAAAGCGCTGCTCGAGCACGGTAAGCACGTGCTGGTCGAGAAGTCGTTCACCGTCGCCGGCTGGGAGGCGGAGGATCTCGTCGCGGCGGCGGCGAGCCGCGGCCTGTTCCTGATGGAGGCCGTCTGGACCCGCTTTCTCCCCGCCTACCGGCGGGCTCTCGAGATCATCGCGTCGGGCGAGCTCGGCGACGTCAGATTGGTGCAGGCGGACCTAGGCTTCATGGCCGCCCTCGACCCGCGCAGCCGGCTGTGGGCCAAAACCGACGGCGGCGGCGCGCTCCTCGACCTCGCGGTCTACCCTCTCACCTGGGTGATCGGCGCGCTCGGTTTCCCCGCCGTGGTGCAGGCATCCGGCAAGCTGAACGAGGAGGGCGTCGACGAGACCACCGCCTTGCAGCTCGGATACGCGGACGGCGGGCAGGCGCAGGTCCTGGTCTCGTTCGTCTCGCAGTCCACGCGGCAAGCGCGCATCTGCGGCACGAACGGTGCGATGCTCATCGACGCGCCGCTCACCAGGCCCGAAGGCTTGAGCGTGTCGGTCACCAGCGGCACCGTCGGGACGGGCCAGGCCACGAGCCGCCACGAGCAGCTCCCGACCACGGCACCGCCCTACTCCTATCAGGCGCGCGAGGTGACGCGTTGCGTGCAGCAAGGCCTCTTGGAGAGCCCGACCATGCCCTTGGACGACACGCTGCGGACCATGAGGCTGTTCGACGAGGTCAGGCGGCAGATAGGCCTCGTCTACCCGAACGACCAGCAGGCCACCTGAGCGCCGCGCTCCTGATAGGATTTCCCCGAACTGAAAACTCAGCGGCCGCTGACCCGTGAGTGTCCGGACGGCCGACGGAGCGTACGGCTGCTCGCCGGCTCCAGGGAGGCAGTCAGCATGCGCCACGAAACGCTCGCCAGAAACGACCGCACCGTCAACCGGCGGCTCGCGCCGGTCCTCGCACTGATAGTCGTCGCGTTGGTGGTCGCGGCCTGCGGCGGAACGCAACCGCCGGAAGAGCCCAACCTGTTCCTGCTGCTGACCAACTACAGCCAGCAGCGGATCGAGGTGCTCAGCGCCCTTGACGACCCGGCGGAGCTCGCTCGGGACGCGAGCGCGGCCTTCGACCTCGACGCCAGCGCCTCGCCCACCTCGGTCCTCTGGGGACCAGGCGACCGGATCTACGTCGTGGATCACGGCGTAGGCCGCATCCTCGTCTACGACGCGGACACTGCGCTCGACGAGTCGAGCCCGAGCCCGGTCGCGGTGATCACGAGCGCCGATCTCGAGGAGCCGATCGCGCTGGCGTTCGACGCCGCCGGCTCACTGTGGGTGACCGACGGGCGCCGCTCGTCGGTAGGCGACGAGGTGGCGAACAGCATCCTGCGCTTCGACGCGGTGGCGAGCACCGTCGGGAACTCGGTCCTCACCCCTGACGCGGTGATAGAGCTGCACGCCGACACGCTCGAGGTGTTCGCGCACAACCGTCTCACCACCCTCTACTTCGACCATCTCGGCCGGCTCTGGTTCACCGACTACTACTCGTGGACCGTCTTCCGTTTCGACGATCCTGACAGCTTCAGCGGCACGACGGTCGACGTCATCCCCGAACTGCAGTTCCGCTCGCTGGACGTCGACCCGAACCTGTCACCGATCCGCAACCCCGCGGCCGTGGCCCTGACTACCGGCGGCGTGCTCTACGTCGGCAGCGACGGTCAGAACACCGTGGCGCGCTTCGATGACCTCTCCGAGATCGATAGCGGGACGAGCTACAACGCCCCGTCGGCCAACCTGAGCGTCGGGCTGCCGCGCACCTCGATCCTGGCTCTGGATCCCGACGGCGACCTGTGGGTCGGGTCGGCGGGCGACGGCACCACCTCGGAGATCGTGAGGGTCGAGAACGCCGGCTCCGGATCGGGGGCCGTCACCCTCACGCCCGCCCAACGCGTCGCCTGGGCGGTCGGGAGTCAGTACACCTACGGCGGGAGCGCCATCTTCCACGAGCGCTGACCGGCTCAGGCGGTGAAGTCGCCTAGTTAACAGAGCAATCTGCACCGCGTGCAATACTTCCCTGCGTGCAAGATTCGGGGTCTCATGACGCAGCGCCGGAAGATGCACGCCCTGTGGAGCCCGGGCTGCGCGAGCGCAAGCGCAGTGAGACCAGGCTCGCGCTGGAAGCGGCGGCTCTCGACCTCGCCATCGAGGTAGGGCTCGACAGCCTGACCGTCGAGCAGATCGCCGAGCGCGCCAACGTCTCGCGCCGCACGTTCTTCAACTACTTCGCGACCAAGGAGGACGCCTTGGTGGGCGAGTTCTGGGACGGACCCAGCCCTCCCGACCCGTTCACGCACCCTGCCGAGGCGACCGGCCCCATCCTGCTCGAGCTGAAGTCCGCTGTCGTCGAGTACGTGCGCGCCCGCGCCAGCGCCGACGCCCTGCTCGACAAGCGCATGCGCGTCATGGCGGCGTATCCGCAACTCGCGCTCGGGCACGTGGTGCGAGTCGCGTCGGCACTCGACGCGTTCGCGGACACGCTGTCGCGTCACCTGGCCGCCAGAGCCGGCGAGCCGCCGTCGGAGCGGACCGCCGCGGAGGCACGACTGCTGCTGCACCTGTGCGGAGCCGTGCTGAAGCACGCCACCGACGAGTACCGGCGCGACCACCAGCAGGGCACTTTCTCCGAGGCTATCGCAAGGTCGTTCGAACTGCTGATCGACATCAAGGAGCGTCACCTATGAAGGTCGTAGACCACAACTCATCCTCTGCCGGCGGCCCGGCCACCCCGCGGCTGTTCGAGGCCAGCGGCCTGACCAAGACCTACGGCAGCGGCGAGGCCAGCTTCCACGCCCTGCGCGGAGTCGACCTCGAGGTGCGAGCCGGCGAGACCGTGGCGATCGTGGGCAAGAGCGGCTCGGGCAAGTCGACGCTGATGCACGTCCTCGCCCTGCTCGACAGCCCTAGCGGTGGCAACCTCAAGGTGTCGGGACGGGACGCCAAGAGCCTCTCGACACGCGACCTCAACCGCCTGCGGAACGAGGACTTCGGCTTCGTCTTCCAGCAGTTCTTCATGATCCCCAGCGCCACGGTCCTCGAGAACGTGGTCCTGCCGCTGAAGATCGCCGGGATGGGAGCCCGCGAGCGCCGCGAGCGCGGCATGGAGGTGCTCGAGCAGGTCGAGATGGCCGACAAGGCCGCCAACCGCGCGACCAACCTCTCCGGCGGGCAGAAGCAGCGCATGGTGATCGCTCGCGCCCTGGCCAACCGGCCCAAGGCGATCTTCGCCGATGAGCCGACCGGCAACCTCGACAGCGCCACCGGCGAGGTCATCGAGAACCTGCTGTTCGACCTCAACCTGCGCCACGGCATCACGCTGATCATCGTCACTCACGACGAGGAGCTCGCCAGCCGCTGCGGCAGGCGCGTATACCTCAGGGACGGCCTGGTGGTCGACGGCAGCGGCTTCGCAACCCGCGGAGGCACCCTGTGAGCCCGGCCGAGATCGTCAGGACCGCCATCGCCAACACCTTCAGGAGCCGGCTCAGGACCACCCTTACGGTCCTCGCCATCTTCGTGGGCGCCTTCACCCTGACGCTCACCAACGGCATCGGCACGGGGATCCGGCAGTACATAGACTCGCAGGTGAGCTCGCTCGGCGGCTCCGACCTGATGACGGTCATGAAGGCGTCGCTGATGGACGGCGGGGGCTTCGGCCCGTCCTCCGGCGGGCCGGTCGAGTACGACCCGAACAAGGCGCTGCTTAGCGGAGGTCCCGGTTTCTCGATCGAGGCCCTCACCAACGCCGACGTCCAGACGGTGGCCGACGTCCCTGGCATCCTGGCCGTGACACCGTTGCGTATCGTGGCGCCCGATTACGTTCAGTACGCTGGCGGCACGCGCTATGAGATCCAGGTCAACCCCGCCCCGTCCGAGTTGAACGTCGACCTGGTCGCCGGCACGCTGCTCGGCACCGGAGCGCCCGCCGCCGGCACCGCCGGCGACCTGCTGCTGCCCGTCTCATACGTCGAACCGCTCGGCTTCGCCTCGCCGCAAGCAGCCGTCGGCGCCATCGTGACCATCGGCGCCTCGGACCCCTTCGGCGTGCAGCACGAGATCACCGCTCGGGTGGCGGGGGTACAGCAGGCGTCGCTGTTCGGCGAGTCCGCCCTCTTCTCCAGCCAGCTCAGCGAGGCCGTGTACGCCGCCCAGACCTCAGGGCTGCCTTCTGCCGTCACCGACATCTACCAGTCTGCGACGGCGCGCTTCGCTGCCGGCGCCAGCGCCGCCGAGATCCAGGCGATCAAGGAAGCCCTGGCTGCCGAGGGGCTGCGCGGGGTGACCTTGGCCGACCAGCTCGGAAGCTTCCAGACGGTGCTCGACGCGATCATCGGGGTGCTCAACGCCTTCGCTGTCATCGCTCTGATCGCTGCCGGCTTCGGCATCATCAACACGCTGCTGATGTCCGTCCAGGAGCGCACGCGCGAGATCGGCCTGATGAAGGCGATGGGCTTGGGCGCCGGTAAGATCTTCGCGCTCTTCTCCGCCGAGGCGGTGTTCATCGGGTTCCTCGGCAGCGCCATCGGCTCGCTGGTGGCCATCGCGCTAGGGTCGGTCATCAGTGAGGTGTTGGCGAACGGGCTCTTGAGCGACCTGCAAGGGTTGCGGCTGTTGTCCTTCGACCCCATAGCTGTCGTGGTGGTCATCTTGCTGGTGATGCTGATCGCGTTCCTGGCCGGCACGTTGCCCGCGAACCGCGCCGCCAGGCTCGATCCGATCGACGCGCTGCGCTATGAGTAGCTGAGTCGCGTGCGGTGGTTCGCGAACGGCAGCCACCGCACGCCGCCTCACTGCACCCCTGTCAGCTCGTAGTACTGGCTCACGACGGCGAGCCCGCTCGACTGCTCGAGCGACACCTGCCTCAGCCAGCCGGTGCGCCGGTCGTACGCGAAGCGTTTCAGCTCGGCGTTGCTGCGCTCGACGATCACGACGACGTCGTCGGTGACGCTCTCGACGAACGCCACCACGCCTGTCACCGGATCGCTGTCGAGCTGCACGCCTCCTTGTTGCAGGCTCGCGAGCCAGGTCGGCGAGGCCAGGTAGCCGCCGTGACCGCTGGCAGCGATGACGTGCTCAGACTCGGTGACGCTGGGGATGTTGGTGATGCCGTCTGAGACCTGCAACGTGCCTCTGGCGCGCACCCACAGCTCGTTGCGCTGGCCGAGGGCGAGCTCGTAATGACACGGGATCTGGACCGCCCCGCTGCCGGGCAGCGTCGTGACCTGCACGCAGGAGTAGACGAGGCGCGTCGTGCCCTGAACGTGCGCCGGCAGGCGCTCCAGGAGGCCGGAAGCCGGCAGCGACCTGGAGCTGAGCCACTGGGTGTAGGTCAGCTGCGTGTTGCCGGCGCCAGGCGTGACCGTGTTGCCCACGATGGTCGGGACGGCGCCGCCCTGCGAGCGCGTGCTCGCGACGATCAGTAGGCCACTGGCCGCGTCGTAGCTGCTATGGCTGGCTGAGCCGCCTCCGAAGCTGCCTATGCTCACCGAGTCGAAGCTGAAGTTGCCGATCGTGTACGGCCCGCGCAGCACCCTGAAGCCGCCGGTGTCCTGCGTCGGCAGCTGCTGCAGCCTGGCCGGTGAGAACCAGTAGTCCTCGCAGTTGCTCTCGGTGCTGACCGTGCCGCCGCTGGCCGCGGTGGCCACGGCGCCGCTGCCGGGGTCGAGGGTGTAGATCGTGATCCTCAGCACGCAGGTCTGCTGGTCGAGGTAGAGCACGTCGAGCTGCGCGTAGCCCTGGCCGGAGGCGGTAGGCACGTCCTGGAGGCCGATGCTGCGGCCGCTGCCGTCGACCCAGCAGTCCTCCTTGCTCGGGTCGCAGTTGGGCTTGAACACCGCCTGCTGCGTCGAGCCTCTGACGCTCGCGCTCGACGAGTAGAAGGTGATGCGCATGCCAGCCTGCAGCGGCGGGACGCTCTGTGCCTGGGCCGTGGCGGTCATCGGCACGGCGAGCAGCACAGCCGGTAAAACGGCCGGCAAAACAGCCGGCAGCAGCACGCGCGACAAGAAACGCGACCAAGCCGAGGAGAGCCGTACCTCGGGAAGCGACATGTCGTCCTCCGTGGGCAGCAGCTACTCGTGGTCAGGTCGTCGCAACGGAGACCGTCGCCAGAGTGCGAGGCAGCCCGCTATCCGAACCGTACTGAGTTCGCCACATTATGGGCCGAGAGGTCGAGCTCGGGAAGTGCCGTCGGAGCTGCGGAGATCGACCCGGGGCACTAGCTGTCAGCGAGGGCGCTAGCGGGGTGGGTCACCGCCATCGAGCAGCCGCGCCGCGCGCTCCTGCTCGAGCTTGTCGACGGCCGTCACGGCGGTCAGGCTCATAGCCTTGGCGAGTTCCGCTGCCGCGTCATCAGCGCGTCCGAGCGCACGCAGGGCGATGGCGTACTCGACCCTCAGGTTGATCTGTTCAGGGGCCGCGGCGACACCGCGCTCGATGAGCGGCAGCACTTCGTCGCGCCGGCCGCCGTAGAGCCAGCCGACGCCGCGCTCGGTCAGCTCCAGATGCCAGGCGCCGAGCGCGACCAGGGCGTCAGGGTTGCCGGGTTGCAGCTCCAGCACGCGCTCGAACAGCGTCCGCAGCTCGCCCGGCAAGCGCGAGTTGGCGAGCAGCCCGCGGTGCAGGGCCGCCTCGCCCTTGGCCCGCGCCAGCGCCATGGTGGCCGCTACCGCCAGGGGGCCGTCCGGTTGCAGCGCGAGCGCCGCCTGGGCAGCGACCTCCGACGCCTCCAGCCACGCGAGGGAGGCATCCGATCCGGTCTCGCGGTAGACCGCCTGATCGGCGGCCGAGCGGGCGGCCAGCAGCTGACCTTCCACCGTGCCCGACTCGACCGCCAGCTCGTAGGCGGCCGCGAAGTCCCCGGCCTCCCACTGCTGACCGCCGGGCACGTCGCGGTAGGGGACGCTCTGAGCGGTGACGCCCTGCCGCGCGGGCTGTATCAGCGCGAGAGCTGCCAAGGCGACCGCGACGATCAGACGGCTAGAACGCGTACTCGACCCCCAGTCTGAGCTGGCTGTTGTCACGCCAGTCGCCGTAGCGCGAGCCGGCACGTCCGTAGAACAGCACGCCCTCGACGCCGGCGGTCACGCCGTCTGCGAGCCTGTAGTCGAGAGAAGGCATGAACACACCGCTGCCGTCTACGTAATCGTGCAGCCACGCGGCCTGCGCGGTGGTGCGCGCGTCAGGCTCGAGCCGCAAGGCAAGCACACTGGCGAAGTCGCTGCTAGCTTCGGCACCCGCGTCTGGCCAGATGCGCTCGTAGGTGAGCTGGGCGGTGAGGTAGGCGCCGCCGGGCAGCGAGCGCTCGACACCCAGCACCGCTTGGAAGCTCGGGTTGCCGACAGCGGGATCAACACCGTCAGGGTCGTTCGTGAAGGTCATCGCGGCGTCGCCACGAAGGACGTAGGCGCCCACCACACTGGAGAAGTCGAAGCCGAGCACGTGCACGCGGTCGTAACTGAGGACCGGCTGCAGGAAGAACGCCCCAGGCGCTTCGCCCGTCGGGACTACCCGGAACGAAGCGGTCGGCAGCTTCTTGAAGCCGCGGAAGTAGGTAAGGCTGGCATCGGTTCCATCGAGAAAGTCGAGGTCGAAGGTGGCGCGCACGCCGAACTGGACGTTGCGCAGACTAGCCTCGGGGCGGTCGTCGAAGGGCGGTGCCAGGCCGACTATCCCTGCCTCCGGCGGGAAGCTCGGCAGCACGACAGCGGGCTGCCAAGCTGCACCCGGCACGACGGACGGCTCGAACAGCGGGACCAGGACCATGTCGAGAGAGACGCCCTCGCCTGGCGCAGCGACCTGCGCTCTCACCATCAGGGTGGCTAGCTTGCGGTCGCTGGGAGGGGCGATCGGGTAGCTGAGGTCGGTCGGGTTGACGACGTCGAGCGGCGCAAGCGCGTCGGCGCTGCCCCACGACACCTTCTGCAGCCCTACCGACAGGTCGAAGCTCGGCCGGTAGAGGGTCGCGTAGGCGCTGCCGAGCCTGACGCTGAACGGGTCGCGGCTGCCGTAGAGCAGGGCGCTCAGGTCCGTCGGGTCTTCACCGCTCGGTCCAGCGCGGAGCGCCGCGTCGTAGCAGCCTTCGACCTCGGCGAAGAACGCGACATCAGGGAAGAAGCCGCTGCCTACCTCGCCCCTGCCCTCGAGCGCCAGGCACACCGCGGCGACGGTGAAGTCGCCGGAGACGTCGGCGCCGAGCGCGGTGCTGAGCGTCCCGCCGAGGTCGAAGCTGACCTGAGCGAGGGCGACTGGTGCGACCACCAGGCACGCCAGGACGGCCATGGCGCGGGCCGAGAACCTCGCGCCACGCCTCCTATCAGCGGCTGAGGAAGCGCTCGCTGAAGACTTCATCTTGGATCTCCACGTCAAGCTGGAAGCCTGTCTGGACCAGGGTCGTCGAGGAGCCGGCCGCGACCGTCTCCATGCGGATGGTGGTGGGCAGCCGGAAGCCGTCCTGCAGGACGGTGTCAGAGATCGTCATCAGCTTGCGCAACGCGCCGCCCACATAGAACTCGATGCGCGTAGGCATGAGCAGCTCCTCCGGCACGAAGTACACGATCCGGTCGTAGCTAGAGGTCGAGCCGGCAGTAGGCGTGCCGGCGACGACGTAGACCGAACCGTCGTCGATCCTCAGGAGCTCGTACTCAGATTCGTCGTCCGAGCCGCTGCTGAGCCCGCTAATCTCCTCGTAAGAGAAGTCGGAGCCGAAGAAGGCGTCTTGCTCCTGACCACCGGCGACGCGCCTGACGCGGCCAAGTGCGGGAAGGTAGATCCACGACTCGCTGGCGCCGCCTTCGGTCGAGATGGACATGAACCCAGAACCGCGCACGTCGGCCGGAGCGGTGAACTTGATCAGTTGGCGCGGCCCCTCGGTCGTCGACCAGATCTGCATCTCGCGCGTCAGCGAGTGCCCGCTGGCGGCGGTGATCGTCATGCTCAAAGTCGCTACGGTCGTGCTGGGGGCGTTCTGGTCGGCGACAGCGTCCATCACCTCTTGGCCGGTGGAGTAGCGCTGGGCTAGCGCCGAACCGAGCGAGCTCACAAGGAGCAGTGCGCCGAGCGCGAGGGCCAGACGGTGAGCGCGTGCGGGTCGTCTCGTAGCAGGTGTGTGGCCATCAGACATTGGAGGCTGCCTCCTTGGCAGTTGCGGGGTTGGTCGCGAGGTTGGAAGAGCCGCGCGGCTGGCGCAGGAACACTAGGCAGGCGGCAGGTAGGACGGTGAGCGAGATGAGGCCGACGGAGAGCACGGTGAACGCCATGAGCGAGCCGAGCGTGCGTATCGGCACGAACTCGCTGGCGATGAGCGCGCCGAAGCCGGCGCCGAGCGTCAGGGCGGTGAACAGGATCGAGCGGCCCGAGGTGAGGATGGCTCGGCCCATCGCGACCTCGGGCGGGTCGCCGGCCCTGCGCTGCTCCATGTAGCGCACGGTCAGGTGGATGGCGTAGTCCCCGACCCCGATCGCCAAGGCCCCGAGCAGCATGGTGGCGAGGTCGAGCGGCACGCCAAGGAAGCCGAGCAGGCCGTACTGGAAGAGGATGGTGAGCAGCAGCACGACGATGGTGACGAGCGCGGCAGCGAGCGAGCGCACCAGGCTGTCGATGATGATGACCAGCACCACAGCCAGCGAGAGGCTGATGAGGAAGTCGTGCATCAGCGAGTCCTCGATGTCGATCTGCAGCGGCGTGGCGCCGGCGAAGGAGTGCTCGAGGAGCCCTGTGAACTCGGCGCGCGCCAACGCGTCGATGCGCTCGACCATCGCGCGCTGCTCGCGCGTCGAGCCGGTCTTTATCGACATCTCGATGAGTCCCATGCTCGAGTCGAGGGTCATGAACTGGCTGACGTGCTGCACGTCGCCCGAGAGCTGGTAGATGAGCAGCTCCTGCGCAAGGGCCTCGCGGGTGGCGGGCAGGCCGTACTCGCCGGTGAGCGTCTCGTGTATCGCCGCGATGACGGTGGCGATCGAGCTGGTCGGTCCGGCACCGGGCAGCTCGGCCGCGCGCTCCTGGAACCTCGCCATCGCTCTGATGGCCTCCGGATCGCCGAGGTCGCCTGTGACGACGAGCTGTACCTGGCTAGAACCGCCGAACGCCTGCTCTACGCGCTCGTAGTCCTGGCGGATCGGTGAGTCGGTCCGGAAGTAGTCGAGCACAGCGGTGTTCGCCTCGATGCGCAGCACGCCGACGACGGCGAGCACGGCCAGCACGAGGCTGACTAGCAGGATGAGATTGCGGCGCCGGTCGACCAGCACACCGAGTCGCTTGAGCAAGCCCCCGATGGCGCCGGGCGCCTCAGGGTCGGTCACGCGCTTCGGCGGCTTGAGCAGGCTGAGCACGGCGGGCAGTAGCAGCAGCGAGGCGAGCAGTGACGCGAGGACGCCGCCCGCGACGAGCATGCCCAGCGCACGCACAGCCGGCATGCCGGAGAGGGTGAACGTGAGCATGGCGGCGGAGATGGCCATCCCCGAGATCAGCACGCCCAGGCCCGTCTCAGTGACCGCGGTGCGGATGGCAGCCATCTTCTGAGCTCCGTGGGCCAGCTCGACGCTGTAGCGGCCGAGCAGGTGCAGCGAGAACGAGCTGCCGACTGCCAGGATCGCCACCGGTGCGATGGAGGTCATGGTCGTGAACGAGCCGCCGAGCCAGCCGAGCACGCCGAACGCCCACACCATGCCGACCGAGACGGTAAGGACCGGCAGCAGGGCGCCGCGCAGGCTACGGAAGTTCAGGTAGAGCATGACCAGGAGCAGCAGCGCCGCGATCGCGCCGAGGAGCGGCATCTCGCGCTCGAGGGTGCCGCGCATGGCGGTGTTCACCACTGGGCTGCCGACGAAGTAGGCGGAGCCGAGGCTCGGCTCCGTCCAATGAGCCGCGACTGCGCGCCGGGCCGCCGCCACGACCCGATCCGAGTCGCCGTTGGGGTCGACCTCGACCACCACGTTGGTGGAGCCGCCGTCCTCCGCGACCAGCACGCCGCCCTGGTACATCCGCGCCGTCTCCAGGTACGCCCTGGCCGCCGACACCTGCTCCGGCGTGATCGAGCCGCTCGCCGGCAGGAGGTCGGTTATCAGCAAGAAGCCGTCGTCGTCCTCCATCCGCTGGGCGTTGGTAGCACTGGTGACGCGCTTGACGCCGGTTACCTTCGATAGCTCGGACGTCAGCCCCCGCAGCGCCTCCATGGCGGCGGGCGTGTAGACGTCGCCCTCGAGCATCACGATCAGGAGCTGCCCCGCCCCGAAGGTCTCCTCCACCAACGTCTGAGTCGCGGAGTGCGCCGACTCGTCCGGGTACATGGCGGCGACGGTCGCGTTGATGCCTACGCGCGGTATGCCGACGGCGGCCAGAGCCGTCAACACCGCGAAGACCGCGATGAAGAGCCTGGGACGAGAGGTCGTTAGGGTTGCGAGTCTGAGCATCTAGTGCCGTTCCGCCTGCAGAGGGTCGTGCACCTGCCCAGCATCCTCGACGGTGCTGAGCGCGGCCGCCCCGAAGGCTTCCAGAGAGTTCTTGTCGCGGGTGAGCTTGATGGCGAACGTCAGGTTGAAGGCGGAGAGGAGCAGGAAGAGGGCGAGGTCGCGAGGGTCTTGCCGCAGGCGGATCTCGCCCGCTGCCTGCGCCTCCTCGAGCCGCGCAGCCACGAGGCTCCTAAGGTCTTCGACATGCGCCTTGAGGTGCGCCATCACCTCTGGGTCGCCGTCGCTCGACTCGAGCGCTGCGCGGGCGCTCAACGAGACCGTGCGGTCAGCTCCACTCAGCAGCCGCTCGATGAGCACGGCGTAGAGGGCCCTGAGCCCGCCGGCGACGCCACCGGGTCCGGCGAGGGCGGCCTCCACCTGTGCACGCTCCTCGACCCCCGCGTGCTTGAGGGCAGCCAGGTAGAGCCCGCGCTTGCCGCCGAACGCCGCGTAGATGCTCGAGCTCGACAGGCCGGTGTGCGCGATCAGGTCGCGCATCGACGCCCCCTCGAAGCCGTTGAGCAAGAAGTGCTCCGCGGCTAGTCCGACGACCTGGTCGTGATCAAACTGGCGGGGTCGTGACATCGTTCACGAGGTTAGCATGGTTTTGGAACGATTGTTCCGTAATGAGGACACGTTTCGATGAGGTGCAAGCTCGACCGCCCAGTAAGTAGGCATCCTGTTGCAGAGCTGCTGGGCCGCCCGAACTCGCTAGGAGCGCACAACCTTCGTCCCACTCAGCCTGTCGTACAAGGGGCGCCCTTCGCCGATGAAAAGGCCGGCCAAGTACACGCCCATGACGGCGTAACAGGTGGCGCTCACGACGATCAGCCCTCGGCCGATCTCGCCGTCGCCGAGCGTCGCGAACCCGAACGCGACCTGGTGTCCCAGCTGCCACGGCACGGCGACCTTGAGTGTGTTGCGCAGCAGCGTGGTACCGAAGCCTGCCGCCGCGCCGCTGGCGGCCACGACCACTCGCAGCCTGCGAAGCCGTTTGCCGGGTGTGGCCGAGCGCGGCGCCGCCTCGCGCCATGCGAGCCACAGCGTCACCGGCACGACCAGAGCGAAGAAGCCGAACAGGTTGGCGCCGCGCTGGCCCAGCTCGACCCCGGCGCGCGCCATCAGGAACCCCACCGGCACTATCAGCGCCGGGAGGATCAGGATCAGCAGCCAGTCGTTGAGCCAGGCCAGGATCCGCTGCCACGCCAGCCGCCTAGTGGTCATGAGCCCGATGCTAACAGCGCGTCACCGCTACTCCTGACACGCGGTTATCGTTGACCCACGATGAGCACGAGCGACGAACGCACTCCCCCGCAGACCCGCAAGGAGCCCGTGACAGAGGTCCTGCACGGCCGCGCGTACACCGACGACTACCGGTGGCTGGAGGGCGACAACGCGGATCCCGATCACATGGGCCGGGTCAACGACGAGGTGACGGCCTGGACCGACGAACAGAACGCTCACGCGCGCGCCATCCTCGACCGGCTTCCGGGGCGCGCCAAGGTAGAGGACGATCTGCTCCCGCTGATGCAGGTCGGCTCGGTAACGGCTCCGGAGGCGGCCGGCGGCCGCTACTTCTACTTCGCCAGGCGCGGCGACCAGGACCAACCGGTCGCCTACTGGCGCGAGGGCCCTCGCGGCGAGGCCAGGGTGCTCCTCGACCCGCACAGGCTCGATCCCAGCGGACTCACCTCGATAGAGTGGGTTGCCCCCAGCCCCGACGGCCGCTGTGTCGCTTACGGCAGCTACCGAGCAGGAGACGAGAACACGACCCTGCGCCTCATCGACGTGGACAGTGGCGACAGCCTCGGCCTCGAGATCGGCAACAAAGTCCAGCGCGCGCAGTGGCTGCCTGACGGCAGCGGCTTCGTCTATCGCAACTTATCCGACCCAGCCGATCCTTACAGCGGCAGGGTCAGGCTCCACCGCCTCGGCGAAGACCCGGCCTCCGACCCGGTGCTGCTGCGCCAGCTCACCAAGGACGAGGACGAGCTGCTCGCGACGACCTGGGGGCCGAACGCGCGTCTCAGCCCCGACGGCCGCTGGCTGCTGCTCAGCTACCACACCGGCAGCACCAGCTCGAACGACGCGTGGCTCCTCGACTTAGGCGACTACCGCGCCACCGGCCTACTCGACAAGCGCGAGGTAAGCGTCGGCACTCAGGGCACCGTCACCGGCATCGTCCTGGGCGACACTCTCTACTTGGAGACGATCAAGGGTGCACCGAAGGGCCGCGTCGTGGCCGCACCGGTCGATGATCCCGCCGAGCACAACTGGCGCGACGTCGTGCCCGAGCGCGAGGACGCGGTGATCGAATGGGTCGCGTTCGCACCCGACACGCTGGTCGTGACCTATCTGCGCAACGCCGCGGCTGAGATCGAGGTGTTCGAGCTCGACGGCCGCTCGCGCGGGAAGCTGAAGCTCCCCGGCATCGGCTCCGCGGCCGTCACGACGCGCGACGACTCGGCCGAGGCCTTCGTGACGTTCACCAGCTTCAACTACCCGACTACCGTCCTGCGCGTCGACCTCGCCGACCCAGCCGCAGAGCCGGAGGTGTGGGAGAGGCCGGACGCGCCGGTCGATCCGGACAGCGTGGTGGTCGAGCAGGCCTGGTACACGTCGAAGGACGGCACACAGGTGAGCATGTTCCTCGTCCACCGCAAAGACTTGGTCACAGACGGCACAGCGCCGACGCTGCTCACCGGCTACGGCGGCTTCAACATCAGCGAGACCCCTGCTTTCACACCGAGCTTCTTCCAATGGTTCGACGCTGGCGGGATCCTCGCCCTTCCCAACCTGCGCGGCGGCGGCGAGTACGGCGACGCCTGGCACGAAGCCGGCATGCTCGGCAACAAGCAGAACGTGTTCGACGACTTCATCGCCGCGGCCGAGTGGCTGATCCGCGAAGGCTACACGCGCAGCGAGCGTTTGGCGATAGTCGGTCGCTCGAACGGCGGGCTGCTTACCGGTGCTGCCGTCACCCAGCGGCCGGAGCTGTTCGGCGCCGTCATCATCGGCGTGCCGCTCTTGGACATGCTGCGCTACCAGCACTTCCTGATGGCGCGCTACTGGGTTCCGGAGTACGGCAGCGCCGAGAACGCCGAGCAGTTCGAGTGGCTGGCGGCTTACTCGCCCTACCAGCAGGTGCGTCGGGGCGTCGAGTACCCAGCCGTGCTGCTGACGGCGGGCGAGAACGACATGCGCGTCCACGCTCTGCACGCCCGCAAGATGGCAGCCGCGCTGCAGGCGGCCACGGCCTCCGATCCGGTCGAGAAACCCGTGCTGCTGTGGGTCGACCGCGATGGCGGCCACGGCCAGGGCAAGCCGCTGAAGCTGCGGCTGCGCGAGGCCGTCGACATGCGCCTGTTCGTCATGTGGCAGTTGGGGATGCTGGAGAGGCCGGACTAGACGGCTATCATGCGTTCATGAGTGCCCTCGCCACACAGTTCGACGCCCGCTACCTGACCGCGGGTTGGGAAACCGCCTCCGCCACCTTCGACGTGCGCAGCCCCGCCACCGGCCAGGTGGTCGGGCGCGCGGCCGAGTGCGGAGTCGCCGAAGCCGAACGCGCGGCCGCGATCGCGGAAGAGGCTTTCCTGAGCTGGCGCAAGACGACAGCGTTCGAACGCTCCGCGCTGCTGGAGCGCTGGGCCGCGCTGCTGCTCGAGCGCCGCGAGGACCTCGCCCAGCTCATGACCTCGGAGATGGGCAAGCCGATCAAGGAGTCGCGCGGTGAGGTCGCCTACGCCGCCGGTTTCGTCAAGTGGTACGCCGAGGAGGCGAAGCGCGTCGTCAGCGAGGGCGTCGCCAACCACGTCCCAGGCAAGCGCCTGTTCGCGCTCAAGCAGCCTGTCGGACCGGTGTTCGCAGTCACGCCGTGGAACTTCCCGATCGCGATGGTCACGCGCAAGGCCGCTCCCGCGCTGGCGGCCGGCTGCACCTTCATCCTCAAACCCGCCGAGCAGTCGCCGCTGACCGCGCTGCTGGCCGCCGACCTGTGGCTGGAAGCCGGCGGGCCGGCCGGCACGCTCCAGGTGCTGACGGCCTCCGACCCGGTCCCGCTCTCCGACGCCTTGATGGCTGACGAGCGCATCCGCAAGGTCACCTTCACCGGCTCTACCGAGGTGGGTCGCATCCTCTACCGCAAATCCGCCGACACGATCAAGCGCATCTCTCTCGAGCTCGGCGGCCACGCGCCGCTGATCGTGTTCGACGACGCCGACCTGAACGTCGCGGTGCGCGAGGCCATCGCCTGCAAGTTCCGCAACGCCGGCCAGACCTGCGTCTGCACCAACCGCATCTACGTGCAGCGCGGTATCGCTGACGAGTTCGCCAAGGCTTTCGCGGCGGCGGCCGACAAGCTCGTGGTCGGTGACCCGAGCGCCGACACGACCGACATCGGCCCTCTCGTCGACGCTCAGGGACTGGCCAAGGTCGAGCGGCACGTCGCCGACGCGCGCGCCAAGGGCGCCACCGTCGTCACCGGCGGCGCGGCGCTCGACGGGCTCTTCTTCAAGCCGACGGTCGTGACCGGCGTGATCCCCGGGATGGACATCCTCAACGAGGAGACCTTCGGTCCCGTCGCGCCGCTGATCGTGTTCGACGACGAAACCGAGGCGGTCAGGATGGCCAACGACACGCCTTACGGCCTCGCGGCCTACCTCGTCACCAAGGACCTGTCGCGCGCTTTCCGCGTCAGCGAGGCCCTCGACTACGGCATCATCGGTGTCAACGACGGCGTTCCCGCCACCCCTCACGCGCCGTTCGGCGGGGTCAAGCAGTCCGGCATCGGACGCGAGGGTGGGCATTGGGGTATCGAGGAGTACCTAGAGGTCAAGTACGTGTCGTTCGGGATCTGATCGACGGCGCCTGCTCGAAGCGATTGGCCACGAGGGTTGGGGCGAAACCCTTGGCCGCAGCACCCCTACCTGCTGAGCCCCAGATGGTCCGTCAGCCACCTGTCTATCTCCGCCATGGCAGCTCGCCCGACATTCCCAACGCGCCGCTCGATCCGCTGCCTATCGATCGTTCTAACCTGCTCGGTCATGGCGAAGCTCTCCTCACTCAGCCCTGCTTCCGGGCTGGGTAGAGGAATGTGGTTCGGCCAACCACGGTTCCTCGACGTAACGGGCAAGACGATCGCGAGGCGCGGTACTCGGGTCAGGTACTCGTTGCCGGCAACGATGACCGCAGGCCGACGCCCTCTCTGCTCGCCCCCTATTACAAGATCTGGCGCTACCCAGACCACATCGCCTCGCGCAAGTGGCTGAGAAGCGTCACTCATCTTGGGCTCCCGCTGAGAGTGCATCCCAAGCTCGGACCTCATCCCAGTAGTCATCGTCGGGGCCCAAAGCTGCGAAGGCAGCGCCTACCGCGGCCCAGCGTTGCTGCCGATCGAGCTCGTCCAGCGCCTCGGTCAGAAGCGTCGCGGCGGGCACGCCCCGCGCCTTCGCGCTGGCGCTGATCCGCTCGCGGAGCTCCACCGGAACCTTGATCGTCGTGATTGCCATGACTGAAGGATACGATAGGTATGTGCTAAAGTATCCGGTTCAGGTACCCGTGGTTGGACTGTGTGGTACGTCCAACTAGGAGTACGCCGTTCCAACCTCGCGCCCAAGGACTCGATGGTTGCAGATCCGTCTGACACGCGGTGCTACCATCTCGCCGTGCGGCGAATCAGCCTGAATGAGCTCCGCAGTCAGAGCGCAGCGGTGATGGATGCCGTCGAGGCCGGCGAGACACTGATAGTGACCAGGCACGGTGTCGACGTCGCCGAGATCAGACCCGTTTCAACCGACCTCAGCGTGAGTCGCGAGCGGTTGCTCCAGACCATCGGTCGCCTAGCCCAAGGCGATCACGCCAGGCAGCGCGCCGAGGCAGAAGAGTTCTTCGGCGAGGATCGCCTTAGCGCCTGAGCCACGAACCCGAGGGCTGTCGGATACCTCTGTTCTGATCGACCTTCCCTTCGTAGCAGCCGATGACCTGGTAGGTATCGAAGCACGGGGCGACGTCATCTCGATCTGAGTTCGGCGGCCGCGCTCGCGCTCCCACCTTCGGACTATTGCAAGTGAGCGCTCACTCAGTTAAGCTCTGCCGCTGTGACGAACGACTCGGCCCACGAAGGCACCGACGATACGACCGACGACCGGTCCACGGCACGAAACCGCCGCGCCGAGCCGCTCCCGCCTGACGAGCGCCGGCGCAGGATCGCGGTGGCGGTCGCGCCGCTGCTGATCGAACGCGGCGGGGCGGTGACCACCAAGGAACTGGCCGAACGCGCCGGGGTGGCTGAGGGCACACTCTTCAGCGTCTTCCCCGACAAGCGCGCGTTGATAGGGGGCGCGATCGCCGCGCACATGGACCCGGCTCCGCTCGAAGCCGCCATCGCTGCCATCGACCAAGATCTCGATCTCGTCACGCAGGTCGCCGCCGCCATGCACCTCATCAGCGACAGAACCGACGAGGTCGTCGCGCTCGTCGTCGTCCTGCACGCGCTCGTCGGTCACGAAGCCAAACCGGCGAGCTCAGACGCCAGGTCGAGCATGCTCAACTGGAGTGAGACGATCAGGTCGGCCATCACCAGCCTGCTGAGTGAGCACGGGAGCGAGCTGCGCCTTCCCCCGGAACGCGCCGCCGCCGCGCTGCTCGGCCTCGTGGTAGCTGCCCGCCGCCCGTTCGCGGGCCAACACGACATCCTCAGCGTCGACGAGATAGTCGACGTCGTGCTGTTCGGTGCGCTTCACAGCGCGAAAGGGAGAGCGTCATGTCACTGAGGAACCTTTGGCGCCTGCTCAAGCGCTTCATCCGGCCGTATCGGCGCACTGTCGCGCTGATCCTGGTCTTGCAGCTCGTCATGGCCCTCACCAACCTGCTGCTGCCGAGCATCAACGCCGACATCATCGACAAGGGCGTCGTGCTCGGCAACACCCGCTACATCCTCGAGCAGGGCGGCTGGATGCTGCTGGCCTCGCTCGTCAACGTGTTGGCGAACGTCTACGCCATCTATCTGGGTGCCAGGACGGCGATGGCGTTCGGCCGTGACATGCGCAGCGCCGTCTTCCACCACGTCAACGCCTTCTCGGCGCATGAGGTGGCGACCTTCGGGGCGCCCTCGTTGATCACCCGCAACACCAACGACGTCCAGCAGGTCCAGATGGCGCTGATGATGACCTTCTCGATGCTGGTGAGCGCCCCGCTGATGATGGCGGGCGGTCTGATCATGGCGCTGCGCGAGGATGTCGGCCTGTCGTGGCTGGTGGCGGTGGCCGTGCCGCTGCTCGCTGCCGGCATCACGTTCGTCGTCATGCGCATGCTGCCGGGCTTCCGGGTGATGCAGAAGCGCATCGACCGCGTCAACGAGGTGCTGCGCGAGCAGATCGGCGGCATCCGCGTGATCCGCGCCTTCGTGCGCGAGCCGCACGAGGCCGAGCGCTTCGCTCAGGCCAACCGGGAGCTGACCGACACCGCGCTGTTCGTCGGCCGCTGGATGGCCGTGATGTTCCCGATGGTGCTGTTGGTGATGAACTTGTCGTCGGTGGCGATCATCTGGTTCGGCGGGCTGCGCGTCGCGGACGGGCTGATGGAGATCGGCTCGATAACGGCGTTCCTGTCGTACATGATGCAGATCCTCATCGCCGTGATGATGTCGACGATTCTGTTCATGATCCTGCCGCGCGCCGCGGTGGCATCCGACCGCCTCGCCGAGGTGCTCGACACCGAGCCGAGCGTGAAGCCCCCGGCGAGCGGTGTGACCGAGCCGATCGGGCCGCGCGGGCTCGCGTTGGAGAGCGTCACCTTCGCCTACCCCGGCGCCGAGCAGGCCGTGGTTCACGACGTCAGCCTGCAGGTGCGGCCGGGCCAGACCGTCGCGCTCATCGGCTCGACCGGCAGCGGCAAATCGACGCTGCTGAAGCTGATACCGCGACTCTTCGACGTCAGCAGCGGCAGCGTCAAGTTAGGCGGCGTCGACGTGCGCGACTACGACCCCGACGCGCTGTGGGGCAGCATCGGCCTGGTTCCGCAACGCGGCTACCTGTTCTCAGGTTCGGTGGCCAGCAACCTGCGTTTCGGCAAGCCCGACGCCACCGACGCTGAGCTGTGGCAGGCGCTCGAGATCGCGCAGGCGCGCGACTTCATCGAGGAGCTGCCGGAGGGCTTGGAGGCGCCGGTGGCGCAGGGCGGCACCAACTTCTCGGGTGGCCAGCGGCAGCGTCTCGCCATCGCTCGCGCGCTCGTCAAGCGCCCGCGGCTCTACCTGTTCGACGACTCGTTCTCGGCCTTGGACGTAGCGACCGACGCCCGGCTCAGGGCCGCTCTCAAGCCCGTCACGGCTGACGCGATGGTGCTCGTCGTCGCCCAGCGCGTCGCCACCATCACCGAGGCGGACGCGATCGTGGTGCTCGAAGACGGCAGGGTCGTCGACGTCGGCACCCACGAGGAGCTGCTCGCGAACTCACCCACCTACCAGGAGATAGTCGCGTCACAGCGTCAGGCGGAGGCGGCATGAGCGACCAGAGCGGCAACGAGAACGGCGCCCCGCGGAGTCCGCGGGACCTGCAGGGCACGCAGGGCCCTCAGGGCCAGCAGGGCCACAGCCGCGTGATGGCGACCACCGAGCGCGTCCAAGCACCGCGCGGCCCCGGCCCGATGATGGGCGTACCAGCCGTCGGGAAGGCGGAGGCCTTCGGGCCGTCCGCTCGGCGTCTAATGGGCCGCCTCGCCCCGCACTGGCCGGCTGTCATCGCCGTGGTGGTCGCCGGGGTCATCGCGGTCGGACTCTCGGCCTTGGGTCCGCGTGTGCTGGGGCGCGCCACCGACATCCTGTTCCAGGGCATCATCGGCGCTCAGCTGCCCGCCGGCATCAGCCGCGAGGCGGCCATCGCGGCCGCGCGCGCGGCCGGCAACGACCAGGTCGCGTCGCTGCTGTCCGGGATCGACTTCGTGCCAGGCCAAGGCGTCGACTTCGATGCGATGGCGCGGGTGCTGGTGACGGTCATCGCCATCTACCTCGGCTCCGCCGTGCTGTCGTTCCTGCAGTCGTTCATCCTCAACGAGGTCGCGCAGAGAACCGTCAGGCGCCTGCGCGACGAGGTCGAGGAGAAGCTCAACCGTCTGCCGCTGCGCTACTTCGACAAGCAGCCGCGCGGCGAGCTCTTGAGCCGCGTCACCAACGACATCGACAACGTCGCCCAGAGCCTGCAGCAGACGCTGAGCCAGATGCTCAGCTCGCTGCTCACGGTGATCTTCGTGCTGATCATGATGTTCTCGATCTCGCCGGTGCTCTCGCTGGTGGCGCTCCTCAGCATCCCGTTGACGATGGTGGTCGCGGGAACGGTGATGAGCCGCTCTCGGGTCCAGTTCATCGAGCAGTGGCGCAGCACCGGCACGCTCAACTCGCGGGTCGAGGAGACGTACTCCGGCTTCGAGCTGGTGAAGGTCTTCGGCCGCCAGCGCGAGATGCAAGCGGCGTTCGAGAAGGAGAACGACTCTCTCTACCAGGCGGGGTTCCGCGCCCAGTTCCTGTCCGGCCTGATCATGCCGGCCGCGACCTTCATCGGCAACCTCAGCTACGCGGCCGTCGCGGTCGTCGGCGGTCTGCGGGTGGCGTCGGGCGTCATCACGCTAGGAGACGTGCAGGCGTTCATCCAGTACTCGCGGCAGTTCAGCCAGCCCGTCACGCAGCTCGCCTCGATGGCGAACCTGTTGCAGTCGGGCGTCGCCTCCGCCGAGCGCGTGTTCGAGCTGCTCGACGCCGAGGAGGAGTCCGGCGAGAGCGCCAAGGCTACGGGGCTCGAGCGCGCTCGCGGCAGCGTCGTGTTCGAGCGGGCGTCGTTCCGTTACGAGCCCGACAGACCGCTGATCGAGGACCTCTCACTGACGGTCACGCCGGGTCAGACGGTGGCGATCGTCGGACCCACCGGCGCCGGCAAGACCACGCTCGTCAACCTGATCATGCGCTTCTACGAGCTCGACTCAGGCAGCATCACACTCGACGGACGCAACATCGCCGAGCTCAGGCGCGACGAGCTGCGCGAGAACATCGGCATGGTGCTGCAAGACACCTGGCTGTTCAAAGGCACGATCCGCGAGAACATCGCGTACGGCAGGCTCGACGCCAGCGAGGAGGAGATCCTCGAAGCGGCCCGCGCCGCCTACGTCGACAGGTTCGTTCACAGTCTGCCGGACGGTTACGACACGCTGATCGACGACGAGGGCGGCACCGTCAGCGCCGGTGAGAAGCAGCTCATCACCATCGCCAGGGCGTTCCTCGCCGACCCGCCGGTGTTGATCCTCGACGAAGCCACCAGCTCCGTCGACACCCGCACCGAGCTGCTGTTGCAGCGCGCGATGCTGGCCCTGCGCGGGAAGCGCACCAGCTTCGTCATCGCGCACAGGCTCTCGACGATCACCGGCGCCGACATGATCCTCGTCATGGAGCACGGGCGCATCGTCGAGCGTGGCACGCATGCCGAGCTCGTCGCGGCCGGCGGGGCTTACGCTCGCCTGTACCAGGCTCAGTTCGTCGGCGCGGCAACGGAGGAGGCGGCCGCTTGAGCGACCACTCGAGCGCCTACTCGCCCCGCTGACCGAGGCGCTCCTCGGCCTCGAACGGCCTGATGCGGCCGATACCGAGCAGCGTGAGCCCCGCGAGCGCGATGCCGGCCGCGGCGAAACCGACCCGGTAGTTGGTCGCGGCGACGAGCAGGCCGCCGACGATGGGCGCGATGATCTCGACGAGGTGCGAGCTCGAGATGCGCAGGCTCAGCGCCGTGGCGCGCTGGCGCGGCGAGACGTGGGTCGTGACCGAGACGATGCTCAGCGGGAAACCCAGCCCGGAGCCGAACCCTGCCACCACGGCCAGGACCCCGAAGAACGGCACGCTCGACGCCACCGACAGCAGCCCGACGCCGACGACCACGCTGGCCATCGACACCACGAGCGACCGCGCCGTGCCGCGCAGCAGACGGGTCACCAAGGGCAGCAGCGGGCGGATCAGCACGGCCGTGAGGGAGCCGAGGCTGACGAGCGAGCCGATCAGCGTGGCGGACATGCCCATCTCCTCGAGCATCACGGGCAAGAACGCCTCGCGCATCGTCAGGGCGAGGAAGATGCCGGAGCTGGCCAGGACCCCCATCTGGAACCCGACGTTGTTGAACACGGTGCTCAACGGCAGCCGGCCGAGGACGTCGGCGGCGCCGCCGGCCTCCGCGCCCGTGGACCTGGCGCCGAGCATCACCAGGTACGACACGCCCGCAGAGAGGATCAGCACGGCCAAGACGGCCCAGAAGCTGACCCTGAAGCCGTAGTGGTCGATGATGAACCCGACCAGTACGGGACCGATCATGCGGCCGAGCGCCAGCAGCGTCGAGTAGGCCGCGAAGTTGTAGGCGTGCGACCTGTTGTTGTTCAGGTCGGCGATCAGCGACTGCGAGGCTAGGGTCACGAACAGCTGCACGAAGCCCACCATCAGCCGCGACACGACCAGCGCCAGCACGCCGGGCAGCAGGATCAGGCTGAGCGGTGCGGCCGACATCAGCGTCATGCTCGTGAACAGCATCCGTGGCGGCCCCACCAAGTCGACCCAGCGGCCCGCCTGGAACGCGAGCAGCACGGGAAAGACACCAGGCAGCGCGATCAGGACACCGATCGACTCGGCGCCGAGGCCGAGCGCCGTCGCGTAGAGCGGCACCATCACCGTCAGCATGCTCAGCGCCGCGGTCAGCAGCGCCGCCATGGTGCATTGCAGTGAGAACGCCAGGCGCTGGAGGCTCGTCACACGCGCGTGGCAGCGCGCCAATCGATGGCGCCGACGAGCTCCGCGACAATCGCCTCGAGACCTGCGCGGTCGGCAGCGTCGAAGTTAGCCAGGTGCGAGCTGTCGAGGTCGAGCACTGCGACGGTGCGGCCCTCCAAGACGACAGGGACGACTATCTCCGAGCGCGAGCGAGGGTCGCATGCGATGTGGCCGGGGAACGCAGCGACGTCCTCGACGACCTGAGTCGCCTGCTGCGCGGCCGCCGTGCCGCACACGCCGCGACCGGGCTTGATCCTCACGCAGGCCGGCTGTCCCTGGAACGGGCCGAGCACCAGCTCGTCGCCACGCATCAGGTAGAACCCGGCCCAGTTGAGACCGGGCAGCGACGCGTAGATGGCGGCGGCGACGTTGCCTAGGTTCGGCAGCCAGTCGCTCTCCCCCTCCAGCAGCGCCGCCACTTGCCGGCTCAGCAGCGCGTAACGCTCGCTCTTGGTGGTCCCGGCTGGCAGCGGTGCGATGACGGAGGCCTCGTGCACCCCGCGATGCTACATCCGCACGGCGGCAAGAGGAGCGACGTCGGCTAACGGCGACGGAGGCACCTACGCCCATACCGGTCGTTACACTCAGCGCCATGGTCACTCATACGCAAGCTTTCGACGCCGAGCTCGCCTCGAGTCAGCTACCCGCGCAAGCCGTCAGCGTCGACACGCCTTGCGTGCTGATCGACCTCGACGTCGTGGAGCGCAACATCGAGCGCCTGCAGACGTACTTGGACGCTCACGGCATCGCCAACCGCCCACACATCAAGACGCACAAGCTGCCGTTGATCGCCAAGTGGCAGCTCGACGCAGGTGCCAAGGGCATCACCGTGCAGAGCGTCGGCGAGGCCGAGGTCATGGCCGCTGCCGGCATCCGCGACATCCTGATCACCTACAACGTGATGGGTGCGGAGAAGATCGGGCGCCTCGCGGCCGTCGCGCGCATGGCCGACGTCAGGGTCGCGGTCGACAACGCCGTGGCGATGGCGGCGGTCGGTGCCGCGGCCGAGATGGCGGGGCGCGATATCGGCCTGTTGATCGAGTTCGAATGCGGCAAGAAGCGCCAGGGCGTGCTGACCCCCGAAGCGGTCGTCGACCTGGTGATCGCCGGCGGACGCTACCCCTACCTGAAGTTCCTCGGGATCTTGTGCTACCCGAGCAGCCCTTCCGTGCCTGGGTTCGTGGCGCGAGCGCGTGAGCTGCTGGCCGCGCGCGGGCGCGAGCTGAGGGTAGTCTCCGTCGGCGGCACGCCGAACGTGTGGAAGGCCCACGAGACGATCGGCGAGACCGAGCACCGCGCCGGCACCTATGTCTACAACGACCGCCGCAGCGTGGCGGTCGGCAGCGCCGGCTTCGACGACTGCGCGCTGCACGTTCACGTCACGCTCGTCAGCCGCCCGACCGCCACGCGCGGTGTCATCGACGCCGGCTCGAAGACGCTGACCAGCGACGGCTTCCCCGCCGACTGGGGCGGAGGCTACGGCCACATCCTCGAGTACCCGGAAGCGAGGATCACCGAGCTGTCAGAGGAGCATGGCGCGGTCGACTTCTCGGCCTGCGCGCGCGTTCCCGAGATCGGGGAGCGGTTGAGGGTGGTGCCGAACCACGTCTGCCCCGTCACCAACCTCCACGACGAGGTGTACTTGCACCGCGGCGGGATCCTCGAGGCGGTCGTGCCGGTGGCGGCGCGGGGCAAGACGCGCTGAGTCGAGGACTCCGCCTTCAGCCGATCCTTGCCACGATCATGCGGCGGCCGGACGGACCTAGGCTGACCTCGTCGCCGAGCTTCAGCCCCAGCAGCGCCTGAGCCAGCGGCGCCAGGTAAGAGATGGCGCCCTCCTCTGGATCGGCCTCGTCGACGCCGACGATCCGCACCGTCAACTCGGCGCCCTTTGTGCCCTTGGCCCCCTTGGCTCCCCTGTCACCGGCGGGCTCGAGCGCGACCTCGTGTCCGAAGCGGACCTGCCGGTCGTCGACGGGGACGCTCAGCTCGGCGCTGGCCAAGCGTGGTAGCAGTTCGTCGAGCGCCGCCTCGAACGCCAAGCGCAGTCGCTCGTCGGACGCCGCCACGCCGCCGGCCGCGAGGCCGGCCCGGATCTCCTCGCGTTCGGCCAGCAGCAGGTCGAGCCCGCGCTGCGTGACGAGGTTACGCGCACCGTCCGGCAGCGGAGCGCGCGGTGCGACCTGCACGTCCTCCTGGTTGGCGTCCTCTTTGATGAAAGCTCGGCTCATGACTCACCTCACCGGCAGCCTCACTGACAGGCGCGGCAGGAAGAACTGCGTCAGCGGCCCGATGGCCAGCGCGTAGAGCAGGGTACCGAACCCCACCACGCCGCCGAGGAGCCAACCGACGGCCACGACCGCGACCTCGATACCGGTCCTCACCAGCCGCAGGCTGCGGCCGGTGGCGCGCGACAGGCCGGTCATGAGGCCGTCGCGCGGGCCGGGACCGAAGTGGCTGCCGATGTAAGAGGCCGTGGCTACCGCGTTGAACAGCACGCCTGCCAGCAGGTAGAGGATGCGCAGCCACAGCGCCTCCGGCACGGGCAGATAGCGCAGCACCGGGTCGAGCAGGAACCCGATCAACACCGCGTTGGCGATGGTCCCGATGCCTGGCATCTGCCTCAGAGGGATCCAGGTGAGCAGCACGGCCAGCGAGGTAAGGACCACGACCGTGCCGAGACTTAGCGGCAGGTGCTGCGAAAGGCCGAAGTGCAGCACGTCCCAAGGGAGCATCCCGAGCCCGCTGCGGATTATCAGCGCCATCGAGAGCGCGTAGAGCACCAGCCCGATGCCGAGCTGGATCAGCCTGCGCGCCGTCTTGCCCGCCCTGAGCTGCGCTGCCGGGGTCAGTCGGTAGAGACCGGAGGCGTCGCGAGTGGTGGCGGAGGCGGCTGTGGAGGCAGCGGTGGAGGCGGGGGCGGGCGGGCTCACCACGCGATGATGGCACGCTTTCAGCCGCTACCCCTCGCTATAGTGCTCGCGGGAGGTCGGCGATGATCTCGGGCTTTCACCACCTGGTGCTGTTCTGCTCGGACACCGAGCGCTCGCGCGGTTTCTACGACTCGCTCGGCTTCGAGTACCTGCGCGGGTATCAGGGCATGCACTGGTTCAGGGTCGGGACCGCAGAGCTGATGCTCCACCCCGCCGAGGAGGGCGAGAGGCGCGGAGTGCCGGTCATCCACTTCGCCACGCCGGACGTGAAGGCTCTCTTCGAGCGCGCGGTGGCCGCAGGAACCGAGCCGTTCGATCATCAGCAGCCCGGCGTCCGCCTCGTAGGGCCAGTCACCCATCCGTGGGGCGACGTCGAGTTCGAGCTGCTCGACCCCGATGGACACGTCCTCGCGTTCACGCAAGCGCGCTGAGGCGCGCCTGCTCATGCGCCACGAAGTAGCTGCCCGATTCCCGTCGGCGGGGCGGGGATGCGGCGCACTAGACTGCCTCTCGTGACGTTCCGAGTTTCCGAGCGCGAAGCCGCCCGCTACTACCAGGCGATCCTGCAGCGCGACCCCGAGTACGACGGCCTGTTCTTCGTCGGTGTCAAGACGACGGGCGTCTTCTGCCGCCCTACCTGCCCGGCGCGCAACCCCAACCGCGAGAACTGCGAGTTCTTCCCCAACGCCAAGGCGGCGCTTCACGCCGGCTTCCGCCCCTGCAAGCGCTGCAGGCCGCTGGCGCACCCGAACGACCTGACCGGCGCCCTCAAGACGCTGGTCGAGGCGGTGGAGGCTCAGCCGCAGAAGCGCTGGCGCGACCGCGACTTCCGGGCACTGGGGATAGACCAGTCGACGGCTAGAAGACAGTTCAAGAAGCGCTTCGGCATGACGTTCATGGAGTTCGCCAGGGCTCGCCGCATGGGCCTGGCGTTGGCGAGCCTGCGCAAGGGAGGCAGCGTGATCGACGCTCAGCAAGACGCCGGCTACGAGTCAGGCAGCGGGTTCCGCGAGGCCTACGCCCGCATCATCGGCACGGCCCCGAGCGCTAAGGACGCGAGCGTGCTGCTCGCCAGCTGGCTCGACAGCCCGCTGGGACCGATCCTGGCGGTGGCGAGCGAGAGCCATCTGGTGCTGCTCGAGTTCGTCGAGCGCCGCGGCTTGGAGCGCGAGCTGCTCAGGCTGCGCGAGACGGCGGCAATCGTGCCGGGCCGCAGCAGGCCGATAGATCAGATCGAGACCGAGCTGGCCGAGTACTTCGCCGGCGAGCGAAAGTCGTTCGACACCCCGTTCGAGCTGCGCGGCACCGAGTTCCAGCGGTCAGTCTGGGAGGAGTTGCTGCGCATCCCGCCGGGCGAGACGCGCTCCTACCAGCAGCTAGCCGACAGCCTCGGCCGCCCGACGGCGTTCAGGGCGGTGGCGCAAGCCAACGGCGCCAATCAGCTCGCGATAGTCGTGCCGTGCCACAGGGTCATCAACTCGAACGGCGAGCTGGGCGGCTACGGCGGCGGCGTGCCACGCAAGCGCTGGCTGCTCGAGCACGAGCGCAGGGGCCAAGGCCTCTTCGACTGAGTAACCCGGCGGTCCCTCGAGCCGAACGTGCTCCAAGTAGCGCCGGACGGCCGCGGCACGCGTTAGCTTGTGCGGAGCGTGGCGCGTTCTACTCATCACCCGACCTTGGAGCTCCCGATGACGACCGACCTGGAAGCCTGGCGCCGCGATTACGTCGGCAAGCTCGCAGCGCCCTACGGCTGGTGGGCGATAACGAACCTGGCTTGGCTCGAGGAGGGCGACAACCTGCTCGGCAGCGACCCCGACGCCCGCGTCAGGCTGCCCGACAGGCTGCCGCGGCGCCTGGCCAACCTCGCCTACGACGGCGCCTCGATGACCGTGACGCCGCTGGTCGACGGCCTGCTGCACGACGGCGCGCCGCTGCCATGTCCGCTGCTGGTGCAGGGCGATCAGGTGCTGTTCTTCGGCGAGGGCGAGGACGCCGTGCGCATCAACCTGATCAAGCGCGGTGAGCTGTGCGGCGCGCGCATCTACGACCCTCTGGCGTCGACCACGCACGATCCGGCGGCCGAGGTCGCATGGTTCGACACCGACTCGTGCTGGCGCATCGAAGCCGAGTTCATCCCACCGACAGCTGGCGAGACCATCGAGGTCGTCAACGTGCTCGGGCAGGTCGCGCCCACCCCCGTCGCCGGCCGCGCCCGCTTCGCCATCGCGGGGGCGGAGCACACCCTGGTAGCGACCCCGGCCGGCGCCAACGGCCGGCTGTTCTTCAACTTCAGGGACGCGACCAACCGCACTGCTACCTACGGCGGCGGGCGCTTCCTCAACGTCGACGGGCCCGTCGACGGCCGCATCGTGCTCGACTTCAACTACGCGCACCACCCGCCCTGCGCTCACACGCCGTACGCCACCTGTCCGGTGCCGTCCGAGGAGAACCGACTGCCCATCGCGGTGCTCGCCGGCGAGCGTTATCCGACCGGCGCCTCGACCGTTACTGTCTGAGGTCCAGCGTCGGCTTCCCGCGACCGCCGGTGTCCGACCGATCTCGAAGTGCTCAATTCGGTTTCTCCAGCGGGTACCGTCGGCTAGCCTGTCCTCGCCTTAGCAACTTGGAGGATGCATGCCGAAGCGTCGGATCCCGTGGATGGTCCTGCTGACCCTAGCTCTGACTTGGGGCGGTTCCTCGCTGGCTCAAACCGACTCCGCGGCACCCGCCGTCACCAGGCTGGGTAGACCCGTTGGCGCGCCCTCGGCCGCCCGCATCGGGCCGCAGGGTGGCGAGGTCCGCTCGCCGGATGGCGCCCTTACCGTCATCGTCCCGTCTGGCGCCTTGTCGGTCGACACCGAGGTGTCGGTGCAGATGATCTCCAACAACGCACCGCTGGGCGTGGGTGGCGGCTATCGGCTGGGGCCGGCCGGTGTCGAGTTCGCAGAGCCGGTGACGCTGACCTTCGCTTACGACGAGGGTGTGCTGGCGGGTCAGCCGCCGGAGTTCTTGTGGTTCATCAGCCAGACCGCTTCGGGCACCTGGCGTCCACAGCGCAGCAGCGTGGTGGACACGGAAGCCAAGACGGTCACGGTGTCGGTGTCGCACTTCAGTGATTGGGCTGTGGGTCGGTTCATCGACTTGACGTTGGAGCCGTCGGAGAGCGTGGTGGTGCCGGGTGAGAGCGTGAACCTGGCGATCACCGGTTTCCTCTACGATCCCGATCGGGACGGTGATGATGCCCTGGTGCCCCTGGATGACGCCTTGGTGGCGTTGACGGAGGGGCGGCAGTTGTTGGACAGCACGGAGCGTTACAGCGGTTTCCAGGTGCGGAACTGGCGGTTGAACGCGCAAGATGCGCCGGTGGATGGTACGAACGGCTCGCTGATCTCGTTGGAGCGGCGGGCTCTGTACACGGCGCCCGGTACGGCGCCGAACCCGAACACGGTGGCGGTGTCGGTGGACCTGCAGGCGACGAACCGGGATGACTCCCGGCATCAGTACACCTTGGTCGCCAACATCACCATCCATACGGCCGAGTACTACTTGACGCTCACTGGGCTTGACGGGAGTCTACTGTTCGTCGGTGGCGGTCGCAGGGCCGAGGGTGCCCGAGAACGGCATGCGGCGAACGCCTTCGTTCACGGGTCCCAGTTCTTGATAACCGGCAACAGCGATGTCGATGGAGCGAGCATCCAGTTCGTGGCGGCTGGCGCTACCCCAGGCACGCACGCGCTTCTGCCCCTCGGCGAGGGGGTGCCCGTCACCTATGCTCCGAAGGATCACGACTACTCGGAAAGCACGTACCTGTACTGGAACTCTTACCTCGGATTGATGTGGATCGACGGAGGTCACTGCGTCGGGGACGGTCACCTCTACCAGTCGCCTTTCAGCGTGACCATCGACCGGTTCGAGATGAACGAGGACACCGGCATCGAGGTCGTGTATGGCAACTACTCGGGCACCCTCTACTCCGACGTACTGGCCGAGCGGTTGCCGGGGTGCGTGACGCCACCCAACCGCAGCGCGGCAGTGTCAGGGACGTTCAAGCTGCCGGTCGACCGACTCGGCGGCCCGGCTGATGAAGGGGATGACGACGAGCCCCTCGACTACGACGACATCGAGCTGGTGCCGCTGACGCCGCCCGGTTAGCTCGGCGGCCAGCCGGAAGGCTCGGCGACTACCTACCGCCGGTGACGTCGATGAACGAGCCTGTGGTGTAGGACGACTCGTCCGACAGCAGCCACATGATCGCCCTGGCGACCTCCTCCGGCATACCGCCGCGCTTCAGTGGCACTAACTGCTTGACGCGCTCGACCCGGTTCGGCTCGCCGCCGCTCGCGTGCATCTCGGTGTAGATGAAGCCGGGCCTGACACCGTTGACACGGATGCCCTCCTGGGCGACCTCGTGAGCGAGCCCGACGGTCATGGTGTCGAGAGCACCCTTGCTGGCCGCGTAATCGATGTACTCGCCGGGCGAGCCGGTGCGGGCGGCGCCCGATGAGACGTTGACGATCGCTCCGCCGCCACCGCCGTAACGGGTCGACATGCGTTTCACGGCCTCGCGGGCGCAGAGGAACGCGCCGAACACGTTGGTGCGGAACACGCGCTCGAGGCGCCCGGCATCGATGGCGTCGAGACGCGCCTGTAGCTCGAGGATCCCGGCGTTGTTGACGAGGGCGCCGAGGCGCGAGCTCATCTCATCCGCCACCTCGAACAGCCTCATGACGTCGCTCTCGTTCCCGACGTCGGCTTGCACCGCCCGCGCCTCGACGCCGGACTCGGCTAGCTCGCTCACCAGTCCGGCAGCGGCTGCGGCGTCGCTGCGGTAGGCGATGAGCACGTCGTAGCCGCGTTCAGCTGCCAGTCTGGCGGTCGCCGCCCCGATGCCGCGACTGCCGCCTGTGATCAAGATCGACTCGGCCATGGATACGAGGTTAAGCGCTGTGGGCTTGACACCGCCTCGGGTCGCCCCTAGACTCGCGGTAAGTAAGTAAGATTTCTTTACTAACTGCTTGGAGGTGATGCCTGAACTCGGCGACGCCTGAAGCACGGAGCGAGGCGCCCTGATCGGGCCTTCGGTTACCGTGGCCGCGCCCTAGCATCGACCCGCCGCGCCGGCTTTGGCCCCAACGCGAGCGGATGGAGGAACAAATGCAACGACTGAGAGTCATCGTCCTAAGCCTGCTGCTGCTCTGCGCCGCCGCGTCCGCGCAAGCTCAGCGCACCCTCGAGATCTACATCACCGGCCTCACCGAAGGCACCATGCAGTGGTTCCAAGACGTCGCCTTCCCCGGCTTCCAAGCCAGCCACCCCGACGTGCAGCTCGAGATCCTCACGGGCGGCTGGGGCGACTTCGACGCCGCCGTCGCCGGCTGGATCACCACCGGCTCGGGCCCCGACATCGTCTACCTCGGCTCCGAGTACGCGGCCGCCTTCGGTCACCTGCTCGCCGACCTCGACCCGTACCTCGCCGACTGGGACGAACTCGACTCCTTCCTGCCGGCGGCCCTCGCCGTCGCGAGCTGGGACGGTCACCTGCGCGGCCTGCCGCTGTTGATGAGCCCGCGCCCGATGTTCTTCCGCAGCGACCTCGCCGCTGACGCCAGCGCCATCCCACCGCTGACCTTCGAGGACTCGCTCGCCTTCGTGCGCGCCAACTCCGCCGTCGCCGACGGCGCCATGACCCAGATGGGCTTCATGGACATCGGCGCGGGCCTGTTCGACGCGCAGGAGTTCATCGCCTACATCTGGAGCGCCGGCGGCGAGCTCTACAACGCCGACGGCTCGAGCGCCTTCGACAGCGCCGCCACCGCCGAAGCCCTCCAGTTCATGTACGACCGCCGTCGCGCCGTGCTCCCCACCGAGACCACGGCCGGTCTGCCGCCGATCGAAGGCTGGCCCATCGGCTCCGGCATGGTCGTCAGCGGCATCTTCCCGATGTGGAACATGCCCCCGACCGACAACGCCCTCTGGAACGACATCGTCATCGGTCCGTACCCGGCCGGCTCCAACGGCCAGCCGCTGATCCAGGTCTTCACCGACTGGCTCTCCGTGCCCGCCTACGCCTCCGACCCGGCCCTCGCCGCCGAGTTCCTCAAGTACATCGGCAGCCGCGAGAACGCCATCGAGCTGAGCCGCGTCGCCGGCTTCACGCCGACCCGCACCGACGCCTGGGAAGACCTGCGCGCCAACCCCGTCTGGAACCAGATGCTCGACATGGCCGTCAACTACGGCCGCGCCTTCTCCGACATCCGCGCCAGCGCCGAGCTGCGCCCGCTGATCGTGGAGCAGGTCACCCTCTACCTCTCCGACCAGCAGAGCCTCGAGGACACACAGCAGTTCCTCAAGGAGGAGTACGACTCGATCCTCGAGGACGGCGGCTACCTCTAAGCGTTAGCTAGCTAGCTTCGTTCGGGGTGGCGGTTCGCGCCGCCACCCCTATCTGATACTTCGGAAGGCTCTCGCCGGCATGGATCCCGCTGTAGCTGCACGCCTGCACAACCTGTACTGGTCGATCGGGACGGTGTCGTTCATCGTGATCGGCAGCGCGATGGTCGGCTGGCTGGCGCGCGGCGTCGTGCGCGTCCGCGGCGGCAGCGCCATGGTCCAGCGGCGCGCCATGTGGGGCTTCGCTCTCGCCTCGCCGTGGCTGCTCGGCTTCGTTATCTTCGTTCTGGGGCCTGCTGCGGCCTCGCTCTACTACAGCTTCACCGACTACAAGCTCGGCAGCTCGCTCGAGTGGATCGGACTCGACAACTACCGCACGCTGCTCGCCGGAGCCGGCGCGCACGGGCGGCGCTTCATGCAGTCGATGTACAACTCCTTCTACTACGCCGTCGTCGGCGTGCCGCTGCAGATAGTCACGGCGCTCGCCATGGCGATGCTGGTTGCTCCCGCGCTCGCGGGCATCAAGGTGTTCAGGCTCATCTTCTATCTTCCGGTGATCCTCGCCGGCGGGCCCGCCATCCTGCTCGCCTGGCGCTACATGCTCGCCAGCAACGGCGGCTACATCAACGTCAGCCTCAAGAGCTTCGCGGCGGCCTTCCCGCCCTTCGACTGGCTCTACCGCTCGTTCATCTTCGTCGTCGAGTCGTTCAACGCCTTCTACGCCGGCGTGGTCCGCAACGACCCTGTCGGGCCGCTCATGTACGTGATCCCGGCGGTGCTCGGCTTCGCGCTGTGCGTGGTCCTGCTGCTCAACCGCGACTCCGAGCGCCGCCCAGGCGTGGCGCGCGCTCTGGCCGAGCCGCTGCTGGCGCTGCTCGCGCTCTCGCTCGTCGTCAGGCTGGTCGTGCTGGGCGCAGGTGCAGACTTCCTCGGCAGGCTCGAAGCAGGAAGCTGGCGCACGCTCGTCGAGCTGATGACGTTCAAGAGCGCGCTGCGCGACGCGGGCGATCTCGCCTACCTGCGCACCGGTTTCTCCGCGCACGCCCCGTCGGCGCTGTGGATCTTGGCGATACTCGCGGCCGCGCTTTTCCTGGTGGGCCGCGTCCGCCTGCCTCAGCGCGCTCAGGACGTGCTCCTCGGCGCCTTAGGTGCCGGCTTCCTGCTGCTTGCCGCCGGCTCGTTCCAGGGCGGGGTGGCGTTCTTCAGGGCGTTCGACGAGGTGGCAGCGGCCAGCGGCAGCGTCAACCACCACTTCGCGCTGTTCCGCCAAGCCACGGCAGCCTTCCCAGACTCGAACCGCGTCCCGCTGTGGCTCTCCAGCGAGCTGTGGTCGAAACCCTCGCTGATCCTGATAACCATGTGGAGCTCGGGCGCCGGCATGCTGATCTTCCTCGCCGCGCTCAAGGGCGTCCCGCGCGCGCTCTACGAGGCCGCCGACGTCGACGGCGCCACCGCCTGGCAGAAGTTCCGGCGCGTGACGCTGCCGATGATCTCGCCCGCGATGTTCTACAACATCGTCATCGGCCTCATCGCGGCGCTACAGACCTTCGAGGCCGTCTACATCATCCAGAACACCCAGACCGAGAGCAGTCTCGCCTCGGCCGCCTACTTCCTGTTCGTCCGCACCTTCAGGCAGCTCGAGATCGGCCAGGGCGCGGCAGCGAGCTGGATCCTCGCCGTCATCATCGTGCTCCTGACCGTCGCGCAGTTCCGCTACAGCAGATGGGTGCACTACGAATGAGCAGCAGAGTGAAGATGATCGTCATCTACGCCGTGCTGATAGGCGGCTCCCTCTTCTTCCTGTTCCCGGTCGCGTGGATGGTCGGCACCTCGCTCAAGACGGTCAGTGAGGTCCAGCAGCCGCAGCTCAGCCTGCTGCCGGAGACGCCGCAGTGGAGCAACTACACCAAGCTGTTCGGCGAGCGCAACTTCTTCCGCGCCTACGGCAACAGCCTCTTCACGGTGACGATGGTGCTGCTAGGGACCATCTCGAGCATCGCGGTGGTGGCGTTCGCCTTCAGCCGGCTGAAGTGGCCGGGGCGCGACGTCGTGTTCGCGCTGATGATGGGCACGCTGATGCTGCCTGCGCAGGCGACCTTGGTGCCGCAGTACGTCCTGTTCTACGAGCTAGGCTGGCTGCGCACCTTCAACCCGATCACCCTGCCGGGCTTCTTCGCCGGCGGTGCTGCGCTGGTGTTCCTGCTGCGCCAGTTCATGATGACGCTGCCCAAGGAGCTCGACGAGGCGGCCGAGATCGACGGCGCCAGCCCGTTGCAGCTCTTCTGGTTCCTGATCTTGCCGCTGTCGCGGGCCGGGATCGCCACCATCACGGTGTTCCTGTTCGTCGGCCAGTGGAACAACCTGGTGCAGCCGCTCTTGTACCTGCAGCGCGCCGAGCTCTTCACCATGCCGATCTACGTGGCGCAGAAGAACAACCTCCAAGAGGCGATAATCCCCTGGCAGGACATCATGGCCGCCAGCGTGACGTTCGTGATCCCGGTGCTGATCGTGTTCATACTCACGCAGCGCTACTTCATCGAGGGCATCTCGATGACGGGATCGAAAGGGTGAGCCGGGAAGTGGTCGATTCCAAGATGTCATCCGCCTGTCTCGTGAGCTTCCACGGCACCGAGGCGCCGGCCTGGGTGCTCGAGGGTGTGCGCTCAGGCGCGATCCCCGGCGTCTGCTTGTTCAACTTCAACGTCGCCTCGCTGGAGCAGCTGCGGGAGCTGACGCTGAGCCTGCGCCGCGCCGCCGCGGACGGCGGCCAGAGCGTGCCGCTCATCGGCATCGACCAGGAGGGCGGCCAGCTCGCCGCCATCGCCGGCGCCACCAGCCTGCCCGGCAACATGGCGCTGGCTGCGACCGGCTCCGCCCTGTACGCGTACCAGAGCGGCCGCATCCTCGGCCTCGAGCTGGCGGCGCTCGGCTGCAACCTCAACTTCGCGCCGGTGCTCGACCTCGCCAGCCAGGGCGAGAGCAACGTCGTGGGCCTGCGGGCGTTCGGGGACGATCCGGCTGTGGCCGCCGAGCTCGGCGCCGCCCAGATCCGCGGCATGCAGGAGGCGGGCGTGCTGGCGTGCGCGAAGCACTTCCCCGGCCACGGCAACACGGCCGCCGACTCCCACCTCTCCTGCCCCAGCGTCGAGAGCAGCCTGGCGGAGCTCGAGGCGCTCGAGCTGCCGCCGTTCCGCGGCGCCGTCGCCGCTGGCGTCGGCGCGGTGATGACCGCTCACGTCAGTTACCCGGCACTGGGTGCTGGGCCGGCCACGTTCTCCCCCGCGGTGCTGCGCGACCTGCTTCGGCGCGCGCTAGGCTTCACGGGCCTCGCCATCACGGACGCGCTCGACATGCATGCGCTCGACGACGTGCCGGAGAGCGAGCGCGCGGCCAAGGCTCTGGCGGCCGGGGCCGACCTCGCGATGCTGGGTCATCTGCCGAACCAGGAGCGGATCGTCGCCGACCTCACGGTCGCCGACTTGCCAGAGGCACGAGACAGGCTCGCCCGGGTTCGCGCCGCGCTGTCGACCGAGGTACCTGCCATCGCCGACGTCGACTGGGATGCGCATGCCGCCGCAGCCGTCGCGATGGCGCGAGCCGCTGTCGCTCTCGTCGCAGCGCCTGGCTGGCGACCGAAGCCTGTCACGAAAGGCGAGAAGCTCGTCGTCATCACCGTGTCGGCCGGCAACCTGACGCCGGCCGAGACCGCCGGCGGCGTCGGCCCGATCGCGGCCCAGGTCGCGAAGCGCTGCCCGGTGGCCGAAGCACTCGACATCTCGTACGCGCCGTCGACGCAGCAGATCGAGCGCGCCGTCGCCGCTGCGAGCGGCGCAGATCGCGTCGTCTTCGCAAGCGTCAACGCCGCCACCGACCCGCGCCAACAGGACCTGTTCAGACGACTGCTCGCCGCGGGGCATCGGCCGCTCGTGGTCGCTCAGCGCAATCCCCTCGACGCTGAGGTGCTGGCCGGTGCCGAAGCCGTCGCCTGCAGCTTCGGCCGCAACCCGAGCCAGACCGATGCCGCCATCGCCGTGCTGTTCGGTGAGCTCGTCGCCGGCGGGCGCATGCCCGTCGCGCTCAAGCCCGGCGGCAGGCCGCTCGGTACCGAGAAGTCGTCGGTGGCGTGATGGTCGGGTGGCGGGCGGTGCTCAGGTTCGTCGCGACCGCGCTCGTCGCCGCTCTGACGCTTGCGAGCAGCACGACGGCGCAGTCGGCCGTGTCGTCGTGGTGCGTCGCCGTCTGGTACCCCTCCTCCGAGCATCCGGGTGGCGCGGCCAGCCTGGCTGAAAACCTAGACGTCATCGACATCGTGCACGCGTTCTGGTTCACGCCCGACGCGACCGGCAAGCTCATCGACCGCTCCGGCAGCGACGCCGCGGAGAAGATGGCGACCTGGCGTGCCGCCGGTGCCCTCGTGGTGCCGAGCGTGTTCTCCGGCCACTCGACCTTCCTGGCCGACGACCTGGTTCAGGAGCACATAGCGGCGATACTCGCCCTGGTGGACGAGCGCGGCTTCGACGGCATCGACCTCGACTACGAGGGCTTCCCCTTCGAGACCCGCGAGCCGTTCTCGCGCTTCGTCGAGGAGTTGGCGGCAGAGCTGCACGCGCGCGGCAAGCTCCTGTTCGTCACCGTGCACGCCAAGACCGAGGACCTGCCGCCCTACTCCGGCTCGGCGGCGCAGGACTGGCCGCGGCTCACGGCCGCCGCCGACGTGTTCAACCTGATGACCTACGACTACACCAACCGCAACGAGCCGCCCGGCCCGATCGCCGACCTGGCGTGGGTCGACCAGGTCGTCGAGTACGCAGCCAGCGTCACCGACCTCGGCAAGGTGGTCGTCGGTCTGCCGTTCTACGCCTACTCATGGAACCGGGGCCGCCCACCGGCCGTCGCCGCCACCTGGGAGGCGGCCGACCGGATGGTGCGGCAGTTCTCGCTCTCGCCGGTCCGCGACCCGGCCAGCGGCGAGCTTCACGTCGAGCTGAGGGTCACTGGGCTCCCGCGCCAAGACCTGTTCGTCTCGGACGCTCAGACGACCGCAGGCCGACTCGAGCGCCTGAATGAGCACACCGGCGGCATCGCGATCTGGGGCATAGGTGGCGAGGATCCGGCCAACTGGGAGGTCCTGCGCCGCGCGCGTCCAGCGAGCTGCAGCCTGCGCGGCGTACCTTAAGGCGAGCATGAAGCCAGCCAAAGCGACTGTCGAGGGCCTGAGGCAGCACAACCGGCGCATAGTCCTGCGCGCGCTCTTCACCGGCGCAGCCGCTACGCGCGCCGAGCTGGCCGTGCACACGGGCCTCACCAAGCCGACGGTCTCGACGTTGATAGGCGAGCTCATCGAAGAGGGTCTCGTCAGGGAGGGCGAGCCTGGCCGCTCGACCAGCAGCGGCGGCAAGCGGCCCACGCTGCTCGAGTTCGATCCCGACTCGCGCCAAGTGATCGGCTTGAGCGCCACCGAGGCGGGCCTACTCGGCGTGCTGTCCAACCTCGGAGGAGTCCGCAGCGCGCTGCACCGGGTATCGCTGCCTGGTGGCGAGGTACCGACGCGGGCGCTGCTCGAGGCGACGGCCAGCCTCGTCGCGCAACTCGATGCACCGCTCGCCTGCATCGGGCTCGGACTGCCGGGTTCGGGCGGCGCCGAGCAGGCCGAGGAGCTGAAGCGCGAGTTCGGCGTCAACGTGTACCGCGGCAACCAGGCCGAGCTGACGGCTCTCGGACAACTGGCGTTCGCGCGCGCGAACGGAGGTGCCTCCGTTCGCGGCGGGGCTAGCGGAGACGCTGCGCCGGTCGTCGACCGGCTCGTCACGCTGCTGGTCGACGTTCGCGTCGAGATCGGGGTCTGCCTCGCTTCCGGCGCGCTCCACTACGGCAGCGACCTGACGGATCTAGTGGCGTGGCCGAACGGCGGGGCGCCCGAGGGCGACGAGTTGACCCTGCTCCAGCTTCGTCACGCCGCGCGTAGCGGTAACGCGGCAGCGCTAGTGCGGATCGACGCGGCGGCGCTGCAGCTCGCAGCGCCCCTCGCCTGGATCGCCGCGACGCTGCGGCCGGACGAGGTCTCGCTCGGTGGGCGCCTGAGCGCCCTCGGCGAGCCGCTGCTCGACGCGTTGGCCAGGCGCGCTTTCGGCGCCGCGCGACAAGTCCCGCGGTTGAGCCTCACCTACTCGGCGCAGCTCGGGGCGATGGGCGCCGTCGCGCTGGCGATCCAGTCGGAGTTGGGAGCGTTGCGGCCATGAGCGTGCGGGTGAAGGTAGTGACGAACGTGGCGACCGGCGTGTTCCAGAGCGCCGTGATCAGGGGTGTCCGAGAGCGGTTGGCGCCACAAGGCGCCGAGGTGAGCGTTCTCGAGCTGCCGGTCCCTCCCACCGACGCCGCCGACCTACCGCCGCTCGGCGACGGCGCGATAGTCCTCGCCAACGCCCTGCCTGACGTGGTCCTGGCCGCCATCAAAGCCGCCGGCACCGCCGTGACCCTCGTCAGCCACCTCGCGCCCGGCCTCGGCTTGCCCTCCGTGTTGCACGACAACAGGCAGGGCATGGGTCAGCTCGCGGAGCTGCTGGCGTCGCGCGGCGTCAGGTCGCCGGCCTTCATCCGCGGCAACCTCGAACAGCTCGACGGCCGCGAACGCGAGCGGTTCTTGCGCCTCGAGCTCCTGCGCCGCGGGTTGGAGCTGAGGGACGATCATCTGCTCGAGGGCGGGTTCGAGGTCGGCATCGCCGGCCGGGCCGTGGCGGGCTTCTTGGCGAGTGGGCCCAACTGCGACGCGATCGTCGGCGCCGATTACCTCATGGCGCTAGAGGCCTTGGGGGCTCTGCGCGCTGCCGGCGTCGACGTTCCGAACGAGATGTCGCTCGTGGCGTTCGGCGACGGGCCTGAGGCGGAAACGGCCGGACTGACCGTGGTGGCGGCCGACGTCGTGGAGCTGGGGCGCCGCGCCGCCAGACAGCTGCTGGCGCAACTCGGCGCCATGCGCCTGAGGGGCTACACGCTGCTCAGCACGCGGCTCGTCTCGCGAGCCACTTAGGCGATCTCGACGACTTGCCTCGAGAAGAACTCACTGGCTGTGGCTGCGACCCGTTTAGTGTCGTAGAAGGCATAAACGGCCATCCCAGTGGCGCCGGCCAGAGGCACGAAGCGCGCGGCCGCGTTGCCGATGACGCGCTGGCTCACCTGGATGCCGACCCGCCTCAGCAGCGCCTGCAGCCCGGCGGTCGTGGCGCTGCGAACCAGGAACCTGTCGCCCATCCTCACCACCACGTCTCGCATCAGAGCCACGCTGCCGTGCCTGAACAGGCAGTAGACGAGAGCTTCGCGACCGAGTGCGCCCGTCTGACCGTACGCGGCGGCGATATCTCTCACCATCGCGCTCTGGATCCGCCACACCGCCACCAGGTCGGGCAGGACCGTGGCCAGACCCAGCGGACCGGGCGGCAGCGCCAAGGTCCCCGACACGCGAGCAGCCAACCACGCTGCCTCGTTGCCGATCGCCTTGGCGCGCTCCTCAGGATCGGCCGCGGCGCCGGCGCTGGTCGGCGGGACGCGCGAGATGATGTCGAAGAGCTGCAGGCCGACCTGCTCGGCACTGCTGCGGCGGCCCGCCACGCCTCCGCTTTGGGAAGCGCCGGCTCGCTCGGGGAGTATCTCGATGGCACCTTCTAGCGGGTCGCGCTGATCAGACATGGCGCAAGTGTAGCGGCGCGTGGCGGCGCGAACGTCATCCGTTGGTAGTACTCGGTCGGCCGAGCGGCTGTGTGGCACGATGGGTCACATGATCAAGCGCACCGGCCAAGGGGCCTACTTCCACTCAGTCGTCGAAGCCAACGGAACCCTCTACCTCTCCGGAGTCGTCGCCCGCGACCTCTCGGCCGACATGGCCGGTCAGACCGCGCAGACCCTGAAGAGGATCGACGACGTGCTCGCCGGCGTCGGCAGCGACAAGTCGAAGCTCGTGTCGGCGACCATCTATATCACCGACATGGGCCTCAAGGCCGCGATGAACGAGGTGTGGGCGAGCTGGACCGAGAGCGAGCACAGGCCGGCCCGCGCCACCGTCGCGGTGGCCGACCTCGGCGAGAACGTGCTCATCGAGATCTCCTGCATCGCGGTGCGCTGAACGCCGGTCGCCCCTAAGACCCCTAGGCGGGTCGCAGCCTCAGTCGTATCCGCTCGCGGCGCGAGTGGTCGTCGATGTACTGCAGCCACTCCGTGACCGTCAGGTCACCGAAGTCGTTCGAGGGGATCTTCAGCGACGGATCGACGCCTTCGGCGGCGAGCTGCCTGGCGAGCGCGATCGTCTCGCTGCGCGTCTGGCGGAAGGCGGCCTTGAGCTCAGCGAGCGATGCTCCCTCTGGGAGCCTGTAGCCGCGGTACCTGTCCAGCGTCAGCGGAGCTCCGCGCGCCACGCTCAGGCGGCGCTGGCTCCAGCGCTCTATGCCGATCCAGTGATTGAACGCCTCGCGGTTGCCCGCGGTGTCGAGGGCGCGCGCGTGCAGCGGCTCGAGCCCTTCGAACGTCGCTCCCAGTTGCGTGGCGAGTTGTTCGATGGTCTTGCCGCGCGCCTTCGCTCTGATGCGCGGGCCAAGGGCCGCGCCGATCAGCTTCTGAAGCAGGCTCAACGCCTCACCCCTTCCCGAGCAGCGCCAGCGCCTCGGCGTTGCTGGGCGCGAACACGATCTGACCGTTGCGGTTCGACTCCCGGATGAACGCTCGCAAGCTCTCGCTCCCGACGTTCGCGAGCTCACCCACGATCCCAAGGCGCATCCCGTAGTTGCTGAACTTCTGCAGCACCTCGCCGGCCAGGCCTGTGCTCAGGTCGAAGAACTCCGGCGCCAACTGGTCGGCGCGGAGCAGGACCGCTTCGTAACCCTGGTAGCTGGCGTTGCCTACGAGGTCGACGGCGTCCCTGCCGGAGGTGATGACGAACTGGGTGACGCGCTCCAAACCGCCGCTCGCTGCCGCCAGCTCGGCGACCAGCCCGTCGGGTGTGACAGCTTCAAGCTCCATCTCGGGCTCCTCTTGTGGTCACTCTGTGGTCACATTGCGGTCACTCAGTAGCCGCATACTTGGTCGCCGCGTCCGTTCGGGTCGGAGGAAGCGGTTCGGCCGCCTCATCGCCCCAGGTAGAGCTCGTCGAGCAGCCGCGCATGGTGCGCCACGTGTCCCGCGACGATGAACGCGAGCGCCTTGACCGTGAACTCGTTCTGACTCGCCGTGCCGCGCCGCGACCACGCCTCGACGGGAAGACCGCGAAACAGCGTCGTGGTCGCCAGCCTGACCGCTTCCAGCTCGGCGAGCAGATCGGGCCAGTTCCTGGCGCGTGCGCCCGCTGCCGCGGCCGCGGCGTCCTGGTCGAAACCGGGCAGCGGCGCAGCCAGGGAGCGAGCGAACCAGAACGCGCGGTACGCGAACACCCGCTCGGTATCGCTGAGGTGTGCGACCACCTCGGCCACCGTCCATTTGCCTGGCGCGTAGGCGTGGGAGGCCAGCTCCGCCGGCAGCGCTCTGAGCTTCGCGAGGGTCTCGGTCCCCTGACGCTCCAGCACGTCGCGGATGTCGCCCGGCCCTACCTGATCGACGTAACGCATGAAGTAGTCGGGTACCTCGCCGCCTTGCGGCTTCTTGGTCAGATCGTCCATACAGAAAACTCCTTCGCAGCGGAGATCACGCCTGAGACGGCGCGATGACCTCGATCGGCTCCTCCAGCACGGCCAGCACGGCGCGCACCTCGGCGGCGGTGTAGGAGGCCTTGGCCGGGAAGCGCAGCAGCGGCAGCCCGGCCGCGCGGCAGGCAGACTCGACGAGCAGGTCGCGCTCCTGCCTAGCCAATCGCGCGTGGCTGGCGTAGTCGAGCTCGATGCCTGCGACGATGCTCAGGTCGTGAGGACGGCACAGCACGAAGTCGAGGTGCTTCTGAGACACCCTGTTGAACGCCGCCTTCCGCTCGGCGCTCGAAACGGCGCCGGCGACCTCGAGCACGTCGCTCAACCTAACCTTCCCGAACACCCGGTAGCGCCCCTCGACCTCACGGTCGAGCACCCCGAGGAACGAACGCTCGGCAGCCGAGAACAGCCCTGCGCGGCGGCGGTAAGGGAAGGTCACCGCGCCCGCGCCTGCGGCGCCCGGCCGCGTCTTGCTGCCGAAGCGCCCGACCAGCACTGCCAGCAGCACGACGACTACGAGGACGAACAGGAGCCGCGACATCTGAGACCTCCTTGCTACGCTGTCCCAACTAGACCACGACGCAGCGGCGCGCACGGCCATCCGAGCGCACGTAGCTGACGCAGCGCCGCCGTAGAGTCGTAGCGGTTCCGATGTCAGAGCTCCTAACCCCGCCAACACCCACCGGCCGCCTGCTGATCCTGGCGGAGGATCCGCTGGCCACGGCGCGAGGCATCGTCACGGGCAGCCTGCTCCTGACGCCCAACGAGCGAGCGGCGCGAGCCCTCGGTCGCGACGCGCTCCCGGCGCCGGCGCACCTGAGCCTTCAGGAGTCGGCGACCAGGCACCTCGTCAACCACGCCGGCGTGTGGCTGGCGACGCCGGAGGCGCAGGTCTCCGCGCTGAGGCAGGCGCTCTCGGAGGCCGACGGGAACGGCGACGGGAGCGGGCCTGAGGGCGACGAGGAGAGCAGCGACGTGCGCGGGCTGGCCCGCGTCATGGCGCCGGCGGTGCGGGAGCTGCTGCGCGCAGGGCTCGGGCGCGCGGGCGTAGGGACCGCGCTCACCGCTACCGATCCCAGGCTCGGCGCGCGTGCGCGGCACCTGCTCGCGCTGACGGCGCGCTACCGCAGGGTGTTGGCGCGGACCGGCAGCATCGACCCGGCGGAGAGCCTATGGCGTGCCGCGGAGTCGAACCCGGCCAGGCGGCCGGTACTCGTGTACGGCTACTCGCGGCTCGGTGCCGATGAGCTCGCGTACGTCGACGCTCTTGCCGCGCCCGGTAGCGTCGTGGTCCTGCCGGCCGGGTTCGAGTCGAACGAGGCGGTGGCTGCGCAGTTGGCGGCTAGAGACTGGACGGTCAAGCGCGAGCGCGCTCCCGAGGCGCGCTTCGGCAGCGAGCTGGCGAGCAGGCTCGCCCAAGCTGGGCGCGGGTCCGAGCAGCCGGTCGAGGTGGCCGCCTGGCGCGCCGGCGACCAGGAGCAGGAGGCGCGGTTCGCGCTTGGCCGCGTGAAGTCGCTGTTGGCGGGTGGCGTGAAGGCCGCTGACATCGTGCTCGTCGCTCGCGACGAGGAGTCGTACGGGCCCCTGCTGGCGGCCGTCGCGCGCGAGTACCGAGTGCCGCTGACCCTCGCGTACACGGTGCCGCTGAAACGCGCGCGCGTGGGCGGGTTCCTCGCGTTGCTGGCCGAGGCCGTCGGGGGTGGGCTGGCGTACGAGCCGACCGCGCGGCTGCTCTCACACCGCTTCGTCCGGCTGCTCGGTGCCGAGACGTGGCGCGAGGCGCGCGCGGTCCGGCCTGAGTCTCTCGACGCGTGGCGCGCGGTGGCGCCAGGCCTGGAGGCCCTGCCGGCGCTCGCCTGGCCGCTCAGCGCCGCCTACGGCGCGTACCTCGAGCTGTTGGAGCGGTCGATCCAGCGTCTTGGAGCGCTAGCGCACATCGTGGGCAGCGCCCGCGAGGAGCAGACGTGGCGCGAGCTGCGCACGGCGCTGGAACGCCCGGAGTCGAGTTCGGCGGTCCTGACACGCGCCGAGTTCCTCACCGAGCTGAGCGATACCCTCGACCTCCATGCCGCGCCTGCCGACGCGCAGTGGATCAACGGTGTCGAGCTCCACAGCCCGCTGGCGCTCGCCGGAGCCAGCTACCCGCACGTCTTCGTCCTCGGCGCGGCCGAAGGCGTGCTACCCGCCCCCGTCTCCGACGATCCGATGCTCGACTTCTTCGAGCGTGCCGCCCTGAGCGCGGCCGGGCTACCACTCGAGGATGCGCTGGAGGCCGCTGAGCGCGAGGTGCTGTCGTTCCTGCCGGTCCTGCTCGCCGCGACGGCGTCTCTGAGCATCAGCTACCCGGAGCTGCTCGACGGGCGCGAGCAGCTCCCGAGCTCCTACCTCGCGTCGCTCGCGCTCGCAGTCGAGGACGTGCCGCCGCTCGCGACGGCGAGCCGGCTCGAGCACCTGGCCGCGACCCTCCAGTCAGCGGCTGTGACGAGCCGGGCGGCGCGCGCGTGGCGCGTCGAGCTGGCGCGCGAGAGCGCTGCGCCGCCCGACGCCTTCGACGGCGTCATCGGAACGGCGACCGAGGCTGACGCCGAGACACCGTTCGAGCGCAGGACCTTCAGCGCCACTCAGCTTCTGACACTGGGCCAATGCCCGTTCCGCTGGTTCGCGCAGCGGCTCCTGAAGCTGGCGGAGCCGAGCGAGAAGGAGGACGAGGCCGGGCCGGCGACACTCGGCAGCCTGTTCCACAGGACGCTGGAACGCGCCGTGCGCGAAGCTCAGAGCGAGAACCCCGGCGCTGAGACCGAACGGCTACGGCAAGCTGTGCTCGACGACCTACCGCGAGCGTTCGCGGAGGCCGAGGCCGAGCTCGGCAGCCCAGCCACCCCGACCTGGCCGCAGCAGCGCCCCGCTCACCTCCGGACCCTGAGCGCGGCGGTCAGCGCGCCGGACTTCCTGCTCGACGGTTCGAGCGTGCTACTCCTCGAAGGCAGGTTCTCCGGCGACTGGCGGGGCCTAAGCGTCACAGGCTTCGTCGACCGCATCGATACCCTGTCGGTCGGCGGCGAGCAGAGCCTGGTGCTCACCGACTACAAGCTCGGCAAGACCAAGCCGCTGGGCGCGAAGGACTCGTCGGGCAAGCCGACGCTCGACGTGCAGCTACCGCTCTACGTCGAGGCCGCGGCCCCAGCGCTGGCGCCGAGCCTGCCGGTGGCGAGCGCCCGCTACTTCTCGCTCAACGGCGCCAAGACCCTGGGCGAGGCGGCCATCGACGACGCCGAGCTCGCCGGGCTGGTGGCGCGGGTCAGGCGGCACCTGAGCGAGGGCAGCTTCCCCGTCGAGCCCGACGCCGAGCAGAAGGTGTGCAGCTACTGCGACTACGACCCGGTGTGCCGCCGCGGGCCGCGCTTGGGGCGCAAGGCTTCGGCCCGCGAGGCGAGCGCTCATGAGTGAGGTGCCGCGTCAGGACGGCTTGACGGAGGAGCAGGCGCGCGCGGCCTTCGCGGCCGGGTCGGTGGCTGTCGTCGCCGGAGCCGGCACCGGCAAGACGAAGATGCTGGCGCACCGCTACCTGCACCACATCGATGAGGGGCTCTCGCCGCTTCAGATCGTGGCCGTCACGTTCACGGAGAGGGCCGCCACCGAGCTGCGCGCACGCATCAGGGCGCTGGTGCGCAGCGAGCGCCCGGAGAACCGCAGGGCGCTCGCCGAGCTGGAAGCGGCGCCCATCAGCACCATCCACGCGCTGGCTGCGCGCGTGTGCAGGGAGCACCCGGAGCGCGCCGGCGTGCCGGCCGATTTCCGTGTCCTCGACGACCTCGAGCGCGCGGTCTGGAAGAGCGCGCGTCTCGAGGAGGCGCTGGCGCTGCTGCCGCGCGAGATCTACTACCACCTGCCGGTAGCGTTGCTACGAAGCGCGCTCGTCGCGCTGCTCGACGACCCGCTCGTGGCCGAGGATGCGCTACGGCGCGGCCCGGACGACTGGCGCTCGCTGCTGGACGCCGAGGTCGACGCCGCCTTCGCGGCGGTCACTCGGAGCGCGGAGTGGTCGGCCTGCCGGGCGGTGCTGACGGGGCTCGCCGGTCACGCGTCCGACGTCAGCGATGCGGGCGAGCTCGCCCGGCGGGCGTGCCTAGCCGCCATGAGCGCGTTCGAGGCGCGCGACGCGCAGGAAGCTCTCGACCTCGTCAAGACCTTTCGCACCAACGCCGGTAAGAAGGGCGCTTGGGAGCGCGGCGGCTTGGACGAGCTGCGGGCCGCGCTGAGAACGGTGAAAGGCATGGTCTCCAGCGCGTGCGCCGAAGGGATCGTGACGCTGGAGTGGGGCCTCGCCGACGACGCGCTGGCTGCCGCCACGCCCGCGCTCATCGTCGCCTTCGACGAGGTGAGGCGGCGCATGGAGGCCGTGAAGGCGCGCGAGCGCGTGCTCGACTTCGCCGATCTGGAGCGCCATGCGCTCAGGGCGCTCGAGCACGAGGAGGTCAGGCAGCACTACGGCGAGCGCTGGCGCGCGCTGCTCGTCGACGAGTTCCAGGACACGAACCCGGTGCAGGCGCGGCTGCTGGGCCAGCTAGAGAGCGCGGCCGTGACGACCGTCGTGGGCGACGAGAAGCAGGCGATCTACGGCTTCCGCGGCGCCGACGTCGAGGTGTTCCGCCGCTACCGCCAGAACGTCCATCGGCGCGGCGGCGAGCTGGTGACCCTCTCGCAGAGCTTCCGCTCGCACAGGCAGCTGGTCGAGGCCTTAGGGGGCGTCTTCTCACCACTGCTCGGCGAGATGCACCAGAGCGTCACGGCCATGCGAGAGCCGCTCTCACCCTCGCCGCACCTGAGCTTCCACGCTCTGGACGCCGCAGGGCGCGTGCTCTCCAGTCAGCGGCGCCTGGCGGAGGCTCATCAGCTAGGCGCTCTGATCCGCGAGCTGGTCGACGGCGGCTACCCCGTGTTCGATACGGAGCTCGGCGGCCACAGGCCGGTGCGCTTCGGGGACATCGCGATACTGACCCGCGGCTACGCTCCGTTCGAGACCTACTCGCAGGTGCTGCCGGCGCTGGGCGTGCCGACGGTGGACACGGGCGGCGGCGACCTCTTGGCGGCGCGCGAGGTCAAGGACGCTTTGGCCGCGTTGCGGCTGCTCGCCGATCCGACCGACGACGTCGCGCTCGCCGCGCTGCTGAGGAGCCCCTTCTTCGCCGTCGACGACGTCGCGCTGCGGCGCTTCGTCCAGGCGCTGGGCGAGAACGAGCGGTGGTGGCCGGGACTGGAGCGCTTGGCGCAGACGCAGGGCGAGGACCCCCAACTCAGTCACGCCGCCACCACGCTGGTCGCGCTGGTGAGCCGCCGCTGGCAGCTCGCACCGAGCCGCCTGCTGCAGGACCTCGATGAGGCGACCGGTTACAGCGCGGTCGTTGCGAACCTGCCCGGCGGCAGACGCCGACTCGCCGACTGGCGCGGTTTCGCGGCGTTGGTACGCACCATCGAGTCGACACACGGCGACGCCTTCGCCGTCAACAGGCAGCTGCGGCAGCTGCTGCTCGCCGAGATCGAGGTGGCGCGGCCGCCGCTGCAGGCCGGCGACGCCGTCGCGCTGATGACGATCCATAGGAGCAAGGGGCTCGAATGGCCCGTGGTCGTCGTCGCCGACCTCAGCTACGAAGGCAACAGGTCCGGTCCCGGCGCTGTCATCTTCGAAGCCGACTGCGGCGTCAGCCTGAAGATGCCGGTCCCGGAAGAGCACGGCGAGCCGGTCCTTCACAAGCTCCTGCACGAACGCCGCAAACGGCGCGAGGCCGAGGAGCTCAAGCGTCTGCTGTACGTCGCGCTGACGCGCGGGCGCGACCGGGTGATCCTCACGACCAGCAGTAGCGAGGCGGGGCCGATGAAGGTGCTGGGGCCGGCGTTGGCCGCGGCGGGGATCCACACGACACCGTTCGAGCTCGATCCGGCTCAGGCTCATCCGGACCCACCCTTGCCGAAGGCAGAAGAGCCGGGGTTGCGGCTCGAGCCGGAGCTGGCGGCGCTCGATGCCACGCTTGGGGCCGAGCTCCGCACCTAAGAGCGCATGCGAACCCATTCAGGTGCGTATTTGACGTTCTGACGTCTTGACGTCAGAACGCTTAACCGCTACGGTTGTTTCATGCCAAGCGCCAAGAGGTCGACCATCTACTTCGAGGAGTCCGTTCATCGGGCACTGCGCCTCAAGGCGGCAGAGAGCGACACGAGCATCTCCGACCTCGTCAACCTAGCGGTGAGGCAAAGCCTCGCTGAAGATGCCGACGACTTGGAAGCCTTCCGCGAGCGTGCCGATGAGGCGACCATCAGCTTCGAGGAGTTCGTCCGCGATCTCCGCCGCCGTGGCCAGCTATAGCGTCGAGATCAAGCAGTCGGCCGCCAAGGAGATCGCGGCACTACCTCTCAGGGATCGGCGTCGAGTCGTCGAGAGGATCGTCCGCCTAGCCGAGGATCCGAGGCCCGTCGGCTGCGAGAAGTTGAGCAACGACGACAAGTACCGCGTAAGGCAGGGCAACTACCGCATCCTTTACCAAGTCATGGACAGCGAGTTGATCGTCTCGGTCGTCAAGGTCGGCGACCGCAAGGACGTCTACCGCTAAGCCGGCGCCTCACGCCCGCCGGTCGACCAACCTGAGCCCGACGCCCATGAACACGGCTCCGAACAGCATTAGGAGCCCGACGGGCGCAAGCACATCGGCCACCCCGTACCCCTGATACGCGACGCCCTTGAGCGCGTCCATCGCATGGCGCAGCGGCACGAAGTCGGCGATGGCCAGCATCACCCTGTTCGAGACGATCTCGAGCGGCCAGTAGGCTCCTCCCAGCATCGCCGAGCTGACGCACACGATCGGGATCACCACGTTCATCTGCTGCGCGTTGCCGACGATGCCGGCGAGGAGCAGACCCAGCGCGGTGATGGCGAAGGCGTAGGCGGCGATCACCAGCAGCGCGCCGAGGAGGTTCTCGCCGAGCGGCACGCCGAACCCGAAGCGGAAGACGGCGAAGATGACGGCGATCTGCAAGAAGCCGAGCAGGTAGGTGAAGAGGAGGTGCCCCGAGTACATCGACACGCGCGTCGTCGGCGAGTTGATGACGCGGTCCCAGATGCCGAGGCGCCGCTCCTCGAGGATGTTGTTGACGCCGTACATGATCGTGAAGGCGGCGAAGAACAGCCCGAAGCCCAGCAGCGTATGAACGCGGGGGTTGTACTCGAACTCGCGAGCCGCCTCGACGCTGCCGGCGCGCACGCTCAGTGCCGGTTCCGACAGACGTTCTTCCAGCTCGGCGCGCAACGCAGCCAGATCGCGGCCGCCGGCAGCCGCCGCCGCTCGCAGCGCCAGCTCGAACCTGTAGATCGACCCGACGTAGTTGGCAAGGAGCGGAGCGTTCGTCTCGTTGGCCGCGGCCAGCACCTGCCAGTCGTCGGCGCCAAGCCTGAGGCCGAGGCCGCCCGAGCTCGACTCGAGGTTGGCGAGCAGTCGCTCCTCCTCATCGAGAGCGAACGAGAAGGTCTCCGAGGCGTTGAGCAGCTCGAGCCACGCCGACGCCTCGCTCTCGCTCATGCCCGGCCCCGGCACCACACCGACCCTAATCGAGGTCGAAGCCTGGAAGCCGAACGCCGACGCCATCACCACCGTGAGGCCCACCATGATCAGCACGGCCCACGGGTTGCGCGCCAGGTTGCGGAGCTGGGCCTTGAAGATGGGTCCCATCAGGCGCTCCCCGCTCCGCCAGAACGCCGCGCTTCCGCCGAGGCGCTCATCTGGCGTTCCTCCGCCGCGGGAACAGCAGCAGGCTGACCAGGATCAACAGCACCGTCACCACCAGCATCTTGATGACGTTGGGTAACCAAGTCGCGGCGGGCGCTCCGATCCCGATGCTGAGGAAGGAGCTGAGCCCGCCGCCGTTGGGCAGCCACCTGCCTACGGCCGCGAGCGCCGGCGCCATCTCGTCGAGCGGCAGGAAGCTGCCACCGAGCAGGGCGAAGATGAAGACCACCACCGACGTGAAGACGTCCCCGACCGACTTGTTGTCGAGGCGGAAGGCTAAGGCCGTCAGCAAACCCGCCAACGCACCGACGCACAACGCCATCGGGACCAGGACCAGCGCGATGCGCCACCAGAACGAGGCGGGCTGACCCGCAGCCACTCCGAACAGCAGGCTCGAGACCAGAAGCAGGAACGCGAACTGCAAGATCACTATCACTGCCCCCGCCCCGACCTTGCTGAGCAGGAAGGTGAGCGGCTTAGCGCCGCTGACCAGGATCCTGTCGAAGGTGTGGCTACTCAGCTCCAGATGCGCCCGCGACGCCAGGGCGCCGGCGACGTAGAGCATGAACATCACGGCCATGCCGAAGGTGTAGTAGGCGAACGCGGGCATGCTGCGGCCGCCGCTCACCCGCTCTATCCCGCCGGTGGCGGCACTGCCGGCAGCCTGGTCGGTCATGGACACGCCGGCCTGCGCCATGGCGGTGCGCAGGCTCACCTCGGAGGCGAAACCCGACACGATGTCGTTCAGCACCGAGGCGCTTATCGGCGAGGCGTCCGACAGGCTGAGGCGCAGCTCGGCGCCGGGTCTCTCGCCCAAGAGCATGCTGCTCAGCAGGTCGTAGGTGTAACCGGCCGGCACGACTATCACCGCCTTGATGTCGTTGGCCGCCAGGCGCGCCTCCGCCTCCGGCAGAGCCGACTCTGTCACCGTCACGAACTCGGCCAGCTCCTCGCTCTGGAGCACGTCTCTAAGCATCGCCACCGGCTGGATGGCGCGCGCGGCTATGACGAGCTGCAGCTTGGCAGCGGCGGGCAAGTCGGCCGCTGCCAGCGCGGCGTCGAACTCGCGACGACCGGCTGCTTCGTCGTCGAGCACCACCAGCGCCGCGCTGGCATCGAGAGAGACCACGCCGGTCGACATCAGTCCGCCGAGCGCGAACCCGAGGATAGCGATCAGCAGCAGCGGCATCAGGACGAGCAGCGCAAGCTCCCGGTAGTCGCGGAGCTGCACCGTCACGTCCTTCCTGAGGAAGCCGAGCACCTAACTCAATCCCTCAGGGTTCTGCCGGTGAGGTGCAAGAAGACGTCCTCGAGGCTCGGTTTCTGCACGCCGAGGCTGGTGATGACGGCGCCCTCGCCCTCGGCTAAGCGGAAGACCTGACTCAGCACGCCGTTCTCCCGCGTCGTTATCAGCTTCAGGCCGTCGTCGGTGGGCGTCACCTGCCGCACGGTCGGCAGCTCGGAGAGCCGCCGCTCCAGACCCTCGCTGCGCGCCTCCAGCTGCAGCAGGATCGTGTCGTCCTCGCCGAGGATCGCCTTGATCTCGGCGTTGGTGCCGCTGGCGATCACCTTGCCGTGGTCCATGACGTAGATGCGGTCGCAGAGCTGCTCCACCTCCTCCATGTAGTGAGAGGTGTAGAGGACGGTCATGCCCTGCTCGCGGTTCAAGCGCCGCACCGTCTCGAGTATGTGGTTGCGCGACTGCGGGTCGATGCCGACTGTCGGCTCGTCCATGATCACGAACTCGGGGGCGTGCAGCAGCGCGGCTGCGATGTTGATGCGGCGCTTCATGCCGCCCGAGTACTTCTTGATGACGTCGCGGCGGCGGTCGCTGAGGCCGACGAGCTCGAGTGCGTCGTCGACGGCCGCAGCTAGGCTCCGGCCCTTGAGGCCGTAGAGCGCGCCGAAGAACTCGAGGTTCTCCTGCGCCGACAGCTCGGGGTAGAGCGCCACCTCCTGCGGGACGACACCGAGAACCTTCCGCATCGGAGCCGGGTCGTTCAGGACGCTCGCGCCGTTGAGACTCACGTCGCCGGAGGTCGGGCTGATGAGCGTGGAGATCATGCCGATCGTCGTCGACTTGCCTGCGCCGTTCGGTCCTACCAGGCCGACCGACTCGCCGCGACCTAGGTACATGCTGACGTCGTCGACCGCGACGTTGTCCTTGTAGACCTTGCGAAGCGCGCTGACTTCTAGCACAGTTCGGGCTCACTCACGCATCAAGAGTAGAGCCTTTGGGTGAGCGGGCGCTAATGGCCAGGAAAGTGAAGGATGGTACGCGCCTCGAAACCCATGAACCTCAGGCTGATTCGAACACGACCTGGAGGTACGCGTGTCTCGACTTAGAGCTCGACCACTAACCCCACTACTCGCAGTGCTGGCACTGATCTTGGCTGCGTGCGGCCAACCATCGGAGCCGAGACCCACTGGCTTGGAGGGAACGGTCAACACGCCGACGGGGGCACCGACCGTGCTGGCCGTGGCCATGCTGCTGATCGACGATTCGGGACCTTCCGCCATCGCAGCCGATGCGCTGACGCAGGTAGGCGAGGGCTTGTACGTCGGTCCGCTCTCGCCCGTGGCAGAAGACGGTAGCTTCACTCTGCCGCTGCCGCCCGCGGCAGACATCCCCGCCAACCTGCTCGGCGACGTAGAGGACTTCCTCAACCTGCTTGGCGGGTTCCCGGGCTGCGTCTTGCAGGCGAGCGACCCATCGGTCGCGACGACACGCCTACTCTTCGAGATCGTATCGATCCCCACCATCGCAACGATGACGGTCGAGGGGTTGGCGATCACGTTGGCCTCCGCCGAGCCGATCACCTCGGTCTCCGACTTGAACGAGGTACTGCAGTCCGATCTGCAGGCCTTCGTGTACGCCGACGGAGCGACGACCGTCACGACCGATCCGGCGGAGTGCGCCAACGACAGCCTGACGTTGAGCGTCGACATCGCGCTCGCCGAGGGTTGGAACCAGCTGGAGTGGTCGGCCGAGTTCGACGGCAGCACGCTGACCGGGCTCGCGCTCGGCAACAGCACCGCCGAGGAGCTCCACGTGTTCCCCGTCGGCGGCTTCTAGGTCCGCGACACCGTGTGAAGGAAGGCACGCGCAGGACGGCGCGCGCCCTTCACGCTTGATGAGATGCCACAAGGAGGTCTAGTCATGACTCGTCTACACCTACGTCTGTTCACGGCGTGCTTGGCCGTGCTCGTCGTCGCCGCCTGCAGCCAACCGTCCGAGCCCCAGCCGCGCGGGCCGGAGGGCGCGGTTCGCAGCTCGCCTGGCGCTCCTGTCGACCTCGGCGCCGCCCTGATCCTTGTCGACATCGACTCCGTCGCCAGCCTCGAAGCCGCCGCGGTCACGGAGTTCCAGGAGGGCTACTATCTCGGCCCCGTCACGTCGATCGACGAGGACGGCAACGTCATCATCGAGCTGCCCTCCGGCGACGACCTGCCCTCCGCCCTCATGAGCGACGCCGACGAGTTCCTCTACAACGTGGCGCAGTACCCGGGCTGCGCTCTGTCAGCCAGCAACGCTACCGTCGACGTGACGGAAGCCGTGTTCGAGCTCATCACCTTCCCCGGCGTGGCGCTGCTGTCCGTCGAAGGCCTGATACCCGCCCTCGCCACCAACGAGCGGATGCCGGCATCACCGGACATCCAAGACCTCGCGGACATGACGTTCCAGACGTGGGTCTACGCGACCGGAGCCACCACCATCAACACGGTACCGGCCGTTTGCACGGCTGCCAGCAACCCGAGCCTCAGCGTGGACGTGTCACTCAGCAGCGGCTGGAACCAGCTCGAGTGGGCGATCACGATCGACGCCGCCGACGACCTCGAGAGCATGACGCTCCGCAACAGCACCGCCGAGGAGCTCCACATCACCTCGCTCAACTTCATGATGTCCACCGTGCTCGAGTGAGACGGTAGGACGCGACGTGCTCTTCTGGCACACCACTGCCGCGTCTGCTAAAGGTATCGTGCGCTCACTTTGAACCTCGCATCGATAATCCAAGGCGGCATGGGCGTCGCTGTCTCCAACTGGCGCCTCGCGCGCGCCGTCTCCGCGCACGGCCAACTCGGCGTGGTGTCGGGCACCGGCATCGACAGCGTGCTGGTCAGAAGGCTGCAGGACGGCGACTCCGAAGGTGCCGTGCGCCGCGCCATGGCCGCGTTCCCGTTCCCCGAGGTCGTGAAGGCCGCGCTGCAGCGCTACTTCATGCCTAACGGACGCCCCGCCGGCAAGCCGTACCTGAGGGCCCCGATGCCGACGGCCGTCGACAACCACGCGCACGGCGCCCTCGGCATGCTCGGCGCGTTCGTCGAGGTCTTCCTCGCCAAGGAGGGCCACGCCGGCAAGGTCGGCATCAACCTGCTGACGAAGATCCAGCTTCCGAACCTCGCCGCGCTCTACGGAGCGATGCTGGCGGGCGTCGACTACGTCCTGATGGGCGCCGGGATACCTCGCGAGGTGCCCGGCGCCCTCGACAAGCTCGCTCGTCACGAGCGCGCCACCTTCAGGCTCGACATCACCGGCGGACCTACCGCTGACGGGGTGGGCGAGGTCGTCGCCTTCGAGCCTCATGCGTACGGCGCCGAGGGCGCGCCCGACCTGATGCGGCCTGCGTTCCTGCCGATAGTCTCCTCGCACTCGCTGGCAAGCATGCTGCAGAAGAAGGCTACCGGCTCGATCGAGGGCTTCGTGGTCGAGGGGCCCACCGCCGGCGGGCACAACGCGCCGCCGCGCGACAAGGGCGTCTTCGACGAGAGCGGGCAGCCCGTCTACGGCGAGCGCGACATCGTCGACATGGAGAAGATGCGCGAGCTGGGGCTGCCGTTCTGGCTGGCGGGCAGCTACGGCTCGCCGCGCGGCCTCGAGCTGGCTCGGGAGGTCGGCGCCGCCGGCGTCCAGGTCGGCACGCTGTTCGCTTACTGCCGGGAGTCCGGCATCGCCGCCAAGGTCAAGCAGCGCGTCATCGACATGATCGCTTCGGGCCGCGCCTCGGTGCGCACGGACCCGCGCGCGTCGCCGACAGGGTTCCCGTTCAAGGTCGTGTCGCTGCCCGGCTCGGTCTCGGAAGAGGACGTCTACCAGCAGCGTCGCCGCGTCTGCGACCTCGGCTACCTGCGCGAGGTCTACCGCCAGGACGACGGCTCGCACGGCTACCGCTGCGCGGCCGAGCCCGTCGCCGACTACGTGCGCAAGGGTGGCGATGAGGCCGACACGGTCGGGCGCAAGTGCCTGTGCAACGCGCTGATGGCCGACGTCGGCCTGGGGCAGGAGCGCAAGCGCGGCGTCGAGGAGCCACTGGTCACCAGTGGTGACGACCTGGCCGCCATCATCCCGCTGCTGGGCGAGGACAGGGAGTACGGCGCCGAAGACGTGCTGCGCTACCTTCTCGGGACCGCAGAGGCGGTGGCCGCGGAGGCTGCCTGAGGGGTAAGCCGCACGTCCAGGACGGCAAGAGTGAACTGCCGCATATCGTCACTGCCGTCTGAGCCTCCAACCTAAGGGCGCTTGAGCAACACGCAGGTCCTGCACCGTTGGAGGTCTAATGTCGCGAAACACGTTACGCATCCTTGCCGGCGCGTTGATCCTCGCGCTCCTTGCCGCTTGCAGCCAGGGGCCGTCGGAGCCGCAGCAGTACCGGGCAACCGGAACCGTCTACGGTCACGAAGGAGCCGAGTACCAGCCGTTGGCCGCCGGACTGCTGCTGATCGATCCCGAGGAGGCGTTCGCGCCCACTCCCGTCAGTCTGGTCGAAATCGTCGATGGGGCCTACGTCGGAGAGTTGGCTTCGATCGACGCGGATGGGCAGCTCACGCTGGTGTTCCCCAGCGCCGACGACATACCAGCGACGCTGCTGCGGCCCGCCGAGTCGCTCGTCTACTCCGACTCGTTCGGTCTCGCATGCAACCTCGAGGCGTCAGATCCCAGCGCGCGCGTGACAGCCGTCGGTGTCGAAGCGCTCATCTTCTACACGAGCGTCTTCTTCTTCACTGTGAACGGCGCGGTGCCTGGCATGGCCTTGGCCGAGCCGGTACCGTTCCCGCCCGCGAGCGAGGAAGAGGCCGCCGAGATGCGCTTCCAGACCTGGGCATACGCCAACAAGCCCGTCTCCATCGTCTCCGACCCCGAGATCTGCGGCGACACCGCCAGCCCGCCGGTCATCAAGGTCGATGTCGACCTCGCCGAGGGCTGGAACCAGCTCGAATGGGGCTACATCCAAGAGGGATCAGATCTCGTCGGGCTCGAGCTGCGCAACTCCACCGCCACCGACCTCTACTTCTTCTTCGACGGTCCCTCAGGGAGCGAAGAGGAGCTGTGAGGCTCTTCCGCTCACGCCGCCTCCTGCTGCTGGCAGCGCTCCTCGCCTGCGCCGCCCTCTCGCACGCCAACGCCCAGAGCTGGGCCGGCATCCGCAGCGGCTACCCGCTCGGCGTCACGCTCCACTACGGCATGAAGAACGCGCTGTCGAACGGCTTCGACCTGCGCGTCAGCGGCCGCATCACCGCGCACGGCGGCTCGGCTCGCATCGGGATCGGTGTCGATGCCATGGGCACCGTGCTCGCCGAAGGCCCCTTCAGTGTCTACATCGGCGCCGGCCCCGCGCTCGAGTTCGGTAACGGCGGCGCCTGGCTCGACATCCATGCGCTGGCCGGCGGCGAGTTCCGCTTCGCCGACTTCGGTCTCGCTCCGCTGGGTCTGTTCGTGGAGGCGACGCTCGGCGGCTCGATAGGCCTAGGGGCCGGCTCGACCGCTCAGATTCCGACCTTCGGAGTGGCGGTCGGGGTGAACTACCACTTCTGACCTAACGCCCCTCCCCGTCTTTCTACAGGCGCCCGCAAGGTCACGAGTCCCGTGCCTTGCGGGCGCTTCACCGGCTAGCCTTAGGTGCGGGAGGCGTTCCCGCGGGAGGAGGTTGCACCTATGAGCGATTGGCCTGCATTCATCGACGGTGGCACGCTGGCAGCCATCTGCCCGATCTGCGACGGGGTGGTCGAGGTAACCGCACCCGTCGTCGGCGCCGAGGTCGAGTGCCCGGAGTGCGAGGACCTGCTCCTCATCGTCGACCTCGACCCTCTGACCTTGGCGTCCGGCTCGGACCCCGACGAGATCCCGACCCGTCTCGCGGAGGAGCGCGAGGAGTAGACGCGGCTCCAGCTACCCGAGCCGGCCCTAGAGGTCTACCTCCATCACCAGCTCGTCCTCGTCGACCTCGCCCGTGTGCTTGAACCCGGCGCGTTCGTAGACGCCGACGGGGCTGCCATCTCCCGGCACGTACGAGGTCGTGAACTTCGAGAACGCTCCGCGGCTCCGCGCATGGTCGAGGACCAGTCGCAAGGCGGCCTCGCCGATGCCTCGTCGCTGGTAGCGGTGGTCGACCATGAAGCGCCACAGGCCGATACCCGGATCCTGGGGCCGCTGGTCCTCAGGCAGCAGCGAATCGTCCGAGATCATCACGAAACCGACCGGCGTCTCACCCGCATAGATGGCGCGGTACCAGGCGTAGGGAGCGAACAGCGCCTGCGACAAGGAGACGCAGTTCTGGGCAACGAACCTCTCCTGCTCAGGGGCGACCTTGAGCCGGATGATGTCGATGACGGTGTCCTCGGTTATCTCGCGGAGGGTCACCGGTGGACGGCTGCTCTCGGGTTCAGTCACCCCGCCATAGTGCAGCATCTAGCGCCGGAGCATGAGGTCTCGAGCTCAGGCTGACACCCGGCGAGGCTTGACCGGCTCGAACGCCAGCGTCAACAATCGAAGCCGTGGCACACGACCCGGGAACTAAGAGAGTTGCAGCCAGGATCTCGATCCTGCTCGTGGCATCGTTAGCTCTGGCACTGGTGCTGGCGGCTTGCTCGCAGCCTCCGGTCACGTCGCCCTTCGACGGGCGGTCGATCCTCTACTACGTGGACCCCTACTTCCCGGAACCGGAGACCTACCCCGACATGGCCAGGGTCAGCCTCGAGAGCATCCAGGCGACCACCAGCGCTACCGTCATCTACGCGACCGAGGGAGACTTCCTCAACTATCTGGCCCTCGGGCCGGACCTGGTCGTCTACCTTCGCCAGAACAACGCGGAGTTCCCGACCGGCCACCAAGCAGCGCTGCTCGACTGGATCGCCGGCGGAGGGCTCTTGGTCTTCACTCACTACGAGTACTCCGGAGAAGCTGCGCAGACTCTTGCTGCCGCGCTGCAAAGCGGCTTCAACACCGTCTACAACTACTCGGGCCTGCACGTCCACCCGGCTCGGCCCTCGCATCGGGCATCAATCCGACCACATTCGACTTCCACAGCACCGGCTGGATCAGCAACAACGTCGGCCTCGTGGCGTCGGGCGGCGCGGGGGTAGCCAGCTTCGCGACCACGGACGTCCCGGCCATCGTGCGCGGAAACAGCGGTCGTACCTACCATCTCGGCTTCATGAGCGACACGCTGCCCGCGGCGAACGGCCCGCGCCTCTACGCGAACATCTTCGCGGCGGCGCTCAGGACCTTGCCTTGACCTGATCTGGCGCGTACCGAGAGACAGTCAGCCGTCAGAACCGCTTGCGGTGAGCTGAGACATCGGCCGGTTTCCAAGCCGTCCAGAGCTGTTCTCGGTCTCGTAGGCAACGTTTCGAGTCGTCTGCGCCAACTTCCGCTGCAAGCTCTTGACGAATGACGCATACGGCGGTAAGATACAGAAATCAGCGCCCAAGAGGGCGCTTTCTTCGTTTAGGTGCGCCGTCGCGCAGGGTTAGCCGGCGCCCCTAGAGCCCAGCGTACGGATCGAACTCGGCGTCTGCGTCAGGTAGCAGGTACTTGCGGATCAGGATGATCTGACCGGCGTGCCGCGCCTCGTCCATCAGCAGGTGCGTCCAGTAGTAGTGATTGTTGCTCGCCGCCCCGAAGAACTTGCGCGGCTCCTCGAGCCAGGCGTCGTCCTTGCTCAGGAGCACCGTCCTCGTCCGCTCGCGCACGCCGGTCAGATGCTCGCTGTACGCGTCCAGCCCGCTGCCTGTGAGTGGGTCGCCCTCGAACCTGAACGCCTGCCTGAAGGTCTCCTCATCGGCGTCGAAGGTCCTCCCCAGCGCAGTCATGTTGACGAACATCCGCTCCGCCGCGGCGACGTGCGAGAGGATCGCGCCGATCGAGTTCTGAGCTGGGCCTGGCGCGGCCGACAGCTGAGTCGCCGACAGCTCGCGCGCGGCGCTGAGCAGGAAGCGCCTGCTCTGACCCAACTGGCTCCACAGCGTCTCGAGGTGCGGAGCCGAGCCTGACGAGGGACCGACAACGAAGTCACCGAAGCTCGCGCGTTGTGGCATGCGGGATGCTAGCACCGGGACACCCACCCCTGGCGGCCTTGCCTGGCCGGTGCCACAGTGCCTGTAAGGAACGCCATCCTCGGGCCGGCAGCGCTGCGCCGGCGAGGGAGGAGGGGAACACGATGCGAGCACTCGTCGTCTACGAGTCGCACTTCGGCAACACCATGGACGTCGCGCACGCGGTGCTGGCGGGACTGCGGCAGAGCCTGCACGCGGAGATCCTCGAGGTGACGAGCGCGCCGTCCGAGCTCGTCAGCGACTTCGACCTGCTGGTCCTCGGCGCCCCAACCCATGCGCTCGGACTCAGCCGGCCGGAGTCGAGACGCGACGCGGCCAAGCAGGGCGCCAAGAGCGACGTCGACAAGCCCGGCATGCGGGAGTGGCTCGACCGGCTTCAGCGAGTACCCGCCGGGTGCGCCGTCGCGGCGTTCGGTACCACGGCAGCCAAGCCGCGCTTCCTCGCCTCGCTCGGCACGGCCGCCGGCGCCTTGGAGCGCCGACTACGGCGCATGGACGCAGCGACCATCCTGCCGGCACAGCAGTTCTGGGTCGAGGGGGTCGCCGGTCCGCTCCTCGGTGGCGAGGAGGCTCGAGCCGCCGCTTGGGGCGCATCGCTCGCCCAGGCACTGCTGGAGGCGGCCGGCGACCGCGCCGCCGCCACACCCGGCGCCGCGACGCAGGTCACGCGCGCCTGACCGAAGCCGAAGCGCACGAGCCGAAGTGTCGAGACTTGGCTACTTCAGGTAGGAGCGGTTCTCAGGGTGCGCGCTGACGTTGGTGCGCTTGAAGGGCGCGACCGGGTTGAGGATGTCGCGGCACTGCGGGTTGATGCAGCCGACGCACCTCAGGCCGTACTGCAGACCGCACGGCTCGCCGGAGGTCAGGTGCTCGGCGACGATCCGGCCCAGCGCCCGCTGGAACCCGACCGAGTCGTTGAAGGCAGGAGCGCGTTTGTAGTTGGTGATCCCGGCCTCATGAGCCAAGTGGCCGTACTCGATGTCGAGCTCGTGCAGGGTCTCGATGTGGTCGCTGGTGAACGCGATCGGCACGATCAGCACGTTGCGGCGCTTCTTCTGGCCCAGCTGCTCGATGACGCTCTCGGTGGAGGGTCCGAGCCAGGGCACCGGACCGACCTCCGACTGGTACGAGATCATGTACTGGTGTGAGTAACCGAGGCGCTTCATGACCTCGTGGGTGCTGGCGCCGATCTCGGCGGGGTAGGCGTCGCCGCGGTTGATGACGCTCATCGGCAGGCTGTGGGCGCTGAAGACGATGACGACGTCGTCCCTGTCGGCGGGGTCGAACGACTCGAGGCCCTGCACCACGGTGGCGTGCATCTCGTCGATGAACGCAGGATGCTCGAACCAGCGGTCGATGACGCTCCACTCGAACGCCTTCTGCAGGCCGAGCCGCTTGGCGGCTCGCCACAGCTCGTTGAGGCTGCTGCCGGTGGTGGCGCAGCTGAACTGCGGGTACTGGGTGAACGCGACAGCGCGGCGCACGCCGTCGGCCTGCATCTGCTTGAGCGCGTCCTCGCTCTTGGGGAGCGCGTAGCGGAACGCCACGTAGAACTTGTGTGGCGCCGTCGCGGGCGACAGCTCGTCGAGAACGCGGCACATGCCCTCGCCCTGCTTCTCGGTCCAGTCGAGGATCGGGCTGCCGCCACCGATGTCCGTGTAGTTCTTCTGCACCGACTTGACCCTGCGCTTGGCGATGAACGGCCCGAGGAAGCTCTGCATCGGGAGCTGGATGATCTCGCGGTCGCGGAACAGCTCCAGCAGGAACGGCTCGACCTCTGCCAGGTCGCGCGGGCCGCCCAGGTTCATCATCACGATGCCGGTCGGCGGGCGGGAGGTCGAAGAGGTCTCGGCCATGTGAGGCATAACGTCAGGCATGAAGTCAACTCCTGGTCGGCTGCGCCCATAAGGCTGCCGCTCGCGACCGGGCCGCGCTCGGGCATGATACCGGGCTAGGCAGGAGACGAACGTCCCACGTCGGCGTCACTTTGACTCCAGCGGGGGCGATGGTATAGCTGAGTAGGTCGTGACGACCCTTCCCGCTCTCGCAACTCGCAGGTTCGTGCTCCCCGCCACGGTCATCACCATCTCGTTCACGGTGGCGTTACCTCTCCTCGTCCACCTACTGCCGCCCGCGGGGACCGTACCCATGGGCGCGGTGCTGCTGCCGCTCTTCATCGCGCCGTTCATCGCGCTCTACCTGTTCCACCCCGCGGCAGCGCTGATCGCGTCGCTCGTCACGCCGCTCCTGAACCGCGCGTTGACAGGCCAGCCGACGAGCGAGATGGCGACACTGCTGACCGTCGAGCTGTGCGCGTTCACGCTGGCGGCGCTGCTGCTGCGACGCGTGTGGCCGCGTTCGCTGGTGAACGCCCCGCTCGCGTACCTAGTCGCCAAGCTGGTCGCCGCGGGCGTGCTGGTCCTCACCAGCCTGATACCCGCCTTGCCGCTGGGCTACCTGACCGGCTCGGTCGTCAACGCCCTGCCGGGCCTGGCGCTGCTGATTGCCGTCAACCTGCTCGCCGTGCGCCTGAGCCCGCGACCGTGAGCGAGAAGGTTCCGCTCGACTTCCAGGACCTGACGCACCGCCTCAAGGCCTTGCGCCTGCCGGCCGTCGACGTCGTGGTCGGGATCGCGAGCGGCGGCATCGTCCCGGCCAGCTTGCTCGCCTTCCACTTGAGCGTGCCCCTGAGGCTCATCCATCTGAACCTGCGTGACGCCGAGAACCGTCCGCGCCGTGCCGCGCCGGAGCTGCTGCTGCCCTTCGAGCCGCCACCTCCCGGGAGCCGCGTGCTGCTGGTCGACGACGTGAGCGTGAGCGGGGCGACCATGTCGGCCGCCCTCGCGCACCTGCCCGGCTGCGAGGTCACGACCCTGGCCTTCAAAGGCAGCGCCGACCTGGTGCTGGTGCCGGAGGTGGCTAGCTGCGTCGTGTGGCCGTGGAAGGCCGAGCCGGCAGAACCAGGCGCGAGCCCGACCACCTGATCGCCCGGCTGAGTCGCGGTTGTTTATCTGAAGGCCGTTCGTCCTTGACCCCTGCTGCCGAAGCGTGGATAGAGTGGAACGTAATACCATCTGCCGGGCCGCGTCAATCTGGCCCGCACCGCAGCTGTTGTCGCGCTCGCGACAGCCGCAGATGGTCACTTCATAGGGAGGTGGCGCCGAGATCGACTGATTCGTCCGACCGGGGGGGAGACCACCTAGGCACTCATACCGTCAACACGACCACGCCTGTATAGGAGCAACCCATGCTTAAGAGTCTGTCCTCTGCGACAGCGGTTCGACGCCTGTTGATCACGGCCCTGGCTGCCGTCTTCCTCTCCGCGGCGCTGGCACAGTCGCCCGTCACGGTCACGGTCGCGACGTCGGCCGAGCTAGGCGTTCTCGATCCCCACAAGGCCACCGAGCGCTTCACCTCGATAATCCTCACCAACATCTTCGACAGCCTCATCGCGCGCGGCGACGACCTCGCCATCAGCCCCAACCTCGCCACCTCCTGGGAGCAGATCGCCCCTGACACCTGGCAGTTCAAGCTGCGTGAAGGCGTGACCTTCCACAACGGTGAGCCCTTCAACGCCGCGGCGGTCAAGTTCACCCTCGAGCGCTTCATCGACCCGGAGTTCAACTCCACGCAGCGCACGCACGTGCGCACGATCACGGGTGCCGAGGTCGTCGACGAGAACACGGTCAACATCTTCACCGACGGTCCCGACGCGCTGATCCTCGCTCGCATGTCGGAGCTGTTCGGCGTGATGCTGCCGCCGCAGTACATCGCCGAGGTCGGCGACGAGGGTTTCGCCGCCCACCCGATCGGCACCGGGCCGTGGAAGTTCGTCGAGTGGGTCAAGAACGAGCGCCTGGTCTTCGAAGCCTTCGACGACTACTGGCAGGGCCGCCCCGAGGTCGACCGTCTGGTGTTGCGCCCCATCCCTGAGCCGGCCAGCCGCATCGCCTCGCTCATCGCCGGCGAGGTCGACCTGATCGACGCCGTCCCGTTCGTCCTGATCCCACAGCTCGAGAGCTACCCGGGCATCGATGTCCAGCCGGTCGGCACCTCGCGCGTGTTCTTCATCGTCCTCGACGTCACCAAGCCGCCGTTCGACGACGTCCGCGTTCGCCAGGCGCTCAACTACGCGCTCGACGTCGAGTCGATAGTCGCCGGCGTCGCCAGGGGTCAGGGCGTGCCCGTCGCCACCATCATCGTGCCGGGCTCTACCGGGTACGACGCCTCGATCGAGCCGTACCCCTACGACCCTGAGCGTGCCCGCGAGCTCCTCGCCGAGGCCGGCTACCCAGACGGCATCACTGTCGGTTTCGACTCGTTCACCGGCAGCATCGCCGACCACGCCACGCTCGCGGAGGCCATCGCCGGCCAGATCAGCGACGCAGGCTTCAACACCGAGCTGACCATCTACGACTTCGGCGTGTTCTCGCCGATGCGCGCCAACCTCGACACCGCCCCGATGTACGCCTACAGCTATGGCAACTGGGCGCTCGACGTGTCGCCGATCGTCGCCTCGCTGATCCAGGGCCACACCGGCTACTACTACACCTCGGAGGTCGTCGACGACCTGATCACCAGGTCGAACCAGGCCGTCGATCCCGACGAGCGCAACGCGCTCCTGAGCGAGATCCAGCAGTACTTCAAGGACGAGGCTCCGTACGCGTACCTGTACCAGCACTCCGCCGTGTACGCCAAGAGCTCCGGCCTCAACTTCACGCCGCGCTCGGACGAGATCCTGCGCTTCTACCCGCTGTCCATCGAGTGACGTCGCGAGAGCGGCAGTAGCGCTCTAGCCCAACCGTTCCGCAGTTCCGGCCGTAGGGACCAAGACCCCGCGGCCGGAACGCACCAACAGACGACTCAGGTTCATAAAGGGAAGAGAGCTACTTGCTCCAGGTCATTCTCCGCCGTCTCATCTTCGGCTTCGTATCGGTGGTGGCGGCGAGCATCGTCGTGTTCGTGCTGACGAGGCTCTCCGGCGACCCCGCCGTGCTGATGATGCCCCTCGACGCCACGATCACCGAGATCGAGGCGTTCAGGGAGCGCATGGGTTGGAACGATCCGTGGCTCGTGCAGTACGGACGTTTCGTCATCGGAGCCCTGCAGGGCGACTTCGGCACGTCGCTGCGCCACAACCAGCCCGCGTTCGGCATGGTCATGAACCACATGCCGGCGACGCTGCAGCTGGCGTTCACCTCGATGGCCATCGCCATCATCGTCGCCGTACCGCTCGGCATCATCACCGCGGCCAAGCGCGGCACCTGGGTCGACGGCCTCGGCCAGCTCTTCGCCACCTTCGGCCAGTCGGTACCCAACTTCTGGCTCGCGATTATGCTCATCTGGTTCCTCGCGGTCGAGCACCGGCTCCTGCCTGTCGCCGGCAGAGGTACCCCGCTGCACCTGATCTTGCCAAGCATCACTATCGCCGTCGGCGTCATCGCCATCGTCATGCGACTCACTCGCACCTCGATGCTCGAGGTCATATCTGAGGACTACATCCGCACCGCGCGCGGCAAGGGCCTGCCCGAGTGGCTCATCTTGCTCAAGCACGCCGCGCGGAACATCCTGATCCCGGTAGTGACGATCGTCGGGCTGCGCTTCGGCTACATCCTCGGCTCGGCCGTGGTGGTCGAGACGGTGTTCGCCTGGCCAGGCGTCGGTTACTTCACCCTGCAAGCGATCCGCAACGCCGACTTCCCGATCGTCCAGGCATCGGTGTTCGTGCTGGCCGTCAGCATCATCCTGATCAACCTGATCGTCGACCTGCTCTACGCGGCACTCGATCCCCGCATCAGGATGGAGCTATGAGCGCCGAGATCGGGTCGGCGACGAACGCGCCTAAGAGTGGGCGTGGCCGCTGGCGCGCACTGCGGATCCTGGCGCGCAACACCCAGGGCATCATCGGGTTGATCCTGGTGCTCATCGTCGTCGCGACCGCCGTGTCGGCGCCGTACCTCGGACTGCCCAACCCGACGCGCCAGTCGCTGCTCGAGACCTTCGTGCCACCGATGTGGGCAGACGGCGGCTCGTCCGAGCACGTGCTCGGCACCGACCACCTCGGCCGCGACGTGCTCAGCCGCATCGTGTGGGGCACGCGCATCTCGATCTTCGTGGCGCTCGGCGCAGCCGTGGCGGCCGCGCTGTTCGGGGTGGTGATGGGGGTCGTCGCCGGCTACTACGGCGGTCGCGTCGACACGTTCATCATGCGCGTCGTGGACGTGCAGCTCGCGTTCCCGCTCCTGCTGCTCTCGCTGGCCGTCATAGCCGTGCTAGGCCCCAGCCTGACGAACCTGATCATCGTCATGGCGATAACCAGCTGGGTCACCTACGCGCGCTTGATACGCGGCATCTCGCTCAGCTTGCGGCAGCGTGAGTTCGTGCAGGCCTCGATCGCGCTGGGAGCAGGCGACGTGCGCGTGCTGTTCCGCCACATGCTCCCCAACGTCTTCCCCACCATCGTCGCGGTGTTCACCTTCGAGGTCGCGCGCAACCTGCTCATCGAGGCGGCTCTGAGCTTCCTCGGCCTCGGCGTGCCGCCGCCCACCCCGACCTGGGGCCGCATGCTCGCCGACGGCCGCAACTACATGCTGGTAGCGCAGTGGGTGATCACCTACCCCGGCCTCGCCATCATGACCACCGTTCTCGGCATCAACATGCTCGGCGACGCGATCAGGGACATCGTCGACGTGAAGCTCAAAGGCTGATGGACGAGCATCCGAGGTTCCAAGAGCGCGACCTGGTCGCGTTCGCGGCGGCGTGCTTCAGGGCGCACGGCGTGACGGAGGAGGACGCGGGGATCGCGGCAGAGGCGCTCGTCGCCGCCGATCTGCGCGGCGTCAACTCGCACGGCCTGCTGTTGCTGGCCCGCTACTGTCGGCAGCTTCAGGAGGGCGGGGTGGTCGCTCGCCCCGACCTGCTGACCCTGCGCGAGACGACGGCGACGGCCCTGCTCGATGGCGGCGCCGGGCTGGGTCAGGTCACGGCCGTGAAGGCCATGCGCCTGGCCATCGACAAGGCGGCGCGGCACGGCATCGGGCTCGTCTCGGTGCGCAACAGCCACCACTTCGGCGCCGCGGCGCACTACGCCATGCTCGCCATTCAGCGCGGCATGATCGGTCTCGCATCCACCAACGCCGGCGTCACGATGACGGCGCCGGGAGCCGCCGGACGTCTGATAGGCAACAACCCGTTCGCGTTCGCGGTGCCGACTCTCGAGCTCCCGTTCGTTCTCGACATGGCGATGAGCCAGTCGTCGGGTGGGCGCATCAGGCGCATGGCCGAGAGCGGCGAGCCCGTCCCCGTGGGCTGGCTCGTCGATGCGCAGGGCGAAAGCACCACGGATCCCAAGGACTACCCCGCCGGCGGCGCGCTGCTGCCGATCGGCGGTCACAAGGGCTTCGGGCTCGCGCTGATGGTCGAGATCCTCAGCGCGGTGCTCTCAGGCGCCGCGACCACGACCGACGTCAGGATCGACACCATCGAGCCTTCCGTCCCCGCCGGCATGGGCCACCTGCTCGTGGCCATCGATATCGGGGCGTTCAGGTCCCTCGCCGAGTTCGGCGCCGACCTCAAGCATCTGCTCGACAAGGTGGCGGTGCCGGTCGTGAGCGGGCCTGACGGCACGGTCAGGGTGCCGGGTCAGGCGTCGGCTCGGCGCGCCGCCCAGGCGCGGCAGCTCGGCGTGCCGCTGCCCGGGGACGTCATCTCCTCCATCAGCCGCCTGGCCGGCGAGCTGGGAGTGGCGCTGCCGGCGTCCGTCTAGACGAGCGGGCCGCCGCGGGTCTCGACGCCGGCGTCTAGGATCTCGACCGCCAGCATCAGGTTCCTGATGATGTGGAACGGGTCCTTGACCGGCAGGCCGACCACCTTGTCGATGGGGTTGCCCTGACGGTCGCGGATGTTGATCCACTCGCCTATCGACTCGTCGGGGTTCGGGAACGTGTCGAAGGTGTACTGCCACACCTTCTCGTGCAGCCGCCACATCTCCTCATCGCCGGTCATCAGCCCGGCCAGGGCCGTGGTGTAGAGCGCCTCGGAGTGAGGCCACCAGATCTTGGTGTGCCAGGTGTCCAAGATCAGGTCCTCGGACGAGCTCTCCGAAGGGCCGACGGGCGGCGTGCCGTCTGGCATCACGTAGCGCATGATGCCGCCGTACTCCTGGTCCCAGCCGACCGCGAGGGTCGCTTTGATGACCTTCCTAGCCGCCTCGACCGCGTCGCTGCGACCGTAGCGACCGGCCTGCTCGAGCAGGAACCACATCGACTCGACGGTGTGACCGGGGTTGACGTGCGTGGTCAGCAGCTTGTTGTCGCAGTCGCAGATCGCCTCCTGGATGAGGCCGGACTCGAGCATGAAGGTGTTCAGGATCTCGTCCATGTAGCCGAGGGCGTCACGGCCGACGTCGTCGCGACGCGGGTGCTTAACGTCGAACAGCGCGCGCTCGAGGGTCTCGCTGACGTTGAGCATGATCATCGGCGTCGAGTGCGTCTTGCAGCCGGGCGGCATCGGGTACGGCTCGGTGCGGGCGCTTCCATCTGCCAGACGGCGTTTGACGTCGTCGTAGTTGCGCAACGCCGCCTCGGCGTACCGGCTCTCGCCGGTGGCCGACGCCACCCCTGACAGGCCGATGATCGCGAAGCAGTCGACGAAGTAGCTGGTGTCGTAACCGGCCCCCGGACTCGTCTCCTTCTTCTGTCCGTCGGCCGTGAGCAGGAATATCGCGTGCCCGTCGTCGGTATAGCCGTGCTCCAGGATGAAGTCGGCCGTGTCGCGTGCGATCTTCAGGTAGAGGTCGCGGTCGCCCGACAGCAGTCCGCGGCGCACCATCTCGGCAGCGTGAGCCATCAGCCAGGCGAAGCGGCCCTGCGACCAGACGAACTTGTCGTCGGAGACGCGCTTGCCGGTGCTGTTCTCGATGCAGGTGAACACGCCGCCCCGCTCGTAGTCGACGGCGCGCTCGAGCCAGAACGGCAGCAGCGAGGTCTCGAGATGCTCGCGGTAGAACTTGGCGAGAGCCTGCTTGGTGGGTGGGAAGACGTTGCTCATGCTGACCCTTCCTTGCTCCAGGTCGTTGCTGGAGTTGAGATGCCGCCTTGGGGCTGGCTGCTAGAGAACCGTCGGCTTGCCGCTGCGCGCCGACTCGTACAGCGCCTCGACGACCTGCATGGCCTTGATGCCCTCGCGGCCGTCGATTGCCGGCGCCCGACCCTGTTCGAGCGCGTCGAGCAGGTCCTGGTACTGCAGCAGGTGGTTTTGGAACGAGATGGCCATCGGGTCGGACGAGCCGCCCTTGCCGACGCCGCCGTAGAGCTCGAGGAGCTCTTGCCGTTCGGCGTCGCCGCCCGAGCGCGTGCGCCAGTCGACGAGCATGTCGTCATCGATCCTGAAGAAGCCCTCGGTGCCGTGAACCTGAAGCGACTTGGCGCTGCCGGGCCACAGCGAGGTGGCGGCGGAGACCTGCCCGAGGGCGCCGTTGGCGTAACGCAGTGTCCCGACGAGCGTGTCCTCGACCTCGAGCCGCTCATGGTTGAGCGTGGCCGCGAACGCGAACACCTCGGAGACGGGGCCTGCGAGCCACTGCAGCAGGTCGATCTGGTGGATGGCCTGGTTCATCAGCGCGCCGCCGCCATCCAAGGCGAGGGTCCCGCGCCAGGCACCGCTGTCGTAGTAGGCCTGGTCGCGCCACCACTTGACGTAGGCGTCGACCTGCAGGAGGCGGCCGAGCCTGCCCTCCTCAATCGCGCGCTTGGCGAAGGCGTTGGCCGGCGCGAAGCGGCTCATGAAGATCGCGCCGACGGCCGACCCTGCGGTCTCGGCGGCCTCCAGCAGCCGGCGCGAGCGCTCGACCGTGATCTCCAACGGCTTCTCCACGATCACGTGTTTACCGGCTGCGATCGCGGCGAGGGCCGGCTCCAAGTGAGCGCCTGAGGGCGTGCAGATGCTGAGGATGTCGACCTCGGGATGCGCGGCGGCCTCCTCGACGGAGCCGAAGAGCGTGACGCCGTGCTGCTCGGCCAGCTTCTTGGCGCGCTCCGAGCTACCTCCGACTACGCCGACGAACCTGGCGTTCGGCAGACCGTTGATGGCGAAGATGTGCGCCGCCGCGATGTTCCCCGCGCCGACCACGACGAAGCCGTATCTACGTGCTGGCATGCTTGGCTCCCTCAGCTGAGCGACCCGACGGGGCGGCTCCATCTGAAGCGAGGATAACCTTTTACTTGAGTCTTGAACGCGTCAAGCGGCTTCAGGAAGCGTCAAGCAGCGTCAGGCGGCGTCGCGTTTGTGCCCGTTGTGGTGCCGGCCGATGGGCAGCATGTGCGGACGGCCCGACAGCGGGTCGGACAGGATCTGGCACTCGAGACCGAAGACGTCGCGCACGGTCTCCCTGGTCAGAACCGACTCCGGCGTCCCCCAGCAGTGCAGGCAGCCAGACGACAGGCAGATCAACTGGTCCGAGTAGCGCGCGGCCAGGTTGAGGTCGTGAAGCACCATCACGATCGTCGTGCCACGGTCTCTGTTCAGGTCGGTCAGCAGGTCGAGGACCTCGATCTGGTGGCTGACGTCGAGGAACGTCGTCGGCTCGTCGAGCAGCAGCAGGTCGGTGCCCTGAGCGAGCGCCATGGCGATCCAGACGCGCTGCCGTTGGCCGCCCGAGAGCTCATCGACGGGACGCTCGGCCAGCTCGGTGGTGTTGGTAGCGAGCATGGCGGCGGCCACTGCCTCGTCGTCCTTCGCGGTCCAGCGCGAGAACGCGCCGTGGTGCGGGTTGCGCCCGCGCCCCACGAGGTCGGCAACGGTGATACCCTCCGGCGTCACCGGCGACTGCGGCAACAGCCCGAGCGTGCGCGCCACCGCCTTGGCGGGAAGCTGGTGCAAGGCGCGGCCGTCGAGCAGCACCTGCCCGGCGCTCGGCTTCAGCAACCGCGCCATCGCGCGCAGCAGCGTCGACTTCCCGCAAGCATTCGCGCCGACTATCGAGGTGATCTTGCCCGGCAGCAGCTCGAGGTCGATGCCCTCGAGCACCGCGCGCTCGCCGTAACCGGCACTCAGGGCTTCGACCTTGAGGGTGTGTGCGGCTCTCACTTGCGAACTCCGATCACTGCTTGCTCCCTGATAGCTGCGAGCGAACCAGCATGTAGAGCAAGAACGGCGCGCCGAGCGCTCCGGTCACGACGCCGACAGGGTAACGGCTTGGCAGCACGAACTGACCTATGTAGTCGGCCACCAGCACCAGCAGCGCGCCGGTGATGGCGGCCGGGAGGAGCAGGGAGCCGCGACGCCCGACGAGCCTGGCAGCTATCGGCGCGGACAGGAACGCCACGAAGGAGACCGGCCCCGCCGCCGAGGTGGCGAAGGCCACCAGGACCGTCGCGGAGATGAGCACGACTCCGCGCACCTTCGCCACGCGCACGCCGAGGGCCGCGGCGGCATCGTCGCCCATGCGCAGGGTCTCGAGGTCGCGCGCGCGGCTCAGCAGTAGGCCGCCGAAGACGGGAAGGGCGACTAGCACGGGCAGGATGCGCCCCCACGAGGCGCCGTTGACGCTGCCGGCGAGCCAACGCATCGCCTCCTGCAGGTTCCAGTCGGCGGCCTGGTTGAGCGTGTGGGCTATGACGCTCTCCAGCATGGCGGCGATGCCGATCCCGACGAGGATCAGCCGTGTGCCGTTGACGCCGCCCTTGAACGAGAGCAGGTAGATCAGAGCCGCCACGCACAGGCTCACGACCACGGCCACGGTCGCGACCGCGCTGCCGCTGAGCGAGAAGAAGACGATGCCGACGACGGCCGCGGCGCTGGCGCTGGCACTGATGCCGATGATGTCGGGGCTGGCGAGGCTGTTCCTGAGCATCGTCTGGTAGGCGGCGCCGGCCATCCCGAAAGAGAGGCCGGCCGCGACCGACAACACGGCGCGCGGGAACCTCAGGCGCCCGACGGTGAACCCTGCGCCGGGGACGTCCTCACCCAGCAGGACGCGGACCACGTCCCCAAGTGGAGTGAAGGTGCGGCCGAGCGCCAGCGTCAGCACGAACAGGGCGACCAACACGGTCGCCATCACGATGAGTATCAGCCGGCGACGCCGCGCGAACCTGGCGCGATCACCGGCTAGTTGACGGGCTACTTCGGGAACGCCGAGCGTCGCGGAGTCCAAGGTCACAGCTCCTTGACCTTGCGCTGTCTGGCGATCCAGATGAAGACGGGAGCGCCGACCAGCGCCGTGATGACGCCGACGTCCAGCTCCGTCGGGCGCGCGACGACACGCCCCAACACGTCGGCCGCGACCAGCAGCGAGGCCCCGACGAGAGCCGAGAACGGCAGCAGCCAGCGGTGGTCGACGCCGACGACGAGCCTGCAGACGTGAGGGACCGCCAGGCCGACGAAGGTTATCGGCCCACACACGGACGTGACCGCTCCGCAGAGGATGACGGCGCCGAGCGACGCCACCGCCCTCGCCACCGCCACGTTCTCGCCAAGACCCGCCGCGACCTCCTCGCCGAGCGCCAACGCGTTGAGCGAGCGGGCGCTGACGAGACACACCGCCAGCCCGAGGGCGATGAACGGCAGCACGAGCCAGACGCGGTCGAAGGTCATGCCGCCGACGCCGCCGACCAGCCACGAGCGCACGCCGCCGGCGATGTCGTTGCGGCCCAGCACCACGGCGCTTATGAACGAGGCGAGGGCGATCGAGGTCACGGTTCCGGCCAGAGCCAGCTTCAGCGGCGACGCTCCGCCGGGGCCGAGCGAGCCGATGCCGTACACGAACAGAGCCGCCAGCGCGGCGCCGACGACGGCCGTCCACACGTAGGTGTAGGAGAGCGCGATCCCGAACCAGGCGATACCGATTACGACGGCGAGCGCCGCACCCGAGTTGACGGCGAGGATGCCGGGATCGGCCAGCGGGTTGCGCGTCACGCCTTGCATCACGGCGCCGGCCATGCCCAACGCGGCGCCGGCCAGCACGGCCATGAACGTGCGCGGGATGCGTTTGAGCACGGCCGCCTGCGCGATGTTGTCGCTCGCGCCGGCCAGGGCGGCGGAGATGTCGGCCCAAGCGACGTCGCGCGAGCCGATCGTCACCGATGCCAGGCACAGCGCTGCCACCAGACCGAAGGCTGCCGCCAGCCACAACGAGCGAAGCCGGGCGGAGCGCCTTGGGGGTGCTCCGCTCACGGCTTCGCTGCTAGCGGCGAGCGCTGAGCTCAATCGAGCCTGTCCACCGCCGCCGCCAACTGCTCGACGTAGGCGCGCAGCACCCAAGCGATCGAGAGCGGCGTCGGGTTGGCCGCGGTGCCCATCGGGTCGTTGCCGAGCGTGACGATGGCGCCGCTGGCGACCGCCGGCATCTTCGAGGTGAGCGGGTCGGCCGTGAGCGCATCGATGAGCGCCTGTCCGCCGTAGGTGACGATGAGCTCGACGTCGTCGAACTGGTCGATCTGCTCGGCGCTGACCTCACCGGAGAAGCGTCCGGAGGCCGAGACCTCGATGACGCTCTGCGGCATGACCAGGCCGAGGTCGAGGAAGAACTTGACGCGGGTGTCGTTGGCTGTGTAGAAGCGCACCACGCTCAGGTCGGTCGTGTTCAGGTGGGTGACGAACATGACCTCGCGGCCGACGAGTTGCGGGTACTCGGCGACCACTTCCGCGATCTGCCGTTCGATGTCGGCGATCAGCGCGACGCCCTCCTCCGCCATGCCCATGCCGGCGCTGTTGAGGCGGATCATGTCGCGCCAATCGGTCGCCCACGCCGCTTCCGGGTACGCGATGGTGGGAGCGATCAGGCTGAGGGTGTCGTAGTCCTCCTGGCTGAGGCCGGAGTAGGCGGCGAGGATCACGTCTGGCTGGGTGGCGGCCACCGCCTCGAAGTCGATGCCGTCGCCCTCGTCGAAGAGGACCGGCACGGCGGAGCCGAGCTCCTGAAGGCGTTCGAACACCCAGGGCAGGAGGCCGTCGCCGTCGTCATCGCCGAAGTTGGCGGCGGCGAAGCCGACGGGCACGACGCCGAGGGCGAGCGGCACCTCATGGTTGGCCCAGTTGACCGTCGCGACGCGCACGGGCTTCTCGGTCAGGACGGTGGTGCCGAGCGCATGCTCGATGACGACCGGGTACTCGGAAGCGGCCTGGGCGGAGGCCGTCGACGCGCTCTGAGCGGCGGCGACGAGCAGCACCGTGATGGTGAGTAGCGAGACGAACCCTCTGAGAACGCGCATGACACTACCTCTCGTTCCTGCGGAGCGACCGTGGCGCGGCCTGTGGCAGTACTAAGCCGTGAGCCGCAACGCTGGCGCACCGGGAATCAGCTGTGGACAGCTTGGTGAACAGACTCGACTATATCTGAGTGAATCACTCGGTTATAACCAGGGGCATGGTACGTCCGGTTCGAGAGGTTGTCAACCGAGGGGCTACGTTCACCTGCGACGGTCGACCGCGACGGAACCTAAGCGTGGTCGCCGGCCTGGTGATGCCAGTACCCGACAGTGGTGAAGAGGCGCTGCGGCCACTCGAGCTCATCGCGCAGCGCAGAGCCGAGAGCCTTGGCCATGCGCGACTCGCCGCATGCATAGACGTAAGGGCGACGCGCCGTCGCCGCGAGCGCCGAGCGCGCGGCAGCCAGGACCAGCTCGCCCGGCAGCACCGCGGACTCCGCCTCGGAGCGCGGCAACCACCTCACCGCGACGCCGTCAGGGCCCTCGAGAGCCTGAACGTCGGCGCGCTGAGGAACCTCGAGGATCGCCGCGCCGCGCATCGTCGGCGGCAGCGAGCGCAGGATGCCGGCTATCGCCGGCACGGCGGTCTCGTTTCCGAGCAACACCACCTCGTCCGCCACCTGATCGGCGCGGAAGATCAGCCCCTGGTCGAGGATCCCGACCGTCGCACCCGGCTCGACCGCCTGAGCCCAGTTCGACAGCGGCCCGGTGCCGGGTCCGCCGGGCTCGCCGTGCAGGACGACGTCGATGTCCACCTCAGGGTTGCCGCCTTCGGGGTCGAGCCGGTGAGCGCTTATCGTCACGTAGCGCATCGTCGGGCGCTCGGCGTCGGCTGCTGCGAGGTAGCGCGTGTACCAGCCCGGCGCCTCGTCTCCGTCGGGTAGGCTCAGGCCAGGAGCCTCGGGGCGTGGCATGAACATCCTGAACCAGTGGTCGTAGCCGCGGCGCTCGAGGCGCTTGAGACTCGCACCGCCCAGCGTGATGCGCGCGAACGACGGGCTCAGGCGCACGCGCCGCAGCACCGCGGCCGTGATGACGAAGGCCTGCTTGGGATCGGGTCTGCGCGTGTCTGCGGCTTGGCTCATGACACTCCGGGTTCGGCGCATCGCGGCTGTCGGCAGCCGGCGCGAGAATCCTGAGCATCTTACTTAGCTTTGGCATCTCTGGTGCCGGGGCGCGTGACCGAAGCCGGCAACGGGCGTCAGCGGCGCTCCTGCGACGAGTCGTGCCAGTACCCGACGAGGGTGAAGAGCTGCTTGGGCCACACCAGCTCCTCGCGGAGCGTCATGCCGAGCGCGCTCGTCAGGCGCGACTCACCGGCCGCGTAGACGTACGGGTAGCCGACCGCGTCGCCCAAGACGTCGCGGGCCGCCAGCACGACCAGGTCGCCGGGCAGCGCCTTGACGCGTGAGCGGGTCATCCAGCTGACCTTGACGCCCTCCGGGGCGGGCATCGCCTGGACGTCGCGACTCCCGGGGACCTCGATGAGCGCGTGGCCGCGCGTGTCGTGCGGCAGCGAGCGCAGGATGCCGGCGATGGCGGGAACGGCCGTCTCGTCACCGACGAGCAGCACCTCGTCGGCGCCGTGGTTCGGTCTGAAGATCAGACCCTGGTCGAGCACACCCACCGCCTCCCCCGGTTCGGCCGTCTGCGCCCAGGTCGAGAGCGGGCCCTTCCCGCGCAGGTCGGGCGCGCTGTGAACGACGACGTCGAGGTCGATCTCAGGGGCGCCGAGGTCTGCCGGGTGGCCCCTGCGGAACGCGCTCACCGTCACGTAACGCATGTGCGGGCGCAGAGCTTCGGGGGTGTGCAGGTAGCGCGAGTACCAGTCGGGGTCGCGGCTGTCGGGGAGCCGCAGCTCGTCGCCGGCGGCACGCGGCATGAAGATGCGCAGCCACTGGTCGTAACCGAGGCGGTCTATCGCCCCTAGACCCTCACCCGTGATGGTGACCCTGGCGAAGGAAGGGCTTATCAGCATCCGCCGCTTCACGCTGGCGCTGATGACGTGGGCAGGTCTCGGCTCTGGGGTTCGGATCTGGGTTACTTGGGTCATCACACTCCAGGAACCGCGCGAGCCCCCTCGCGCACGGAATGCCGAGGATAGTACTTGGTTAACTCATGTGAAGTTCAACGGCTCACTCCCAGGCCAGGACCGCCCCGAGCATCTCCTCGTCCTGGTGGTCGAACTCGGTCTCACCAGGCAGGTAGCGGTTGCGCTGTAGCACGAACGCGGTGACGTCCTGGTAAAGGCTCGGCTCGAGCGAGCCTCCGGAGCCTAGAGGCATCTGCTCGCTGACGAAGGCGTAGAGCTCGCCGAGGGTCTTGCCCTGCCAATGCTCGCGGAACCCGGCACCTGTCAGAGGCGGGAACGGTCCGAAGCCTTCGAGCTCCTCACCGTGGCAGGTGGCGCAGTGCTGCGCGTAGACCGACGCGCCGCGGCGCGCCTGCTCCTGGCCGATGTGGACCGCGGCCCCAGATCCGTCGCCCTGGCTGAACGCGGCGGGCAAGACGGTGAGGACGAGAAGCGCCGCTACGGCGCAGAGACGTGTCAGTTGATCGCGTCGCCTGGTTGGCATGCATGACTCCAAAGGCCTAGGAAGTGGTGGCGGTGCAGCGGTGGGCGGGTGGCGCGGCACCTGGAGCACCGCCATCACCCGCCCACCTCACTCAGTAGTCAGCTAACTCGTCGTGCTGTCCGTAGCAGGCGTCATCGACACCCGCGCGCGACGGCACGCTCACTGGCCGGCGACGATCCTCCACACGCGCCCCGTCTGACCCTGCGGAGCGCTGTTCTCGGTCGTCAACAAGTAGAGCTCTCCGGCGCCGTCTTGGCCGAGCGCCAGCACGAACTGGTCGAGAGCGCGGTCGAGCACTATCTCCCAGCCGCCGCCCTGCTCGGTCGCCACGAACAGCTTGCCGGTGGCAGCGGCGAAGCTGTTGCTCCAGTCGCCGAAGACGTAGGCGCCTACCAGCTCAGGTATCGCCGAGCCGCGGTAGACGTAGCCGCCCGTCGTCGAGATGCCGAGACCGGTGCCGGGGTGGCCGCTGGCGTGCTCGTAGACGATCGTCGGCGGAACCAGCGGCTCACCGCGGGGCCCGACATCGGCGCACTCTGCCAGCGGCTCGGCCGAGACCTCGCGGTTGAAGCAGGAGTTGCCCTCGCGGATGCGCCAGCCGTAGTTGCCAGGCTGCGTCACGCGGTTGTGCTCCTCGAACATGCCCTGGCCGACGTCTCCGACCCACAGGTCGCCTATCTCCGTGTCGAAGGAGAAACGGAACGGGTTCCTGAAGCCCCAAGCGTAGATCTCGTCCCTGGCTCCCTGACCCGAGGCCAGACCGGACCAGACGATGCCGAGGTCGTTGTTGTTGGCGAGCTCCACGCCTCCCACGAAGGGGTTGTCGGCGGGAACGGCGTAGCCGCGGCCGTCGTCATCGTCGACGTCGATGCGCAAGATGGCGCCGAGCAGCGTGGTGATGTCTTGCCCGTTGCCCATCGGCGGGTGGAAGGGGCCCTGGTCGTTGGAGGCACCGCCGTCACCGATGCCGATGTACAGGTAGCCGTCGGGACCGAAGGCGAGCTGGCCGCCGTTGTGGTTGAAGGCCGGATCGTCGATCTGCAGCACCTTGCGCTGGCTGAACGGATCCGCCCGGTTCGGGTCTCGCGCCGAGACCCTGAACTCGGAGATCGTCATCGTGTTGTTCAGAGCCGCCAAGGAGCCCGGGCGCAGCGGGGCGTTGTAGTAGACGAAGAAACGCCCGTTGCGCGCGTAGTTCGGATGGAAAGCGACGCTCAGCAGGCCTCGCTCGTCGAAGCCGGGGCGGAAGGTCATCAGGTGCGGCCGCGCGTCCAGGAACGGCTCGGGCAGCAGGTTGCCCTCCGCATCGAGGATCCAGATCAGGCCGACCTGGTCGACGACGAACCGGCGGTCGTCGCCCGGGGGCGAGACGAGGTTGACGGGCGATGTGAGACCTTCGGCAACCAGCTCCAGTGCCAGATGATCGAAAGGCCCCTCCTGCGCCAACGCCGCCGAGCCAGACAAGGCGACGAGAGTGGCCGCCACCGCGACCGCCAGGGACCGCAAGGTCCACCGCCTTCGCCGAGCCTTGGGTGTGAGTGTCGAAGAACGCGCCATGCTCTTCACTTCCTCTCCCTAAATAGGTTGTTGCAACTACTAAGATATCGTGTGTAGAACGGCACGTCTTGAACTTTGGACGACAGTCCGTCGGTGGATTCCGATGTATGAGTGTCGACTTCGATCCTGGCGACCTTCACCTAGCTCCGTCTCGTCCACTGTGATGTCGTCGACTACCTAGACACCATCCTTACGGTAAATCTGGTGTCGATGTATACACGAACACTGGCCGCTCCAGACAAGGCATTCTTCCTGTTCGGCCCTAGGGGAACCGGCAAGAGCACGTGGATCCGCTCGCGATTCCCGTCTGCGCTCGTCGTCAACCTGCTGACGCACGAGAACCTCGTTCGTTACGAGCGCGACCCCGGGCTGCTGAGGGCTCAGGTCGCTCCGCTGCCGAGAAGCGCCTGGATCGTCATCGACGAGGTTCAGAGGGTGCCCAGACTTCTGGACGAGGTTCACCACCTGATGGAAGAGGGGGGCTACAAGAGATTCGCGCTTACCGGTTCATCCGCTCGCCGACTCCGTCAGGGCGGGGTCAACCTGCTTGCCGGCCGCGCCGTCATACGCAACCTCTACCCTCTCACGTCCGCCGAGACGAAGTTCTCCACTCCCACGGACCAACTACTGCGCTTCGGTTCCCTGCCGATGAGCGTGACTGCTTCCGACGACGAGTCTCGTGAAGACTACCTGCGTGCCTACGCAACGACCTATCTCGCTCAAGAGGTCAGAGCTGAAGGACTCGTCCGTAATCTCGGAGCCTACAGCCGGTTCCTCTCTGTCGCGGCTCTCGCTGCTGGTCAACGAACCAACATCTCGGGCCTGGCGCGCGACGCCGGGGTCGCCCGCGAGACGACCAGAGGCTACTTCGAGGTGCTGATAGACACGCTGATCGCTAACTGGCTCCCCGCGTACCGCCCCAGGGCCAAGGTCAAAGAGGTCGCGCTTCCCAAGCTCTACTGGTTCGATACCGGCGTACTGAACGCAGCGGCGGGCGCGTTCGAGCAACCGATGCCGTCGGATTGGGAAGGTGTGTTACTCGAGCATCTCGTCCTACACGAGCTCCGCGCGTACCTCGACTACTCCGGCACCAAAGGCTCCCTCGGCTACTGGTCGGTTCCCAGCGGAGCCGAGGTCGACTTCATCTGGTGGCGCGGGCAGAAGATGGTCGCCATCGAGGTGAAGTCGAGCCGGCGCTTCAGGCCGGAGCTCCTGAAGGGCATCCGTTCGCTGAGCGCCGGCTTGCCCGGCATGAAGGCGTACCTAGTCTACCGCGGTGCAGAGGAGCTGTCGGTAGACGGGGTACGGATCCTGCCGGTCGAGACGTTCCTGCGTCGACTGCACGCTGGCGAGATCATCGCCGACTGAGACGGCGGCTGCTCTACCAGTACGAGCCTCGGTGGTCGCGACCGTGAAAGCCCTGTGGACGCGGCCTTCAGGTCGGCTTTCGCCCGCGGCGAGGCGCTGACCTTGGAGGCCGCGCTCAAGCTAGCGACGCAGGCGCGCTGAGGCCGAGAACGGCCCGAGCGCCCGTGCGTAGCCAATTCGGACGTCAGATGAGCAGCAGCACCACCGACAGCGCGAACACGACACACAGGATCAGCGGAACCTCGCTGATCTTGCCGGTCAGCACCTTTAGCAGCACGTGCACGATGAAGCCGAGCACGATGCCCGTAGTGATCGAGTAGGAGAACGGTATCGCGATCAGCGCGACGAACGCCGGGATGACGGTGCCGTAGTCGCTCCAGTCGAGGTCTTTGAGGGTCGACATCATGAACAGGCCGACCAGCACGAGCACGGGAGCGGTCGCGACCGCGGGCACCAGGCCGAGCAGGGGCGAGAAGAACATGAACGGCAGGAACAGCAGCCCGGCCACGACGGCGGTCAACCCGGAGCGGCCACCGGCGTTCACGCCCGCGGCCGACTCGATGTACGAGGTGGCGGACGAGCTGCCGACCGGCCCGGAGAGCATGGTGGCGATCGAGTCCGCCATCAGCGCCTTGCCGACGTTCTTGGGCGTGCCGTCCGGCTCCTGCAGGCCGGCGACCTTGCTCACAGCCATGAAGGTCGAGATCGAGTCGAACATGTCGGTGAACAGCAGCGCGAAGACCGGCCCCAGGACGGCGAGGGTCAGCACGCCGCGCAGGTCCATGGCGAGGAAGGTGTCGAACGACGGCAGCGCGACGAGGCTCGACGGGTAGAAGACGGCGCCCTCGACCCAACCGACGGCCTGGAAGATCATGGCCAGGGCAGTCGCGGCGAGGATGCCGATGAGCAGCGCGCCCTTGACCTTCTTGACCAGCAGCCAGCCCGCGACGACCAGGCCGATGACGAACAGCACGAAGTTGGGGCTGAAGCCCGCGAAGCCAACGACGGTGGCGGGGTTGGCGACGATCACGCCGGCGTTGACCATGCCGATGAGCGCGAGGAACAGCCCGATGCCGGCGGCGACGCCGAGGCGGACGCCGGTCGGTACCGCCCGCACTATCGCCTCGCGCAGGTTCAGGCCGGGCAGCGAGATGATGATGCAGCCGATGCCGGAGATGAACACGGCGCCGAGGGCCTGCTGCCACGAGAGGCCCATCGAGAGCACCAGGGTGTAGGTGAAGAAGGCGTTCAGCCCCATGCCGGGCGCGAGCGCGATCGGCAGGTTGGCGTAGAGGCCCATGATGATGCTCGAGACCGCGGCGATGAGCACCGTCGCGAACAGCGCACCGTTGGCGGGCACGCCCCCGTCGCTGAGCACCAGCGGGTTGACGACGATGATGTACGCCATCGTCAGGAACGTGGTCAGCCCGGCGACCACCTCGGTACGCGGGTTTGACCCCAGCTCCTTGAGCTTGAAGGTCGACTCCAGCCACTGGCTCATCGTGTCTCCCTCATCGCTGTCTCCCTCGTCGCGCCGCGCAGGTGGTGGGTACCCCTGACTGCCGCGTACAGGTGGTGTCGTTGACGCGCGCAGCGTCACCACTCGCAGAAGCTATCACGTTGCACACATGTGCATCTCAGGAAGCTCTCATGGGCGGTAGGGCGGCTGCCGTCTGTCTCGGCGCCTGGTAGCGCCCCCGAGAGCCCCTTCACAGAACCTCCATAGCCGAGACCTACGCTCTAAGCGACTCAAGGCGAGAAAGGGGTGGTGAACGGTGGACAACGACGATCTCCCGGTCGGCAAGATATTGAGCAGGCGCGAGGTGTTGACCCTGGTCGGTGCGAGCGCCGGCGCGTTGGCGCTGGGCGCGGGAGCGGCTGGAGTGGTGAGCCGCGGAGGTCTCGGGGTGGCTCGAGCCCAGTCCACCCTCCCCAGCTGCGTCGCTCGGCCCGAGTTGACCGAAGGACCCTACTACCTAGACGACCAGCTCAACCGCAGCGACATCCGCGGCGAGCCCAGCGACGGCAGCGTCGTAGCGGGCGTGCCGCTGACCCTGGCGTTCCTGGTCAGCCGGGTCGCCAGCGAAGGCTGCACGCCGCTGCCCAACGCGGTGGTCGACGTGTGGCATTGCGATGCCAACGGCGCGTATTCGGGGTTCCAGGACAGCTTCGCTGGCTTCGACAACCGCGACAAGACGTTCCTGCGCGGCTATCAGCAGACCGACGACGCCGGCTTGGCCAGCTTCACCACCATCTACCCAGGCTGGTACTCGGGCAGGGCGGTACACATCCACTTCAAGATCGTCACCCAACAGGCGGACGGTCGCGAGTACGAGTTCACCTCGCAGCTGTTCTTCGACGAGGACCTGACCACGCTGGTGCACAGCCAGTCTCCCTACGACACCAAGGGCACGCGCGACACGCTCAACTCGACCGACAACATCTACCGCGGTGGCGGGTCGCAGTTGTTGCTCGACACCGTAGCCACCGACGAGGGCTACAGCGCGGTGTTCGACGTGGGCCTGACCGTCTGAGGTAGAGACGCAGGTCGAGTACGAGCCGCGCGGCAGCGACTCCGCGAGGCGCTCAGGGCAGCTCTGGCAGCCTGTCGATGATGCCCCTGATCTGACCGATCTCGGCCGCCACGTCGCAGCCGTGCAGGTCGGCGGAGCGGACGTGAGGCTCGAGCCCGAGGGTAAGCACCTCGCGTTGTGGCACCTGATAGCGCGGCCAGCTGAGCCCGCCTCCCAGGTCCACCTCGTCGAGCTCGTACGGAGCATGTGCGAACGCTCCCCAGAGCCGCTGGACGAGATCGGACAGCTCGCGCTCCTCGGGCGTGAACGGTCTCTCGCCCCCTCCCGTGCCGAACACGTACGGAACGTCCTCGCCATGGCAGGCCTGCTCCGAACAAGGTGCGGGCGGGAACAGGCGCAGCGAGGAGATGTGCTCGAACTCGTAGAAGTAGGTCGGTGCCCTGCCGGACAGCGCCAGACCGAGGCTGGGGCAGTGGAAGACCACCTCTGTGAACATATCCATCCAGGCCGGGCGATGGTCGCGACCGAGGCCGGGCGAGTACTCCCTGACCACCAGATCGGAAGCCGGCCGGCCGAGCATCACCTGCGCGGCGATGGAGAACTCGATGAAGCCCATGTGCGCGCCGCCGCCGTGGCCGAAGACGACGCCCTCGCCAGAGGTGGTGCCGATGATCGCCGGCACGTCGTAACCGCCGGTGAAGGCCTCGCCGATCGGGACACCGACCAGGAACTCGCCGTCGACAGTCGGTGACCAGAGCAGGAGCCCGTCGGCGCCGAGCCTCAGCACGGAGGTGACGGTCAACTTCGAGGTCTGCGTGTCGATGAGCTCCTCGAACGACATGGCACGCAGGCATGCGAGCTGGTCGCCGCGCCTGGGACAGCCGGCCGCGACGCCGAACGCCACGCCCAGGTCCGTCGCCTCCTGCATCTCCTTGTACGGCAGGCCCGCCGGGTTGCTCATCACGATCACGGCGTCGAACAGGCCCGCGCTCGACGGGATGGCCGTGAGATGGGCGGTCACCGACGTGGCACCGGCGCTCTGGCCGGCCAGGGTCACCCTGTCAGGGTCCCCGCCGAAGGCGGCGGCGTTCTCCTGCACCCAGCGGAGCGCTAGCTGCTGGTCGCGCAGGCCGTAGTTGCCTTCCAGCCCACCTACCCCTGCGAGAAAGCCCAACGCACCTAGCCGGTAGTTGAGCGTGACGACCACGACGTCCTGGGTCGCGGCCAGGCGCCCGCCGTCGTAGATCGGCGGCCCGTCCCGGTACAGCTCGCCCGCAGTGCTGCCGGCGACGAAGGCGCCGCCGTAGACGAACACGATCACCGGCCTAGCCGCGCCGTCGGCGGCCGGCGTCCACACGTTGACGCTGAGGCAGTCCTCGCTCATCGGGCCGCGCTGCGGCTGCAGCTCGTCGATGCCCTGCGGACACGGAGCGCCGTAGGCGTGCGCGGCGAACGGCTCTGTCCACGGCGCCTTCGGCACCGGCGGGCTCCAGCGGCCCGCGCCGGCCGTCGACTCCGCGTACGGGATGCCGAGGAAGGCCTCGACGCTGACGTCCGCGCCCTCGAAGGCCGCAACCTCCAAGCCGCACACCGGGCCTGTGGAGCTCTGCGCTAGCGGGCCGCTGCAGGCAGCTCCTGCGGCTGGCTGGGCGAGGACGCTCGGCAGGGCGATCATCGTGCAGAGGCACAGCGCGGCTCCGAGTAGAGGGAGTCCGAGCCGGTTACCGCGGGCAGCCGCGCTCAGGTCTTCTAGCGGTCGAGTCGACATGACGGATATTAGCAGAGGAGTCAGGAGCGGAGCCTCAGCAGGTTGTCGGCGGATCTATAGCAACGCCTCTGCAACGCCGCCTCCGACAGGATGTCCTCATGAGACGCCTCCTTCTCACTCTCGCCCTGTCGCTCAGCGCCGCCGCTTGGTCCCAGTCCCAGGACCACCTCAGCGCAGCGCTGCGCTTCCTGCCCGGCTCCACCGCCTACGCCTACTACACCGACTGGTCGCTGGTCCGCGAGGACACGCGCGAAGTGTGGCCGGCCGAGCCGGCCGTAGGCGACGACGCATTCGTGCGGGCTCTGGCGGCCAGGCACTCACCGCCGACCGGCACAGCCACCGCCAACCAGGGCCAGGTCTGGCTGGTGCAGGAGCAGTGGGGTTGGAGCCTGCTGGACGTCGCCTGGGAGCTCGAGACGAGCGAGCGCCTCGCGGTCGTCGCCTTCGAGAGCGGCTTCGATCCCAGCGCGATGCTGGCACTGCTCGCGACCCGCGGCTACGAGACCGCGGTTCACGAGGGCCAGGAGGTGCACTCGCACCCTGCCGACCCGAGCCAGTCGTGGCTAAGGCCGCCGTTCATCCTCTACCAGAACCTCAGCTACTTAGAGGACGAGCGTGTGCTGCTCCTCGCGACCAGGCCCGAGGTGATCGCGGCTGCGCTCGACGTCCGCGCGGGTCGCGCACAGGGGTGGATGAGCGGCGAGGTAGCCGAGGCCGTGCTGGACGGGGTGAGCGGCGCGCATGGCGCGGTGTTGGTCGACGAGGCCAGCGCCTGTCGCGGGCTGGAGCCCAACGGGTCGCTGCTGAGCTACGACGTGGCGGCGCTCGCCTACCGCAGACAAGACGACACGGCGCTGGGCCGCGTCGCCATCGTCTACCCCGACCAGGCATCGGCCGAGGCTGACCTCGCCCAGCGCACCAGCCTGGCCGCGCACGGCGCGGACTCCCGGGGGAGGTCGTTCGCCGACGGGCTCTTCCAGGTGCTAGGCAGCGGGACGAACGGCAGCGGTCTGGTGCTGAACCTCGAACTCAGCGCGCCGGGGCGGCTGTTCGACCTGCTCTACTCGTACGGCGCCACCTTCCTCGCCTGCCCGGGCAGCTAGCTAGAGCTCCTCGCCATCAGCTCCTCGAGCTGGAAGGTGTGACGCAGCGGATGCATGACGGCGTGCTCGAGCATCGACTCGATGGTCATGGGCGCGCCCCAGTTGGCGGTGTACGCCCGCTGCTCCATGAGCGACTCCGGCACGGTGGTCAGCGAGCGGCGCCACCGGTCGAGCACGTGCTCGAGGTAGTCGCCGGCTTGCAGGGCTAGCTCGCTCGGCTCGGGCGGCTGGCGGATGCCGGGTTCGGGCAGCTCGAGCTGGCGGCAGATCCACTCGAGGTACCTACCGGCGGCTCTCAGCACGTGCTGGAGCAAGTGAAGATTGCTGAGGTAGGAGGGGTCGTCGGTCTCCGGCAGTTGCAGGCCGGCGGCATCGAAGCGGCGCCAGACGGTCAGGAAGTCGCGCAGCTCGCGCTCGTGCAAAATGGCGAGAGCGCGGGCGCCGCGGTAGGCGTACTCGCCCGGACCGGGGAGCTCGGCTAGGTTCATGGCGCCATTATGGGGCGCTAAGGCGCCTGGAGGCGGCCAGCACCCTCTCGATCTTCAGTCCCGGTACCCTCTCGAAATGCTTGACGTTGCCTGTGACCAGCTTGAGTTCGTGGGCCAACGCGGTCGCAGCGATCTGCAGGTCTGCGTCAGCCAGGCTCTTGCCGAGCGATTCGAGCCGCGCGGAGATCCGACCGAACACCTTCGCAGCCTCGACGTCGAACGGTAGCACCGTCACCGACGGGAAGACGCGCTCCTCGATGTTGGTCAGGTGCCGGTCGCGGCCCTCACTGCGGAAGGCTCCACGGTAGAGCTCAGCGATTGAGACGGCGCTGGCGAACTGATACTCCCTCTCGACAGTACGCAGCCACTCTATGTACGCGGGAGCCGGTGCCCTGCGCAGCACCTCGCTGATCGCGTCCGTGTCGAAGAGGTAGGCCACGAACCTCAGTCCAAGTCGAGGCTAGGCCGGGACGAGGTCCGTTCGAAAGACTCGACCGCGTCGACGAGCTCCTCAGAGCACTCCCAGCCGCCGGCCAGTCCTGCGAGTCCTGCCATGGGACCGGCCGCCCGCAGGCGCTCCAGGCTCCTGAACTCGTCCGCCGAGACGATGGCGGCCACGGGCTTTCCGCGCCTGGTAAGCACCACGGCGCTACCGTGCTCTGCGCTTCTCACCCAAGTCGAGAGCTGGTCGCGCGCTTCGGCGATGGAGACCTCGATGCTCATACCAGGACGTTAGCACCATTATGGCTATTTTGGCTATCTAGTGGTGGGTCGCGCCCCGCACCGCTTTAAGCGAACGCTAAAAGGGTCCCGATTAGCCTGCCTCATGCTCAGACGTACAGGTGTCCTCTTGGTCCTGCTAGCCGCACTTTTCGTAGTTCCCGCCTGCGGGCGAACCGGCCCACCAGACCCGAACGAGCTGCGTGACGTCACCGTGCAGATCGCGCTTCCCGACGGCGCGAGCTTCGGAGCGCTCACACTCTCGACTCCGTACGGCGCGGGTCCGGTGACCAACGGGGCCGGCGCGGCCAGCATCACCGGCCACGGGCCGGCGCTCGCCAGTGTCGAGAGCAGCAACGACACGCTGCTGCTGGGCTGGGTCTCGGAGGAGATGGCTGTGTTGAGCACTCGCACTACGGCCGAGGCGCTCTCCTTCTACTACCTGAACGGCCAGTTCCTCGAGCCGGCCATGCAGCTCAGCCTCCTCGACATGCTGACGCGCCACCCTGCTCTCAACCCAGTGACGGAAGCTGTGCGCCTGGCGGTCATCGCCGAACCGCCGAACGTGACACTCGACGACGACGGCATCGCCGCGGCGCTGGCAGACATGGCCGCCATCCTCGTGCCTGAGGCTACTGCCGAGATCGCGGCGCAGAACCTCACCATCTCCCCCGACTATCAGCAGAGCGGCATCAGCGTGCGGGAGACCGCCCCTCTCACCGACGTGATCAACGTCTACAACGCCTTCAAGCGCCCTGTGCACGTGTTCGTCGATCGCCACAACCCGTCGCCCGGCCCGGTCGTCAACTTCGCGCTCGAAGGGGCGAGAGTCGAGGACCGGAACTCGGCGGACAGCTACCAGCACTTCAATGGCTTCGCTTCAGGCAGCGTGTCGCGCCATGCGGTCAGGTCCGAGAACGTCGCGGTACCGGGCAACCAGGACGAGACGACCACCTACCGCGTCACCGTCGTCGGTGCCGGCGGCGACGTGCTCTCCGGCGCGTACCCAGCCAGCGTGGTGCAGACCGCGAAGGACGTGGCCATGCGCACCGCCGTCGAGCGTTTCCTCGCGCCCACGATCTCGTCAGCGTTGGCGCTCGGCGCTCCCGAACGCCTCGTTGATAACTTCGACGAGCTCCTCGAGGGCCTCTCGACCAACACGATCGACCAGATCCAAGAGGGTGACTTCGCTACCGGCATCAACGACGCGTTCGCGGAGCTGTTCAACTCCTCGGCGTTGCCGACGACGCTGCAGCGACTCCTCGCCATCTACTACGACGACATCGTGCTCAGGGACAACCCCGGCGCGCTGATCGCCCGTGTGATGCGCAGCCTCTCGCCCCTGGTCGGCGCCACGGCCAAGAGCGTCAGCTCCGTCGGCAGCGGCATCATCTCGACGATCAAGAACTCGAAGCGCGTCGAGGTGATCACCGTACTCGCCAGGACGATCACCCTGCGCATCACTCCGGCAGAGTCGACGATCGGCACCGGTGGCCAGGTCGTCCTCACCACCAACGTCAGGTTCCCGGAGGGCGTGAACCCCGCCAACCTGACCTACCGCTACTCGCTCAGCGGCGCGCTCGCCGGGTACGCCACCGACGGGACCACCGACAAAGCCTTGCCGTTCGAGACGAGCAGCACCGTCATCACCTACAAGCATCGCGACACCATCAACATCAACTACGGCACCGACGTGATCACGGTCGAGGCGCTACAGGACCAGGGAGGTACTCAGACGGTCGTCGCCACCGGGACCGCGAGCGTCACCGTCAAGGAGAGCACGATCACCCTCTCGCCTCAGAACGCCGAGCTCGACTTCGGCTCCGAGCAGACGTTCACCGCCACCGTCGACCCGGTTCCCGAGTCCGGCACACTCCACTACATCTTCGTGACCTACGGGCCGAGCGCGTTCGCCGGCGGCTCGCAGACCAGCGTGGGAACCTCCAACAGCGTCGTCTTCGTCCAGGCCGCCACCGAGGAGGGCACCGTCCAGCCGGTGACGGTCACTGTCGTGCTCGACAACGACGGCGTGCAGACGGTACTCGGCCAGACCCAGGCCAGCGCCAAGTTCAAGGGCGGGACGTCGTACATCCTCGCCGCCAGCTCGGATGGGACCAGCGGGATCGGGGTCGACGACGCACTCGAGGTGAAGCTGAACGGCACCGTCATCTACACCGATGGCACCACGGCCCACGCGGGCACCCGCCCACCGATACACTTCTCGGCCGAGGTCGGAGACACGCTGACGATCGAGGTCAGGGACACGGTCGGAGTGTGCAGGGAGTTGGGCGTGCTCTACCTCGTCAGGGGCGACAAGTCGGTCGCCGTCGACCCCGGGTTCAAGAGCTGCGGACACCCACTCGGCAACCACGGCGTGGTGCACACGCGGACGTTCAAGATCTCGTTCTGAGGAGCGTCGCCCAGGACTGGTTCTTAGGCATTGACGGAAGTCGTGGGGCGCCGGCTCGGGGGCTGGCGCCCCGTGGTGTTTGGGTCGGCGACTTCACACTAATGTAATGTTCATGCTGCGATAGATGGATGTAGTGATATACCATGTTTACACATGGCATCCCCTCATCGCCCAACTCAGGCCGTACGTCGTTCCTTGCGAGAGCTTGGGCGCGACGTGAGGGTCGCTCGCCTAAGGCGCAACCTCACGATGGACACCGTCGCTAACCGCGCGTTCACGAGCCGTCCGACCTTGCAGCGCATCGAGGCAGGCGACCCCGGCGTGGGAATCGGGATCTACGCCAGCGTCCTACAGGCACTTGGGCTCCTCGATAACCTTCGGAAGCTCGCTGCGCCGGGGGTAGATGAGGTGGGCTTGGCCCTTTCCGAAGAAGCGTTGCCCCAGCGCGCAAGAGCCCAACGACTCAAGTCGAGAAGCCACGCCGATGAGATCTGATGTCGAAGTCCACGTTCAACTCCACGGAGCGGACGTCCTGGTTGGCTCGCTGCGTCGCCTGCCACGTCGAGGCTACGAGGCCGTAGGTTTCCAGTACGAGCAGTCCTGGTTGGACGATCCGAACGCATACTCATTGCAGCCCTCGCTTCGTCTCGACTCGGCTCCGTTCAGTCCCCGTCAGGGACAGGCGCTTCTCGGCGCGCTGGGGGACTCGTCTCCTGACACATGGGGGCGCAGCCTGATGCGACGCGCCGAACGCAGAAGAGCGAAAGCCGACGGGCGTCCCGCTCGCGCCCTACAAGAGCTCGACTTCCTTCTCGGCGTCGCGGACAGCACGAGGATAGGAGCTCTTAGATTCAAGCGCCCCGACGAAGAGGTCTTCCTCGCACCGGATGAGCTTGGAGTGCCGAGCATCGTTCATGTCGGGCGGTTGCTGGCCGCTACCCAACGCACGCTCCTGAACGAGGAGACCGACGAAGACCTACGGCTCATCCTCGTCCCCGGATCGTCACTCGGAGGGGCAAGGCCGAAGGCATCGGTCACCGACGCACAGGGCCGGCTAGCTATCGCCAAGTTCCCCAAGCCGACCGACGAGTACAGCCTCGAGCGCTGGGAGGCCATCGCCCATCGACTCGCGGCGCTCGCAGGAATCGACGTTGCCGACAACGCCCTCCTCGAGGTGAATCAGGTCCCGGTTCTACTCTCGCACCGCTTCGATCGACAAGGCGAACTCCGAACTCCGTTCCTCTCGGCTCTCGCGATGCTGGACCTGCTAGACGGGCAACCATCCAGCTACCCTGAGTTGGTCGATGCCATCAGCGAGCACGGCGCCGACGCGAAGAGGGACGCCGAGAAGCTGTTCCGTCGCATGGTGTTCAACATCCTGGTGAGCAACGTCGACGACCACTTGCGGAACCACGCCTTCTTGTGGCGAGGAGCAGGAGGTTGGTTACTCTCTCCCGCCTATGACCTGAACCCCACCCCCGTCGACGTGCGCCCGCGGGTATTGACCACGGCGATACTCGACGATGAACGCACCTGCGACATCGACTTCGCCCTGTCGGCAGCGGAGTACTTCGGCCTAGCGCTTCCTGCTGCGAAGGAGATCGCGAGGGCCGTAGCACTTGCGACTCGCGATTGGCGTGGCACCGCCATGGCGCTGCGGGCTACAACGGCAGAGATCGAGCGCATGAGCAGCGCGTTCGAACACGACGACCTGCAGCGCTCACTTCGGCTCTAATCGTTCGCCTCGTTCCTGCATGCGCGCCCTGAGCGCCGCCGTGACCCCCTCGAGCCCAGCCAGCTGCTCGGGTGAGAGCGCTTCGATGAACAGGTCGTGGATGGCCTGCAGGTGAGGGATCGACCCGGCGCGGAACGCCTGTGAGCCGCGGTCGGTGAGCACGACCTCGGCTCCGCGGCTGTCGACCGCGCACTCCTCGCGACGGACCAGACCGCGCCGCTCCATGCGGCCGAGGTGGTGGGAGAGTCGGCTGCGGTCCCAGTCGACCAGCGCGGCCAGCTCCGAAGAGCGCAACCTCTGCCCTGCGGCTTCGCTGAGCGCCAGGAGCACCCCGTAGTCACCTAACGAAAGCGAAGACTCGCGCTGCATCCGGCTCCCCAGCCGCGCCCGCAACGCCTCGGCGGTCTCGAGGTAGTCACGCCACACGCGTAACTGCTCCTTGGTCGGCAGGTGCCTTCTGCGTTGAGCCGTGGCGCGCCCTGGCATCTCAGCGGTCTCCATTCATTGACATGTCAATCATATTGGGGCATGATTGACGTGTCAACTATCGCCGCGCCTGTCGCGGCGTGACGGAGTCGAAGCCAGACTTCGAGCAGCTAGGAGAGCCGCATGAGCCCCGAAGAATCGACACACGCCACCAGCGACACCCTCGAGTTCGGCATCGACAGTTTCGGCGATCTGCCGCGGGACGATGCCGGGAACCTCGTCTCCTACGCCGAGGCCATCCGCGCCACGGTCGAGGAGGCGGTTCTCGCCGACCAGATCGGCATCGACGTCGTGGCGTTGGGCGAGCACCACCGCCGCGAGTTCGCGATCACATCCCCCGAGACCGTGCTCGCCGGCATCGCAACCCGCACAGAGCGTATCCGCCTGGCATCGGGCGTGACGGTGCTGTCCTCAGACGATCCGGTCAGGGTCTTCGAGCGCTTCGCCACCGTCGACGCGCTGTCGAACGGACGCGCCGAGGTCATCCTCGGCCGCGGCTCGTTCACGGAGTCGTTCCCCCTGTTCGGGTACGACCTCAAGGACTACGAGGTGCTGTTCGAGGAGAAGATCGACCTCTTCCACAAGCTCCTCGACGAGAAGCCGGTCACCTGGCAGGGCACCACGCGCGCCGCGCTGACCGAGGCCGACGTCTTCCCCAAGACCGAGTCTGGCAGGCTCCGCACCTGGGTCGGCGTCGGCGGGTCGCCGCAGTCTGTGATACGCACCGCGCGCTACGGGTTCCGGCTGATGCTCGCCATCATCGGTGGCGCGCCCGAACGGTTCGCTCCGTACGTCGAGCTCTACCGGCGCGCCACGGAGCAGCTCGGCACGCAGGCTTACCCGGTCGGCATGCACTCGCCCGGCTTCATCGCCGAGACCGACGCCGAGGCCAAGGAGATCTACTACCCCGGCCACAAGGAGCTGATGGACAAGATCGGCCGTGAGCGCGGCTGGCCGCCTCAGCGGCGGGAGCAGTTCGAATCGGAGGTCGCGCACGGGTCGCTGTACGTCGGTTCACCCGAGACGGTTGCCCGCAAGATCGCGCGGGCCGTCAAGGCGCTCGACGTCGGTCGCTTCGACCTCATCTACTCGACGGCCGGCGCCGTGCCCGCCAGCGCCAGGCTGCGTAGCGTCGAGCTGTTCGGGACCAGGGTCGTGCCGCTGGTGCGCGAGCTGCTGGCCGACGACAAGGCCGCTGGGCCGGTGACCTCGTGACCGACGAGACCTACGCGAACATGCGAGCAGCCGACCACTCCGTGCGCACCGTCGGCATACTCGGCGCCGGCAAGCTCGGCACGGTGCTGGCTCGGCTCGCGCTGAGAGCGGGCTACCAGGTGGTGGTCGCCGCGTCGGGCGACCCGGCTGCCATCGCGTTGACCACCGAGGTCCTGACTCCCGGCGCTCGGGCTGCCTGGCCCGCCGAGGCGGCTCACGCGGGCGATGTCGTGGTGCTCGCCCTGCCACTCGGCAAGTACCACACCATCCCGGCACGGGAGCTGGCGGGCAAGATCGTCCTGGACGCGATGAACTACTGGTGGGAGACCGACGGCGTGCGCGAGGACCTCAACGACCCCTCCATCACCAGCAGCGAACTCGTCAGGCGACACTTGGACTCTCTGGCGCCGCGGACGAGGCTCGTGAAGGCCTTCAACCACATGGGCTACCACGACCTCGAGGCGGAAGCCGCACCCGCGGGAACACCCGGGCGCAAGGCGATCGCCATCGCCGGGGACGATGAGGCGGACACGCTCATCGTCTCCGCGTTGGTCGACAGGCTCGGGTTCGACCCGCTGATCATCGGTCCGCTGGCCGCGGGAGGGCGGCTGCAACCCGGCAACCCGGCGTTCGGCGCCAACGTAGACGCCGAGGCGTTGCGCACGTTGGTCGGCGGGAGCGACACAGCCGGAGCCAGTAGAGATCAGCCTATGTCGGGCTCTCTCGGCTCAGCTCTCAGTTCACCCCGGCGAGCGTGAGACGAATGAACGAAGATCCTGAGCCAACGGCCTTCTCCAAGTACGTCTCGACCAGCCAGCCGTTGCTCAGGTCGTAGACCAACCAGGCGCTCTCCGCGTCGTTGATGACGTTGAACGTCACGGTGCGCCCGTCGATCCCCTGGACCACGGTGCGGGCGTTGGTGACCGGGTCTTGGTCGACTTGCTGACCCGGCGCGAGCTGGGCGAGGACCTCCGGCGAGACGAACAGGCCGCCAGCGCCGACGCCCATCGCCACGACGGCGCTGCCCTCGCTGACGTCGAAGGTGCCGATCAGGGGGTTCTGGATGCGCGTGACGCTGCTCAGTGATAACCACTGCGGCCCGCGAGCCACGACGGTGTAGCGCGCGTCGCAAGCCGCCTCGGTCACGGCTTGACCGAGCCGCGTGCCGGTGACGCACTGGTACACGAGCTCGCGGACGTTCCTGACGTGGTCGGGCAGTACCGCCGAGGCGGTGGGCACCTGGAACTGCCTGACGTTGACGAGCTCGGTGAAGGTGAGGGTCGAGCCGCCCGAGCCCGGGGTCACGACGTTGCCAGGGCCCAGCGTGGGAACGGCCGCGCCCTGGATGGCCGTCGAGCCGATCAGCAGGAGGCCGGTGGCTGCCTCGTAGGTCTGCTGGCTGATGCCGGCTGACGTCGTGGTGCGGTGCCCGACGACCTCGACCACCGTCCCGTTGCTGCGCTGCAAGGGCCCTCTGGTGACGTTCAGGCCGGGAGAGATGAAGGCCTCGTTCTGCGCGAGCTTCGCCGGCGACACCCAGTAGTCGGCGCAGGCATCGCCAGGCGTCACGAAGCCGCTCGAACTGAGCGTGGTCAACGCGTTCGTCATGATGTCGATCATGAAGATAGTGACGGTCCCGACGCAGACCTGGTCGTCGGCGTAGACGATGTCGACCTGCGTGTAACCGTGCCCTGCGGACGTGGGGATGTCGTAGACGGTGAAGCGCCGGCCGCTGCTGTCCTGCCACTCGCCGGTGGCGCTGGCCGTGAGCCCCTGCGTGGTGCCGGCGATGATGGCGCTCGCCGAGACGAAGGTCAGGCGCGAGGTCGTGTGCGCGCTCTGCGCGGCGGCGACCGACAGGCCGGCGGCGAGTAAGGCGGTCGCGATGAGCGCAGCGCGGTCCCGCCAGGTGTTAGAAGGGTTGCTCTGCATGCGCGCATCGTGCACGGCCGGCCCTTAAATCGAGGTTAAGCCGCTCAACCCTCGGGGTACTGGAAGACCTCTTCCAGCGCGACGCCGAACACCCGTGCGATCTTGAACGCCATCTCCAGTGAGGGCGAGTAACGGCCCTGCTCGATGGCGATGATCGTCTGACGCGTGACCCCGACGCGGTCGGCGAGCTCGGCTTGCGTCATCTCGCCGCTTCTGAAACGCAACGAGCGGATGTCGTTGGTTACGCGGGTCGGTTTGGCCGTCATACCGTTTCCCTGAAGCGCCTGGTCCGCGACGCCGGGAAATGCATGGCGCCTAGAGTCACGCTCCGACCATCCCGCTCCGATAGCCGATGAGCCGCGCGATCGAGCTGGTGACCGAGGAGAAGACGAAGCCGACGTAGAGCGAGTTAGCGATCCAGAAGTGCTCCTGCTCGTACATCGCCAGGACCAGCCCGGTAAGCGCGCCGCCCACGAGCGGCCACATGCCGACCCAGTCACCGAAGCGGGACACCTGCCTGTCGCGCTGGTCCTCTTTGGTGTCGGCGCCGCCCGTGAGGATGGCGTAGAGGATGTTCGCGACGATCGTCGCTACGACGGAGATGACCACGGCTCGGATCATCGGCCCGCGGAAGGCCACCTCGGCCAGCGGCACGCTTTCGGCGGCTCCCAGGATCCTGCCGGCGTACCAGATGAACACGCCGACGGCGACCAGGAGCTCTATCCAGGTGCCACGCTCCTTGTAGCCCATATCGCTGATGTAAGCAATGTTTGACATGGCGACAATGTAAAAGAGATTCGACGTAATGTCAATAGAAGCTTACATGAGCGTCAGCGGTCGACGAGGGCCGGGCACGGCGGCCAGACCGGGTAACGCTCTCACGTGACGTCGCTCAGACGATCACACCGTCCGGCAACACGGCGCTGACGACCCAGTTAGGAGCGTCCACGATCTCGGAGATGCGCAGGTGCACGGCCACGCTGCACAGCGCGTACGCCAGCGTCGGCTCGAGCCGGTACTCGCGGCCGAGGTGGTCGATCATGGCGCGGATCGCGTCCTTGGAGGCGGCCATCAGGTCGGGGCCGACGCCGGTGGTGGCGTAGAAGCCTGCGGCCGGCTCGCTGACCGCGGCTGCCGGTACCCGGTACTGCGGCCGGCTGATGCCCGCGTCCTTCACCAGGCTCAAGCGCAAGCGCACGGTCATGGCGGACTCGACCGCGGTGCCGCACACTTCGCCGTCGCCCTGGGCGGCGTGCGTGTCGCCGAGCGAGAACAGCGCACCCGGCACCGCGACGGGCAGGTAGAGCCGGCTGCCGCGGGTCAGGTCGCGGATGTCGAGGTTCCCGCCCTGCGAACGTGGCGGGACCACCGAGTGGAGCCCGGGCTCCGCCAAGGCGACGCCAATCGTGCCTGGGAACGGCCGCGTCGGTAGGTGGATGCCGGGCCGGAACTCGACGCGCCTCTCGTCGTAGCGCGAGATGTTCAGCCAGGGGTCGGTGAAGTCCTCGGCTAGCAGGCCGAAGCCGGGGATGATGCCGGTCCAGCCCCAGCCGGACTGGTCGAAGTCGAGGATGTCGATGGCGAGGGCGTCGCCGGGTTGCGCGCCTTCGACGTACACGGGGCCGGTCACCGGGTTGACCTTGGAGAAGTCGAGCTTGCCGACGTCGGCGGCGGTCGAGTCGGCGTTCAGCTGACCGCCGGAGCTGTCGATCGTGTGCAGCTCAAGCTCCGCGCCGGGCTCGACGCGCAGGAGCGGCGTCAGGCCGTTGTCCCAGCCGTGGTGATGGTGGACGCTGTGGATGGTCTTGAAGGTGCTCATGTGGTGATCGTACGCGGGGGAGGGCGGTCGCTACTTCGCCGCAGGCCTATTCGCCGTACTCAGGCCTTCCGATAGGCAGAAGATCAGTTGACCGAGCCGAGACTCTCCTTCGCCGTCTAATGTCTGAACCAGATGCAACCTCGACCACTTACCGCGATCAGAAGTTTCGCGCCCACGCACTTAACCCACTCGGTTGGGTTAAGCTGAGGCGCCGATGCCGCGGGTCCTGGTCATCGGCCGGTTGAGGTTCTACATCTGGCCGCACGATCACCCACCGGCCCATGTTCATGTGTACTTCGGAAACGAAGTCGCAGTCATACGGCTCGGTAGCGGAACCGATGAGGTAGCGGTCGTTCGAGTCACTGCTGGAGCTAAGCTCTCGGAAGTGAGGCAAGCGATGGTAGCGGCGCGAGAGCACCGGCGAACACTGCTGAGAGCGTGGGAGTACCTACATGGGAAGTAGTCGGAAGCAGACACCAGCAGTTGCAGATTCCGATCTCGCAACGATGGTCGAGGCAGCGAAGCGGGCCGAGGCGGAGCTTTCCGGCCGAGAAGCCCGTGCTGTTGCAGCGCACTTCGACGCAGCTACCGGTGACGTATGCGTGCACCTCTCACGAGGTTCGCGCCTGCTGGTGCCGCACGAGCTGATCGAAGGGCTAGCTGGCGCTACCCCAGAAGCTCTGGCGGACATCGAGGTCATGCCGGCAGGCACGGGCATCAGTTGGCCGCAACTCGATGTAGACGTGAGCGTTCCGGGACTGGCCATGGAAGTCTTCGGGTCGAGGACCTGGATGCGCGAGCTAGCCAGACGGGCCGGCTCGGCGACGAGTGCCGCCAAGGCAGCGGCTGCCCGAGCGAACGGCAAGAAGGGTGGGCGTCCGAGAGGCAGGCGTCAGGCGTTGAAACCCAACGCCAGTAGCTGACCGGATTCCACGGGCCTCGCTACTTCCCCCGCAACCGCGGATCCAAAGCATCCCTGAGCGAGTCCCCGATCAAGATCAACGACAGACACGCCAGCGTGATGAACAGCCCAGGGAACGTCGCCAGCCACCAGGCCGTGGCGATGTAGCTTCGCCCATCGGACAGCATCCGGCCCCAGGTGACGGTCGGCGGCTGCACGCCCAGGCCGAGGAACGACAGCGAGGCCTCGAGGATGATCACGGTGGCCACGTTGAGCGTCGCGACCACGATGATCGGCGCGATCACGTTCGGCAGCACGTGCCGGCCGATGATCAGCAGCGTGTTCTGGCCGAGGGCACGGGTGGCCTCGACGAACTCGCGCCGTTTCACCGACAGCACCTCGGCGCGCACTACGCGCGCGAACGTCGTCCAGTTGATGAACCCGATGACGAGCACCAGGACCGTGAAGCTCGGGCCGAAGACGCCGAGCACCGTGAGGTACAAGATCACGTTCGGGATGGCGATCAGCGTGTCGACGAAGCGCATGATCAAGCTGTCGACGCGGCCGCCAAAGTAGCCGGCGGCGAGGCCGAGCGAGATGCCGATCGTCGCGGCCATGACCACGCCTACGAAGCTGACCAGCAACGCGATCCGCGTGCCGTAGATGAGGCGGCTCAGGATGTCGCGGCCGAGGTGATCGCTGCCTAGGAAGAACCGGCTATCGCCGCCCGCCCAGCTAGGTGGCGACAGGCGCGAGAGTAGGTTGGGAGCAGCTGGCTCATGCGGTGCGATCCACGGGGCGAACACCGCCATGCCGATGAAGGCGAGGAGGACCACCAGCCCGGCCACTGCGGTGGGGGCGGAGAAGGTGCGACGCAAGACGTGAGTCACGCACGGGCTCCGGCCGCCGAGCTGGTCTTGGGGGCGGAGAAGGTGCGGCACAAGACGGAGGTCACGAGTAGTTGATCCTCGGGTCGATGACGGCGTACAGCAGGTCGACGGCCAGGTTGGCCAGCATGACGATGAGGGAGGCGACTATGACGACGGCCTGAACCACGGCCATGTCGCGCGAGTTGATGGCCTGGATGGCCAACAGGCCGATGCCAGGCCAAGCGAACACCTGCTCGGTGACGACCGAGCCGGCCATGAGCCCGGCGACCTGCAGACCTAGCACGGTGACGTATGCCAGCAGCGAGTTCCGTAGCGCGTGCTTGAGCAGCACCATGCGCGGGCGCAGTCCTTTGGCGGTGGCGGTCCTGACGTAGTCGAGGCTGAGCACCTCCAGCAGGCTCGAGCGCATCAGCCGCGTCAGCATCGCGGCCAGGCCGGTGCCGAGCGTCACGGACGGCAGCACCAGCGACATGAACCCGCCGCGCCCCGAGACCGGGAACACCTGCCAGTTGATGGCGAAGATCAGGATCAACATGATGCCGAGCCAGAAGTTCGGCATCGCCTCGCCGAGGATCGACAGGGTGCTGGCGCCGTAGTCGGGCCAGCGGCGCCGGTGCACCGCAGCGATGATGCCGGCAGGCAGGGAGAGCAGCATCGCCACCACCAGCGCGCCGAGCGTTAGCTGCAGCGTGGCGGGCAGCCGTTCGAGAACTATCGGCAACACGGGTTGGTTGCCGTAGCGTATCGAGCGCCCGAAGTCGCCGGTGACGAGGTTGCTGATGAAGATCAGGTACTGCTCGGGCAGGGACTTATCCAAACCCAGGTTCCGGCGCAGCGTGTCGATCTGCGACTGCGGGGCGTCCTCCGGCAGCATCAAGATCACCGGATCGCCGGAGACGCGCAGCAGCACGAACACGATCAGCGTGATGCCGATGACCACGGGGATCATCTGCAGCAGCCGCCGGAAGAAGTACTGGGTCATCTAGCTGTGGGCCTCTCGCTCAGGGTACTTGTCTGCACGAACGCGGGGGGCGCGAGAACAAGCCCGCGCCCCCCGCAGGACTAACCAACCATCAGTTGCCCGGCTGAGCCTCGAACATCCACAGGTACTCGTCCTGGCGCGGCTGCCAGTCGACCGAGCTCGAGACGCCCGTGAGGTTCTGCTGCTGGAACAGCGTGATCCAGGGGCGCTCGGCCGCGACGATGTGGGTCGCTTCGTGCAGCAGGGCCGCGCGCGCTTGCGGATCGACCTCGGTCTGCGCGAGGGTCATCACCTCGTCGAAGCGCTGGTTGCACCAGCCGACGCGCGCCTGGTACTCACCCTCACACAGGAGGGCGCGCATGGCGAACAGGTTGTCGCGCATCGAGTTGCCCAGACCCGTAACCACCAGGTGCTCGAAGGCGGCGGCGTTCCAGACGCGGCTCGAGTAGGCGCTGAACTCGAGGATCTCGATCTCGGTGCTGATGCCGACGGCTTCCAGCATCACGGCGATGATCTCAGTCTGCTCCGGCAGCATCGGGTGGCGGCCGGAGGAGCCGTAGAGCTTGATCGTCAGCTCGCCGGGGCCGTAGCCGGCTTCCGCCAGCAGGGCAACGGCGCGCTCTGGGTCGTAGTTGTTGACGCCGAAGTAGTCGTCGACGGGCGCGGCGGAGATTCCGGGGTTGAGGCGCGCGGCGGTGACCGCGCCGAGACCGCCCATCACGCCCTCCACCAGCAAGTCGCGATCGATGGCGAGGTCTATCGCCTCGCGGACCAGGGGGTCGGCGGTCTCGGTGCCCTCGTTGACGTTGAACACGATCATGTTGACGAACGCGCTCGGTTGCAGCTTCGCCGTGGCGATGCCGCTGGCGTCGATCCTCGCCTGGTCTTGCACCGGCACGTTGGAGACGACGTGCACTCCGCCGGTGATCAGCTCGCCGACGCGTGTGGAGTCCTCGGGGATGGTGCGGTGCACCAGGCGGTCGTAAGCGGGGCGGCCGCGCCAGTGGTCGTCGAAGGCCTCGAGGATGATGCGGTCGTCGCGGCGCCACTCGACGAGCCTGAACGGACCGGTGCCGATGGGCGCGAGGGCGAACTGCTCCCAGCCGACCTCGTCGACGTAGTGCTTGGGCGCGATGCCGGAGTTCAGCCGCGAGAGGCGGTTGATGAGGATCGGATCGGCACCGTTGGTGTGGATGATGACCTCGAAGTCGTTGACGATCTCGACCTCGCGGATCTGCCGGTAGTTGGCGTTCTCGGTCAGCGACTCGTCGGTGGCGATGCGCTCGAGCGTGAACTTGACGTCCTCGGCGCTGAAAGCCTCGCCATCGTGCCACAGGACGCCTTCACGAAGGGTGAAGCGCCACGCGTCCTCGGCGATCGGTTCCCAGGAGGTGGCGAGGCCCGGCTCGAAGTTGCCGTTCGCGTCGCGCCACACCAGGTAGTCGAAGATGTTGACGAGGACCGACTCGATGGCCGTGACACTCGAGCCTGGCGAGTGCACGTCGAAGCCGGGCACGTCGATGCCCTGCGCGATCACCAGCTCGCGCACCTGCGCTGACGCCGTAGCCAGCGTCGCCGCTACCAGCAGTGCGGCTAGAGTTCGTCGGATTAGGCGTGCGGTCATGGGGTTCCTCCTTGAGGCTGCAGGCTTCCCGAGGCTGCTGCCTCGGCTGGGCGGTCTAGCACCAGCTCGCCGGCGACTACCACCGGCGAACCGTCGACTAGCACGGTCGGTTTGAGCAGCATCCCGTCGAGATGTACGTCGCTTCTCACGGTGCCGCCGAGGCTGAGGCTGTCTCCCAACGCGACGTGGACCGAACCCCTCACCTTCTTGTCGGTAGCGAGGTTGCCGGTCAGGCGCGCGTTCGGGTTGGTGCCGATGGCGAACTCGGCGAGGTTGGTGGCGTTCTCGTCCGACTCGGCGAGGATGCGGCGGAGCTGTGCCGCGGACTCGCCGCCGCGAATGCTCGTGACGCGGCCGTCCGTCACCGTCAGCTCGATCGGCGCGTCGAGCAGGCCGAGGTTGTCCATCGAGTGCTCGATCACAACGACGCCCTGCGCCATTCCCTCGACTGGCGCGATCGCTGCCTCGCCCGAGCGCGGCCCGCCGAAGCGGCCGGGGCTCGTGCCGCCGGCGAGGGCTCGAGCCTGTCTCCCCTGTATGCCCAGTCGCAGATCGGTGCCTAGAGGCGTGGTGACACTGATGGTCGAGCCGTCGCTGAGCCGCTGGGCAACCGCACCGGTGACGCGCTTGAGCTCCTCGAAGTCGACGTTGACGATGTCGCTGAGCAGCATCTCCTCGGTGGCGCCCCTTAGCACGAACACCTGCGCGTTGGCTGCCAGCGCCGCGCGTGTCGCGTCGGTGTGCGTGAGTGAATACTTCACCGCCTGGACGATCACGTCGGCGCCGGACATGGCGGCCGCGACGACCGCCGGCGGCTCCTCGCCGTGCTTAGTGCCCGTGGGCATGCGCAGCAGCAGGACGTGGCGCGCGAGCGGCTCGGCGGCGGCCGCGAACGCCTCGCCGACCACCTGCGTCTCGGCGTCGGTCACGACCAGCACGGTGTGCTCGGCGCGGACCTCGGCCAGTTGCATGAGGCAGCGGTGGGCGACGGACAGGAGCTCGGGGTTCATTCGACGTCACCCCTAGCCTCGAACTCCTGCTTTACCGCGGCCATCAGCGCCGGATCGAGCAGCAGGTCGGCGCCGGTGAGCGCTAGGCACTTGGCGGCTAGGATCAGCGCGCGCATACCGGCAGGGCTGGCCGACGCCTCGGCGAACTCGCGCGTGTGCGCCGAGGTTCCCTCCGGCACGATCGCGATGTACGGGTGGATGGCCGGCACCGCCTGGCTCAGGTTGCCGAAGTCGGACGAGCCGACGCCGCCGGTCTTCAACGGCTCCTTGACAGGCTCTCCCAGTGACTCGAGGTGGTGCCGAAAGCGCTCGGCGATGGTGAGGTTGATGCGCCGCTCGGCGTACTCGAGGCCCTCGATCAGCTCGACCGTCGCACCGACCGACGCCGCGGCGTGGCGCGCGCACTCGAAGACCTTGTGCTTGACCTCGCGCATGTACTCGTGCGAGCGGTGGCGGATGCTGAACTTCGCCTCGGCGTACTCGGGCACGATGTTCGGGGCCTCGCCGCCGTGCGAGATGATTCCGTGGATACGGGTCTCGTCCCTGACGTGCTGCCGGAGCGCGTTGATGCCGTTGAAGGTCTGGATGCACGCATCGAGGGCGTTGACGCCCAGGTGCGGGCCGGAGGCGGCGTGCGCGGCCTTGCCGTGGAACTTCATCGTCACCCGGCTGGCGGCAAGCGAACCGCGCGTCGTCATGGTGCGCGCGCCAGCGTGGAACATCAGCGCGGCGTCGACACCGGCGAAGGCCCCGCGCTCGAGCAGGAGAATCTTGCCCCCTCCCCCTCCCTCCTCGGCGGGGGTGCCGATGACGAGAACCGTCCCGGCCACGTTCTGGTCGCGCAGAGCCCGGGTCAGAGCCACCGCAGCCCCGACGGCCGCGGCGCAGATGAGGTTGTGCCCGCAGGCGTGGCCGAGGCCGGGCAGCGCGTCGTACTCGGCTATGAACGCGATGGTCGGGCCGGTGCGCTGGACGCGCTCCGCGCCTTGGTCGCGCGTGTCGCGCTCTCCGCCCAGCTCGAGAGCCGCCTTAAAAGCTGTCGACAGGTCGGCGAGGCCGCGCTGGACATCGAAGCCGTGGCTCTCGAGCTCACGCGTCAGGCGCTCGGCCGCGAAAGTTTCCTGGAACGCCAGCTCGGGGTTGGCGTGTATCTCGAGGCTGAGCGCGCGCAGGTCGGACTCGAGTGAGTCGATCAGTCCGGTGATGCTCTCGTCGACCGTAAGAATGCTGCTCAAAGACCGGCTCCTCCGCTAAGGCCGACGCTTGCGCTCGAGCTCGCGTCGGGCTAGACTGCGTTCTATCTGATAGAACGGTGTTCTAAAGTCAGTTGGCACATTAGATAGACTCCCAGCCGGATTGTCAATCCCAAGGAGTGGGTCATTCATGCCAGAGAACGGCGTAGCCGCGGTAGACAGGGCGCTCTCGATACTTGGAGCCTTCGACGACGGGGCCCCCACGCTGACGCTGGCAGAGCTAGCCAAACGCACGGGGTTGTACAAGAGCACGCTGCTGCGGCTGGCGGCATCGCTGGAGCGCGGCGGCCTCCTGCGGCGTTTCGAGGATGGCAGCTTCGCGCTAGGTCCAAGCCTGCTGAAGCTCGGAGAGTTCTACCAGGCTTCGTTCAACCTTGGGGATCACGTGATGCCTTCACTGCGGACCGTAGCGGCGGAGACCGGTGAGAGCGCCTCGTTCTACGTCAGAGAGGGCGAGGTCCGCGTCTGCCTATTCCGGATCAACTCGACAGCCCATCGGGTCTTGCACTACGTCACGCCGGGCACGCGCTTGGACCTGCGCACGGGTGCGGCCGGCAGGATCCTGCTGGCGTTCACCGAGCCCGACCTGCCCGGCTACGAGCAGGAGCGACGCGAGCTGCTGGCGCTCTCCTACAAAGACAGGAAGTCGGACACCGCTGCCATCGCCAGCCCGGTGTTCGGACCGCGCGGCTTCGTGGGCGCGCTGAGCCTGGCGGGACCGCTGTTCCGTTTCAGTGAGGAGGCGGTCGCCAAGATGTCGCAGGTCGTGAAGCGCGAAGCGCTGGCGTTGAGCGCGAGGATGGGCGGAGTGTAGGGAGGTCCGCGCTCAACGCTTGGGCGCGGCGATCGGGCTGAGAAAGCCTCGATCGCTCTCGGCCGGAGGAACCCCTGCGCTAATCCAACCTCAGCCACGTCAAGTTCGACGGAGCCCCGGTCCGGTAGTAACCATCGACTCCGACGACGTGGAGAGCGAAGACGTTCCAGCCGGTGCGGAGATGCAGGTCGAAGTCCTCGTGGAAGTACGCCACCCCGGGTTCGACGACGCAGCGAACGATCACGTCGCTCGGCGAGTACCAGAGCCCGACGGTCAGGTTCTGGCGGCCCTGAACGAACAGTCCCTCCACCTCGGCCTCTGGCATGGTGGCGGCGCTCGGGTTCGTATGCGCCACGAACAGCGGGAGCATGTGATGGCCGGCCATGCCGCAGGTGGATCGCAGGTTGGCGGGCAGCGACTCGCCTGCACCTGGCGATGGCAGCGAACCGGAGAACGACCCGTCGGCAGCGAGCGCGAACGCCAGGCGCGGATCCTGCAGCTCGATCAGACCGCCGCCCGGAAAGTAGACGCCAGGGGTGATGGTCAGGTAGCCGCCCGCGACCCCTGGCAGGGTCCCCGCGATCGAGGAGACGGGGGCGAGCCTACCCTTAGGCACCGAGTCGGGCGCGTGCGAGCACGCGGCCAGGAGGAGCGGGAGCAGTGAGGCCACCGCGTAGAGAGCCGCACGGGCGCCGGTCGTTGCGGAGTGGGTCCTGGTTCGACTCATGCTGGAGTTTACGGTCATAGGGCAGCCGTCGCAGAGACGGGCCGCCAAGCCAAGCACCACGCCGCCCCGGATGCTCTATAGTCAGCGCGCGTCCTGCTTACATCGTGTTCGATTCGCGTCCGTTGGAGGTTGATCTCGATGATCGTCGTCCGCGAGTTGTTCGAGCTTCACTACGGCAAGGCGAAAGAGGCGATCCAACTCGCCAAGGAGATGATGAGAGCAAGCCCGGCGATGCGCGGCAGTCGCTCGCGCATCCTCGCCGACGTGGTCGGGCGCTACTACACCGTCGTCATGGAGATGGAGTACGAGAGCCTGACCGCGTTCGAGGCCGCCATGGCAACGGAGTTCGCGGGGGACCAGATGCGCGACCTCAACGCGAGGTTCGGCGCGCTGGTGATGCAGGGGCGGCGCGAGGTGTTCCGGGTGGTGGAGTAGGCGGGGCGGCGGCGGCCCTAAGAACTGATCGAGCACGCTCTTGTCGGTATCGAAAGCCCGTGAGTACGTGCCCCGCGCGTAACTTATCCGTCAGGTATGCCTCGTGAAACGCCCAGCATGGGTACGCACCCGATGCGCGACCGGCGTCACCGCGCAGGCCGTCATCGACTACACCTACGCCGGGCTGAACATCAGCGACCCGACGAACGATGCCGCCGAGTTCCCCGGTACCCCGAGCGAGTACGTGTACGACATCGTCGAGGTCTGCACCGAGGCGGTCGGCGCCGTTCTGCTGGTTCACTTCGAGCTGCGCGACGACATGACCGACCTGTGCCTCTTCATCGGGCAGGTGTTCTTCGACACTGACCGGGATGAGACCACCGGTGCCAGCACCGACCTGAACCTGTACTGCACGGTAGGCAGCGACATCGGTGCCGAGTACGTCGTCTACTTCGACCTACCCGAGGACCCTGTACACCTTTCGACCTGGTCCGGCAACGACACGGGGCCGACGGCTTCTAAGGCGCTGGTGGCGTGCCAGCCGAGGTACGCGCTGTCGCCTGGCGACGGTTGACTCACACCGCGCCCCAGTTCTCGACACTGAGGCCAGCGTACCTCTTGAAGTCCTGCACGTTCCCGGTAACCAGCACCAGGTCGTCGACGTACGCAATTGCTGCGATCTGACCGTCGACGAACGGAGCCGGCGTCACCAGACCTTCTAACCGCTCGCTGCCCAACCCTCGCGCACCTCACCACCGCCCCGCGTATCTACAATGAGACGGCCACCCAAGGAGGATCCCAAGTGGATCGGACGCGTCTTCTCGCCTACGTCGCCGCAGCCCTTCTCATGCTCGTCGCGGCCTGCGCACAGTCGCCGAGCATCACGCTGACGCTCGACACCGCAAGCACCGAGCTCGTGCGCGGCGGCGAGGTCGAGGTCGAGGTGACCCTGACCCGAACCGGCGGCGCGACGGCCGACGTGCAACTCACCGTCACCGGCCTGCCGGACAACGTGAGCGCGTCCTTCTCGCCCGAGACGCTGAGCGGCGCCGCGCTCACCAGCACCCTCACTCTCAGCTCGACGGCCGCCGCCACCGCAAGCAGCAACGCGCTGAGCGTCTCCGCCACAGGCACCGGACTGACGAGCGCGACGCCGCTCGCCCTCCAAGTCGTCAGCCTCGAGGTCAGCGGCCGGGTGCAGTTGGTCTCCGGCGGGCCGGCAGTGGGCGTCGCGGTCCGTAGCCAGGGCGAGACGACCGTCACCGACGAGAACGGCGGCTTCGAGCTCACCGACCTCTCGATCCCATACGACCTGAGCGTCTGGTACACGCCCGGCGGCTGGGTGCAGATCTACCAGGGGCTGACGGCGGCGGAGCTCGACCTCGCACCCGTCGCGGCCAAGACGCCGGTCGGTCCGACCAGGTCTGCGGTGGTCAGCGGGACGCTGAGCGGCGGTGCGTTGCCAGGAGCGCTCACCCAGCCGACCACGGTCTGCGCCGAAGGTATCGACGCCATCGCTCTCGGCTGCGTAGAGATCGGTGAGGGCGAGACCTCGTACTCGCTCGGAGTGGAGTGGTTCGGCGACACCACGCGCGAGGTGAGAGTGCACGCCCTGCAGACCGAACGCGCCATCAGCGGCACCTCGACCGCGTTCCTGGGCTACGCGACCTCGACGACGGCCCTGCACGACACGCTGCCGACCTCGGTGAACCTCGACCTCGGCTCCGCGCTGCCCACCACGACCGTGTCGGTCGACTTCGACACCTCCGCGTCCGGGATCGCCGGCTCCATCGGCGCCGTGCAGCTCGGCCCCAACCTGACCCTGCCGATCTCGATCATGAACGACACGGCGAGCAGCCACGACATCCTGATGCCGGTGATCGCCGGCACCACCTACACCTTCCTCGGTGTCGCCACCCTCCAACAGTTCGGCTGGCAGGCCGGCGTCACGAGCGCGACCGCGAACGTGGCCGTCCCCGGCGCAGCCACGCTCGTCGCACCGCCCTTCGGAGCCACGTCGATAACTACCTCGACCGTGTTCTCGGCCAGTAACCCGACCGGCGGCCCGCTGACCTTCGAGTGGGTCCAAGGAGGCGGCGGGCTCTCCATCGCCGTAACGACCATGGATGCGACCGCCACGATCCCAGATCTAGCGCCCTACGGCCTGACGCTGCCCGGACTCACCGACTTCACCTGGCGGGTGTACGCGCAGTCCGGCTCGAACCCAGAGGACGGCTTACGCACGCTCGGGGACTACCACGCCTTCGTCGAGCTCTTGCTCCGTCGCGGATCGACCGGGTTCGCGGGGGCTGGCTCGTTCGCGCAGTCGGCGGATCGAGACTTCACCACCAGCGGGCCCTGAGGTTCTCCGGCTGCGATACCGCCCGGCCAACACCATGTAGTTGACCAATCATGTAATCTATGCGGCGTGATGTCGTCCTCCCTCGCCCTCATCATCGTGGTGGCGTTGCTGATCTTCAGCGCGGCGTTGGGCGCCGCTTGGCGCGCGCAGCGCGGACGGCTGATCGCGGCCGACAAGAAGCCGCGCGTCGACACGGCCGCCCTCGGGATCTCGCTCGGCAAACACGCGACCCTGCTGCAGTTCTCCACTCGCACCTGCGCCCACTGCGGCCCGTCGCGAGCGAACCTGTCACGCCTCGCCGCAACGCTGCCGGGAGTGGAGTACCGCGAGGTCGATCTGACCGACGACCTCGCCACTGCCGAGCGTTACGACGTCCGCTCGACCCCCACCCTGTTCGTGCTCGACGCCAACGGACGGCTGCTGCGCCGCAGCAGCGGGCCGCCGCGGCTCGACGAGCTCGCCAAGCTGCTCGTCGACCTGAACGACGAAGTGATCGATCTCGCCGCGAAGGAGCGCCTCTCACATGCCATCTGACCGCGCCGCACCCGCCGCTACGCCCGCCACCACGGACACCGACCGGCGCGGCATCGACCCGCGCGGCCCGCGCTTCGGCGCCGGCATCACCGCCCTGTTGCTGGCGGTGGTGCTGTACCTGGCGCTCACCGGGCCCTCGCTGCTCGCCGGCACCACCCTGGCGCAGCGCATCACCGACCCCGCCTTCCTGCTCCTCGCGCTGCTGGCCGCGATCTTCGCGTGGGGCGCGATCGCGGGCGTCCGCCGACACCCGTACGGGCAGATCTTCCAACGGTGGGTGAGACCGCTTCTCTCCCCTCCCCGCGAGCTCGAGGACGAGGCGCCGCCGACCTTCGCTCAGCTGGTGGGTCTGTTGGTGTCGCTCGCCGGCCTGCTGCTCGCCATCATCGGGGTGCCCGGCGGCTTGGCCGCCGCGGCCGCCGCGACCTTCATCGCGGCGTTCCTCAACGCCGCGTTCGGCTACTGCCTCGGCTGCCAGCTCTACTTGCTGCTCGCGCGTCTGCGGCCGGCGCGCCCTGTCGCCTAGATCGGGCGTAGCGGGTCGGCAGGTCAGGTGGTCAGAGCAGTAGCCACCGCAGCGCACGCCGTCTCGTTCGTGTGCGAGTATCGGGCGAGAGTGAGCCGCCCCCTTGGCAACTGACGACCCGACCCACAGCCAGCCAGCCCTCGCCGAGTTCTGGCTCCAGCGCCGGCGGGCGCACGCCGAGCGCGCACCCTGTCCGGCGCCGAAGTCGGTGCAGGCCTGGTTCGAGGGCCTGTTGGCGCTGCTGTTCCCTCCGCTGGCCGACCAAGACCTGACGACGGCCGCGGCGTTCGACGCGCAGGTCGAGCGGCTCGAGGCCGAGTTAACCGCCCTGATCGCAACCTGCGCGTCTTGCGGCCCTTCTCAGGCGTCCATCACCAGCCGGCGCTTCTTCGAGGAGCTGCCGCGCATCCACGCCGACCTCGAGCTCGACGCGGTCGCCACCTACGACGGCGACCCGGCCGCGCGCAACGCCGCCGAGGTGGTGCGGTCCTACCCGGGCTTCGTGGCCATCGCCGCCTACCGCATCGCCAACTTCCTGCACCGCGCCGGCGTCGAGGTGCTGCCGCGCATGCTCACCGAGCACGCGCACGCCCGCACCGGCATCGACATCCACCCGGCCGCCAGCATCGGGCGCCACCTGTGCATCGACCACGGCACCGGCATCGTGATCGGCGAGACCGCCGTGGTGGGCGAGCACGTCAAGCTCTACCAGGGCGTGACCCTCGGCGGCCTCAGCGTGCGCAAGCGCGACGCGCGCACCAAGCGCCACCCGACGGTCGGTGACCGCGTGGTGCTCTACGCCGGCGCCACCGTCCTCGGCGGCGACACGGTCATCGGCGAAGGCAGCGTGATCGGCGGCAACGTCTGGCTGACTCACAGCGTGCCTCCTTACAGCCGCGTCGTGTACCAACCGCAGCTCCAGGTCGATGACGCCTCGGGCGCCGAGCCGGTGCTGCTGGAGCAAGACCGCGCATGAGCGCCGACTTAGAGCGCCTCATCGGCAACACGCCCCTGGTCCGCCTGAGGCGTCTCGCCACCAAGCCTCGCGTTGAGGTCTACGCGAAGCTCGAGGGGCAGAACCCGGGCGGCAGCGTCAAGGACCGGCCGGCCTACCAGATGATCCGCGGCGCCTTGGAGCGAGGCGTGGTGCGCCCCGGCGACCGTCTGATCGAGGCCACCAGCGGCAACACCGGCATCGCGCTGGCGATGATCGCGCGGCTGTGCGGCCTGCGCATGACCCTGCTGATGCCAGAGGGCTCGACCGAGGAGCGGGTCCGCGCCCTGCGGGCGTACGGCGCCGAGCTGATCCTCACTCCCGCCGACGTCGGGATGGAGGGGTCGCGCTCGCTGGCGCAGGAGATGGTCGACGCCGGCGAGGGCAAGATGCTCGACCAGTTCGCGAACCTCGACAACGTCGACGCGCACGTGCGCGGCACCGGACCGGAGATCTGGCGCGACACCGCGGGCCGCGTCACGCACTTCGTCTCGGCGATGGGCACCACCGGCACGATCATGGGCGTCTCGACCTACCTGAAGTCGCAGAACCCCAACGTTCAGGTGGTCGGCGTCCAGCCCGCCGAGGGCTCGAAGATCCCCGGCATCAGGCGCTGGCCGCCCGAGTACCTGCCCGCCATCTACCGGCCGGAGCGGGTCGACAGGATCCTCGAGGTGAGCGAGGACGAGGCGACCGACCACACCCGGCGGCTCGCGCTGGACGAGGGCGTCTTCGCGGGGATGAGCAGCGGGGGCGCGCTGGCTGCGGCGTTGCGGTTGGCGGTTGAGATCGACGAGGGCGCGATCGTGTTCATCGTCTGCGACCGCGGGGACCGTTACCTAAGCTCGGACCTGTTCGGCTAGTTCGGCTGCAGCACGTGCTGCAGGCAGTGACGGTAGTCGACGCCGTTGCTGACATCGAGCGCCAAGTCCGCGACGGAGACCTGGGCGAGCACGTCGAGCATCACGTCGCGCAGCCGCTGGTAGATCGACGTCTGGGCGTGACAGCAGCCCTCCATCGGGCAAGCCGAGTACCACTTGAGGCTGACGCAGGACAGCGGGGCGATGGGGCCGTCGATGGCCCTCATCACGTCGCGCAGGTTGATCTCGGCGGCGGGCCGCGCGAGGCTGTAGCCGCCGTGCGGGCCTTTGCGCGAGGCGACGATGCCGGCGCCGACCAAGGTCGCCAACAGCCGCATCAGGTACGGCCGCGCGATGCTGGTCGCGGCGCTGATGTTGTCGCCGCTCACCCAGTCGCTAGGCTCGCGCGTGCCTAGGTACGCCAGGGCGTGGAGCGCGTAGACGTCGGTGCTCGACATTCGCATGGCTGGAATCTTAGCTAGCGCGAGGGCATGCGAGGGCGAGAGACCGCCGGGCGCGGTGGCCGGCGCGACCCGCCGGCTGCCGAGCCAGCCCGTCCCGGCCCGTCCACAATTAGTTGACATAAGAAGTCAACTACACGTATCGTCCACTCCTCCTCCCATGGAGGTGGGCTCCGGGTCGGCCGCGCAGCGGTCGCGCCCCGTGGTCCACGCCGGGCGAGAGCGCCCGGAGGAAGAAGGCTCACATGGTCACCACCAAGGCTCACGATCTGCGCCGCCGCGCCCAACGCGCCGTTCTCACCGCGACGATGATGTGCGCCGCCATGTGCGTAACCATGGTCGCCTTCGCGTACGCCGACCCCGACGCCATCGTCAGCACCGAGTGGCTCGAGGCGAACCTGAGCGACCCCAACGTGCGCATCATCGAGGTCAGCGTGATACCGGGCGTGTACGAGCGCGGGCACATACCCGGCGCGTTCAACATCGCCTGGCACACCGACCTGGTCGACCCCGTGGTCCGCAACATCGCCTCGCCGGAGGCGTTCCAGGCGTTGGCCCGACGCGCCGGCATCAACCAGGGCTCCACCGTCGTCCTCTACGGCGACAACAACAACTGGTTCGCCGCCTGGGGCGCCTGGGTGTTCGAGATCTACGGCGTGGCCGACGTCCGCATCCTCAACGGCGGCCGTGCGCTGTGGGAGGCCGAGGGGCGGCCGCTTTCCAGCGTCGCCGAGCAGCCCGCCGCCGGCAACTTCACCGTGATCGGCTCGCGCGAGGCCGAGCTGCGCGCCTTCCGTGACGAGGTGCTGAGCGTCGTCAACGGCGACGTCGACAAGGTGCTGGTCGACATCCGCTCGGTGGCCGAGTACGAGGGCCGCATCTTCGCGCCCGAAGGCTTCCAGGAGCTCGCGATCCGCGCCGGGCACATCCCGGGAGCGGCCAACGTGCCGTGGGCTCAGGCCGTGAACGCCGACGGCACCTTCAAGAGCGCCGACGAGCTGCGCGCCCTCTACGGCGCGGCCGGCGTCGACGGCAGCAAGCCGATCATCGTCTACTGCCGCATCGGCGAGCGCAGCAGCCACACCTGGTTCGTGCTCCACCGCCTGCTCGGCTACGAGGTCCAACAGTACGACGGCTCGTGGACCGAGTGGGGCAACAGCGTCGGCGTGCCCATCGCCAACCCGGCCGGCACCGTGTGGGGCTCCAACTGAGTGCAGATCCCTTCTAACACGCTCGCTCAACCTGCAGCCCCGGCCACGAGCAATCGCTCGTGGACCGGGGCCAGGCTCACGGCTAGCGTCCTGTTAGGCGTGGCGGTCATCGGCGTCGGCGCATACCTGAGCGCAGCCGGAGGCCGCCCCGCCTACTACTCGTGGTTGAGCGGCGCGCTTCTTGGCTTCGTGTTCCAGCGAGGCCGCTTCTGCTTCCAGTGCAACTTCGCCGAGCTGATCGAGCACCGCAAGGTGCGCGGCGCCATCGCGATCATCACCGCCTTGGCGGTCGGCCTGGTCGGCTACCAAGTGATCCTCAGCGTCTGGCTGCCCAACCCGGCCGGCCGGCTCCCGCCCGGCGCTTTCGTGTCGCCGGTCTCGTGGGCCGCCGCCTTGGGCGGACTCGCGTTCGGGCTGGGCATGGCGCTCTCGGGCGCCTGCGTCAGCGGCCACCTCTACCGCCTCGGCGAGGGCTACCTCCGCGCCACCCTCGCGCTCCCTGGGGTCCTCGTCGGCTTCGGCCTCGGCTTCCTCACCTGGCGGCCGCTCTACGTCGAGGTGATCTCCCGCGCCGAGCCGCTGTGGCTGCCGGCGATGCTGGGACACAGCGGCGCCTTGTTCCTGCAGCTCGGTGTGCTGCTGGTCCTCGCGGTGGCGCTGCTGCTGATCGCGCGCGACCGGCCGAGGTCCGCGCGCGATGAGGCCGCCGGTCGGACGCTTGGGGCGCTCTACCGACAGGTGTTCGTGCGCCGCTGGCCCCCGCACCTGACCGGGGCGGCGGTCGGCGTCATCGGCGTGGTCGCGTACTTCCGCGTCGAGCCGCTGGGCGTCACCGCGCAGCTCTCCAGCCTCAGCCGCACCGCGCTGGACTCCTGGGGCCTGCTGAGCGGGCGGCTGCCAGGGATGGACACGCTGGCCGGCTGCATCGCCATCGTCAGCGAGGTGATCTTGAACAACGGCTGGCTGGTTATCGCGTTCGTGCTCGGAGCCGCGCTGGCCGCGCGTCTGGCAGGGGCTGTTCGGGTCGAGGTGCCCACCGTCGGCAACGGCGTGACCGCGGCGCTGGGCGGCGTGCTGCTCGGTTGGGGGTCGCTTACCGCGCTGGGATGCACGGTCGGTGCGCTGCTGTCTGGCATCAGCGCGGGCGCCGTCAGCGGGTGGCTGTTCCTCGCCACCTGCTTCTTGGGGAGCTGGCTGGGGCTGCGGCTCGGGTTGCAGCGGATCGGGCGGCGGGGGTAGGAGAGCCCGCCCGCTCGGGTCCGCGTTCAGTCGAGAGTGTGCCTGAACAGGTAAGTACTCAGATACCGCTCGCCGGAGTCGGGTATCACCAACACCACCAGCTTGCCGGCGTTCTCCGGCCGCCTCGCGACCTCCAACGCGGCGTGGATGGCCGCACCACCCGAGATGCCCGCGAGGATCCCCTCCTGCGTCGCCGCCAGACGCGCCGCCGCCGCGGCCGCCTCGCTCGGCACCGTGACGATCTCGTCCACCACGCTCTGGTCGAACACCGGGCTACGGAAGTTCGGTCCGATACCGGGGATCTTGTGCGGCCCGAACCGACCCTCGCTCAGCATCGGCGACTCGGCCGGCTCCACCGCGATCACCTTCACGCCCGGCTTGCGCTCCTTGAGAACCTGCCCGACCCCGGTGATGGTGCCGCCGGTGCCTACGCCCGCCACGAAGATGTCGATGTCGCCCGCGGTGTCCTCCCAGATCTCCACTGCCGTGGTGCGTCGATGGATCGCCGCGTTGGCGGGGGTCTGGAACTGGTTGGCGAGGATCGCGCCGGGGGTGTTCTTGACGATCTCTAGCGCACTGTCCACCGAGCCCTGCATCCCCTCGGCGATCGGCGTCAGGATCACCTCGGCTCCGTAAGCGCGCATCAGTTGGCGACGCTCCAGGTTGAGGTTCTCCGGCATCGTCAGGATGACTCGGTAGCCCCGGGCGGCACCGACCATCGCCAGACCCACCCCGGTGTTGCCGCTGGTCGCCTCCACGATCACGCCGCCCGGCTCGAGCGAGCCCTCTGCCTCGGCGTGGTCGACTATCGAGATGGCGAGGCGGTCTTTGACGCTGGAGCCGGGGTTGTAGAACTCCAGTTTGGCGTAGATGTTGGCGGGGATGCCGGTGGCTAGGCGGTTGAGGCGGACTAGCGGGGTCTTGCCGAAGGCTGCCGTGATGTCGGGGTACAGGTTTTGGGGCATGGGTGGGGGCCTTCGCTGTTGGGGTGACGTGCTGGGGCTAGGATACGCCGTGGCGTTCCGGGCTCGAGAGTGTCGAGGTAACCGAGTTCGGGGCCGTCACCGGACGCCAAACCTCCGTGCGCGCCTTGCGAACCACAGAGCCAAGCGCTAGATCGCTCAGCTTGCATGGATTATAAGTCCAATCTATAATCCATGCATGCACGCCGAGCCTCAGGCTGGCGCTCTCATCCCCAGGACCCTGGCCACCACACTGCTCGAGGCCGCGGGCCAGTACCCGGTCGTGACCGTCACCGGCCCACGGCAATCGGGCAAGACGACACTCTGCAGGGCCACTTTCCCCGAACACGAGTACGTCTCTCTCGAACCCCTCGATAACCGCGAGTTCGCCACCCAAGATCCGCGCGGTTTCCTCGCTCAGTACACGCGAGGCGTCATCCTCGATGAAGCACAGCGGGCGCCGACTCTGTTCAGCTACCTTCAGGAGCTGGTCGATCGAGACCCTCGCAAAGGCAGGTTCATCGTCTCCGGGTCCGAGAACCTCTCCCTCTCGCAAGCGATAAGCCAATCCTTGGCAGGCAGGTCCGCGATGCTCGTGCTGTTACCGCTGTCGCTCGAGGAGCGGTCGCGAGCGCCGGGTGGTCCGAAGTCACTCGACGACGCCTTGTTCCAAGGCGGCTATCCGCGCCCTCTGGTCGAAGGCATACCTACGGGCCGGTGGCTGCAGGACTACTACACCACCTACATCCAGCGCGATGTGAGGCAGCTCAGCCACATCACCGACCTGGCGACATTCAGCCGGTTCGTGCGCTTGTGCACGGGTCGCACCGCGCAGGAGGTGAACCTCAGCCAGCTCGGCGCCGACGCCGGCGTCTCCTACAACACGGCGCGTGCATGGCTAGGGATCCTCGAGGCAAGCTACCTCATCGTCCAACTACCCGCATGGCACCGCAACGTGCGTAAACAGCTGATCAAACGGCCCAAGCTCCACTTCCTCGACGTGGGTCTGGCCTGCTCACTCAACGGGATCCGGGAGCCGGAACAGCTCGCGACGCACCCACTTCGAGGCGCGCTGTTCGAGACGTTCGTCGCTTCCGAGGTCCTGAAGTGGCACCTTCACCGAGGTCGGCCCGCCGACCTCCACCACTACCGCGAGACACGCGGAGCGGAGATCGACCTAGTCATCCCCGGCCACCCCAAGGGCAGTCTGATCGAGGGCAAGTCGGGGCAGACGGTGCCGTCCGACTTCGGTGCCCAGCTGGCTGCGTTCTCGGACGAGGAGTGGCGTAAGTACTTCGTCTACGGCGGTGAGCGCGAGCAGGTGCGTGGTGGAGTGAACGTGGTGCCTTGGCGGGCTTTGGCTGAGGTGCGTTGGGAGTAGCTCTGTCGGACGTAAGCCGGATCTGTGGTTACTGGACGAGCCCGCGAACCTTGCCGAGCACGTCGGACACCACCGCGCCTGAAACAACCGCGGCCGGGACCTAGACGTCCGTCACAACGCCTCTCTGCCAACCGCAGGACCAGCGTCGACCGAAGAGTGCAGGTTTTCGCTGGTGATCCCAGCGAGCAAGTCCTCGAGTATGTAAGTACGCTCCTCCACCGTCCTGACGATCAGAGCACCGTCCTCCAAGACCAACTCGACCTCGGAGCCGGCACCCATACCTGTCGCCGAAGCGAACGCCTTGGGAATCCTCAAAGCTAGACTGTTGCCCCATCTCTGAACGCGAGCACGCATAGACACCACCCTCCGTATCTACATCAACGGCGCTTTCTGGGTTCATGCTAACGCTGCGCAGACTGCCCCGCGGCTCGAAGCACGTTCAGAGCCCGGGTGCTCTGGGCTTGAGTTGAAAGGCAAGAACACATCGGTGGCGCCGAACACTGTCTGTCCCGAGGCTATGCGGCGCATGGGCATTGGGACGCTGCGCCTATGGAGACATCAGCTGTGCCGCCTGTCTAAATCGACCCCTGACCGGCTTCAAGCCCCTAAGGCCTCCGTAGCATCCTTCGTCTTGAGCTCGACACCGGGGGAGTCACGAGGGTCCTAAGGCGGATCCGGCGCCACTCCAACTATCCAAGATCGCCAGCGTACGTTCGTCCGGTTCACCGTCGAAGAACGTCTCTAGGCCCAGCTGGAACACGGACCCTGCAGAGGAGATCGCACCGAACAACGTCAGGCACGAACGGAGCTTCAGGTAGTCGATCTCGCCCATGATTGTCGCCGCAGACAGACCCTCGTGCGTCAGCAGGGCTTCCGTGGCCTCGACCAAACGGGCGCCAAGCACTGGATGCTCCAGGTAGGCACGCGCCTCGGCCAACGATCCGATGCCGTAGTACGTGGCGTTCCAGCTGCTCCCCAGCCCTGTAACCTGGGGAAAGACGAACCACATCCAGTGGGTGTGCTTACGGCCGGCGCGTAACTCGGAGAGCGCGGAAGCGTATGTCGGCTCCTGAGCAGTGATGAAGCGTGCGAGGTCGTGGGGGTCAGTGGGCGTGTCACGGTTCATTCAGGAGATCATGAACTCCTTGGCTCTAAGCTTGCTACTGTCCCGCACGAGCCTAACTAAGCCGGAACGAACTCGTCCTCGACCACCGGAAGGTCGAGCACCATGTCGCACAGCCTGTCCATGGTGATGCCGACGGGAGTGACGCCATGGCGCTCGCAGGCCTCGTTCAGCTCGCGCAGCATCGTTATGTAGTTGCGGCACACCCGGTCTTCGGGGTCGGTGTAGTCGTTGTCGTTGTGGGTGTCCATGGTGATCATCGGGATGGCGGGTGCGCGCTCGATGACCTGCCGCACGATGTTGTCGGCGATGAAGCGGTAATCCGCGTCGAGGTAATCGGGGCGCAGGTCGCGGTAGAAGCGCCTACCTTTCAGCGTGTAGACCGTCGAGTAGTCGTGGGTGTGCGGCAGGTTGGCGAACGGCAAGGTGCCCCGCCACTGCCGGAAGTGCGGATGTGGCCGGTGCGGGTCCTTGACGGCCCCTGTCCAGATGCTGTTCAGGTCGGGGTAGATACGTTCCGGCGCCGACACCGAACCGCCCCGGAAGCCGAGCTCGACCAGCACGCCGAAGGTGTGGTCGTTGGCCGAGAAGGTGCCGGGGCGGAAGTAGTCCGGCCGTCGACCGATCGCCTGTTGCCAGAGCGCGCTGGCTTCGGACACGGCAGCCAGCTGCTGTTCCCGCGACAGGCCGCCGAAGTGGGCACGGTACTTCCCGTCACCGAACTTCCATGGGTGGAGGTGCAGACCTAGGCACGCACCTTGGCGCTCGAGCTCGAGGAACAGCTCGCTCTGACCCGTGGCCACCTCTGGGTGGAGGAAGAAGCTGACGGGGAACCCGTACTCGGCGGCCCTGGCGACATAGGCCCTGACCCAGTCGGCACTGGCCTCGAAGTCCTTGGGGCCGCTGGCGTCGGGGTGGGTGAAGTCCCTGGCCCGCTCGCAGTCCATGCTCATGGCGATGTAGATCTTGTCGATCACAGCAATCTGCCTTTCGGGTGAGTGTCAGTCAGCCGGTGGAACGACGCCGGTCCGACTTCGAGAAGCGGGGGTCGAGAAGGTCTCTGAGGGAGTCGCCGAGCAGGTTGGCGCCCAGCACCACGATCATGATGGCGAGGCCTGGCATGGTGGCTACCCACCAGGCGGTGTCGAGGTAGCGGCGGCCGTCGGCAAGCATGCCACCCAGCGACGGCGTCGGCGGTTGGATACCCAGTCCCAGGAAGCTGAGGGTAGATTCGAGGATGATCGCGCGGCCCAGTTGCAGTGTTGCCACCACGATGATCGGGCTGAGCACGTTGGGCAGTATGTGCCTGAGGAGAACTATCGGTACCGGGAGGCCGACCGCGTACGCTCCCTCAACGAAGGCCTGCTCCCTAACAGCCAAGGTGCTGCCTCGGGTCACGCGCGCGTACTCAACCCAGCTGGTAAGGGCGATGATGCCGATGATGCTGAGAAGGCTGGGGCCGATGAACGCCACCCAGGCGATGGCGATGAGGATGGTGGGGAACGACAGTTGGATGTCGACCAGGCGCATGATCAACGAGTCGAGGCGGCCGCCGAAGTACCCTGCCACGACGCCGAAAGACACACCGATCACCGTGCCAAGAGCGATGGACGAGAACCCCACCACCAGGCTGATGCGCAAGCCGTACAGCAGGCGCGTCAGAACGTCGCGACCCAGGAAATCCGTGCCCAGCAGGTAGCGCCCACCATCGGCTCCGACCGTGGCGGGAGGCTTGTTGCGCAGTGCGAGCTGCACCGTGTCCGGCTCGAAGGGTGCCAGCCAAGGGCTAGCCAGCGCCAGCAGAGTAAGGACGGCGAACAGGATGAGCGCGATCAGCGTGCCGCGCGACCTGACCAGCTTGGCCAGCAGGCCTGCGGAGCTGCGCCCGGTCGCGCGGTCGACAACGGCCGTGTGAGCCAGCTCGGCCACTCCTCAGGCTTCCCGGCGTGAGAGCGCCTTGAGCGCCTCGATTATCGCGGCGGGATCGGCCGGCCCGAACCCCAGGTTGACGCCGGCTTGCGCGACCTGCGAGTAGAGGGCGGTGAGGAACAGCGGAACGCCCAGCTCCTGAGCCTGGTCGAGAAGGAGCGTGGTCCCCGCCAGCGACTGGGCGAGGGTGCTGTCAGGACGGTAGTCGCTCCGGATCATCTTCGCGCCCTTCAGGTCCATGGCGCGCGAGTAAGTGGGTCCGTCCTTCAGGATCTGCAGTAGCACCTCGGCGTCCATGCCAGAGGCCACGCCGAAGTTCAAGCCCTCCGCCAGCGCCAGGCGGTTGCCAACGACGACGACGTTGATGATCAGCTTGCCGAGCGCGCCGGAGCCAACGGGCCCAAGGTGATAAGAGCGGCGGCTGAAAGTCTCGAGCAGTGGCAGGGCGGCGAGGTAGTCGCCGCCGTCACCCCCGACCAGGACCACGACGTCTCTCTCCATGACGGTCGCGCCCGTGCCGCTGACCGAGGCGTCGAGGAAGCGAACGCCGGATTCGGCCAGCCCGGCGGCTAGGGCCCTGGACTGAGCGGGCAGCGAGGTGGATGTGTCGATGACGAGCTGTCCCGGATGCGAGCCCAGCCGCACGCCTCGAGGTCCGAACAGCACCTCGACCACGTGCTCGTGCTTAGGCAAGGAGGTGAGCACCCAGCGAGCGCCGGCGGCTGCGTCGGCCGGCGAGGCGCTGGCCACGCCTCCCCAGTCGACGAACTCCTCCAGCCGGGCAGGATCGATATCGCAGCCCTGCACGGTGAAGCCCGCGTCGAGGAGATGGCGCGCGAAGCCGCGACCCATCGCACCCAGGCCGATCAACGCGACGGTGTAGGAGGGTCTGGACGTGTCGGCCTGGTCGATCGTCATTCGAACCTGACCCGTGGGTCCACGACCGTGTACGCCATGTCCACCACGAAGTTGACGATGATGAACATGAAGGCGATGAACAAGATGGCTGCCATCGCCACCGGGTAGTCACGCCCGGAGATGGCGTCCAGCGTCAACCTGCCCACGCCCGGCCAGGCGAAGACTATCTCGGTGACGACGGTCCCGCCCATCATGGCGGCGAGCTGCATGCCGGCCACGGTGATGACGGGGATGGCGGCGTTCTTGAGGGCGTGCTTGAGCACGACGCGGGTCTGACCGAGACCCTTGGAGTTGGCGGTGCGGATGTAATCCTGGCTCAGTACTTCGAGCATGCACGAGCGCACGAGCCTCGCTATCAGCCCGTTGGCGAACCAGCCGAGGACCGCGCCAGGCAGCACGAGGTGGCGGAAGGTACCGGTGCCACCGGTCGGTAACCAAGCGAGGTTGACGGCGAAGACCATGATCACGAGCATGCCCAACCAGAAGACCGGCATCGACTGCCCGAGCAGGGCCAGGCCCAACACCAGCTTGTCGACGACGGTGCCGTGGTAGCGAGCTGCCAGAACGCCGAGCGGCACTGAGATGAACAGCGCCACCGCCATGCCGGTCAGCGCCAGCTGCACGGTGGCGGGCACATGGGCGAGGACGATCTTGAGCGCCGGCTGACGGTAGGTGAACGAGGTTCCGAGGTCGCCGGTCAGTGCGTTGGTGAGGAAGCTGAAGTAGCGCAGCGCCAGCGGTTGGTCCAGACCGAGGGTGCGCCGCACCTCTTGGATGGCGGCCTGGCTGGCGGTGTCGGGCAGGAGCATGGTGGCGGGATCCCCACTGGCGTTGAGCATCAGGTACACCACCAGGGTGATCGCGATGAGCGAGAGGAACGAGTGCCACAGCCGGTTGATCAGGAAACGGGTCAAGATCCGCTCCGCGCCATCCGACCGTGGCTCTCACTCATGCCTAAGCTCCCGACCGCGACTACTCGTTGATGCTTGCGTCGACCAATGGGATCAGCTCCGTGGCCCACGGCGTCCAGTCGATGCGATTGGAGATGCCGTAGATATCGAACTGATCGTAGAGGAAGATGTACGGTGCCTGGTCGCGTATGTACTGCTGGATCTGGCCGTAGAGATCGAAGCGCGCTTCGACGTCGACGGTAGCCGCGGCCTGCTCCACCAAGGCGTCAAGCTCGGACGTGGCGAAGTCGGTCTCGTAACGGCCGCCCGACCAGCAGCACAGCCGCAGCGGGAAGTCGGCGTCGAACAACGAGTTGCCGTAGCCGAGGAAGTAGATGCCGTTCATAGACTTGTCGGCGCGCAGCTGCGAGTACACGGCCCACTCGGTGAATTGCACCTCGGTGTTGATGCCGGCAGCGGCCAGGTACCCCTGGATGGCTTGGCAGACCTCGCGGTCAGAGGCGTAGCGGTCGGACGAGCAACGGAACTCGAGGTCGAGGCCGTTGGGGTAGCCGGCCTCGGCCAGCAGCTGCCGGGCGCGAGCGGGGTCGTACGGATAGCCTGCGATGTCGTCGTGGTATCCGAACGCCAGCTTGCCGAAGCCGCCAGGAGCAACGGCGCCGGCGTGACCCTCGAAGATGCTGTCGATGATGGCCTGCTCGTCCACGGCGTAATTGAGGGCTTGGCGGACACGCACGTCGTCGAGGGGCGGCTTGATCATGATGCCCATCCACATGTTGCGTTGACCCCAAACGCTCTCGACGCGCAGGTTCGGATTGGCCTCCACCTGAGCGACGCGCGAGGCTGGTAGGTTCTGAACGATATCGACCTCGCCCGCGCTCAGGGCGGCGAAGCGGCCGAACTCATCGGGGATGATGCGGAACACTGCGCGATCCACCAGCGGATAGCCGGTGCGCCAGTGAGCATCGAACTTGTCGAGCACGACCTGTTGGCCGATGGTCCAAGCAGCGTACCGGAACGGCCCGGTGCCGACTGGCTCGAGCGCGAAGGCCTCCACTCCCATATCCTGGAACGTCTGCGCGGGGATGATGTGTATGCGCGTCAGGTTAGGCACCAGTGGCGCGTACGGCTCGGGAGTGATGATGAGCACCGTGTGGTCGTCGACCTTCTCGAGGTGATCGATGGTGCCGGCCACCCATGAGTTGAGCCCGATCGGTTCGGTGCTGTCCAAGATGCGCTCGAACGTGAACACGACGTCGTCGGCCGTGAACGGCTGCCCGTTGTGGAAGGTCACACCCTGACGCAGGTTCAGTTGCAGCGTGACGTCGTCGAGGTACTGCCACGACTCTGCCAGGGCCGGGATAGTCGGCTTGTAGTCGCGATCCAGGTCGATGAGGGTGTCGAAGATGTTCTGTTGGATGGCTCGTTCATGAGTCGCGATCGACTGATGCGGGTCGAAGTTCCTGATGTCGGTCGGGATCGCCACCCGGATCTCGGATTGGGCGAAGGTCGCGCCCAGTAGGGTAAGCGCGAACCCGGCGAACAGAGCCCGAGCCAGCAAGGTGAAGCCGGAACGGCTCGTTGGCGCTTGCGGTGCATGACGTCTCAGCATCTATCGTTCCTTCCACTACTTCGGGGCAGTGTTGGTGCCGCGTGGCGGTCCCGCATGACGCACGGATCAGGTAGGCAGATCCGGTCGGGGCCGTTGACTTGCGGATCGTGAGCTCACCTGCCTTCCTCGTTCCTCGCCTGAGGTTCGCGACGAACCTCCCGATCGCGCTAGGTGCTGCTCGGAGTCGCGGAGACGGTCTAGCTCCGTTAGCAACGCGACGATGCGTAGCTCGAGGCGGTCGACGTGTTCTCCCATAGCTGTCGCGGCAGCGTCAGCATCACGCGCCAGCAACGCCTCGGCGATGCGGCGGTGCTCGGCCAAGCTCTGACGGCGGTGCTCGACGGTGGCGCGTTTCGCCAGCTCGGTCCTGACGAAGAGCAGCAGATCCTGTATCGACGCGAAGATGTCTATCAGCCACTGGTTGTTGGTACGAACCAGGATCAGCTGGTGGAACTCCTCGTTCAGGCGACGCAGGGCCTGCGTCGCCGCATCGTGGTCGGTCGTGGTGAGTTCTGTCGCGGCGATCTGCTCGATGACGAGGCGCTCGATCGTCGCGTCATCCGCGTCCGTCAACGTGTGCACCGCCTGCCGCACGGCCAGCATCCCGAGCGACCGCCTGACCGCGGACAGGTTGACCACGTCCTGCACGCTGAGCCGGCGCACGTGCGTTCCGTGCCGACCGTTGCGCACCACCAACCCGCTGGCGGCCAGGTCCCCTAGGGCCTCGCGAACCGGGGTCAGGCTGACGTCCAGACGCTTAGCCAAGTCCGGTTCGCTGAGCCGCTCACCTGGCTGGAAGGTGCCGTTCAGGATCTCATCCCGCAAGATGCGGAGGACTTGATCGCGTAGCGTTTGCCGGGTCACCGGTGCTGCGCTCATGCTGGTCTCCTGACTCGGGCGCCTGGTGAAGGCGCGACGTCTGACCGCTGCAGTAACAAATTATTCTTCATGATTTATAAATCTATCGTGCGTGATTCGTCAAGAGACAGCTCAGGGGCTACACGCCGCAACGCAGCCCTCAGTTGACCTCGCCGCCCCCGTCAGCCCTGGCCGCCGCCCTCACCAGCGCCGCACCCGCGACGTCGCCACTCTCCTCCAACACACGGGCCCGCTGCGCCTCGATGTCCTGGAGATGCGGCGCGATCGCTGCTAGTACCTCGGGGTTGAGACCCGCCTTAATCGCATCGACCTCAGCGAGCAGCTCCCTGGCAGCCGCGAGTCTCATGCCGTGCAGCTCGTAAGCGAGCGCTACCTTCAGCCCGTACAGCAGGCGCCAGGCGGCGCGCGGGCTCGCATCGCTGGAGCACACCTGCCGCAACAGATCCAGCGCCTCCGTCACGTAACCGTAGCCTTCGTCGATGGCGCCCTGAGCTCCGGCGACCTCGCTGGCGCGCACCAACGAGTACCCCAACATGGCGACGTCCGGCAGCGCGCGTGAACGCTCGGCCGCCGCTCTGCGGAGCTCGACGGCCTCCTGCACGTTCGACCAGGCCGCGTCACTCGCCCCTAACTGCCGTTGGAGCGTAGAGAGTCTCTCTAGCGAGTCCGCCACGTTGTTCATCGTCCGAGCCGCCTGTGGCGCCCTGCTCAGGTGGCGGCGCATCATCTCGAGCACCTCCGCCAGGAGGGTCTCTGCCTCCCGATGGCGTCCCAAGGCCACGTACGCCTCCGAGAGATGATCGAGCGCCGTGGCCAAGCGGATCTCGAGGTCGACGTTCGCGCCGCCCGCGACCAGGTCGCGCAAGGTGGCGACCGCCTGCTCTAGGTCGGTCACTGCCGCCTGGGCATCGCCGCGGAGCAGCGCGTTGGCGCCGAACTCGCCTCGAACGGTGGCCAGTTGCAGGCGGCGCACCGGATCGTCGGTGAGCGCCAGCAGCTGCTGAGCCCGTTCGAGCGCGTGGCGGTGGGTCTCCATGGCGTCGTCCATGCGGCCGTGCTCCTCGAACCACGCCGCGTACAGACGGTGAAGGCGCAACGATGCCTCCAGTACCTCGGTGTCCGGCTCGAACCCATCTAGAGCCTGAACCACCCCGACGGCCATGTTCAGAGCGTCCAAGCGCAGCTCCTGAGCCCCGGTCTCCTCGTGGAACTCGGCCACGTCCATCAGCACCTGGGCGTACAGACTCGCCGACCAACTGTTGACGCCCTCGTCGAAGGTCTCACCGGTGAGGCGAACCAACCGAGTCAGCGAAGAGCGCCGAACTTCGACGTCACCGACCGAGGCCAGGATGTCGTTGATGGCTCGCAACCACGCCAAGTCAGCATCTAGTCGCGCGTCGGAGATGCTCTCGAGTAGAGCGGCCTGGCGCGCAGCCAGTTGGTGGGCGACCTGCAACTCACCGACCACGGAAGCCTCGTTGATCAGGACGTGTAGGCCGTGAGCGGCCAGGCGGCGCTCCTCCTCCTCGACCGACTCCTCGAACAGCGCCACCGCCAGCCGCATCAGGGTCGGGAGACCGAACGGAGGCAGCTCGAACGGCAGCTCGCCGAGCATGACCTGCGACACGACCGCACGCAGAGCGGCCTCCACGTCGACTTCGTCGTAGTAGGCGGGCAGGAACTCGCGCGCGACCTCCTGGTAGATGCGCTGACTGAACGCGCCCTGCCCTTCCGCTAGCCAAGAGACGTAACCGTGGCGTTGGCACGCCTCGTCCAGCGCTGCGAGGACCTCGTCGCCGACCTGCTGCTCGCCGGCCAGCCGCTCGTACGTGAAGGCCACCAGTGCCTGCAAGAACTCGGTGCCCTGCACACCCGCCAACGTGACCGCTCGTTGGACCGGCTCCGGACTGGTCGCGAAGCGCTCCGCAACCACGTCGTGCAACCTCACGGTCTTGGAGAGCAGCGTGTCCAACCCGACGTCGGTCATGGCGTTCTGGAGGTTGCGCCCCTCGAACCACGCGCGGCTGCGCGGGTCGCCGGCCAGCCGGAGGATCTCGTCGAGATACTGGGGGTTGCCACCCGCCCGCTCGGTCAGGCGCGCGACCTGCCACGCGGGCAGGCCAGGTAGGCACTCTGCCACCATAGGCTCGAGCCCAACGATGGGCAAGAGCCTAACTATCTCGACCTGGTCGGGCAATTGCCTAGCATGTCGGCTGATAACCGCAGCCACGGAGGCGTAGACCTCACCGTCGGCCGCCTCGGCGAACTCCCGTTCCCAGTGGGTGACGAGCAGAAGCAGCGGCCAGTCGCCGGCAGTCATGGCCGACAGCAACGCCTTGATGAACGCGGTGACGCCGGGGTCCGACGGCGAGAACTGCGCGTCGTCGATGAGGATGACGGCTGGTACCGTCCGCCCGCTCGCACCCCCGAACAGCTTCCCGAGGTCGTCAATCAGTTGATCGACAAGCGAATCGCGCCGCTGTCCCAGCAGAGCAGCGGCGTCGAGCGTCTGGCGATCCTTGCGCCAGGAGTCGTGGATGCTCTTCAGCTCCAGCCCGACCTCGCCAGCCTTCTTGATCAGGCCGAGGAAAGGCACGATGTCGAGCACGGCGTCCGCGGCGACAGCGCCACCCACCTTGGCGAGCTGCCCCAACCGCTGCCGCCGGCGCTGCTCCCGATGGAACGGTTCGAGGTGCGGAACCAGGTAACTGTCGACGTGTGCGGCCAGTGCACCTGTCGCCACTTGATTGCGACCGACCTGGTCAGACAGGCGCACGCCCCACCACAAGAACGGCACAGCCGCTGCGGCGTCCCAACTAGCCGGCGGAGGGTTGATGAGCAAGTTGCTGCCGTCGGAGCCGAGCTCCGGCGGCCAGTAGCCGGCGGCTTCTTGCTCGGTCTGCACTAAACGGGCGTAGAACTCCTGTGCCAGGCGCGTCTTGCCTAGGCCGGACTCGGCGAGTAGCACCACCGCGCGCGGGCCCTCGCCGCTCTTGACCTGCTGCCAGTGCGCTAGAAGCGTGGCTAGCTGGGCTTCTCGGCCGTAGAACGGGGGCATGGGGAAAGGTACCAGATGGGGTGGGGGACGGAGAGCGGCAAGCCTAGGGCGCCTTCGGGCGACGGGATTGCTAGGCGCATATCAGCCCAGCGGCTCATTGGCGCTCCACTCCTTACCCCACGGAGATGGGAAGGTAGCTTGGAGGCGTCAACAGGACGCCGCCCGTACCTTATCATTTAAGTATGCCTACGCGCCGTAGCCAGAGCGGATCAACGTGGACCGCCGAAGAGGTCTCCACACTGAGAAAGCTGGCGGCCAAGAACACCCCGACTCCCCTGATCGGCCACGAGCTGCGTCGCACGGAGGCGGCCGTCCGCTCCAAAGCGTCTGAGTCGGGCATCAGCCTCAAACCAGTCAACCGAAGCCCCTTCAATCGCCTGAAGCCTCCAACGTAAAGCGCTCGAGGCTAGAGAGCATCGTGCATGTTCGCCATAGCGTTGACATTCCTCGCACGGAATAATAGATTGTGGGTGTGGGCGAGTGCTTAGGAACATCAAGCGCCGACAGCAGGACGCTCGGCGTGGATCAAGCGCGAGAGGCTGGAAGCTCTACACGACACCCGCCGGGAACGTCCCAAAGGAACTGGTCACGATGTTCGCTGGAATCAGTACTTCCCAGATGCCCAACCCGCCTCGCGTGATTCTGACGCCTGTGGAGAACGAGGTACTGCGGAGGTCGCTTGACTTCATCGATCGGCATGGCTTTCGGCGGCTGGAAGCTGTTAGCGATGAGACCGGCAGCACCCCTCCAAGGATCAAGAAGATCAAGAGCGCCGTGGGTTTGTGTGAACTCAAGATCCAAACGGGGAACAACAATCCTCGTTTCGTCTTCGTCGACTGCAACGGAATCGCGCTCTTCCTAGACGCGTTCAGGAAGAAGCAACAGAAGCTGAGCAAGAAGGACATCGAGCGATCCGAAGAGCGCTACAAGACAGTCAGAGGTGACTGCACATGATCACAGTCGATGAAGCTGAGATTCGAAGCGCCCAACTCGAAGGCAAGCTGACTCATCTCCGGCTTGAGCTTGCGCTTGTCATGCAGGAGCTCCGTAACTCCGCAGGGGTCACGCAGACCGAGCTCGCCAGCCGCCTTGACGTGAATCAGCCCGCCGTCGCGAAGCTCGAACGTGCGGGCGACCACAAGATCGAGAGGATCCTGCGGTATCTCTCCGAGTTCGACGCCGATCTCTTGGTTGCCGTCAAACAAGGTGACGATGTCGTGCAAGTTAGCGACGACGAAGAGCACCTCTTGGTCGCTGTACCTCGTGAAGTGGACACCTGGGCAGCGGAACAGGGCAAGGATCTCGATGAGTTCGTGATGGACGCGCTTCGGGACCATCATGCTGCCAACCAGCGGTGCGCCTTCGGACCAACCGAATCCACACTATGCTGAGGCTTCCCACCGATGGTGTAACGGTGACGCTCGCTCGCGCCCCTCAGGGCAACTTCCGTTACAGACTGAAGCACGATCGGGATGGCCGCGAGGTGTTCGAGCTCTACCTAGGTCGTGATGCTTGAACGAACTCGTCTCTGAACTAGCAACTGTAGGAGTCGAGCTAGAGGACCGCTACACTTGGCACCGTTGCCCATCCACGTACATCGTTCTCGTCTCCGAGTACTTCCTGCGGAGGACCAACCGTTCGACCGTTGAACGTTACCTGCCCAGCTTCTTCAAAAGGTTCCCCAGCCTGGACACCCTGGCAGAAGCAGACCCGGAAGAGGTCGCAAGTAGCGCGAAGTGGGCTGGGCTCCGATCGCGGAGCTTGCATCTGCCAGAGGTCGCTCGCCAGTTCAGGTGCAGACTCGATTGGGACGCGACCTCGCTACGGGAACTGCCTTACATCGGCGCTTACGCTGCGGATGCCATCGCTCTGTACGCGTTCGACCAACCGGCTCTTCCGATAGACAACAACGTCCGGCGCGTCGTCTCGCGCTTCTTCGCGCTAGGCGAGCCGGGGTCGGTCGAGGCCATGGTCGATGAGTTGAAGTCCTCCGCATTCACTATGGGTGGTGTAGCGACAATAAAGGCTGTACATCGTGGGTTGCTGCACCTCGGCTGGGTCTCTTGCAGGTCAGCACCAGCATGCGAAGCCTGCCCCCTGCGTTTCAAGTGCGCTTTTCGCTGCGAGATCCAGCTCCGATAGGCCAGCATAGATAACGCCAGCAGGGCATCAACATGGACTTCACTTCAGCGAGCGAATCAGAAATCTTACGCCATGCGAGAAGTTTGGTGCGGAAAACGCTTCGTGAGCTTCATGGAAACGCCCCGTCTCTACCGAGTGGGAAGGGCGCGTTCGGTCAGCTCCTTGAGATCCTCCACTTCGGGTACAGCCCGAACTCGAACAGGGACCCCGACTTCCCGGCAGCCCAGCTGGAGCTGAAGGCTACGGGGGTCGTTCGCAGCGGCAGTGGGCGGTGGAGAGCGAAAGAGCGACTGGTCCTCAGCATCATCGACTATCACAGCATCGCGATGGAGCGGGCCTTCGCTAGTAGCGCGTTCTACAGGAAGAACGGACGCATCCTGCTTGTCGCCTACGTATGGAACGAGGAACTGACACCGCTCGACTACAGGATCCTTCTAGTGGACGGCCTCGAGCTCGACGATCTTCAGCCCCTAGAACGAACGATCATCGAAGAAGACTGGGAGAAGATCCGAGACACGGTGATCGCAGGCAGAGCACACGAACTTTCGGAGGCCGATACCTACTACCTTGCCGCATGCAGGAAGGGCGCGGGTAGAGGGCGAGACGACCGGACACAACCGTTCAGCCCAGAGCCCGCCCTACAGCGAGCGTACTCATTCAAGGCGTCCTTCGTGACTCGACTGGTCCAGAGGATGCTTGCAGGTGGTGCAGGTGACCGCGCAGAGGACGAACAGAACCTAGTCGATAGCCCGGACGAGCTCACCAACAAGAGCCTGGACGATCTCGTCATGCAGAGGTTCGAGCGGTTCCGAGGTATGCCCGTCGAGCAGATCCGGTTGGAGGTAGACCCGAATCTCAACCCCTCCGCGAAGGGCTACTACGCCGGCCTGGCCAGGAGAATGCTCGGCGTTCGAACCCGCAAGATCGTCGAGTTCGAGAACGCGGACGTGTTGATGAAGACGGTCCGGATACAAGCGAACGGCAGGCCGAAGGAGTCGATGTCGTTCCCCTACTTCAAGTATATGGATCTCACCAAGAGCTCTTGGGAAGACTCCGACCTCCGGGACACTCTCAGTAAGCGGTTCCTATTCGTCTTCTTCCTAATAGACAACGGGGTCGTTAGGTTCTCGCACGCTGCTTTCTGGGCGATGCCACTCTCCACACTCGATGGTGAAGTGAAGAAGGTATGGAAAGAGACCGTCCGGCGCATCAGTAGCGGGCGGGCGCATGACCTACCGGGCTCCAAGTTCAGCGACGTCGCACATGTCCGGCCGCACGGCCGAGATGCCTCTGACACTGACCTCGCGCCAGACGGTCGATACCTCGCCAAGAAGTGCTTCTGGTTGAACGCCAGCTACATCGGAAAGATCTACAGCACTACGCTCGGGCCTAGGTAGTCTCGTCTCCTGACGGTTGATCCCGACCCTTGGCCCGGTTAACATGGCTCCGTGGAGAAGATTCGGGTCGCAGAGCTCTTCGCTGGCGTCGGCGGGTTCAGGGTAGGGCTCGAGGGCGCCAACAAGAAGCTGGGATCCGACGTTTTCGAGGTCGCGTGGTTCAACCAGTTCGAGCCAGCGTCAAAGATTCAGCACGCCTACGAGATCTACGTAGATCGCTTCCATCCCGAGGGCAGACCTGAAGACGACATCTCTAATCGGTCGATCTTCGACGTGAAGGCGAGAGAAGTCCCTGAAGTAGAGATGCTGGTCGGCGGGTTCCCGTGTCAGGACTATTCGGTTGCAACCACCCTTGAACGCTCTGGCGGCCTAGAAGGCAAGAAGGGCGTTTTGTGGTGGGAGATCTGGCGCCTTCTCAAGGAGATGTCGCCTCGACCGACGTACCTGTTGCTGGAGAACGTGGATCGGCTCCTGAAGAGCCCAGCATCCCAGCGAGGTCGCGACTTCGCGGTCATGTTGGCATCGCTCGCGGAACTTGAATACGCGGTCGAGTGGCGAGTGATCAATGCTGCCGACTACGGGATGCCGCAACGGCGTCGACGGGTGTTCATCCTCGGTTACCTCAAAGGAACTCCTATTCATGAGCGCTTGATTCACGCGCCCGACCCCAAAGACTGGTTGGACCACTCTGGCTTGTTCGCTGGGGCCTTCCCGGTCAAGAATCTCGAGGAGCCGACAGGGCCATTGTTCAGGGTCCGTCGTAACCCGTCTTTCGAACTCGAGGGTGATCGCGCCGAGATCTCACGCTCCTTCAACTCCGATGGAGAATGGAAGCGCTTCGACAACACCGGTGTACTGATAGGTCGCGCGGTCTATACAGCGCAGACCATCGCCGACTTCCGAGGCAATCGCAGGACTCTCCGCGACTGCCTAGTTCCAGACGAGTCGGCAGTACCAGAGCACTTCTTCCTCAAAGAGGAAGACCTCAGTAAGTGGGCAGAACTCAAGGGCGCAAAGGCATTCGAACGGGTCAGCAAGAAGAACGGCCACGTGTACCGCTACTCCGAAGGCGGGATCGCGTTCCCCGACCCGCTTGACAAGCCGAGCAGGACCATAGTTACGGGAGAAGGTGGTCGATCCCCTTCCAGGTTCAAGCATGTGATCGAAACGTCGAGGGGCCTTCGGCGTCTTATGCCAGAGGAGTTGGAGAAGCTCAACACGTTCGAACCTGGGCACACTGCTGGTGTTCCGGATGCGCGAAGGGCGTTCCTGATGGGCAACGCCTTGGTGACTGAGATAGTGCAAACGCTCGGTATCTGTCTCGCTGAACAAGTGCGAGTGTTGGGCGAGGTCAAGTCACCTCGGAAGCGTAGGTCCATTTCCGAGAATAATGAGGCACGTCCGGGACTGGGTTCCTGACTGATCCTGGACAGTCAACGCGACGGTTTCCAGGGCGTTCGTAGTGGACGAGAGTACCTGCGCCAATCGCGCTTCTGCAGTTTGACTCTGCGCTTTCCCTTGAACGGTGTTCCACCGGCAGAACCGCCTCCGGTCACTTCAAGAAGTAGCCCGCGACAAGCTCCTCATCCTCTGGGTTGTATCTGCTTGGCATGACCCATTCTCTCCAATCCTCGTGAACGTAGAGCCTCTATCAAACCCACTGAGGTTCAAGAGGCTCCTTGCCTTCCAACGCCAATCAGGGGTCGTGAGATTCCCGTAAGAGTCCAAGTGCAACCTATAGGAAGCAACAGGGGCGGCTCTTGACCGGCCCATGAACCAGATGGGGGTTCTTTGTGCGTAGTACATTGCTCAAGTTTGCATTCGTCGGAGTCGTACTTGCCTCGAACATCGCGTTCGCACGCGTCACCGCTCTATGCGAAGTGTCTTCAAAGTCGCCGCAGAGCATCAGCTATGGCGTAGCGGTGGAGCGCGAAGTGGACTTCTACACCGGTAGCGAGCTCAACTCCGTGACCGGACAGTACTCGTTCAGTAGTCTTGACTATTACGCGCTCCTCTGGTTCTCGCAGAGCGAAGTCGCGATCCTGAAGCACGACGGATTTGCTATGGGAGCCAGTGCCAGGCGATTCGAACGAGCCAACATGGATCGGCTCTTCGGGATATTCGGAAGTGCCGAGTTCGAGCAAGTGAATGGCTCGGCCCGTGACTACAAGATCGAATGCAAGAGATTCGGCCGCTGGATCGATAGGTCGCTCTGATCCTAGGGGAGGAACCGGCGAGTCGACCTCAGAATCGGTGTTAAGTCCAAGTTTCGACCCGCATTCCGCTGGTCCACGGCCGGGAGACTCCTAAGTACGATTCATTGACCAACGGAAGTTCATCGGAGTCAAGTAGCGATCAGGGTGTCGATCTTGATGGCCACCATCGGACTCCGCAGAGTGTATGGCGTTCTGACTCCGTGGAGGTAGGTAGACTGCGCGGGAAGGCCGCTCCAGCAGACGGCACCGCCCGCGCCACCGTGCCAGGGACTGTCAGGGATTTTGTGCTTGAGGCCATGATGGTGAGAAGGAGAGGTTC
>CAYMRL010000008.1:0-152348 GCA_964392895.1 uncultured bacterium
GTCGCGACTCATCAGACGCCTATCACGTGTCGCATATGTCTTGAAACCAGACACCCTCGCCCCGACCAAGTCGAAGACTCGGGACATCGTTGATCGATGTCCCGAGTCTTTGTTAAGTATGGGCAAGCGGTCGGATCTACGCGGTTCCTACCCTCCCCAAACCTCCTCGAACACCCTGAGGAAGTTCCCACCCAGCACGTCTCCGATGACCTCGTCCGAGTAGCCGCGCCCAGACAGCGCGTCGATCAGGTTCCACACCTGCGCGTAGCTGTTGAAGTCGGCCAAGGCGCGCTTGGGTGAACGGCGGTCGCCGCTGACGTGCTTGGTGTACTCGCTGCCCATCGAGAGGTAGCCGGGAGCGGCCCAGGGATCCGGAACGAGGTTGATGTAGGTGCCTAGGCTCATGTCGGTACCGATGCCGATCGTCTTGGTGGAGCCGGTGAGCTGTACCACGTGGTCGACATGGTCCATGAAGTCAGAGAGCGTCGGCCAATGAGTCGTCCCTGCCCTGAAGCACAGAGGGCCGAAGGGCGCTAGGCCGATGACGCCGCCGCGCTCGGTGCAGGCGAGGATCAGCTCGTCGCTGATGTTGCGTGGAGAGTCGACCAAGGCAAGCGCGTTGGAGTGGCTGAACACGACCGGCGCGGAGCTGGCATCGATCATCTCGAAGCATGAGCGGTAGCCGACGTGCGACCCGTCCAGTACGATCCCCAAGCGGTTGGCTTCTGCCACGAACGCGCGACCCAAACCGGTGAGCCCACCGTCGTGCGGCTCGAGGCAGCCGCCGCAGAGCTGGTTCGAGCGGTTGTAGGCGGGCAGCATCATGCGCAGGCCTAGTTCTTTGAAGGCCGCGAGGCGGTGTAGCTTCCCGGCCACCCACTCGCCGCCCTGGGCATGTAGCACCAGGGCGGCGACGCCATCGGCCTTGGCAGCTCGGATGTCCGCCGCGGTCCTCGCTATGCGCACCGTTCGATGCCGGCGTGTCGCGAGGTGGTACGACATGATGTTCTCGAGAGCCTCGTCGAGATCCTGGAACACGCCGCAGGCCGTGACCGAGTAGCAGGTCGCACCGTGGCGATGAGCCGCGGCGTAGTCGGTGTCGGGCCATGCCTGCATGCAGGCGTCGATGAACACGTATGGGTGCTCGCGTTCGAGCACTTCGTGAAAGCCCTTGTTAGCCCGCAGCATGGCTTGATTCACGCTCCCTTTCAGGCGATCGGCGGCTGGCGGCCGTGCCAATCGGTTTCGAGCTGGAACGCGTGCCCTACGCGCATGACGGTGGTCTCGTCGAAGAGCCGGCCGGCGATGTGCAGACTGAGCGGCAAGCCGTCGGAGGTGAAGCCGGCCGGCACGGCCATGGCAGGCACTCCCGCCAGGCTGAAGACGCGCGTGTACTGGCCGGCCGCCTTGCCCACGCCGTAGATCTTCTCGAGGGCCTCCTGCTTGGTCTGGATGGGCGGCCTATCGGTGATGGGTACCGCACCACCCGCCGAGCCGGCACCGACGAGTACGTCAACCTTCTCTAGTACGTCAGTGACTTGCTTGCCGATCACCACGCGAGCGCGCTGCGCCAGGTTGGCGAGACCGGCAGGCAGGATCGCGCCGACCATCGAGCTGACCCTGGTGTTGTAGTCGAAGTCCTGGTAACGCTCCAGCAGGTTACGGCGGTGGTAGGCGGCGGCCTCGGGCTTGGTGAGGCCGGGTGACACGAAGCGCGTCTCACGCATGAGCGGCAGGCACACGTCCACCAGCACGGCACCTTTGGAAGACAAGAAGTCGAGGGCCGCCTGAACGGCATCCAGCGCTTCGCGGCTGGTGATGTCGTCGCTGAACATCTCCTTGACGACCCCGACTCGCAGTCCAGCAAGGGAGGTGTCCTGTACCAGGCTGCCGTAGTCGGGCACGGGCAGATGGCTGGTGGTCGGATCCAGGGGATCGCGGCCCGCTATCACTGCCAGGATGGAAGCCACGTCCTCGACGGTGCGGGCCATGGGTCCCACGCAGTCGAGCGTCCACGCCAGCGGGTACACGCCGTCGCGGCTGACGCGCGACCAGGTGGGTTTGAGCCCTACCACGCCGCACGCGGCGGCAGGTCCGCGAATCGACCCGCCCGTGTCACCGCCCAGCGCGGCGCTGACCAGACCGGCGGCCAGTGACGTGGCCGAGCCGCTCGATGAGCCGCCTGGGTTGCGCGACAGGTTCCACGGGTTCCGCGGCGTGCCGTACGGGAAGTTGATCGTGGGTCCCATGTGGAACTCGTGGGTGTTGAGGGTACCCAGCAGCACGGCGCCCGCCGCCCTGAGCCGGGCGATGACCGTGGCGTCACGCGCGGCCACATGATCGGCGTAGATCTTCGACCCACCCGTGACGCGCATCTCCTCGATGAGCATCTGGTCCTTGATTGCGACTGGGATGCCGTGCAGCGGACCGAGGTCGTGGCCGGCGGCCAGCTCCTCCTCTGCCTGTCGTGCGCGTGCCAGAGCGCTGTCGGCAGCGACCGTGATGAACGCCTTGAGCTTGTCGCTGTAGCGCCCTATGCGATCTAAGTACAGCTCGACCAGCGCCACGGGCGAGAGCTCGCCGGAGCGGAACAGCCGCCCCTGTTCGGTGAGCGACAGGAACGCGTATCTGTCAGCCAGCATGGTCGTCTCCCAAGTACCCCACTAGCACAGGCCACGGCTCGTTCTGCAGAGGGCCGTACTGCTCCATGTTGGACAAACCTTCGATCAGCGCGTTGAGGCTGGCCGTCACCTCGACGAGCTCCTCTTCGGGGATCACGTAACCCTGCTGCTTGAGCATGAACCGCACCTGTTCTAGATCCAGGTCGAGGGACTGGACATCTCCCGCGCCGCTCACGCCGCACCCGCCGAGGCGTGGTTCACGATGGTCTCGCCGGTAGCGCCGTTACAGAGGATGTAGGCATAGTCTCCTGGGTTGACGCGCGAGGTGAGGCCGCGCAGCATGATCATCACCGTCTGGTCGTAGGGCGCCTTGAGCTCCTCGAGCACTTCGAGCGTATGCGCGGAGTAGACGCGTCCGAGCACCGTGTCGCGAGGCAGCGTCTGTCCCAGCGTTTCGAAGCCGACTTCGGGCACGAACAGCCCGCCGTGGTGGGGTGCCAGCAGGGTCCTCTTTCCGCTCAGCATGGTCTGCTTAGGAGGCAGCACGATGTCGCCATCGAGCATGCCCATGTGAATGAGAACGTTCCTGATGCCGATGAAGCAGCGATCGATGTATCCGGCGGGGTTAGGCACGTTGCCGCCCAGTTGCCCGATGACGCATGGGATGCCCAGGCTCTTGGCGTACTGGCTGAGAGTCCCGTACTGCTCGGGCGTCGGTGCGGTGTAGAGCAGGTCAGTGCCGCACAGCTTAGACAACACCAGCGACTCGCGTCCCGTTTCGCTGTCGTCGTTCTCGACCAGGATGTAGTCGATGGCCGTTTCGGAGTTGCCGCAATGGAAGTCGATGAGACCGTCCAGGCCAGCCACGAACTCCTGGCTTATGACGTGAGCGATCTGCTCGGTGAGCCAGCCGCTCGGCGTGCCAGGGAACACGCGGTTGAGGTTGGTCTTATCGGTGTTCATCCCCTGACCGGTCGAGCGTGTGTACGACTCGAAGGCAACGGGGTTGCCGATCGGCATGGCGCGGATGCTCCCTCGCAACTCGGCCGGGTCGATACGCTCGAGTACGTGGCGGATGATCTGTACTGTGAACGCCTCGTCGCCGTGCGAGGTGCTGAACAGGCCGAGGGTGGGGCCCGGCCGGTCGCCTTGAAGAGTGTGAATGGCTAGGCTCAGGGTCTCGCCCGAGGCACGGGTGGTTACGGGCGCCCAGCGCATGGTCCGGTTGCGCTGGGCTGGTGCTGGGGGTGACTGGATCATCGATCCTCCGGGAGTGTTGTCAGAGCGTGGGGTCGAACACGTCGCGCAGCCAGTCACCGAGGAAGTTGACGGCTAGCACGGTCAGGACGATGGCGAGTCCTGGGAACGTAGGCAGCCACCAGGCGAGCACGAAGTACTCACGGCCGGTAGCGAGCATCGAGCCCCAGGTGGGTATGGAAGGTGGGATACCGAGCCCAAGGAACGTGAGCGAGGCCTCGGCGATGATCACGGTGCCGAGCTGCAGGCTACCGATGACGATGACCGAGGCCACGACGTTCGGCAGCACGTGCTTGAGCATTATTGGCAGTGTGTTGGCGCCGAGCGCTCGCGCGGCGGTGACGTACTCGAACTCCCGCACCGCCAAGACCTGTGAGCGAACGACGCGTGCGTACTCGACCCAGCCGGTGATGGCGAGCACCAAGATGATGTTGCCTAGGCTGGCGCCGAGCATCGCCATGAAGATGATCGCGAGGAGCAGGAACGGGAACGCCAGGAACACGTCGACGGTGCGCATCAGCAAGGTGTCGACGCGCCCGCCGAGGAACCCGGCGAGTAGTCCGAGCAGCGTACCGAGGGTGCCGGCTATGAGCACGACACTGACGCCCACCAGGAGAGAGATACGTGCGCCGTGGATGACGCGACTGAGGATGTCGCGGCCGAGTTGGTCGGTGCCGAGGATGTGTGCGGTCGTGCCGTTCTCAGCCCAGGCGGGCGGCACCAGGCGCGTCCTGAGGCTCTGTCTGAATGGGTCGTGCGGTGCGAGTTGGGGTGCGAAGGCGGCCGCCAGCACCAAGATCACCAGCATCACCGCTCCAGCCGAGGCCGTACGGCTACGCCGGATCGCCCGCAGGCCGGCCCAGCGTCGTGATGATGACGTCCGGCGAGTCTCAGTCATAACGGATGCGGGGGTCGATGAGCGCGTAGACGAGGTCGACGGCTAGGTTGATGAACACGAACGTGACGGCGATGACGAACACGCTGGTTTGCACCACGGGGTAGTCGTAACTGTAGATCGACTGGGTCAGCAGCCTGCCGACGCCGGGCCAAGCGAAGATCGTCTCTGTGATGATGGCCCCGCCGAGCAGGTGACCGGCCTGCAGGCCGACCACCGTGGTGATGGGAATGAGGGCGTTGCGCAACACATGCCTGGTGAGGATCGCGTTCTCCGGAAGGCCCTTGGCACGTGCGGTCCGTACGAAGTCGTGCCGCATGACCTCGAGGAGGCTCGACCGCGTCAGGCGCGCGACGATGGCCGCCAAACCGGCGCTGAGTGCGAAGGCCGGCATGACGATATGAGCGGCCGTCCCGTAGCCGGACGGTGGCAACCACTTGAGCGTGGCTCCGAACACGACTATCAACATGATCGACAGCCAGAAGTTCGGAACTGCTCTGCCGAGCACGGCCAGTGTCGTGGCGATGTTGTCGTAGACGGTGTTGCGCTTGACCGCCGAGATCATGCCGAGGACCATGCCGGTAGGCACGGCGGCCGCCAGAGCTACGAACGTAAGTAACAGGGTTGCCGGCATCCGCTCGAGCACCAGACCGAGCGCAGGGCGCCCGAAGGTAAAGCTGCTACCGAAGTCCCCTCTGACTATGCCGCTCATGAACCTTCCGAACTGCGCGTACAACGGGGCGTCGAGACCGAGCGCGCGCCTGATCTGCGCCAGGTTCTCCAACGACCCTTCGGGGCTCACCAGCAGCCGGGCGGGGTCACCGATGGCTCGCAGGATCACGAACGTGAACACCAACACCGCCAGGATTACCAGAACGGCTTGTAGTGCTCTCTTGGCTGCGTAGCGGCCCATGGCTCCTCTCTGGTGTGGCTACTGGTCGAAGGCCTGACGAACTACGGCCTCTATGATGCCGCGGCTGCCCACCTAGACGGGCAGGCAGCCGCGGAAAGCCGTCATCAACGGATGGTGATGTCCTTGCCCAGCACGTACTCGTCCTTGCGCGCGGTCCATTCCAGGCGCTCGTTCACGCCGTAGATGTCCAGTTGCAGGTAGAGGGCGATGAGGGGTACCTCGTTGTAGAGCTTCTCCTGGATCCGGTAGGCCACGGCGTTGCGAGCGTCGACGTCCATCTCGGAAGCGTAACGGTCGATGAGCTCGTCGAACTCGGCGTCGAACATGAAGGTCTCGATGCCGCCGGTACCGATCAGCGCACGCAGCGGGCTGGTGGCGTCAGGGGTGGGGGCGCCGTAGTTGAACATGAAGAGGGGCTCGACGTTGCCGCCGGCGGGGTCGGGGTTGCCGATGTACATGTCGCGCATCACCTGCAGGGCGACCGGCAGGATCTCGGTGCGGATCCCTACTTCGGCCAACATACCGCCGATGGCTTCCGCGACCTCGACACCCTTGTTCACGATGCCGTCGCTCGTCATGAAGCGCACGTCGAACCCGTCGGGGTAGCCGGCCTCAGCGAGCAGCGCGCGAGCGCGGTCCGGATCGTAGGGGTACGGTTCGAAGTCAGGGGTGTAGCCGGCCATGTCAGGGCGGAAGATGGTAGCGAGCGGGATACCGAAGCCGTTGGCGATCGCATCGATCAGGAGCTGCCTGTCGATCGCGTAGCTCATCGCCTGGCGCACACGCACGTCGTGCAGTGGCGGGATGCCGACGAACAGGTCCATGTGCAGGAAGACGGTACGGCGGCCGGTGTTCGCGGTCGCGCGCAGGTTCGGGTCGGCGTTGACAAGCGGGACGGCGTCGTAGCTGAGACCAACGATGATGTCGACGGTTCCTGCCTGAAGCTCCGCCAGGCGGGTGGACGCCTCAGGTATCGGCCGGAAGACGAGGCGGTCTACCGATGGCCGGCCGTTCCAGTAGTCGTCGTTGGCCTCGAGCACGAGGCGCTGGCCAAGGATCCACTCGACGAACTTGTAGGGGCCGGTACCGACAGGGTTGGCGCTGAAGTCGGCCTCACTGACGGACGCCGTGTACACGGGCGGCACCATGTGAAGGCTGAACAGCTTGGGGATGAAGTTCGGATCGGGAGTGAGCGTGTTGATCACGACCGTGTAGTCGTCGATGATCTCGACCTCGCCGATCTGCCGGTAGTCGGTGTTGAAACGCACCGCATCGGGATCGAGCAGGCGCTCGATCGAGTACTTGACAGCCTCGGCGTTGAACGGCTCGCCGTTGTGGAACCGCACGCCCTCGCGCAGCGTGAAGCGCCATGCCTGGTCGTTGACCTGCTCCCACGATGTGGCGAGCGCGGGCGTGATCTCCATCATGTCGCCACTCAACGCGACGAGGCCGTCGTAGAGGTTGAAGAGCAGGTGGCCGCCGTTCGCGCCACGGGTCTTGTGCGGGTCACCCGAGGGCGGATCGTCGGTCAGGGCGATGGTTACCGTGGTCGGGCTGCTTTGCGCGAAGGCGTTGAGCCCTGGCATCAGCAGCAGAGTCAGTAGCATTACAACGAACAGTTTGCGTCGCATATCGAATGTCCTCCAGCGCCTTGATGAGCGTAGACATGGCCCCCACGAAGCAGTCACTACCAGTTGGACAGATGGACACCTCCCTCAGCGGCAACCACAGGCGGGCCTCCCGGCAGGCAACGGCTCATGCAGACACCGCTGAGTCGAGGTCGGCGATGATGTAGGCGTAATCACCAGGCTGCACCGCAGATGGCAGCACGCGCATCTGCAGCAGGCCAGAACGGGCGTACGGAGCGCGGATCTCGGCGACCTGCTCGAGGGTGAAAGGGTCTACGACCGTACCCAGCACGGTGTCGCCGGCGACCTCTTGGTCGATCGCCTCCATCCCGACGTTCGGGTGGAAGATGCCGCCCTGCGGCACGCGTATCAACGAACGGCGGGTAAGCGTCAGCTGCTCTCTCCGAGTCAGCGGCTCCCCAACCCCCATACCGAGAGCCGACATCACGCCGAGCACGCCCGCCGTCGCGCGACTCAGGTAGCGCGGATCGGTATAGAGCATGCCGCCACCGATCTCGGCCAGCACGCAGGGCAACCCCTTCTCGGCCGCGTACGTGGTCAGCGACCCGTGTGCCTGCGGTCCCCGATAAAGCAGCCTGAGTCCGAAGGCGCGCGACAGCCGTTCGACCTCGCCATCGACTGTGCCGCCAGCCGACTTCATGAACGTGTAGTGGATGACCCTGTCGGTGGTGCCGCCGTCGATATGAAGCAGGCAGTCGCTGCGATCGACCAGGTCGACGAGGCGCGCGGCGATTCGCTCGCTCAGCCAGCCGTCGGCGTTCCCAGGGAACTGGCGATTGAGGTCTAGCATGTCCAGCGGCCCGTTACGCGTCTGTGAGGCGAGGGCTGGAGGGTTCGCGACCGGCACGGCCAGCAACGTGCCCCGCAGCCTCTGGCGGTCGACCGCGTTCAGCGCCCCGCGTATGGCGTCTATAGCGAAGATCTCTTCGCCATGCACGACGCCCACGGCAAGCAGGGTCGGTCCCGGTTCGACACCGTGCACGACGTGCACGGACAAAGACAGGTCGTGACCGTCGGCCAGCCGTCCTACGCTGAGCCGCGTGTGCCCGCGGGCGCCGGGCTCAACGCTCAGGTCACCTAGCCGGAACGCCTTCATCGTTGGTCCCAGGTCGCGCCGAACACCCTTAGCCAGTTGTTTCCTAAGATGCCGCGGATCTCGGCGTCACTGAAACCGCGGGCTACCAGCCCCCTAGTCACGTTGCGCCAGCCATACACGGTGTCGAAGCCAGAGACGTACTTGGCCTCGATGCCGTAGCCGCCCCAAGCCCCTGGTACCTGCCTCCCGAACTGGAAGCGGAACACCGTCTCGCCAAGCGTCTGGCCACCGAACAGGTCGGTGCCTATGCCGACGTGGTCGACGCCGACGAGTCGCGCTGCGTACTCGACATGGTCAAGGAAGTCGTTCACGGTGGGGCGCTGACCCCGCTGCTTCTCACAGAACTGCGAGTGAGGGCAGATGCCGATCAGCCCACCGGTCGCAGCGGCAGCCTTCATCTGCTCATCGGTGACGTTTCGAGGGTGATCGGTCAGGGCCCTAGCACTGGAATGTGAGAACACGACCGGGGCCTGCGCTACGGAGATGGCGTCCAAGGAGGTACGTATGCCCGTGTGTGACAGGTCTACGGTCATGCCGACCCTGTTCATCTCGAGCACGATGCTCTTGCCGAAAGCGCTCAAGCCGAGGTCGGTGCTCTCCATGCAGCCGTCACCGAGCCGGTTGCGCTCGTTGTAGACCAGGTTGGCAATACGCACGCCCAGCTCGAAGAAGATCGGCACCAAGTAGGTGTCCGCCTCGAACGGGTCGGCGGACTGCAGCCCGTAGATGAGTCCGAGCGTCCCTTCCGAATGATGCTTGCCGATGTCGGCAGTGGTCCTGACCCGTTCGGTGCGGCCGCCACTGACCTCGTCGAGGCACATGTAGTCGAACACGCGCCGGAGCGTCGCGCGGGTGCCTTCTCCTGGCATCGCGATGGTCTCGTTGCTGATCGTGACGCGGTTGTGTCGATACTGGTCGATTCGGTCGGCGCCGTCCACGTCAGGGGCCGGCCGCATCAGCATCGAACCGCCCAGGCCGTCGATCACCAGCGCGTCGTCATGCAACTGACGAGCCCTCTGCTCTTGAGCGCTGTCGAGCCCGAAGTCGAACGGTACGTACACGCGAATCAGCTCCTTGCGCGCCCCTGGCGCCGCTTAGGTCCAGAACGGTAACTACATGACTGGTTGCCGCTTCTCGCAACCGCCGTGAAGGAGGCCAAGAACTATCAGCTCACTGCCTGCTTGTCAGACAATCCTACAGTCAGATAATATTGAGGCGTCAGGGGGGTGTCAATACCGCCGACCGCCCAAGGTAACTGACTTCCAGAGGTCGAAGCGCTCCGGACTTGGAGGCTGCTACGTGCAGCAGAATCGTGTATGGCCGTTTTCACCCGCGTAGACAAGACGACCGTCTCAGACACGGTCATCGACCAGATCATCGACCTCATACGGTCCGGCAAGCTCAAGGCCGGCGAGAGACTGCCCAGCGAGTACGGTCTGGTCGAGCTGTTGGGCGTCGGTCGCTCCTCCGTACGTGAGGCGCTGAAGGCACTCGAGGCGCTCGGCCTGGTGACCCGCAGGAAAGAAGGGTCCTACGTCAGCGAGGACTTCTCGATGCCGGTCCTCACCAGAACCCTCTCCCTAGGGTTACTTACTCAAGAGCTCGAGATCCGTCACCTCTATCAGGCGCGCAGGCTGCTCGAGACGCACCTTGGAGCGCTAGCGGCCGAGAACATCACCGACGATGACCTAGACGAGTTGGATGCGCTGTGCGCGGCCATGGAGCAGACCCCCGACGACCAGATCGCGCAGCACGTACGCCTCGACCGAGAGCTTCACCGCACCGTGGCGGAGCTGGCCGGCAATCCGGTGCTCACTCGCCTGTGGGAGGTCGCGTTCGAGGTGCTGTTCGAGGTCAGGCAGAGGATCCCTTTCACCTCGGACAACATCAGACACAGTGACGGGCGCCATCGTCTCCTCATGGCGGCGCTACGCAGCCGCGACCCCGCCGAGGTGCGCCGCACCATCACCGAGACGTTGGAAACCGGCGAGCGCAACCTCGTCGCCAGACTCGCAGCTCAAGCCCAGGAGGCCTGATGGAACCGCACGCCAACATCCACCGAGACGCAGTGATCATAGACGGCCTGTTCTGCAAGCTCTACTCGCCGATCCCGCCGACCGACACGGTGGACGATCTGATGCTCGATCACATCCTGGCGAGCGGCGTCACCGCTTTCAGCGACTCGATCATCGCCGACGGCTATCCCACGACGATGCAAGAGGCGATGATGCGCCTCTACGAAGAGCAAGCCGTGGTCGAGGCGTTCCCCGAGAAGGCGCTGGTGGTCCGCGGGGTCAGCGACATCCACGAGGCCAAGCGCAGCGGCAGGGTCGGTGTGATCCTCAGCGCACAAGGCCTAGCGTGCATCGGCGAGGACACTCGCAACCTGTGGGTGCTGAAGAACCTCGACGTCAAGATCATGCAGATCACCTACAACGAACGCAACGCCATCGGCTGCGGCTGCCGCGAGCCCAACGACACCGGCCTGACCCGCGTGGGCCAGAAGGTGGTCGAGGAGATGAATCGCCTCGGCTTGGTCGTCGACCTGTCACACGTCGGCGAACGCACCGCCATGGATGCCGCCAAGCACTCCAAAGCCCCCGTCGTCGTGTCTCACGCAGGCGTGCGCGCCCTCAACCCGCACGTCAGGAACGTCAAGGACGAGCTCATCGACGCCGTGGCCGCCACCGGCGGCGTCATCGGTCTGTGCCCGCACTCGATCATGGTCGAGAAAGAGCGCGGCGTGTGGCCGAGCGTCGACGACTACATCGACCAGATTCAGTACGTGGTCGACCGCGTCGGCATCGACCACGCCGGCATCGGCACCGACAACTTCCAGTACGACACCCACTACACGCGCATCAGCCGCTCCGGCTTCGAACGTACGTACCCAGGCTTCTTCGGCGGCTATCCCGAAGACCAGAAGCATGCTCGCGGCTTCTCGAGATGGTCGGACTGGCCCAACCTCACCGAAGCGCTGCTGAGGCGCGGTTTCGACCGTACCGGCGTGGAGAAGGTGCTGGGCGGGAACTTCCTGAGGGTGTTCGGGCAGGTGTGGGGCTAGACCGGACACCGGAACTGCGACGCAATCACCGAACCTGCTAGGCACATAACAAGGAGAGACATGACTTTCGAGTGGTTACCCGTCACCGCCCGCTCGTCGGGCGAGACGTTGAGCATCGGCCTTCACGCGCTCGAGGGCGCAGCCGCCGGCCCCACGTTGGGTCTGTTCAGCACATCGCACGGCGATGAAGCCTACGCCGTGCTGGTGATCCGGGAGGTCTTGCGGCGCTTGGACCCGGCGAAGCTCAAAGGCCGCGTCCTGGCCATCCCCATAGGCAACCCCGTGGCCTTCGAGTCGTTCACTCGCACCACCGGTCAGGGCATGAACACCGACAAGAACAACATGAACCGTGTCTTCCCTGGCGCGGCCGAGGGTTGGTTGACCGAACAGATGGCCCACGTGGTGTCGACCAGGTTCGTGAGCCAACTAGACTACCTTCTAGACTTCCACTGTGGCGGCAGCGAGACAGCCATCGATTACGTCCTGACTCACGCCGGTGGTGGCGATGTTGGGGAGCGTTCGCGGGAGCTCTCGCGCGCCTTCGGCACCGACATCCTGTTCGAGCACGCCGCGGCGGTACATCACGACACCTTGACCGACTACGCGATCGGCCGCGGGATCCCCTCGGTGATCGTGGAGTCGGGAGGGTCGCCCATGGCCAAAGACCCTAGCTACCTGGAGAAGTACGTCCAGGGCGTCCTGAACGTCATGATCGAGGTCGGCATGCTGGAAGGCGAGATGGTGCTGCCCGAGCAGCAGTACCTGATGCGCCGCCGCGTGCTGGTGAGGCCCGCCAACGGCGGTCTCTTCATCCCTGAGGTCGGCTTCGAGCGCCTCGGTAAGTCGGTCAAGGGCGGCACGGTGCTAGCACGCGTCATCTCGGCCCATTCGTTCGAGGAGTACGACGTGTTCACCGCGCCATACGAAGACACCATCATGATCATGATGCGCGGCGAGCTCTCGCGGGTTAACCCTGGGGACTACGCCTACATACTTGGGGACTTGTCGTCCTCGGAGGTCATCAGAAACATCTGAGGATCGAGAAGTCTCGAGGTCGGCGCCAGATGCGTGGCGGTGCCTCTCTTCAGCTCGTCGAAGAGATGCGGGCAGCTGCTGCCGCGATAGGCGACCAACCGAGCTGAAGCCCGCCTCAGTGCAGCTTTTCTCTGCTTGTCTAGTCAAAAGGCCCTAATGTGCCAGTAGCGCAAATCCTGCAGCCAGCGCCATCGTCCCGCGCGACCCCTTCCGGCCGCGCCAGCGGAGGACCGAATGCGATTCACGCCTACTCCACTTGGGCAGTTCCCGGCCGCGCTGCGGCTACTCACCGCGTCGGTGGCGCTCGCCATCCTCGTGTCGTGCGGCTCATCCGGCACGGTCCGCATCGAGCTCGCGACCTCGTCGACGGTGCTGAACGTCGGCGGCACGGTGAGAGTGGCCGTCGACCTCACGACCGCGAGCGTTCCCGGTCCGTTCGCCCTCGACACCAGCGCCCTGCCGACCGGCATCTCGGCTAGCTTCAGCGACGCCACGCTCGGCGCTGCCGGTGACTCCAGCGAGCTGATCCTCACCGCCTCAGGCTCCGCGGTCGAAGGCACCTTCAGCCTGACCGTCAGCGCCGTCGGCGCTCAGGCGACCGGTACCGCCACCCTCGAGGTCACGATCGAGCTCCTGGACGTCAGCGGCGTCGTTCTCAACGTCGCAGGAGGTCCGTTGGCTGGCGCCAGCGTGGTCATCGACGGCCATGCCGTCGTGACGACGGGCACGGACGGCAGCTTCGCCATCGACGGCGTGGTGGTGCCGTACGACATCACGGTCTTGATCCCAGGCAGCTGGGCTCATGTCTACCAGGGGATCACCACCGGCGACCTGAGGCTCCTCCCGCTTTCGCAAATCGTCATGGCACCGACGCTGCCGGCCGCCACGGTGCAGGGCGCCCTCTCTCCTGAAGTTCCGGCGGGACAGAACGTCACCATCTGCGCCGAAGGCGTCGGCTCTGTCGTGTACGGCTGCACCAAGGCCTACCCGGGCGCGACCAGCTACAGCCTGGCCGTCAACTGGGCTGTCGGTACCACCGTCAGCCTGCGCCTGCGTGCCATGCAGCACACTAACGACGGCAGCTCGCTGACCGCCAGCGGCGCAGTCGACGTGCTCTCGATCTCGGAGGGTGGCAGCGAGACCAGGGACATCACGCTCGCGCCATCCCTCACCTCGGTCAGCTTCAACGTCAACGTCACGGGTCCGGTCCCCGGTAGCGACTACTACATCAACGCGATGACCACGCTTCCCTCAGGCCAGAGCTTCGGCATCGGCAACGGGGTCAGCTCCGCAACCGGCTCCGGCATAGCAGCCGTGGCTCCCTTCTACTCCGGCTCCACTTTCGCGCTGTTGGCGCAGGCGGAGATCGCCACAAGCCAGTTCGCGCTCGCCTACCGTCAAGGCTTGGCCTCCGGCGGTACCTACACGCTGACGGTCCCTGCAGCGCCCGCCGCCGTCTCACCTGCCGAGGCCGCGACCGGCGTGAATCTCGGCACGAGCTTCACCGTCGCCCTCACGCCTGGTCGCGTCAACATGTACTTGTTCTCCTTCGGTGGGTCGTTCGCGATCGCGGTCACGACAGCCGCCGAGTCGATCACGATCCCTAACCTCGCGACCCACGGCTTCGGGCTGCCGCCCGCCGCGGCGGGTACATGGGTGGTCCTCAACTCGCCCAACTTCACCGACATCGACACCGAGGTCGAGGGGCTCGAGCCTGGTCTCGTCGCTGGGTACGTGACGATGCTGATGCAGCTCAACTCGGGCGGACCGGCACTCGCCTACGACTACATCGCCGCCACCTCCGGCAACAGGTCGTTCACGACGGCACCCTGACCGTCGCCTCGCAGGGCGCCCAACGCCCTGATACGCGCGACGCTGTTCCTTGACCATCCGTGTCTGGCCGCGACCATGCGGCCAGACACGTCTCATTAGCCCCCGGGCCTTGCTCGTTGGTAGCGCCTTCGGCGACGATAGCGTCGTGAGCCGGCCGAAGTGAGCGAACCCAGCCCGACACCGCCGACCGGTGTGGCGACGCGTGCATTCGCGCTCGCGGCCGCCTTGCTTCTGGCCGCCGGCGCCGGGCCGGCGCTACTGCTGCGCCTGGCGCAGTTCGGACAGCAACCGCCCGACCGCCTGCAACTGCCGGCGGTGCTGCTCTTCGGCACGCTGTTCGTCGGTCTGCTGATCGATCTCACAGTCGGCCTCGGCGCTCGCCGTCGCAGTACCGTGCTCATGGTCGCTACCGCGCTGGGCGCCGGCTTCGCAGCGCTCATGGCCCTGACTAGCGGATGGGACGCGCGTTACATCTTGTCGCCGCTCGTCGCCGGCACGGCGTCCTTTGCGCTCTCCCGGCTCGATGACCGGCGCGCCTCCATGCTCAGCGCCATGCTGGTCTACACGACCTGCACGCTGCTCGCCAACTACACGCTCGACAGCTTCCTGCCCTTGGGCGACTTCTTCCTTGTCAACGTCGGCACGCTGTTCTTCGGCATCACCTTCACGCAGCGCGACCGCGTGCACCGTTTCGGCCGCCGCGCCGTCTACTCGATGATCCTGGGAGCGGCGGTCGCCAACGTGCTGTTGTCGGCAGCGCTGGACACGCCGCTCAGGTACATCGCGGTCAGCTTCTTGTCGATCGTGCTCGCCGAGACGGCCGACACGGAGATCTACCAGCGCCTGCTGCGCCGCAGGTGGCTGACGCGCGTGGCCGCCTCGAACGCGGTGAGCGCGCCGCTCGACACGGTGATCTTCACGGTCCTGGCCTTCTGGGGCGAGGACTTCGCGACGCGCGCCTGGATGACCCAGGTGATCGTCACCGACGTGCTGGTCAAGTACGCCAGCGGCATACTGGCGGCGCTGGGGATGCTGGCGGTGCTGCGGTCGGCGGTCAGGCCGCTCCTGACAGGGAAGGAACCATGAGCGAGAGCAAGCGAGTCAGCTTCGAGGACCTGCCCGGGCTAGTGGGCAGCGAGTTCGGCCCCGGCGAGCGCTTGGTGGTGGATCAGGCTAGAGTCAACGCCTTCGCCGACGCCACCGACGATCATCAGTGGATCCACGTGGACGAGGAGCGCGCCGCTGCCGGTCCTTTCGGCGGCACCGTGGCGCACGGCTACCTGACGCTGTCGCTGTTGGTGCGCCTGGTGCAGGAGCTCGGCGCCCTGCCTGCCGACGCCGACCTGATCGTCAACTACGGCCTCGACAAGCTGCGCTTCCCCGCGCCGCTGAGGACGGGGGCCGGCGTGAGGTTGAAGGCGCAGCTAGCCGCTGTCGCGCCTAAGGGGCCAGGCCGCTACCTGCTGACGCTCCACTGCGAGGTTCTGCCCGACGACGGACAGGTGCCGGTTCTGGTTGCGGACGTGCTCTACCTCGCCATCAAGGGCTGAGTAGGGCGCTCACTCCATCAGCTTGGAGATGGCCAGCGCCAACTCGTCGTCGCCCGGCCGCGTGACGATCATCAGGCCGATCGGCAACCCGCCCGGCGACATGCCGCAGGGCACACTGGCAGCCGGGCTGCCGAGGATGTTGAACAGCGCCGTGTTGCGCAGCACCAGACCGTTGGCGCGGAAGTACGCGGCGTCCTCGGCCAGGTCATCGATGTGCGGTGGGAGTATCGGGATCGTGGGAGCCAACAGCGCGTCCACACCCGCGAGCTCCGGCCAGAACCGCTCCATCAGCGCCCGCCGCGCGTAACCGAGGCTGATGTAGTCGGACGCCGGCTTGCCTGCGTACTGGAGGATGCGCGTCGTGACGCGCGGGTCCATCTCGGCTCCCCGCTCGGTCAGCTCGCGCTGGTAGAGCGTCCAAGACTCGTAGGCGGCGAAGCTGCCGAAGCGTGGGTAGAGACCCGCGGCCTCAGCGAGCAGCGGCAGCTCGGCCACACGCACCTCGTGGCCAAGGCCCTCGAGGCGCTCCAAGGCGGCCTCGAAGGCGCCCGCGACCTCCGGTTCTAGCGCGTCGGTCACGACGGTGGTCGGGGCCAGGAAGGTGAGCTTGCGGTGCACGGATCTCAGAGGCCGGTACTCCTCGGCCGCCATCGCGCAGAACAGCGCCCAGGCGTCAGCGGCGTCACGTGCCAGCGGCCCGAGCGTGTCGAGAGTGGTCGAGAGCGCGACGGCACCGGCGGTCGGCAGCCGCCCGTCTGTGGTCTTGAGCCCAACGATGCCGTTGATCGCCGCCGGAATGCGCACGCTGCCGCCGGTGTCGGACCCGACCGCGCAGGCGGCGAGCCCCGCCGCCACGGCCACGCCCGAGCCCGACGAGGAGCCACCGGGGATCCGCTGGCTGTCGAAGGCGCAGGGCGGCGTGCCGAAGTGCGGGTTGATGCCGATACCGGAGAAGGCCAACTCCGTCATGTTGGTGCGGCCCAAGAACACGGCGCCGGCCGCGTCGAGTCGCGCCGCCACCGGGCTGTCCTCAGCAGCGGGTGGCCTCTCGAGCAGCACCCTGGAGCCCGCGGCGCTCACCTCACCCGCCGTGTCGAGCAGGTCCTTGATCGCCAAGGGCACGCCCTGCAGAGGGCCGACGTCCACGCCGGCAGCGAACTGGCGCGCCGCCTGCATCGCCTGCCGCAGGGCGCGCTCCGCCGTGAGCGTGCGGTAGACGAGGCGGCCGTGGGGGTGCGCTTCGATCTTGGCGAGGTACGACTCGGTGACGCTGACGGGGTCGAGCTCGCCGCTGCGGTAGGCGCGGGCGAGGTCGGCCACCCCGAGCTCGGTGACCTGTTGGGGCATGGCGGCACGATACCGCGCCGGCCCACCGTGCCGCCTCGGCGACGCGGCGGCGACGCGTAGCGATACACTCAGCGCATGCAACGCACCCGTAGCGAACTCGAGGCGATGAGCCACGACGACCTCGTCGACCGCGTGCTCGAGATGCAGGACATGACGCGCGAGGGTCTGGCCGTCAGGGACTCTCTGCACGCGGTGCTGAACCTGGTACTGAACGCGAAGTCCGAGGAGGTGGCGCGCTTCGCCGAGGCGCCGGAGGCCACCCTCGACCCCGAGGAGCTCGAGATCAAGCGCGCCTGGGCCGCTGCCCGTCATGCGCTCTCCAACCCGCTCGGCGCCGCCCGCAAGCGGGCTCAGACGACCGGCTAGGGCGTCGTTGAACGCCTACGGTCGGCTCTGCACCGAGTTCTACGACCTCGACAAGCCTCACGCGCCGGTCGCGGCGTACGAGTTCTACCTGAGAGCGGCGCGGGCCGCGGACGGTCCGGTGCTGGAGCCTATGTGCGGCTCGGGGCGCTTCCTGGTGCCGCTGCTCAGGGCCGGCGTCGACATCGACGGCTTCGACGGCTCGGCGGCGATGCTCACGGCCTGCCGGCGGAGGGCGGCGCAACACGGCCTCGCGCCGAACGTCGAGCTCGGCATGCTGGGCGAGTACCAGCCGCGCCGCAGCTACGCGCTCGCGTTCGTGCCGTCCGGCTCGTTCTGCCTGCTGACCGACCCTGACGAAGCCCTCGCGGCGCTCCGGAGCCTGCGCGCGGCGCTCGCGCCCCGTGGCCGACTGCTGCTAGAGGTGGAGCGCTACCTGCCCGGCGAAGCGTGGACGAACGCCAGCGGCGCGTGGACCGGTCGCTGGGTGCGCCGCCCCGACGGCGCCAGGATCGTCATCAGCGGCATCGAGCGCCTCGATGAGAGCCGGCGCATCTCGTTCGCTATGAACCGCTACGAGCTGGTCAAGGACGGACGCCTGTTGGAGACCGAGTACGAGGAGCTCGACCTGCGCTTCTACGCCGAAGACGAGCTCGTGGCGCTGCTGGATGCGGCCGGGTTCACCGACGCCGGACCGGTCACCCACTACAGCTCGCACGCGGCTGTGCGTGAGGAGTCCTTCCTGGTCGAGGCGTTCCGGGGCTGAGGTTGCGCTCTCAGCCGCGCCACACCATCTTCTCGGCGTCGAACTCCTCGCCGAGCTGCTGAGCCAGGCGCTCGAGCAGCGAGCGCGTGCCCCATTCGCGCATCCTGAGGCCGTCGGCGCCGTCTAAGAACTGGACGGTCTCCGTGTGGACGAGCTTGGTCCCGCTCCCGTCGGGGGTCAGGGTGATGGTGGTCAACGACACCGAGAACGGCACGCCCACGTTGGCCATCGAGTAGCCGAAGACGATGCGGCGGTCCTGCTCGATGTCGAAGTAGTAGGTGTCGTTGGTGATCGCGGGAGACTCGAACCCGGGGTTGGCGACGCGGAAGCGTGAGAGCTCGCGGCCGCCGACCCGGAAGTCGAGCGTGTACTCGTCGAGCTCGAAGCCCGGGCCATCGGCGAACCAGGCGCGCTTCATGGCGGCGTCGGCGAAGGCGGCGAACAGGCGCGCCGGGTCCGAGCGGTAGCGGCGCTCGACCGTGAAGCTCTCGTGGGTGGCTGGTGATGGCGGGCGGGTTTGGGTCTGCTGCTGAGTGCTCATCTCTTCTCCTCCTGTGTTGGGTGCTGTGTTGGGTGCTGTGTTAGCTGCTGGCCCGGGCTGGGCTCCTCGCTCTCACCCAGAGCTGCCGCCAGGCGGTCGTAGCGCCGCTGCCAGTACGCCCTGCGGTCGTCAATCCACCGCTGTAACGCGTCGAGGCCCTGCTCTTCCAGACGGCATCGCCGCACCCGGCCCACCTTCTCGCTGCTGACGAGCTGGCTGCGCTCCAGCACCTGCAGGTGTTGCAGGACCGCGGCAAGGCTCACGCCCAGAGGCTCCGCGAGCTGGCTGACCGAGGCTGGGCCGTGGCTGAGCTGCTCGACGATCGCGCGGCGGGTGGCGTCACCGAGCGCGTCGAAGGCGTTGCCTGCCGACTGATGGTTAAGCATGGACTGAAGTATAAGAGCGGCCCCATAAATCAGTCAAGTAGTCACTTAAGTTTTATCGGTTCGGCTTGTCCTCGTGCGTCACACCGTTCCCTTGAAGGAGTCCCCCCCGAAAGGCGACCTGACCAGCCCGTGCGCACCGATCCGAGTACGAGCTCGAGTCTCAGCTCTCGCCTTCTACGGCGTCCTCCGTCAAACGCCGCTGGAACTCGGCTGCGACTATCTCGAACACGCGCGCCTGCGCCGGTGAGGACGCCGCGCGATCGTAGTCGCGCAGCAAAGCTTCGGCCGCCGGGTCCATGGCCTGCACGCTACCGGCCGATCTGATGAGCTCGGGGATCAGCGGCTCGAGCAGGCTCACCAGCTCCGCAGCGACCTCGCTGACGACCGGAGCGTCCGGCGGCTCGCGCTCCAGGGTCAGCAGCTTGCGGGAGATCTCCACGTAAGCGGCCATGTCGACAGTCGAGAGCTGCGCCCGGTAGGTGCGCTCGAGGCTCTCGGCCCCTCCCAGCGAGCCGAGCAGCAGGATCGTGTCGCGCTCCCACGCTAGCTGCGCGAGCGGCGCACCGGCGGCCTTCAGTGCCGCTAAGTGCGGCGCGAACTCCTCCGGAACGTCAGGACCGACGGCGTGGTGCCTGAGCAGCGCCAGCATGCGGCGCTGAGCCTCGAGCCCCGCGATCCTCGCCGCCAGCTCCTGGTCCAGCTCGGCAAGCAGCGAGTCCGCGGCGACCTCATCGGCCTCGAGGACCTCGCCGATCCGCTGCAGCGGCAGCCCCAACGACACCAGGCGCCTGATCTTCAGCAGGGCCAGCAGGTCGGCCGCGCCGTAGCTGCGGTAGCCGCCGGCGGTCCTGGCGGGCTCGGGCAGCAGCCCGATCTGGTGGTAGTGCCTGACCGTGCGGGTCGTGGTCCCGCCGAGGCGGGCGAGGTCCCCGATGGTCAGCAGCTTGCTCATGCTTCGAGTCTCGCAGCAGCGTCGGGCAGCGACTCGGGCGCTCCTTGCGTCTCGTCCTCCACAGCCTCCAACTCTCTGAAAGCGCGGTGCCTGGCCCAGTAGAGGACGCTCAGGGCCCACAGCGTAGCCAGACCGAGCGCGACGGGTCTGAGTCCGAACCGCTCGATCCCGACGGCCGCTACGAAGATCACCACCGGCGCCGCCAGCATCATCAGCGAGTTCTGGGTGCCCAGGATGCGGCCGCGCAGCGCCTCGGGGATGCGCTCGATCGCGAGCACTCCGAGGATCGCGTTGAGCGGGCCGGCCACCAGCCCGAGCAGGGCGGCCCCAGCCAGCAGGGCGCCAGCCGGAGGAAGCGCGGCCAGCACGTACACGGCGACCACCGAGCCTACCAACGAGAGAGTGAACCACGTCCGCCGCCTGAGCCGCTGCGCCAGCACGGTGTAGAGGCCGGCGCCTACCAGCATCCCGACCGCGATCGCACTGAGCACCAAGCCCAGGCGTCCGGGCTGCCCGAGGGCAGCGAAGTGGACCGGCAGCACCAGACCTTGGAGGGCACCCAGCGCCGATGCCAGGACGAGCGTCATCAGCGTGAGCGCGAGGATGAACGCGTCGCGGCGAAACAGGTGGTCGAGGCCCTCCCGCAGCTGGGCCAGGCCACGACCCAGCGGCGACAGGTCGCGGGCGGCATCACCGGCGGCACCGACAGCGCCGACGTCGCGCGGCAGCAGGCAGGTGACGAGGGCAGCGGCGGCAGAGGTCGCGGCGGTGAACCACATGACCGTCGAGCCGTCGAGCCACACCATCAGGCCGCCGGCCAGCGCCGGCCCGACGATCAACACTAGCGCGCCGAGGCCCTCTCTCATGCCGGTGAGTCGCTCGGCCGAGACGCCGGAGCGGCGGACTATGTCCGGCAGCAGGGCCTCGCGCGCCGTCATGCCGGGCACGTCACCGATCGCGCCGACCACGCCGAGGACCACGAACCAGGCGAGGCTAAGCCCGAACCAGCCGTCGACGAGGGGCAGCGCCGCCACCGCAGCGGCCGACACGAGGTCGGATGCGATCGAGACCGACCTGCGGTTGACGCGGTCGATGATCACCCCGCCGATGATGCCGATGAGCACAGCGGGCAGCGCCGAGGCGAGCACCACCGTGCCGGCGCCGAGGGCCGAGCCGGTGCGCAGCAGCACCAGCAGAGGAAGCGCGATGGCGACGACGGAGTTCCCCAGCAGCGAGAGGGCGTACGAGGCTAGGTAGGTGACCGCGTGACGTCGCATGTCTCAAGTCAAAAGCATGACGTTACGTCAAGGTCAATAGGCAGGAGTAAGTCTTTGCTCTGACGCCAAGGGTTCCCGCGTCACCACGAACGTAACGGCCCTAGGGCGCGAACGCCACGCCGCGCGCGCCGGCCCGTGCGTAGGCGACGACGAGGATGGCGATGCCGGCCACCGCGGCCGCGAGAGCGAACGGCGACGCCGTCGCCAGCAGGTAGGCGGCCACGCCCCACACCAACGGGGCGAACGCCTCCAGCACCGCGATGACCGGATCGCCCATGCTCTTGCGCTTGAAGAGGTCCTGGCGCCGGGCGGCAGCAGGGTTCCACAGGCGCATCAGCACGACGGCGCTGCTGGAGACCGCCGTCAGGATAGCCGCCGCCACGCCGGCCAGGGGGCTGCTGAACGCGATCGCCAGCGACACGGGCACCGCGAGCGCCCACACCGGCACCAGGGCCGCCAACGACTTGCCGCGCCTGATGGTCCTGTCACTGACCGGCGAGGCGGCGAGTAGGTCCTGCGCCTCCTCGCCCACGACCGCGATCCGCGCCAGAGAGGATGCCATCGTGCCGCCCAGCACGACGAGCATCGCGGCCAGCGCCGGAGCTGGGTCGATGGCGCCGAAGGCGCTGGTGTCGGAGAAGAGCAGCAGGTAAGTGGCGGGCAGCAGGTAGAAGAGCTGGAGCAGCACCTGCGAGACGAGGAACGGGTCCCGAACGATCAGCTTCCACTCCTTGCTCAGCAGCACGCGCAAGGTCCCACGCGAGGCGAAGCGCACCGCGGTGGGAGCGCGTCGTCTGCGCGCCCGCCTGCCCTCGCTCAGCCCGATGCCATGTGCGAACGCCCGGTGCAGGAGCCCTACCGTCGCCCACAGCACTAGGCCGGCTCCGGCCAGCGCCGTCAGCGTTCCCAGCGGGTCTAGGAGCAGCGCGCGCATCGGCAGCCACACCGGGCTGTCGGCAGCGAGGAGCGAGCCCGGCTCGAAGTAGCGAACGAAGGCCGCCAGCCTCTCGCCCAGGTCGACCCGGTCGCCGAGCAGCGCTGGCAACTGGGAAGCGACGAACAGCGCCACGCCGGACAGCGCGGCCAGCAGCTGCGCGGCCGTCCGTGCGCGGCGGGGTCCGAGCAGGCGCACGAGCAGCAGGGTGATCAGCATGCCGAGGCAGGCGCAGACGACGGCGAGAGACGCCAACGTCGGAACCGCGCCGAGCAGCTGAGGCAAGCCGAGCAACAATCCCAAGGAGGCGAGCGGCAACATGAAGATGCCGAGCCCCACGAAGACGCCCGCGGCCACGGCCAGCACGCGGCTGGCGAAGACCGTCCGGCTGCTGACGGGCGAGGAGGCGAGCAGGTCGAGGTCGCCCCTGTCGAAGAGCGCGACGACCGCGTGGTTGATGCCGGCCGCCACGCCGAACGGGAGCAGCACCAGCACGACGATCGCGGCGAAGAACACCGCCTCGGGCGGCAGCGGCGAGGTGAGCACGCCCCGCAGCGACCTGGCTATGCCCCACAGCATCAGGTGCACGGCCACGAAGATCGCCGCGCCCGTGAGGATCAGCGTGGAGGCCTTGGTCTCGCCGATCAGCTCGCGCCAGCGAACCCTGACCTCGTTGCGCAGCAGCCACAGCAGCGAGCCGGGTCTCATGGTCGAGCCCTCTCGCCTCCGCGTTGGGGTGCCCTCATGCTTGCTCGACCAGCTCGAGGAACACCGCCTCGAGTGTGCCGCCCTCGCGGCCGCTGGCCGCTCGCAGCTCGTCGAGCGTGCCCTCAGCCACCAGCCGACCGTTGCTGATGATGCCGATGCGCTCGGCCAGCCGCTCGGCGATCTCCATGATGTGCGTGGTCATCACGACCGTCTTGCCCGAGCCCGCGAAGTCCGCTAGCAGGTCCTTGACGTCCCTGGCAGCGGCGGCATCCAGGCCGGTGAGTGGCTCGTCGAGGATCACCAGCTCGGGCGAGTGGATCAGACCGCCGGCCAGGCCGAGCTTCTGCTTCATGCCGCGCGAGAAGGTCTCGCTGAGGTCTAAGCGGTTCTCCCACAGACCGAGCCACTTGAGGAGCTCTGCGGCGCGCTCGGACGCGGCGTCCGCCGGCACGCCCCAAAGCCCTGCCACGAAGTCGAGGTATTCGAGCGCGTTCAGCTTGCCGTAGAGCAGCGGCTCGTCGGGCAGGAACGCCAGGCGCTGCTTGGCGGTCGCGGGCTCGCGCGTGACGCTGTGGCCGAGGATGAACGCGTCGCCCGCGTCGGGCACCAGCAGACCCGCCACCATCCGCAGCGTCGTCGTCTTCCCTGCGCCGTTAGGACCCAGCAGCGCGTAGATCTCGCCGCGCTTGACCTCGAGCGAGAAGTCGTCCACGGCCCGCTTGGCCCCGAAACGCTTCGTCAGACCGCTCAGTCGCAGGGCCGGTGCGTCGGCTTCCAGGTCGTTCATGAGCCCGTCATACCAAGCGATGCGTCCTTACGGGTGGCGTGAGCCGTTGGAGGACGAGACCTGGGCCATCTCGCCGACGCGCGGGACGTATCTGGTGCATGATGCCAGCATCATGTTCGACCAATGGGACGACCTTCTGCTTAGCGGCGGCTTCGCGCCGCGCGCCATCCTCCTGCGCGGGCTCACCCACCAGCAGGCCAGCGCCGTGCCGACCGGCGCCCCGCACAGCATCTACCAGGAGCTGTGGCACGCGACCGTGGTGCTCGAGAAGTCGCTGGATAGCGGCCGCGTCGTGCTCGAGACCTGGCCTCTGGCGGAGCACTTCCCGACCGCTTCCGCGCCTTCCAACGAGATCGAATGGCGCGATCTAGTCGCACGGTTCCTCGCGGCCTCGACCAGAGCAGTGAGTATGTCGCAGCAACCCGGCTGGCTGGAATCGAAGGAGCCCGGCTACGACCTCACCTGGCGCGACGCCCTCGAGTTCCTGGCGGTTCACACCGCCTATCACATGGGCAAGATCGTGCTGCTGCGGCAGCTACTCGGGACGTGGCCGCCGCCTCGCGAGGATGCAGGCGGGGCTTAGGGGTACGCAGGGGGTACGAGCGCCGTCCTCGCGAGAAACGGAAGAAGCCCGACCGGAGAAAGTGCCGTCCTAGTCGGGCTTCCGTTGGCTCGGCGGGTAGGATTCGAACCTACGACCAATCGGTTAACAGCCGATCGCTCTGCCACTGAGCTACCGCCGAACGCTCGCTGCTGGCTTGCCGCTTCGCGCAGTGGCGCGCGAAAGCGAACGTCAGTTTAGCAGATTGCCCCTGCTAGGCAAGACGAGACGAGGATGCAACAGCAGAGTTTTCAGACAGCTCGACTCCTGCGGCGCTGAGGCCGATCCTCAAGAACCCTCCGGTACCTGCGGCCGATGCTCGCGGTAGACGACGACCAGCTCGGCGACGTCCCTCAGGAGATCGATGCGACCGATCTCGACCCTCTCGACCTCGAGACCGGTGCGCGTCCGCAGGTCTTCTAGCAGCTCGGAGCGGCGCTGGGGCGCGATGAGGTCGAGGCGCTCGTACAGGACCGGCTGGCGCAGCTCGAACCTGAAGCCCCAACCGCGCTCGACGACGTACACGACTGCGAGGACCAGCACGTTGGCCGCTGCGGCTAGTGCCGCATCCCCGGCAGGAACGAGCAGCGCGTTGACGACCGGCAGGGCGATCACGACGAAGAGGTAGGTCATCTCACGGAACGGCGTCTCCTCCGTCCGGTACCTGAGCACCGAGAAGATGGCGAACAGTCCGAAGCCCACTCCGATGCTGAGCTCGCTGCGCGCGAGCAGCGCCATCACGCAGTAGACGACGACGCTGAAGGCGAGGTACGAGAACACGTAGTCGCGTTTGGGCGTGTGCCGGTAGTAGATCCCCTTGACCAGCACCAGCACAGACACGAGGTTGAACGCCGCCCCCAGGAGGAAGCCGCTTAAGTCAGGCGACATGCCGTCCCTCCAGCGTGAGTTGCCGCAGCGCTCTCAACCTCGGCTTGAAGCGGTTGTGCTTGATCTCGGGCCTGAGCAGGCTCATGCCTAGGCAGTACTTGCTGGCGCCGCCGGGCCTGGCACCCAACGCGCGCAGCTTCCGCATGAACGGCGAGGTGAGGTCGACTCTCTCCTGCTTGACCTCGACGATCGCCACCTCGTCCAACTCGAGGCGGCCGTCATCGGTACTGAACGAGAGCCCGGTATCGATGGTGACCCTTTCGCTGTATCCGATCCGCACGAAAGTCATCCGCCTGTAACCGTTCCACAGGGCCGGCAGGAGCGGGCCTGCGGTCGTGAGCTGGCGCGCGCCGGCTCCCATGAGCGCGCTGGGGTCGGCCACGCGCGTCGAATCGATCGAATCGTCCCAGGCGGCGGCCTGCGTGCGCGTCTTGGTCGTGACGCCCTTGTTGCTCCTGCGCTTGACCTCCAGGAACAGCTGACCGGTCGTGAGGTACTGCCGCTCGCGCACCTTCACGCGGTCTCCCTTACCTCTGTGGTGGGCTTGGAAGAGGTCCAACGCGGCCGTGTCGAAGTAGAGCGTGAGGTAGTCGTGGATCGCAAGGCCGCCGACCTCCAGCACGCAGTACTCAGCCTCCAGTCCGGCGATCAGTTCCGGCAGCTCGTCCGCCCTGAACACGAACTTCGTGTCCTGGCGCCTCATGAGGCTGGCGCCGCCGAGCTCGTCGAGCCCGATCCGGTTGTACGCTGCCAGCCGCTTCGCGGCTAGGGGCTCGACACCGAGCCCTGTCGGCGGCGCGCACGATCTCTGCTGGAGTGCTGCCTCCATCGCTCCTGCCTTCCACCCAGGACGCCTTGCCCAGGCAACCGCGCTCGCTGAATCGGTGACGCGGTCTCGACACCGAGGATGCCGGGCGCTCGGGAAGGAACCGAGAAGCAACTGTGTAGGTCTTGTGAAGCCGGCTGAAGTGGTGCCTGGCGTGGTGCCTGGCGTGGTGTCTGGCGTGGTGCCTGGCCTGGCGCCGCGCAGGCGCCTGGCGCACCTGCGGTAGCGCCTTCGCATATCATCGCGCCGATGCGTCCTAAGCAGTTCGGCGGTATGCGGGGATTCGGCCTGCTCTGGTCGGGTCAGCTCATCTCCGCGTTGGGAACGAGCCTGACCTCGTTCGCCATCACGATCTGGGCGTTCCAGGAGACCGGCCAGGCGACCACCTTGGCCCTCGTCGGGCTGTTCGCGTTCGGTCCGTCGATCCTGGTCGGTCCGCTGGCCGGCGCTCTCGTCGACCGCTGGAACCGCCGGCTGGTCACCGCACTCTCGGACGTCGCGGCGGCCATCGCTACTGCCGTGCTGTTCGCCCTCCACACGACCGGTACGCTCGAGATCTGGCATCTCTACGTGCTCGGAGCCTGGTCGGGCGTCTTCGGCGCTTTCCAGTGGCCTGCCACCTCGGCGTGGATCAGCATGCTCGTGCCGAAGGAGCAGTACGGCCGCACGGCCGGGATGATGTCGTTGATCGAAAGCGTTCCGATGATAGCCGCCCCGTTCTTGGCCGCCCTGATCCTGGCGGCCTCTGGCCTCAGCACCGTGCTGCTCATCGACATGGCGACCTGTGTCCTCGCCGTCGCCTCGCTCGCTTTCATACTGGTGCCCGAGAGCCGGCAGGGTGAGGCGCAGGCGCAGGTAGGCCGGCGACTCGGCGAGGAGTTGGCGTTTGGCTTCAGGTACATCGCCGCGCGCCGCGGGTTGCTGGGTCTGATGCTGATGTTCGCGGCGACCAATCTCGTGTCCGGAATGTACGGAGTCATGTCCTCGGCCACGGTCCTGTCTCGCACCGGCAACGACGCTGTCGCGCTCGGATCGGTGCAGTCGGTGGCCGGCGTTGGTGGGCTGGTCGGTGGCCTCCTCATGGGGATATGGGGCGGACCGAAGACCAAGGTGTACGGGCTCTTCGCCTGCCTCCTGGTCTCAGGCTTGGTCGGCTCGACGGTCTTCGCGGCGGCGCGCACGGTGCCGGTGATGATGACCGGGGCGTTCATCTACCTGTTATGCGTTCCGGTCCTCAACGGCTGCAGCCAAGCGATCTGGCAGAGGAAGGTCGCACCCGAGGTGCAGGGCAAGGTCTTCGCGGCACGACGCGTGCTGGCACAGGCACTGCACCCTGTCTCGCTGCTCGCCGGCGGACCGCTCGCTGACCGGGTCCTCGAGCCCGCGATGCGCTCACCGACAGCATCCCGCTTGGCCGAGACGTTCGGTCCTATCGTCGGCACGGGACCCGGCTCCGGCATGGCCCTTCTGCTCCTGATAACGGGTCTGCTGCTGGCAGCGACCGCGCTGGTTGGCATCCTCAACCCGCGGGTACGCAACGTCGAGACCGAGCTCGTCGATCACGACGCCAACGTCGTACCAGCCGGCCTGCCGGTTAGCATGGCTCCGTGACCCTCGACGAGTACCAGGCCGGCGCGCGCCGCACCGCGCTCTACCCTAAGGAGGCGCGCGTCCTCTACCCCACCCTGAAGCTGGCCGGCGAGGCCGGCGAGGTCTCCGAGAAGCTCGGCAAGCTGATGCGCGACGAAGGCTGGACGCCGGGGACACCTCTGACCCCCGCCCAGACAGAGGCGCTCTCGAAGGAGCTCGGCGACGTGCTGTGGTACGTCGCTAACCTCGCCGCCGACCTGGGCCTCGAGCTGGACGCAGTGGCGCACCTGAACCTCGAGAAGCTCGCGAGCCGTCAGGCCAGGGGCGTCCTGCACGGCAGCGGGGACGACCGCTGACCGCCCAGAGCTAGGTCTTCATACCTCGCGCAGCGCCCAGCAGCTCCAGGAGTACGGCCGCCTGGTTTCGGACCTCGTCCTTGGCGCCGTAGACCAAAGTGACGGTCTGAGACGCCCCCAGCTCGCGCAGCTTGGCCAGGTCGGGGTTGTCAGCGACCTCGTGCAGGTAACGCTCCTTGAACTCCTCGAACTTACCAGGCTGGTGACCGAACCACTTCCTGAGGTCCGCGCTGGGAGCCAGGTCCCTGGCCCACCAGTCGAGCGCGGCGCGCTCCTTGCTTACACCGCGCGGCCACAGCCGATCTACCAGAACCCTGACGCCGTCCTCCGGCGCCGCCTCTTCGTAAGCGCGCTTGATCTTGAACATGCTCTGAAGCCTAATGCCGTGGACGGTGGCGCGTGCGCTCTACCGGTACTCGCGCCTACCCTGAGTAGGTCGCAAGCCTGGAGCAACTCTCGGCCGTCAGGCGGCGCCCGGCAGCCGCAACTCAGCGAGGTCGCGGTTCAGGATCGCGCGGTACCACTCGAGGTTGGTGGGTAACTGCAGCGAGGTGCCGAGGTCTTCTTCGGACTCATCCACGGTGAAACCGGGACCCGCGGTCGCGATCTCGAGCTGTACGCCGCCGGGCTCCTTGAAGTAGACGGAGCGGAAGTACTTGCGATCTCGCACCGGTGTCGGTTCCAGGCCGAGCTCGAGCGCGATCTCCCTGGCCGCAGCCAGAGCGTCAGCGTCCCGAACGGTGAGAGCGAGGTGCTGAACCGCACCGACGCCATCACGACCCTTGAGGAACTGCCCGGTCGCCCGAACCTCGACGAGCCCAGGCCCGGCTGAGCTGAGGGCGACGATGTTGCCGGACTCATGAGAGACCGCGCAACCTAGCCGCTTCAGCAGCTCGACTGTCGGACCGGCCTCAGGCACCCAGAGTTGCGCGCTGTGTAGACCCCGGATGGCGTGTTCGGCTGGTACCGCAGCGCCCTCCCAGCCGACGGCGCCAGGCGGAGCGGCGACCGCGACCAGCTCGATCCTGATCCCGTCGGGATCGCTCAGGGTGAGTATGCGCGAGGTGCCGCCGAAGGAGGGACCCGTGAAGCCGACGCCGAACGCCACCAGCCGATCGAGCCAGAACGCGAGACCCGACAGGGGGATGGCGAGGCTGACGGCGCCCACCTGGTGCACCCCGACCTGCCCTCTGCCGCCCTGCGGCCACACGAAGAACGTCAACAGGGTGCCGGGTGTTCCCAGCCCATCGCCGTAGTACAGATGGCGCTTGGTGGGGTCGTCGAAGTTGACCGTCTGCTTGACCAGGCGCAGGCCTAGGGCGCCGGCGTAGAAGTCGACGTTGGCTTGAGCGTCACCGGCGATGGCGGTCACGTGATGCAGCCCGTTGACCAAGGTCAGCCTAGCTCAGCCGCACTTGCTGTAGCCGCAGCTCTCGCACTTCTGACAGCCCTCTTCGAAGCGCAACGGCGCGCCGCAGTCGGGGCAGCCCTTCTGGTGGTTGAGCACGTTCTCGACGCCGGCGGTCTCGAGCGCCACGGCCAACAGGTCGGCCTTCGATGCGACCATGCGACCGTGGTAGGAGCCGTACATGCCGCCGTTGATGCCCCTCAGCGTCTTCACCAGCGCCTCGGCGGGAACGCCGTACTGCAGCGCGATCGACACGACGCGGCCCAGCGCCTCTGAGTCGGCGTTCGCCTCGTCACCCGCCTTGCCGGAGACGATGAACACCTCTGTGGGCAGGCCGTCCTGCTTGTTGACGGTGACGAAGAAACCGCGCTTCTCACCGCTGGGGAGCATCAGCTTCACCTGATCGGTGAAGCCGCTAAGGCGCAGCGGGCGGTCGAACAGCGGCTCGCCGGGCAGGCGGTCGTAGTGGCCTTGTGGCGGCGCGGCGCGCCTGGCTGCGTTGCTCGAAGCTGAATCAGGCGTCGTCACTGTGCTGCCTCCGTGCGAGCTCTCGCTCGTCGAGATCTGCGCGGTCGCCGCCTTGTCCGTCTCCGTCTTCTTCGGGGTCGTCGAGGTCGACAGCACCTGGAAGTCGCGCGAGCCGTCGCGGTAGACGGTGATGCCCTTGCAGCCGCTCACGAACGCCTCGGCGTAGGCGTCGAAGACGTCGGACGCGGTGGCCTCGTTCACCAGGTTGATGGTCTTGGAGATGGAGTTGGCGACGTCCTTGCCACCGTCGAAGGCGCGCTGCACGACGCCCTGCATCTTCACGTGATCGCCGGCAGCGATGTCGTGAGCGCAGATCAGCACGGAGCGGACGTCGTCGGGGACGAAGTCGAGACCCTGCACCGAGCCGTGGTTCGCCTGCACCTGCGCCACGACCCTGTCCCAGTCCCAGGCGCCGTCCTTCTCGTAACCGGCCGCCGGCGCGTGGCGCTCGAGCAGCTCCTGGAACAGCGGGTGGATGAGGGCGTGGTAGTCGGTGCCGATCTTGCGGTAGATGAACGGCGCGAACACCGGCTCGACACCCGACGACACGCCCATCAGCATGCTGGTGGTGCCGGTGGGGGCGACGGTCAGCACCGCGACGTTGCGGCGCGGCGTGCGCAGTCCCGAGTCGTCGTAGAGCGGGAACGCGCCACGCTCCTTGGCGAGGTCCTCCGAGGCGGCGGTGGCGGCGTCGCGCATGGCCGAGATGACCTCGTCGACCGCTTGCCTGCCGGCATCTGTGTCGTAGGCGTAGCCCATGCGGATCAGCGCGTCGGCCAGGCCCATGACGCCAAGCCCGAGGCGTCGCAACTTCATGCTCATGTCGCGGTTGTCCTCGAGGGCGAAGACGTTGACGTCCAGCACGTTGTCGAGGAAGCGCACGCAGGTGCGGGTGTCGGCGGCGAAGGCCTCGAAGTCGAAGCCTGCCGTGCCCTCGCCTGGACGTGCCACGTAGGCCGCCAGGTTGATGGCACCGAGGTCGCAGGGTTCGCCTGGGTAGAGCGGGATCTCGCCACATGGATTCGTGGACTTTATGTCGCCCAGGACGGCGCGCATCGGGTTGTACTGGTTGATGCGGTCGATGTAGATCAGACCCGGCTCGCCGGTCGCCCAGGCGTGCTGGGCGATGTCCATCAGGACCCCCTGGCGCGCGTCGAGCGAGGCGGTCATGAACTCGTCGGTGACGAGCACCGAGATGTTGAAGGTGCTGATGTCGCCCTCGGCCTGCTCGCGCTCGAGGTCCTTGGCGGTGATGAAGTCTTGGACGTCTGGGTGCGTGATGCTCAAGGTCGCCATTCCGGCGCCCCTGCGCGTGTTGTGGCTGACGATCCCGTTCGCCAAGTAGGTCTTGTTGCCGTCGACGGAGAGGTCGAGCGTGAGCGAGCGCGGACCGTCCGAGACGCTGCGAACGGACACGTAGTACTCGTCCTCGGCGAACTCCGGAAGAAGACCGTTCAGGCGCTCTTCGCCGCGCAAACGCCGGTACGCGACGGCGGTAAGGCCACGTTCGCCACGCGAGTACCGAAGCAGGGACTTGCGCAGGTAGGTGTGAGAGGAGGGCCGACCCTTTGCGCCGGACGGGAGTGCCTGCAGAGCGCCTTCGAGCAGCGCCTCAGCATGAGGGAGGTGCCAGCTAACCTCGCGCTTTGTGTCGGGAACATGCGCGTCGCAGGCTTCGAATCGCGAGCCCGGCATGGCACCGATACGCTCGACGAATCTCGCCAAACCGATGCTGCTGGAGACCTTGACGTGGTAGGCGGCGTTGCGCGAGTACCTCTCAGCGCGAGTAACCACGCCGCGCTGCGTGCTCGGGATGCCGAGGCCCGCCAGCATGACGGCGACGTCTTGGATCAGGCGTCGCGATGCGCTGCCGAGGGTCGGGTAGCCGTGCGTCACCGAACCATCCGCTTCGAACAGACCCCTGAGAAACGCTCCGACGACGGGCCGAGGCGCCATACGGATCGGCTTTGGCAGTTCGAGGTTGCGAGCGCGGCCCTTGCTCAGGCCGTTGGCCTCGAGCCAGGCGATCAGATGCGCCGACTTCACGACCCAAACTGCGCTGGCGTCGTTCGGCTTCTGCTCGAGCGACGGCTCGAGATCGAACAGCTCGTTGAACAGCGCCGGTGCCTCTTGCATCATCGGCGAGCCGTGCGCTACGGCAAAGCCAACGCGGCCAGTAGAGACGAAGCCGTCCCCCCACAGGTAGCCGAGAAAGAACGCCAGCCTCTCGGTAAGCATCTCCGGCTGCTTGATGGGGTACGCATTGTGATGAGGTCGCTCCACGAGACGTAGTGACACCGGTGCGCCTGTGTGCTGGTCGAGCACCTGGATGACGTGATCGTCAGGCCTGAGATCCTCGAGCCGCACCCATTCGCGTTCGCCGTTCGGCCTCATGACCTTCAAACGATGTCGAGGCGTGCCTTGGATCAGTTGGCCGTTAGCCAACTCGACGATCACGGTCTCAGAGTTACCGTTGTTGAAGCCGCGCGGGCTGTCTCGCCAACCCTCGTCAGTGGCTACCTTGAGGTTGTGATCCTGCCAGCCGTACTGGTATGGCTCGACGAGCTCCGAAAGACGCAGCGTCCCGCGACTCGTGTTGACGAGTGTCTCTGGAATCAGGCAGCCGCCCTGCCTGATGGCCCTGAGAGTCGGCGCGAAGATGTACCTCAGCGTGGCCACGGGTCCGGCGTGCTCAGCACCACCAAGCCCGGCCCAAATCGCGAAGTTGTCGTAGACCTCCACCGCGAAGCTAGACGGCCCGCTGGAAGTCCCACCCGAACCCTTCACAGGCGTACCCTCAGCGCGCAGGTCGGACAGATCGACAAGCACGTCCTGCCCGCCCAGCAGACCCATCGCCATGTCGGCAGCCGCGTGCCAGATGTCGTCGACCGAGTCGGCCACCAGGCGCACGTTGGCCGAGGCCGGCACGGCGTTCCGCTCGACGAAGGTCGCGGCGCGGTAACCGCGTGTGACCATCTCGCCGCGCACCAGGTCGAGGAAGGTGCCGGTGCGGATCTTGTCGTAGTCGGGATGACTCTGGGCCACCGTCAGGTAGAGGCGCCCCGTCTTCCCGGCGAAGTGACGCTTGGGGGCGATGGGGTCGAGGTTGACGCCGTTGCCACCGCCGACTTTGGTGACCAGGGCGAGCTTGGTCGCGAGGTTGAGCACCCAGGCGTCGGTGCCTGCCTGCTCGGGTCGCCCGTCCTGGACGAAGCAGTTGAGCACGTTGCCGTGCTGGGTGGCGGCGCCGGCGAGAACGCGCCCACCCGGGCAGAAGCGCTGGTCGAGCATGAGCTGGTAGAAGCGCTCGGCGGCGGCTTCTCGCTCGGCGGCCTTCTCAGGCTGAGCGACCCAGTTGGCGACCCTGCGGAACATCCCCTCGACGGTCTCGTCCCCCGGCTGGAAGTACTGCCGCTTCGCGATCGCGACTGCATGATCGTTGAAGGCAGCGGTGGCTGCGGGACGTTGGGGAGATGTCGCCTTGATCACGTTGTTCCTCCCATCTCAGACGCTCGCTGACGCCGGAGATGCGCTTGGTGGAAGTGGGTACTGCCTGTTGCGTCGACGATGCTAGCAGGTACTAGATGTTGTAGATGTCAGGCGTTTCACTGAGCCGCCACTGCGTCACTGGGAGGTACCTTCGAAGCCGCTTTCGACCCTCGAACCCTACCACCGGCGGGCTGCCGGCTTCAAGGCCGAACGGCCGGTTCAGGAGCCAACCGTGGGGCCTGATACGCCAACGGCTACAACATGTGGTACGTGCGCGAGCTCGGGGCTGATGGCAGCTTCAGTGCTTGAAGTGTCTGCGGCCGGTAAACAGCATCGCGATACCGTGCTCGTTCGCGGCCCCGACGATCTCCTCGTCCCTGATCGAGCCGCCCGGCTGCACGACGCAGGTGACGCCCGCCCTCGCCAACGCGTCTAATCCATCGCGGAAGGGGAAGAAGGCATCGGACGCCGCGGACGCTCCAAGCGCCCGGCCGGCGGCCTTGGTCGCCGCGATCTCGACGGCATCTACGCGGCTCTGCTGTCCCGCTCCGATGCCGACGGCCACACCGTCCTTGGCGATGACTATGGCGTTCGACGACGTCCGCGCGCAGACCTTGTAAGCCAGCTCGCAATCCTCGAGCTCGGCGGCTGTGGGTGTGCGCGTGCTGACGACGCGCCACGCGTCGCTCCTGCCCTCGACGACATCTGGCGGCTGCGCCAGGTAGCCGCCGTCGATCCGCCTTAGCTGCAGGCCGCCTGACCGCGGAGCCGCGGCCTCCAGCACCCGCATGTTCTTGCGCTTGGCGGCCAGGAGCTCGAGCGCGCCTCGCGTGTAGGCACTCGCGATCAGCACGTCGGCCTTCGGGTTCTTGACGATCAGCGTGGCCAGCTCGTCATCGACGGTCCCGGGCAGCGCCACGACGCCACCGAAAGCCGACTTCGGATCGGCCTCGAACGCGCGTGCGTAGGCCGCTGTCAGGCTGTCAGCCACCGCTGCCCCGCAGGCGTTGGCGTGCTTGACGATCACGGCGCTTGCGCCGGCACCCAGCTCGAAGGCGAGGCACCAAGCCGCATCGGCATCGAACAGGTTCAGGTACGAGAGCGCCGTGCCGGAGTGCAGCACGGCCTCGTCCCAGACGCCCCCTGCGCGCGACTGTCGGTAGTGAGCCCCCACCTGGTGAGGGTTCTCGCCGTAGCGCAGATCCGCCACCTTCTCCAGCTCCAGCGACAGCCGCTCAGGCAGCTCGGCATCGGCCTTGGCCTCGCCGCGCATCCACGCCGCGATCGCGGCGTCGTAGGACGAGGTGTGCTGGAACGCCTTGAGGGCGAGCGCCCGGCGCCGTGCATCGGAGATCCCGTCACCCAGCTCAGCGGCGACGGCCGAGTAGTCGTCAGGGTCGACCACGACCGTCACCCAGGGATGGTTCTTGGCCGCCGCTCGCAACATGGCGGGGCCACCGACATCGATCTGCTCGAGAGCGTCACCCTCGGACACGCCCGCCACGGCGACGGTCCGCTCGAACGGGTAGAGGTTCGAGACGACGACGTCGACGAGCTCGATCCCATGCCGCTCGAGCTCGGTGAGATGCGACGCCTCACGGCGCGCCAGGATGCCGCCGTGGATCTTCGGGTGAAGCGTCTTGACACGGCCCTCGAGTATCTCTGGGAAGCCTGTGGCGTCCTCGACCGCCGTGACGCTCAGACCGGCGCCGACCAGCTCGCGCAGGGTGCCGCCAGTCGACAGCAACTCGAACCCCAAGCCGGCAAGGGCTCGGGCGAACTCGACGAGGCCTCGCTTGTCGTAGACGCTGAGAAGCGCCCGCGGCATCCTACTCGGAGTCCTCCGCGCCGCCGTCAGCCTCGCCGGCATTGCCGTCGGCTTCGCCGGCCACCTCATCAGCGGCATCGTCGGTCGCGTCATCGGCGTCATCGGCGTCATCGCCACCGGCGTCGTCGGTGACCTCCGGAGCTTCCTGGGTCAAGAAGTCGAACTGGTCGAGCAGGCCGGAGAGTCCGAACTCTTGGACCTCGATACCGGAACGAACCTCATCGAGCCACTCGCTCTGCAACGCGTTCCTGTTCATCGAGATGACCGTGTTGGTTATCTGCGCGCGCACGGCTTCCAGCGGACGAACCGACTCGGGCGTGCGCTTGGCGACGATGACGACGTACGACTGCACCGTCTCGACCTCGGCCTCGGTGGCCGTGCCGTCGCCTAGCAGCTCCTCATCACCGGCCTCGGCATCGTCGCCGGTGGAGTCGGTAGCTGCGTCGGTAGCGTCGGTAGCGTCTTCAGTGGTCGCATCGGCCTCTGGCTCGACGGGCTTGACGATCACGAGAACGTCAGACACTTCCAACTCGCCGTCGGGTAGAGGCACGAACGCGTCGGTCTGGAACAGCGCGGTGTCGATGTCGGCATCGAGCTCGCCAGGCAGCACCCTGCCTAGCACCTCGACGGTGCCGCCTGCCAACGCGGCGATGGCGGCGCTGATCTCCTCACCGCTGATCACCCGGGCTCTGAAGGCGCGCGCGGCAGCCGCAGTCGGCAGCTCGACGAGCGTCACGTCGGCCTCGGCGCTGATACGGAACGAGGCGAGGTTCGCCTGGTAGTACTCCTCGATCTCCGTCTCGGTGGCGGTGGCGTCGCGAGCGACGTAATCCCGCGCCGCTTGCGCCACGCCGGCCCGCGCGCCCACCAGCGGCACGCCCAGGCTGGCGGCGCCCTGATACGCGATCTCGGAGTCGATCATCTGCTGCAAGACCGCCGGCTTGAAGAGGTTGGCGATCAGGTCGGCGGTCTGCGGCGACAACGCCTGCTGGATCTGAGGGTTCAAGTAGGTAGCGCGCGCCAACTGCGTGCGCGTGATGTTCACGTCCCCGACCTGCGCGAGGACGGTGTCATTGAAGCTCAGCGCGCTGGTGCTCGGGAAGCTGACGACCGCCTGCTCCCGCAGCCGCTCCAGCTCAGCTTCCACGACGCCGGCCTGCTTGGCGGTCAGCGCCTCGTCAGCAACGCGGTCTCTGACCTCCTCGAACGGCTGCGTCTCGGACGGGAGGTAACTGTCGACCTGGACGAGGTAGACGCCGCCCGGTGCCTCGACGACATCGGTGAGGCCCGCGCCTGCCAACGCGAACGCGGCGTTGGCGACGGCCGTGGGGAGCGCGGCTCGGCTCACGGCACGCGGCTCGGTCTCGCCTGTCTGCGCACCGATCGCGCCGCGCCTGTCCGCCAGCTCCAGGCTGTGCTCAGCCGCCAGGTCGGCGAAAGAAGCGCCCTCGAGCACCTGCTCGCGCAGCGCGCGCGCCGTCTCCACGTCGGCCACCACGATCTGCCGCGCCAAGATGCGCGGTTCGGACTGGTAGTCGAGAGCGTGCGAGAGGTAGTACGCCTCGATCTCGGCGTCCGAGACCGTGACGTTACCCGCGAGGCCGTCGTAGAACTTGTTGATCTGAAGCTGCTGGCGCAGGTAGGTGCGGAACGTCTCGTCGGTGAAGCCCGAGGAGCGCAGGATGCTCAGGTACGCCTGGTCGTTGCCGCGACCGCTCACCCCGCGCGACGACCTGAAGTCGTCGACGGCCTGCCTTACCTCGGCGTTCGAGACGCTCATGCGGCTCGCGGCCTGGCTCAGCATCCGTTCCCTTATCAACTCGTCGACGAGGATCAGCTCGAGGTCCTCGGCGACCTCACCCTCGCTGACAGCGCTGAACAGGGCGTTCTGACGCGCGTTGAGCACCGTCGCCTCGCGCACGGTCTCACCGTTCACGATGATCTGCGGCGTGCCCTGAGCGTTGTTCGCGCCGCCCAGACCCATGGTTGGCGTGAACGAGATGACCATGCCGATCAGTAGGCCGATAGCGACCAGCCACAAGACGATCGTCCTGCTACGTCGAGAGAGCTTCATCAAAGTCCTTCCGATGTCCCGACCGCTCGGTAGCAGCGAGACGCACGCCCGCGAGTCTAACAGACGCGCAGGTGAGGAACAGCCGCATCGAGCCGAGGCGGTGCTATATTGGCAAGGCTGACGGCTCTTGTGAGCCCACGTACGTCACGCGCCCGTAGCTCAGCCGGATAGAGCGTTCGCCTCCGGAGCGAAAGGCCACAGGTTCGAATCCTGTCGGGCGCACCAGCAGCACCGCCACCTCTCAGCAGCGAAAGGCCACGGGTTCGCCTCCTGTCGCCCGCTCAACAGTTAGCCCTTGCGCTAAGTCTTGCGCCTCCCTATACTTAGCCTCATGGCTCAGCATACGGAGGGTCTCGACGCCATCTTCCAGTCGCTGGCCGACCCCACACGTCGCGCCGTCATCGCGCGCCTGGGCAGGGGGTCGGCTAGCGTCACCGACCTGGCGAAGCCGTTCGAGATGGCTCTGCCATCGTTCATGAAGCACATCCGCCAGCTCGAAGACAGCGGCCTGATTCGCACGCGCAAGCAGGGACGCGTGCGCACCTGCACCATCGAGGAGGACAAGCTCGGGATGGTCGACACATGGTTGAAAGAGCAGCGCACGATCTGGGAGTCCAGGCTCGACCGCCTGGAAGCATTCGCGATGAAGTCGATGGAGGAGCGCACGCGATGAGAGCTAACCGGGATTCGGACGGCGCGCAGCCAGCGGCAGATCACGCACAGGGTCGCTTCGCGACGCTGACCTTCGAGCGGGACGTGGCCGCGCCGCTGTCGGTGTTGTGGCAAGCCTGGACCGCCCCGGCCGCGCGGGCGGTCTGGTCCGCTCCCACGCCTTCGGTCACGGTGGAGTTTCTTGAGTCCGATACCAGAGTGGGAGGACGCGAGGTCTCGCTCTGCAAGGTCGCCGGGCAGCCGGACATCCGCTGCGAGTGCGGCTGGCTCGAGTTGCAACCGGAGCTGCGCAGCGTGAACTACGAGGTGGTCGCGTCCGAGGGGGTGACGCGATCGGCGGCGCTGGTGACGGCCGCTCTCTCAGGCACTGACCAGCGCAGCCGCATGGTCGTGACGGTCCAGCTCTCCTCGCTGACCAAGGACATGGCGTCCGACTACCGACAGGGGTTCGACGCGGGGCTGGGCAATCTCAGCGCAGTCGCCGAGCGAACCATGCTGCTCCAGCGCGTGATCAAGGCGCCGCGAACGGTGGTCTGGAACACCTGGATGAACCCCGAGACGCTGCCGCAGTGGTGGGGGCCGGACGGTTTCTCGTGCCGAACCAAGAGGATCGACCTGAGATCCGGCGGCGAGTGGGTGTTCGACATGATCGCACCTGACGGCACTGTCTTCCCTAACCACCACCTCTACACCGAGGTGCGGCCGGAGGAGAGGATCGGCCACACGCTGCTGTGGGGGGAGAACGGGCCGAAACATGCCGATTCCTGGGTCTCGCTCGAGGAGCAGGACGGAGCCACCAAGGTGACGCTGGGCATGGTGCTCAGCACACAGGCCGAGTTCCAGGAGGCGAAAGGGTTCGGCGCGGTCGAGCTGGGTCTGCAGACGCTGGGCAAACTGGAACGCTTCATCACGTCCCGCTAGATCCACCTGCGTTGCCGGCTGAGCCGCAAGCGCTGAACGGCTGTTGACGCCCGGCTCGTCCGAGCTTCCGTCGCCTAGAAGAACCGCCCAGGCGTGAAGGGCAAGCTGCTCAGAGCGCTGAGGGCACCGGCGATCGCCGGGTCGAACCCGCGCGCGAGCTGCCTGACGTCGGCGCTGGCGTGGCTGTCAGGCTGGATGCCGCCGTCGAGCGAGGTCCCGTCCGGTAGCTGCAGGTTCGCGACCGCCACCAGCACGTTGCTGCCGTCGGGCAGGCCGAAGCCCTGCACGACCTCGACGTTGCCGAGCGTCGCGATCCCCACGACGCTCGCGAGACCGCGCGCCTGCAACACGGCGGCTGCGACCTCGGCGGCCGAGCTCGTCCGCGAGTCGACCAGCACCGCCAACGGGGCGTCGATCAACACCGGCGCGGCCACGCGCGCCTCTCTCACCGAACGCCCGTCGGTCCCGACGAGACGCGCCACGCCGCCCGAGCGGTCGGTGCGGAACTCGGCGCTCCACAGCACGCGGCCGCGCGCGATCGCCTGACCCCACTCGCCGTCGATGAACGCGCCGAGGAACACGCCGAGCTCTGCCAGGCTGCCACCAAAGTTCCCCCTGAGGTCGATGACGTACGACCTCGCGCCGCGCTCCTGCAGCGAGCCGAGCAGCTCGTGCGCCTTGGCGCCGGTACCGACGAGGGTGAACGACGGCAGGTAGAGGAAGCCGACATCGCCCTCGAGCATCGTCGCGTAGGGGTTCAGTTGTAGCGCGCGCTCGTCCGCGGGTGCCGGAACCAGATCGAAGGTGGTGGCGGTGCGCGAGCCGCGCCTGACGCTCATGCTGGCGGCGCCGACCGCCAAGGTCTCGTTCATGACGGCGTCGACCTGCTCTTGGTCGGCCACCCTGAGGTCTACGCCATCGATCGCCTCGATGACGTCGCCGCGCAGCAGGCCGGCTAGGTCGGCCGCGGTCGTGGGCAGCACGCGCTCCACGACGAGTCCGACGCCGCTGAGGAAGCGCACCTGCAGGCCGAAAGTCGGCTTGTCGGCTTCCTGACCTAGCAGGCTGTCGAAGTCGAGGCTGGTCAGGCCCAGCCAGCGCGAGTGATCGTCGCCGACCTCGGAGACCATGCGGCGCATCACGGCGTCGAAGACCACGCGTTCGGTGGCTCCCTGTGCGGCGTCGCGGTGCCGCTCGGCCCAGGCGTCCCAGTCGAGGTGGTCGGGGTTCCAGTAGTAGTCGCGGAACAGGTCGACGAGAGCGTCGAAGACGCTCTCTCGCTCGGCGCGCAGCTGCGGCGCCGCCATCGCGCCGAGCGGAGCCTCGTTCGCCGGGGCGTCGGGAGGCGGCTGGACCTGTGCTTGTGCCGTCGCGGCGAGGAGCAGAACCAGCCACAGCCAGGTGCGCCGTTGGGTCCGCCTCACCACACCGGCAGCTCCGGCTGCCTCGAGCGAGCCCAAGGCACCTCGAGCAGGATGCCCTCCCCGCCGAACACCTCGGCCACGTCCCCGTCTATCTCGAGCACGACGGTGTCGACGTCCGCCGGCTGCGTCAACGTGTAGTAGAGCTGGTTCAGTCGACCGATCATGCTGGCGGTGCCGCCACCGCGCTCGAAGTCGGAGCTGAGGTCGACGAGCAGAACGCCGTCGTCGAGATGCGCGTCGAGCACCCTGACACCGGCGGGAACGGCGGAGCTGAGCCCGCGCGACGCCTCGTCGATCGAAGGACCGCTCACCAGCGCCGCGACCTGCGCCTCCACCCGGGAGCGCGCGTCTGTCCCACCGAAGCGGCGCGGTACGGCCTCGAGCGTGAACGTCTCGCCCCTATCGACGACCATGTAAACCATCATGTCGGGGATCCGCTGCAGCAGCCGTGACGCCAGCACAGCCACCGCTGCCAGCGCCAGCAGCAACGCAACGGCTACCACCCTCAACACGACGGTTCTCAGCTGCACCGACCTCCGAACATGCGCCCCAGGCTAGCTCAGGCTCGACGTATCGGCAGGTAGCGCGGCTCCCACATGGCGTCGAGCACAGCCGCCTCGATGTCGCCCGCCGGCGGGCGGCTCGCCACCCCGTCGGCGACGGCTTGAGCGACGACCGCCTGCGCCACGTGGCGGCTGGCCCGCCGCATCACGCTCACCTTCGGGTAGACGGCTCCGAGCGCGATGTCGAGGGAGTCGGTGTAGGCGGCCAACGCCTCGGCGGCCGCGGCGAGCATCCCGTCGGTGATCACGCGCGCCCCGCTCACCAACGCGCCCAGCCCCAGCCCAGGGAAGATGAACGCGTTGTTGCCCTGGCCGATGCGCCGTGTGACGCCGCCGAACTCCACGTCCGCGAACGGGCTGCCCGTCGCGACTATCGCCTTGCCGTTGGTCCACTTCAGCACGTCGCTGGGAACGGCCTCGCTGAAGTCGGTCGGGTTGGAGAGCGCGAAGACTATCGGCGTCGCGGCGTTGGCCTGCACCGCACTCACGATCTCCTCGTCGAACGCCGCCGCCTGACCCGACAGGCCGATCAGCACGGTGACGCCGGCGTTCTTTATCGTCTCGAGGATCGTCGGGATCTCTCCCGCGATCTTCCAGCCCGCGAGTCGCGCCGCCGGCTGCAGCATGCCGAGCTTGTAAGGCTCGAGCCCCTTGCGGCCCTCGACGAGCAGCCCGCGCGAGTCGACCACGAAGATCCTGGCCGCCGCCTCGGCCTCGCTCAAGCCCTGACGCACCATGCCGGCCTTGATCTGCCGCGCCACCCCGATGCCGCCGGCGCCGGCGCCGTGCACCAGCACGACCTCCTCGCTCAGCGCCTTGCGGGTCTTGCGAGCGGCGGCCAGCAGCCCGGCCACCACGACGGCGCCGGTGCCCTGGATGTCGTCGTTGAACGACGGCAGGCGCTCGCGGTAGCGGTCCAGGATCGTGAACGCCTTCTGCTTGCTGAAGTCCTCCCACTGCAGCAGCGCCCCGGGGAAGTGGCGCTGGAACGCGGTGACGAAGCGCTCCATGAAGTCCTCGTACTCCTGCCCGACCAGCCGCTCGTGCCTGACGCCGAGGTAGAGAGGATCGTCGAGGAGGTCGCTGCGGTTGGTGCCGACGTCGAGACCGATCGGCAGCGTGGTGGCTGGGTCGATGCCGGCGGCGGCGGTGTAGAGCGAGAGCTTGCCGATACAGATCGCCACGCCGCCGTAGCCCTGGTCACCGATCCCGAGGATGCCCTCCGAATCGGTGGCGACGGCGAGCCTGACGTCCGTGACCGGCGCGTGGTCGAACATCTCGTCGATGCGGTCGATGTTCGAGGTCGAGACGACGAGCCCGCGCGGGTAGCGGTAGAGGTGGCTGAACGAGCGCACGGCCTCCGCCACCGTCGGCGTGTAGATCAGCGGCAGCATCTCCTCGAGATGCCGCTCCAGCACTGCGTAGAACAGCACCTCGTTGCGGTCTTGCAGCGCGCGGAGGTAGACGTGCCTGTCGAGGTTGTTGCCGGAGCGCCTGAGGTTGGCCGTGGTCCGCACCAACTGCTCTTCGAGCGTCGCGACGTGAGGCGGCAACAGGCCTTCCAGCCCGAACTCCTCGCGCTCCTCGGCCGTGAAAGCCGTGCTCTTGTTGAGGAGCGGCAGGCGGGTCAGCAGCAGTCCCGGCAGGTCGGTGGCGACGTACGGTTTGCCGCTCGCGTCGACCCTGCGCTCGTACTGTCTCAGGCGGTTGCTCATCGGTCTTCCCCAGCCCTTCTGAAGCTCTGGCACTTGTCGGCTGACTCGGCTGCCTGCGCTCGTGCCGCGAGCTACCACGGCATACCACCGCGCGGGCCCGAGTGGGAGGGGTACCGGGCCGTTGGACTAGTCAGGAGGAACGGGCTCCATCAGGGGAGGCAGGATCGTAGGCGGCGGAACCTCGAGCGACGGCGTCGGCTGGGAGCGGCGTCGCGCCTCCTCGGCGAAGAACTCGTAATCCTCGTCACCGGTCAGCTCGAACGCCCGCTGGTACGCTCTAGCGGCGTCCTCGTACCTGGCCTCCTGCAGCGCGATCCGTCCCAGGTAGCCCCAGGCGATCGCGAGCTCTGGGTTCGCTTCGACCGCTGTGGCGAGTTGCGCCTTGGCGCCCTCTATGTCACCGGCAAGGTAGAGAGCGGCGCCGTCGAAGTAGGCGGTGCCCGCCTCGGCTCCGTACAGCAGAGCCTGCTCGGCGCGCTGCAGGAACCAGCGGGCGCGCTCGTCGGTCGGGTCGAGCGCGACGACACTGCGCCACTGCGCTGCCGCCTCCTCGAACCGTCCCGCCTCCTGATGTGAGCGGGCGGCCCAGGTGAGAGCGTCGAGATAACCAGGCGCCGCCGCGCTGGCCCGCTCGAACGCGGCCGCGGCCGCGTCCAAGTCACCGGCCTGGTAGTCGGCCAGGCCCTCGTAGTAGGCAGCGCCGGCCTCGACACCGTGCTCGACCTGTGCTCGCGAGTACTCGAGGAACCAGGCGGCGCCGGCATCGTCGGGCCGCCCGCGCACCACGGCGCTCCAATACTCGACCGCCACCTCCGGCGCGCGCATCTCCAGAGCCGTCCGGCCGGCCCAGACGGCGGCGTCGACGAAGGCGGGGTTCTCATCGAAAGCGCTCTGGAACGAAGCGAACGCGTCTCCCAGCTCCCCGGCCTCGTACTGAGCTATCCCCTGCCTGAACGCATCGGAGGCAGTGGCGCCGACGGCTTGACGCTCGCGGCTCAGTTGCAGGAAGTAAGCGGCAGACTCGTCATTCGGGCTCAGGGCCAGCAGCGCCCCGAAGTAGCGCTCGGCGCCTTCGGGATCGTTGGTCTCGAACGCTATGCGGCCTAACCAGCGCAGCGCCTCGCCCTGCTCAGGGAACAGCTCGATCAGGTCGAGATAGTAGCCGTTGGCGGACTCGAAGTCGCCGACCTGGTAACGGGAGAACGCCAGTTGGAAGCTGACGTCGATGAACAACAGCGCGTCGTCGATGACTTCTTGACCTGGCGGTGCAGTCGATCCGTCGAGCTCTCCCCCGAGACCTAGGTACGCCTTCCAGGCGGCGAGCGCCCGGCTGTGCCAGCCAGTCAGCGAGTGGACGCGCGCGCTCAGCAAGTAGGCGTCCCTGGCAGCGGCCCTTTCGACTGCACCAGCTGCAGCTCCACCCGCTGCGTCGAGAACCGTCTGCGCGCTTCTGGCAGCCAGATCGGCGGCGGCTTGCGCCGCGGTCCAGCTTGGCTGATCCGGATGAGGCGTCTCGCCACTCGCCAACGCCGCCTCGAAGCTCAGCTGTGCGGCGCGGTAGGCGGCTGTGGCCGCGTCGAGCGACTGGGCCAGCACCGCGCCGCCCAGAAGGCTAAGCAGGAACGCGAGTGACGCCCTACTGAGTCGCCCCTTCAGCGCTGGGCGGCAGTCAACCACACCAGCTCCTGCCCGGCGCGAATGACGTAAAGAAGACGAGTGTCCGTCTCGCCATCGAACTCGATGCGGGTATGCCGCTCCGTCTGGCCGCCGAACTGGACCTGAGACTCGCTCCTGACGCCCTCGAAGTAGCCTGCGACCGCGAACGAGGTGGCCACCTGATGCACGAACGCGTCTTGCAGGTTGGCCGCGATGCCGCGAGCGGTGTAGACCTCCCACTGCGTCCAGTCGGCGTTGCCGGGGATGCGAGCGATGAGCCGATCCGCGTCAGCGCCCACGGCCGACAGCGAGCCGGACGGGAAGCGCACGTTCGAGTTGAACGTGGCCATGATCGCCGTGGTGACCATCACCTCGCTGAGGAGCTGCGCGGCCGCCACGCCCGGTGCCGCCAGCAGGGTGAGCAAGGCGGCCGTGCGCGTTAGCGCGCGCGTGCGCGTCAGGAAGCGCTTGAGCATGCGGCCAGTCTAGCAGCCGGCCCAGGGCGCCCCTGTCGGCGGCACGGCCATCTCGAAGGCGAGGCGCGCTACCTCAAGGCATCAGGATCCGCACCAGGTGAGGGGTAACCTCGACGGTCGGCGAGAACGCGCTGACGCTCAGCGCCGCGTCGACGGCTGTCGTACTCGTCGCGCTCTGCACGGCCCTGTCGTTCTTGTAAGACTCGCCGCTGGTGTTGCCGATGTAGTCGAAGTCGATGAACAGGGTGCGCCCGTACTTGGTCACCCACAGCTCGTCGTAGGTGCCGAGTCCATCGCTGGTGGTCACGACGATCACGCCGCCGTCGGCCGTGGCGGCGATCGGCATGCTGCCGGCACCACCGCCTGTCGCGCCGCCCGACGTCGAGGTGTTGCCGGCCGCGCCGAGCAGGGAGTAGGCCGAACCCTGTATCAGCAGGGCCTTCTCGCTCACCAGCAGATCGCCCACCGTCTCCGCGAAGCGGCCCACGATCACGCTGGTGCCGTTCGAGCGCAGCGCGACCGCATGGCCTCTCGAGTAGTGAGCCTCTTCACTGGCACGGTGGACCATCGGGTCGTCGGCCAGCTCGCCGCTCGGGTTCAGCTCCGCTACGAACACAGCGTAGTAGCCGGACTGATACGGCTCTGGCACTGGGAACGCTCCGTAGGTCTCGCCGACGACCAGGTACGAGCCGTTAGGCCGCTGGATGATGTCGTAGCCGACGTCGGTCGTGTCGAGAAGCGTCGGGTTGGGGTTCTCTCCACCCGACGGGTCTGCCGTGTTGTTGATGGTCGTGCTCCACTCGACGCTGCCGTTGCCCGTCACCTTCACCACCAGCAGGTCCAGCGCGCCGGTCAGCGAGACCCCGACGGCGACGTAGCCACCGCCGGAAGTCTGCCTGACGCTGTTGAACGTCTCAGGTCCGTAGGTGCGCGACCAGACGACGGATCCGCCCGCGTCGAGCGCGGCGAGCCACGCCTGCGAGGTGCTGCCGAAGCGGCCGGCGACCACCACGCCGCCACCGTGCCTGAGGGCGACGGAGTGGACGGTCTGCGTGCTCTCGAAGCGTCTGGCCCAGATCACGTTGCCGCCGGGATCGAGGCGCATGACGCCGCGCGTCGTGGCGACGACGAAGCCGTCTTCAAGGGCCAGCGCGCCAACGACGCCACCGGCCGCCTGCGTGTCGTAAGCCCGCTGCCACAGCACGTTGCCGAGCTCGTCGAGCCTCAACGCCCAGGCCGCGGCGCCAGGACCGGTCACTCCGGCTATCAGCCCCGAGTCGCCGGCGACGAGGTACGTGCCGTCGGCCGCCTGCGCGACGGCCCTCGCAGTCTCGCCAACGCTGCCTGCGCGCCTGTAGCTGCGCGACCAGACCGTCGCGGGCCGCGGGGAGGAGGGGTCGCAACTGTCGAAGCTGGCGAGCGGGGTGCTCTCGTTGAACAGCACGGTGCTGAAGTCGGAGCCTAACAGGGTGGCGCCGGCGGAGCCGAGCAGCCCGGCGTCGAGCACGCCCCTCAGGCAGGGCGGCGGGGTCTCGGCGGCGGCGTTGAGAGCGAGGTACACCTCGGCGCGCGCGTATGGTCCGCCGATCCCGGCGATGTCGGCCACGACCCTGGCAGCGCCGTACGCCTTGACGTTCAACGAGGCGGTGGCAAGCGGAACGTCGAAGTCGAAGCTGCTGTCGGAGTCGGAGGTGGCTCCCCAGGCGCCGTCGGCGTAGCCCACCTTCGAGGAGAAGCTGGCGCTCTGCACGACACTGGCTTCGAACTCACCCTTGAAGCTGCCCTGCAGACCGGTCTCGACGATGACGGTAGGCGTGACGGGGATCGTCACCACGCCCACACCGGGGACGAGCACAGGAACGAGGATGGTCAGGAACGGGATCCTGCCCAGCTCGAGGCTCTCGGCGAACGCGAAGTCGCCCGTGCCCGTTATGGCGGCCTCGAACGTCTCGCTGGCGCCGAACTCCAACGCCAGCTCCTCGAGCTCGAACGCGACGATGTCGATGTCGATGTTCAGAGACACTCGTGGCGCGATACCTAGCGAGCCCTGCAGCCTGGTGCTGGCGCCGCCGCCGCTCAACTCGATGTCGATCGGGAAGGTGATGCCCGCCTGGGCGGGCTGAAGCTGCAGCAGGGCGCCCTCGGTCGCCAGGAGCGCGTCCATGGCGGCGTCGGAGGCGTAGTCGCCCGAGACGCGCAGCTCCTGGAAAGCGTCCTCGAGCGCGGCTTGGCTCGTGTGGACCTCGACGCTTGCGCCGAGCGGCACCACTTGGTCGACGCGCCGCACGCCGCCGTTCGGTGTGAGCGCCGACACGTCGACGAGCAGGATGTCGCCGACAGCCAGCCCAGCGATCACTGCCGTCGAGCCCGAGAACGAGTAGACACCCTCCTCCGAGACGGAGGTAAGGTGGGCGAGCTCCTGCTGACCGATGAGCTTGGTGTTGGGACCGAGGATGCCCGTGTTCTCTTGCGCCGGCGGTGCGCCGCCACAGCTCGCCAGCACCGTCAGGGCGGCGAGGCAGGCGCCGAGCGCGATCAGTCGCAGCGCGTACGTGCGCGAGGGTTGTTGGCCTGGTTGCAGCACTGCCAGTAGATAGCGAAGCCGACGACGGAGCATGACTTCCCTTCGATGTCTTTCACTTGTCCTGCCGCGAGACATCTTAGTCCGTTCCGGGCGACGTGTAGCGATATTCGTCTAGACCTCTCGTCGGCTGCCGAGCCCGCTTCAACGCACGCGCCGGAGCCTGGCGAGCAGCGCCCGGTGATCGCTGCCGTGCCCGTCGAGCTCGCTGAGCACTCGGACCTCGACGAACTCCCACTCGGCTGTCGCCATGACGTGGTCGATCGGCGCTGCGAGCAGGGGCGGCAAACGCGCCGGCCAAGTTCCGAGAGCCGCGCTCCTCGTGGCCTTCGCGCCGTCGCGGCAGGCGCCAAGATCGGCGCCTTCGTCCTCGAGCCCTATCAGGTGATCTAGGGTCGCGTTGAGGTCACCCGCCACGATCACCTCGCCCTCGCGGCACCGCTGCGCCAACCACGCCAGACCGACCTGCCAATCACGCATTATCCCTGGCATCGGTGGGACGGGATGGGCAGCGATGAAACTCGGACCCACGCCGCTGGCCGGCCTCGCCACGACCGTGGGTAGGCGAGGAGTCGTGCCGACGGACTGATCGAGCGCGTACTCCCCGAGCGCAGCGCTGATCAGTAGCGCGGTCGACTGCGAGACGACGACCTCGCTGAACGCGACGACGAACACCTGCATGGGCCTGCCTCCGGCCGCCATCAGGCCGGCTATCGCCTGAGCCGTGGCGCGGCTGGTCTCCGGCAGGGCGAGAACGTCGACGTCGTGCTCGAGCGCGAACGACGCGATCGACGCCGCGCCAGGGCGATCCCAGAGGGTGTTCCAGGCGAAGACGGTGATGTCTGCCGTCTGATCGGTCGCCGCGCGACCGCCGAACCCGCGCGCGACCAGTATTCCGACGTTCACCAGCGCTACGAGCGCGAGCAGCGCCATCGGCGCTGCAGCCAGCTTGCGCAGCTCGCGTGACCGCCACGCGATCAAGCCCCAAACGAGCAGCGTACCGAGCGCCGCCACGCAAAGCAGACCGCGCAGAGCCACCAGCTGGGCGAGGACGTGGAAGCGCTGCAGCCCGACAGCCTGTGGCCAGGTGGCGACGACGAGCAGCGCCGTGGCAGCGCTGCCGGTTATGCCGAGCGTGGCGGCTATGGCGGCTTTTGCGGCGTGGGTGGTCGAGAGGCGAGTGGGCATGCCAGGGTCACAGACTAAGGACTGCAGAGGCCGCGTACCTCGACTCGGAAGCTCGAGCGGACAGAAAAGTCACGGGCTCATCGATCATAGGTCGCAAGCCTGCCGCGCGGGGCCGGGTCGTGACGCACGGGATCGGCGCAAGCGCTAAAATTCGTAAGTGAGTGTTTGACACATAGCAACTCGTGATTTACACTCCCTGAACTACAGCTTCCCAAATCTGAAGGGCTTCTGGTGCGGGCGCGTGACTCTCTGCAGAAGAAGCCGAACCAGGGAATCGGCGGTGAGCGAGTTGACAGGCAGTCTCATTGAGGCAGACAACGTCAGCAAGTCCTACAGAGGCGCCAACGGCACTCGCGTCAACGCGGTCGATGGCGTCTCTTTCTCCGTCGGCCGCGGCGAGGTGGTGGGCCTGCTCGGCCCGAACGGCGCCGGCAAGACGACGACGATAAAGATGGCAAGCGGCCTGATCCACCCTGACTCGGGCCGCATCCGGGTCGCAGGGTACGACGCGAGGACGGAGCGGCTGCGGGCGGTCAAGCACGTCGCCACGGTGCTCGAGGGGAACAGGAACCTCTACTGGCGCTTGAGCGTGCTCGAGAACTTGGTCTACTTCGCCGGGAACCGCGGCCGCTCCGCCGCAGCCACCAGGACACGCGCCAAGCAGCTCCTCGAACGCTTCGGACTCGACGGTAAGGCGAACGAGTTGGTCGCCAAGCTGTCGCGCGGCATGCAGCAGAAGCTGGCGATCGCGGTGGCGCTGCTCGCCGACACCGACCTGGTGGTCCTCGACGAACCCACCCTCGGCCTCGACGTCGAGACCGGCCACGAGGTTCGCGCCCTGCTGCGCGAGGTCGTGGCCGAGGGCAGGACCGTGGTGCTGAGCTCGCACGACATGCCGGTCGTCGAGGATCTGTGCCGCCGCGTGGTCGTCATCTCTGGAGGCAGGGTCGTCACCGACGCACTCGTCGACGACCTGCTGAAGCTGTTCCAGTCACGGGCGTTCTTGGTGAGGCTCGCGTCACCACTGAGGCACGAGGCGGTGGGAAGGTTGCAGGCCGACTTCACAGTCCCATCGTTCGGCGAGACGTCGTTCGAGGTCGAGCTCGAAGCGTCGGGCGGGCTGTTCAGGCTCATGGACTTCCTCCGCTCGGAGGGCGGCGCGGACGTCGAGAGCATCGAACGCACGACCGTCAGGTTCGAGCAGGTCTTCAGGCGGCTGGTGCAAGACGGCGGTGCGCCGACTCACCTCTCGGCGGCGCGCGCGCCAAGCAGGGAGGCCACGGTTGTTAGCTAACGGCTACCGACACGCGTTCAGAGCCAACCTCAGCAAGACCGTCATCGAGCTCAAGCGCTACCTGCCCAACACGATCAGCATGATCGTCACGTTCTACGCGATCTTCGTGTTCCTTCTCCTCGGCGTGCGCTTCATCGGCGACCCGAGCACCGCGGACACCACGGTCAGGTACCTGCTGGTGGCGAACGGGTTCTGGTTCCTGCTGATGATCGCCATCAACTCGATGGGCTGGGAGCTCACCAACGAAGCCATCAGGGGCACGCTCGAGCAGCTCTACATGAGCACGATACCGACCTGGGCCATCCTGCTGTTCCGCATGGTCGCGACGCTGTTGGTGTACCTGGTGATCCTCGCCCTACTGACCGTTCTCAGCATGTTGACGGCCGGGCAGTGGCTGACGATCGACATCGTCTCGCTGGCAGCCATCCTGCCTCCTACCTTCCTAGGCGTGATGGGCCTCGCGTACGCGGTCGGAGGACTTACCATCGTCTACAAGCAGGTCAGCTCCATCTTACAGATGACGCAGTTCGTGCTGATGGGCATCGCGTACGTCCCGCTCGCGACCGTGCCGCTGCTCGAGCTGGCGCCGACCGCCAAGGGTATCGACATGGTCAGGCTGGTCATGGCAGATGGCGTGCCGCTCGCGTCTTTCGCGGCCGCCGACTGGGCCTCGCTGTGGTTGAACGGGGCCGTCTACTTCGCGTTGGGGCTGGTGGCCTTCAAGCTTTTCGAGCGGCACGCCATGAGGCTGGGGCTGCTAGGGCACTACTAGGCAGGCATCTTCTCCGCGGTCTTCTCTGCAGCCTTCTCAGCTAGCCTCGCGTTCCGCTCGACGACAAACGCCTCGAGCGTGCCCAGACCGCGGCGCATGTGCTGCTCGACCTCTCGCAACATCGCCTCGAGATCGTCTCCTTTGGCGAGCGCCACGTAGGTGTCGTGAGCGTCGGGTAGCGCGGCCTTGCGGTGGTGGGCCTCGTGGTGCAGCGTGAAGTAGAAGTGGAGTCTCCCCCGCAGCAGGTTCCATGACTCGATGAGGCTGCGGTGCTTGGAGAACTCGTAGACGAGGCCGTGCAGGTCCATCTCCCTGGTGATGGCCTGCTGCTGGTCGCCCGAGTAGACGGCGTAGTTGAGCGCCCTGTGGCGCGAGTCGAGCATCCGGAAGAACTCAGGGGTCCGCTTCTCCCACACGACCCTGAACGCGAACGACTCGAGCAGCGTGCGAAACGAGTAGATCTCCTGGATGTCCTCGACCGAGAGCGACCTGACGACGGCTCCCCTGAAGGGCACCTGGTCGACGAGGCCCTCCTCGACGAGCTGGAGTATCGCCTCGCGCAGTGGTCCGCGGCTGACGCCGAGCTGCTCGGCCAGGCTCGTCTCGACCAGGCGACCACCGGGCGGCAGGGTGGCCTCGAGAATGGCCTTGCGCAAGACGAGCACCAGCTGCTCGCGCAGCGTTCTGCCCGCTCCCTGCTCTCTATCTATCGGCTCGAGCCGCTCCAGCACTTACTTCCTCCCGCTGCTGCCGCACGTAGCGCGCCTTGGCCTCGGCGTACAGCTCAGACAGCCTGGCGGTCATGGGCCCCGGTGCGCCGGCGCCGATGGTCCGGCCGTCGACCACGGTCGCCGGCGTCAGGCCACCGAACGTGCCGGTTACGAAGGCCTCATCGGCGCCGTACACGTCGGTGAGCGAGAAGTCGCGCTCGAAGACGGGGATGCCGCTCTCCTTGCACAACCTGATCACCATGCCGCGCGTGATGCCGTTCATACAGTACTGGCCCGTCGACGTCCAGACCTCGCCCGCCCTCACCACGAAGAAGTTGGTGGCGTTGCAGGTGGCAACGGCGCCGCGCGGATCGAGCATCAGCGCCTCGTCGGCGCCCGCTAGCTGCGCCTGGTGCAGCGCGATCACCTCGTGCAGCTTGCTGTGGCAGTTCAGCTTCGGGTCGAGCACGTCTGGCGAAGGCCGTCGGACGGTCGAGGTGAACAGCTTGATGCCGGCCTCCCTGACGCTGGGATTGCTGGTCTTGTGCTCGGCGATGATCACGATGGTAGGGCCGCCGATGGAGAAACGCGGGTCTTGCGAGGGGGTGCGCTTGGTGCCGCGAGTGACCATCAGCCGCACGTGAACGCCGTTCTCCATGCGGTTGGCGTCGATGACGCGACGCAGCTCGGAGGTCAGCTGCGCGGGAGTGAGCCCGATGTCGAGCGCTATCGCCTGCGCGCCCTCGTACAGCCGCTTCAGGTGCTGCTCGAGGAAGACGAGGACGCCGTCTTGCAGCCTCAGACCTTCCCAGACGCCGTCGCCGACCAGGAACCCGCTGTCGAACACGGAGACCTTGGCTTCGTTCCGCGGCACGAGGTCGCCGTTGACGTAGATGAGGACGTCCTGGTTGCGGTCGTCGGGGAGTGCGTCGTGGGTGCCCCCGTAGGAGCCGTTCCCGGTGATCATGCGTTTCCTTCCGTTGGTGCTCGTGCAGGCGTCTCGAGGGTTCGAGCGATGATACCGACAGGCTCCTCGAGTCCTAGCGCCTCAGCTGCGGGTCGAGGTGGTCGCGGATCGCGTCTCCGAGCAGGTTGAAGCCGAGGACGGCGAGGTAGATGGCGAAGCCTGGAGCGATGGACAGCCACGGCGCATTCAGGAACTGGCCGTAGCCCGACTTGATCATCAGCCCCCACTCTGGCGTGGGAGGTTGCGCGCCCAGACCGAGGAACCCGAGCGAGGCGATGGTCAACACCGTGCGGCCGATCCCTAGTGTCACCTGGACTATCAGGGGTGACAGGGCGTTGGGGAGTAAGTGTCTGGCCGCGACCCTGAACCGCGACGCGCCGAGCGCTTCGGCTGCCTGCACGAACTCGAGGTCGCGCAGGCCGATGATCGCTGAGCGCATCACCCGGTAGTAGGCCGGGATGCCCATGACGGCGGTGGCTATGAGCGCGTTGGAGAGGCTGGCTCCGAGCGTGGCGACGATCGCGATGGCGAGGAGGATGCCGGGAAAGGCCATCAGGATGTCGACGAACCACGACAGGCCCAGGTCGAGCCGCCCGCGCGCCACGGCGGCGAGTACACCCAGCGCAGTTCCGAGCAGCGCCGAGAACCCGACCACCACCAGCGACACGCTCAGGCTCACCCTGCCGCCGTGCCACACGCGGGTCAGCACGTCCCTGCCCAGTTCGTCGGTGCCGAGCAGATGCTCGGCTGTGGGCGGCTTGAGCCGGTTGAGCAGGTTCCTGTCGGTGCCGGCGTTGTACGGCTTGAGCACCGGGGCCAGCAGCGTCGCGAGCGTGAAGAACAAGACGATGACTAGGCCGGCGACGCCTGCGCGGTTCCTGAGTAAGCGCCGCATCAGTACCTGATCCGCGGGTCGATGAGGACGTACGAGAGGTCGACGAGCATGTTCAGGACGATGAAGACGGCCGCGACGAACAGGACGCCGCCCTGGATGACCGGGTAGTCGCGCTGGGTTATCGCGTTGAAGATCCAACTGCCGACGCCTGGCCAGTTGAAGATCGCCTCGATGAGGATCGCGCCGGAGAGCAGCGAGCCGAACGACAGCCCCAGCACCGTGACTATCGGCACCAGGGCGTTCCTGAACGCGTGCTTCATCACGACGGTCGCGGGCCACACGCCTTTCGAGGCGGCGGTGCGGACGTAGTCGCGCCTGAGCACGTCGAGCATCGACGACCTCGTCATCCGCATGATCAGCGCCATCGCATGCGTCCCGAGGGCGAACGCCGGCAGCACCAGGTGATGGAGCGCCTCGAGGAACAGTCGGAACTGGCCGCGCAGGAGCGAGTCGATGACGAAGAGGCCGGTGATCGGTTGGAGAGTGGTCGTGACGTTGAGGCGACCCGCGGGCGGGAACCATCCAAGCTGTACCGAGAAGACGTAGATGAGGACGATCGCGGTCCAGAAGACCGGGAACGACACACCGGATACCGCGATGAACAGCATCCCCGTGTCGACCCAGGTGCCGCGGCGCAAGGCGGCAACGACCCCGAGGACGAGGCCGAGCACTCCGCCGATGAGGATGGCGAAGACGGCCAGCTCCATGGTCGCTGGGAACCTGATCTTCAGCGTGTCGGCGACGGGCGCCCTCGTCATGAAGGAGCGCCCGAGGTTCAGGGTAAGGAGCTCTCCCATGTACTTGAAGTACTGGCTGTCGAACAGAGCTCCGACACGCCCGGTGCGCCTGAACCCCTCGAGGTCGAAGAAGATCGGCTTGTTGAGACCGAGATCCTCCGCCAGTTGGGCCTGCGCCTCAGGCGTGCCCTTGTCACCGAGGATGGCCACTGCCGGGTTGCTCGGCACGATCCTGTTGATGGCGAACACCATGAACGCCACTCCGAGCAGCACGGGGACGATCCCGAGCACTCGGCGGATCACGTAAGTCGTCACAGGTCATCGCCTCTTGGTGTCGTGGCCGCGCACGTTGGGGGGAACGTGCGCGGCCACGAAGGTCACTCGCTCGCTGGCCTAGCCAGCGCTACTGGCTCTTGCCGACGTTCGTCAGCGCCGGGAAGGCTCCCAGCGGGTTGGCCACCAGGCCTTCGACACCGCTGCGGACCACGATGAACTGCGACTGGTGAGCCAGCGGCAGCATCGGCATCGCCTCCTGCGCGGCGGCGACGACGCTCGCGTAGAGCGCCGCGCGCTCGTCCTGGTCGGGTAGGCGCCGCGCCTGTTCGGCCATGGCGACGACCTCGGGGGCGTTCCAGCCGAAGCGCCTGACGGCCTGCGGTCCGTAGAAGGTGTAGATGAACGTGTCGGGATCCGCGAAGTCGGCGTTCCAGCCCAGCGTGTACATGGGGAAGTTGCCTGCCATGTAGTTGGCGAGGTACGAGGCCCAGTCCTCGGTCTTCACGGAGACCGTGATGCCGATATCGGCGAGGTACGAGGCGATGACCTCGGCGATCACCGGCTCTAGGCCGGAGGCTCGGTACCACAGGTCGGTCGCGAAGCCGTCGGGGTAGCCGGCTTCGGCGAGCAGCTCGCGCGCCCGGGCCGGATCGTAAGGGTAGCCCTCGACGTCGCCGTGACCCCACAGCGAAGTCGGGATGATGTCTCTCGCCACCGTGGCCTGCCCGGCGAAGAACGCTTCGACTATCGCCGCCCTGTCGATGGCGTGCGCCACGGCCTGCCGCACGCGGACGTCGTCGAACGGCGGCTGGTTCTGGTGCATGGCCATGTACATGGTGTTGAGGCCGCCCTGCTCGCCCCTGACGACGGCGAGGTTCGGATCGGCGTTGATGTTGTCGAGGTCGGCGGGCGAGAGGCCGATGGCGATGTCGAGCGAGCCCGCCTTGATCTGCGCGAGCCTGGCCGTCGGGTCACTGACGCCGACGAACACGATGCGCTCGGTGGCGGGAGCGCCTCCGCGGTACGCGCTGTTGGCGCTCAGGACGACCCTGCTGCCCTCTTCCCACAGCTCGAAGCGGTACGGGCCCGTGCCGACCGAGCCGACCGAAGGCGTGCCGTAGTTGGCGCCGGCCGCCATCACCGCCGCCGGGCTGTCGAAACCGAAGTAGCCGGCCGCGAGCAGCGCGGGCAGGAAGGAGATCGAACGCGTCAGCTTGAGCGTGATGGTGTAGTCGTCGACGAGCACGACCTCGCTGACCGCGGAGCCGTCACCGAGGAAGCCGCCGAACAGGTTGCGCCAGCCGACGTACGCCTTGCCCTCGGCCACGAAGTGGTAGGGGTTAGCGCGGTCGTTCCAGCGGTCGAGGCTGAACTTGGCCGCTTCCGCGTCGAAAGGCGTGCCGTCGTGGAAGGCGACGCCTTGACGGAGGTGGAACGTCCACTCCGTCGAGTCGGCGTTGGCTTCCCAGCTGGTCGCCAGACCCGGCGCGAGTTCGGTGGTGCCGGGCACCTGCTCCACGAGGCGCTCTACGATCTGGCGCGTCACCGCGATGGCGTTGCCGTCGTTGGCGTCGGCCGAGTCGATGGTGTTCGGTAGGTTCGAGAGCCCGACGACCAGCGTCGACCCCGGCTGCTGAGCGAACGCGCCGCCGAGCACCCCGATCATCACAGCAAGAGACAACAGGTACCTTTTCACCGCCGTGTTTCTCCTCTCCAACACATCTGTCAGGGCTCAGAGGCTTAGGTCCGCGTCGTCGCGGAAGCGCAGTCACTGAGTCGGTTGGTCGAAGCCTAGCCGCGGTCGTGATAGATTGTCAACAGTATGAGAAAGCAACGCCCTGGGTCGTTCGCGGGCTGTTAGACGTTCGGCGCGCCCCGATCGAGCACACCGATCCGTCGCCCAGGAGATGATTGGAGTCGTCATGCCCAACGCAACCGCGAGGCTCGATCGCCTCAGACGCAGCATGAGGTCGCACGGAGTCGACGCCTGGCTCGCAACCACCGGCGACGCTCACCTCAGCGAGTACCTCGCCCCTCGCTGGCGCACCCGCGCCTACCTGAGCGGCTTCGGCGGCTCGGCCGGGACCCTGGTCGTGACCGCTGACCACGCCGGCCTATGGGCCGACTCGCGCTACCACATGCGCGCCGACACCGAGACAGCCGGCACCGCCATCGAGGTGTTCAAGGAGGGCAACCAGGGCGTCCCCACCCGCGAGGCGTGGCTGACCAGCGTGTCGCCGTCGGGTTCCGTGCTCGGTTTCGACCCCGAGTCGGTCAGCGCGCAGCAGGTCGCCGGACTGACGAAGAGCCTCGCTTCCACGGGCATCACCCTGAAGCCGTGCCTGGGGCTCATCGACGAGGTGTGGACCGAGCGGCCGGCCGACGCGCCCGCGCCGATCGTCGACCACCCGCTCGAGTACTCGGGCGAGAGCACCCCCAGCAAACTGGACCGGCTGAGGCGGCACCTGGAGGAGCTCGGAGCTTCGGGCATGCTGGTGACCGCGCTCGACGAGACGGCTTGGCTCCTCAACCTGCGCGGCGGCGACGTCCCGCTCAACCCCGTCGCCCTCGCCTACACGGTCGTCGGCCCGGCTACCGTCGATCTCTACGTCCACCACGACAAGGTGACGCCTGGCCTGCGAGCGGCCCTCCCCTCCGAGGTCTCGGTCCGACCCTACGGAGAGATCGCGACCGGGCTTCGCGCGCTCCCGGCGGACTCGAAGCTCCTGCTCGACCCGGCCAAGACCAACGCTCTCCTGTACGAGGCGACGAGCCACCTCGGGCGCGTCGAAGCACCGAGCCCCGTCGACGCCATGAAGGCCAGGAAGAACGAGGTCGAGCTGCGCGGAGCCAGCGCCGCCTACCTGCACGACGGGGTCGCCGTCACGAGGCTGCTCCACTGGCTGGCGACGACCGACGTCAGCCGCGAGACCGAGTTGTCGGTCTCCGACAAGCTCGAAGCCTTCAGAGCCGGTCTCCCCGACTACCGCGGACCGAGCTTCGAGACCATCGTCGGTTACGGACCCAACTCCTCGGTCGGCCACTACAAGCTCAACCGCGAGAACCCGCAACCGCTCGCCCCTGACTCTCTCCTCCTCATCGACTGCGGCGCGCAGTTCCCGTACGGCACCACCGACACGACGCGCACGGTCACGCTCGGCAACCCTTCGCCCAAGCACAAGCGCACCTACACGGTCGTCCTCAAGAGCCTCATCATGCTCAGCTCGGCGCACTTCCCCAAGGGGACACCCGGCAAGCGCCTAGATGCTCTGGGCCGTCATCACATCTGGGCAAACGGCTGGGAGTGCCGCCACGGCATCGGCCACGGCGTCGGCAGTTACCTCCACGTCCACGAGGGCCCGCAGAGGATCAACAAGATCAACGAGGTCGAGTTCGAGGTCGGCCACATCAACTCCAACGAGCCGGGCGTCTACTTCGAAGGCGTGTTCGGCGTGCGGCTCGAGAACGTCATCGCCACGGCGTCAGCGGGCAGCGGAGTGTTCGGGGAGTTCTTGCGGTTCGACACGTTGACGTTGTGCCCGTTCGATCGTGAGTTGATAGACGTGTCCATGCTCACGGCGCAGGAGATCGAGTGGTTGGACGCTTACCACCAACGGGTGGTGGACGAGTTGGGGCCGTCGCTGCCGGCGGCTGTGCGGGAGTGGTTGGTGGGGAGGGTTGCGCCGCTCAGGCCCAGCCCTACTTGACCCGGTACCGCGCCTGCACCATCCCGTTCTCGAACGGCGCTTCGGTTGACGCCCGCGAGAGCCACCGCATAACCTAGCCGCCGGCCGCAGCACCGTAAGGAACGCGGCCGAGCGAACATGTTCCAGAGCCTAGGCGATCGTCTACAGTCAGTCTTCGACGGCCTGCGCGGCCGCGGCCGCCTCAGCGAGGCGGACGTCAAAGCCGCCCTGCGCGAGGTGCGGGTGGCGCTGCTCGAGGCCGACGTCAACCTCGAGGTCGCCAGAGAGTTCACCCAGCGCGTGCAGGAGAAGGCCATCGGCTCCGACGTGCTGATGTCGCTGTCACCCGACCAGCGCGTCATCTCGATAGTCCACGAGGAGCTCGTCGAGGTCCTCGGCACCAAGGCGGTGCAGCCGACGCTGCGCTCGGAAGGCAACGTCTGGCTGCTGATGGGCTTGCAGGGCGCCGGCAAGACGACGACCGCCGGCAAGCTCGCTTACAAGTACAAGTCGCAGGGTCGCCGCGTCCTGCTCGTCGCCGCCGACACCCAGCGCCCCGCCGCGCGCGAGCAGCTCCGGGTACTCGGCGAGCAGATAGGCGTGCCGGTCTTCGAGGTTCAGGACGGGGAGAAGCCCGCCCAGGTCGACGCGCGCTTGCGCAAGCACCTCAGGCGCGACTTCCGCGACCTCGTCATCGTCGACACCGCCGGCCGCCTGCAGATCGACCAGGAGCTGATGGGTGAGCTCAGCGAGCTCGCCAGGCTGCTGCAGCCGACCGAGCGCGTGCTGGTCGTCGACGCGATGACCGGTCAGCAGTCCCTGCCTGTCGCCACGACCTTCGATCAGCAGGTCGGCGTCAGCGGCCTGATCATGACCAAGCTCGACGGCGACGCCAGGGGCGGCGCAGCGCTCTCGGCCAAGCACGTGACCGGCAAGCCGATCTACTTCGCCGGCATGAGCGAGCGCATCGACGGGCTCGAGCCGTTCCACCCCGATCGCGTCGCCGGCCGCATCCTCGGCATGGGCGACGTGCTCACCCTCATCGAGAAGGCCAAGGCGCTCGAGGGCGACGACGACATCGACGAGCGCCGCGCGCTCTCCGACTTCAGCCTGCAGGACATGCTCACGCAGATGCGCCGCATCAAGCAGATGGGCTCGATGACCGACGTCCTCAAGATGATCCCGGGAGCGAACAAGCTGCTGCCGCCCGGTGCCAACATCGACGAGCGCGAGATCAACCGTGTCGAGGCGATCATCTCGAGCATGACGGACGAGGAGCGCCGCAGCCCGAAGCTGTTGAACGCCAGCCGCAGGAAGCGCATCGCCAGGGGTTCGGGGACCAGCGTCCAGGACATCAACCGGCTCATCAAGAACTACGAGCAGATGCGCGAACTGATGAAGCGCATGGGCAAGCGTCCTCCCGGGCGCGGCGGCCGTGGAGGCCGCGGCGCACCCGGCGGCGGCCCGCGCGGACGTTTCGGCAGGGCTTGAGCCTAAGACCGCGACGCGGCGCCGCGCTCGTCCGCTGCATCTCCATCCGACGTCCCACCCTGTCTCCGACGGTCCATCTCGGCCCACTGCGGCAGCAAGGCTGGCAGCAGAGTGGCCAGCAGGTAGCCGCCTCCCGCGATCAGCAGGGCCGGCGAGATCCCCAGCGCGACCGCGAGAGATCCGCCGAGGAGCCCGCCGAAGGGCATCCCCGCCCACGCCATGGCGGCGCCGAGGCTGCGCACTCTGCCCAGCACGCGTTCGGGGATGCGCTCGAAGAGGATGGCGCCGATGATGGGGTTGAGGAAGCCCGAGCCGATGCCGGCCACGCCGTAGACCGCTATCACCACCGGTAGCGGCGCTGCAGCAGCCAGCACCACGAAGCGGGGCGCGCCAGTGATCAGGAAGCCGAAGAAGTAGACGAGGCGACGCGGCAGCCGGTGTCCGTATGCGGCTGCCGCCAAGCTCGAGACGACGGAGGCGCCACTGAGGACGCTGGCCAGCAGGCCCACCAGCTCGGGGCCGTGCCCCATGGCCATGGCCCACATCGGCAGCAGCACCGAGAACATGGCCGTGTCGAGCAGGTTGGTCACCGTGATCATGCCGTACATGGAGAGGAGCAGCGGATCGCGCCGGAGGAAGGCGGCGCCCTCCCGCATGCGTTCCAGGTAGCCGCCCTCGTCCTCGTCTCGCTCCCCCTCGGACGCCAAGTACCTCGGCATCCCCAGCGCCACCACCAGGGCGCTGAGAGCTGCCAGGCCTGCGGTGATCGCCAGTGCCATGGCGCCGCCCCACAACCCGACCACCAGGCCGCCGATGGCCGGCCCCACCATGGAGGCGGTGCGTTCGACCGTGCTCACCAAGCCGGTAGTCCGCTCCACCGGCACGCCGGCGCGCCGCGTGACCTCGGGAACGAACACGCTCTTGGCCGCGTTGGCCGGGCCGTCGGCGGCGCCCACCACGGCCAGGAGGGCCATCAGCAGCGGCAGGCTGAGCAGCTCGAGGACGTGTAGGACGGGGACGATGGCCAGGGTGACGGCCACGATCAGGTCGCAGACCACGCTTACCCGCTTGGGTCCGATCCGGTCGATGATCGGGCCGCTGAGCGCCTGGACCACGACGTAAGGGGCCATCTGGGCGAAGACGACCAGGCCGGTCTGCAGCGCGCTGCCGGTGGTGCTGAGCACGAACCAGGGCACCGCCAGCGAGGCAAGGCGGGTGCCGACCCAGGCGAGGGCGTTGGCGCCGAGCAAGGTATAGAGAGCGCTCCAGCGACCGCCGCCAGGAGCTTTCACGGGCACCGCCTCAGTCACTCCTAGGTGGTCTCGGCCGACGGCGCGCGGAAAGCATGGACCAGCACCTGGAAGACCTCGGCGCCCACCGGCCCAGGCGTGTCATCGACGCCACGGTAGGGGCGGTAGCGCTCCATCACGCCACGGAGCTCCGTCAGCATCCTGTTGGCCTCCTCGGGGGTCAGACAGAAGGCGTAGTCGCTGAAGGTCGTGGCCGGCCGCCACTCTTCGGGCTGGACCACCGCCTCCTCGATGGCGCGCTGCAGGTGCTCGGCGTAGTAAAGGCCGATAGCCCGGAGATAAGTCGCGGAGACCTCGATCCCCTCTTCGTCCAGGTGCGCGCGGTCCATATAGGTCGACCTGGTCGGCACCCGCCACCAGCGCTCGCGTCCGGTTCCCAGCTCCGGGGCCTCGAGTATCAGACCGTGATCGGCCAACTGGCGCAGATGGTAGGAGGTGGCGCCTGAGTTGAGGCCCAGCTTGGTCGCCAAGGTGGTCGAGGTCTGCGGTCCCTCCAGGCGCAGGATGCCCATGATGCGGATCCTCAGCGGATGCGCGACGGCCCGCATCGAGCGGGCGTCGAGGATCAGGTCTTTCTCGGGATCGGGCGTCCAACCCGGCATCTGAGGCATGATTGCCAAGATACATTTGCAAAGAGTTCTTTGCAATAGGTGCGGCTAGCGGCCTCTTGGAGGCCCGCGACGCACCGCCGCACGGTTACGCCACGTCGTTACCCGAGCTCGTCCGAGCGACCGTCCCTGAGCCGAGGCCACTGCGAGATCGGCCGGCCGTCGAGCCGGAAAGCTTGGCCGTCGCGGTCCAGGAAACGCCGCGGCCAGCCCTCGGGTGAGTCCTCCCACCCCTCCTGTCGACCGTAGACCGTCATGTCGAGCATGCCGTAGCTGCTCCCCATCACCTCGACACCACGGCCGGTGCTCCAGTACGTCTCGAACACGCGGTCACCGTCACGCAGGTAGCAGACGATCATGCCGAAGTGGCGTCCGGCGAGCAGCCGCTCCTTCGAGGCGTCAGGCACCGAGTACCAGGGGAACGGCCAGCCCATGAAGTCGCGGTAGCGGGAGGACGCCTCGTAGGGGCCTTGACAGAACACCGCGAAGGTGACGTCGCGCGAGTGCAGGTAGGACAGCTCGAGCACGTGGCCGGAGAAGTAGGTACAGCCCTCGCACTGGCCGGCGGCGGGGCGGCCCGCATGCCACATGTGGTAGTAGGTGAGCAGCTGCGACCGGCCCTCGAAGGTGTCGATGAGCGGGACTTCCCCGGCCGCACCGATAACGGGCGTCGACGGATCGACCTCGACCATCGGCAGCCTCCGGCGGGCGGCGGCGATGGCGTCACCCTCGCGGGTATGAGCCTTCTCCCTGACCAGCAGCGCATCTATCCGCTCCTGCCAGGTCTCACGGTCGACTGTGGATGGCTTGGCGTTCATGTGGGACCTCCTCGGCTGTCCGCGCTACGCGACCTCGAGCCCGGACCTACTCGAAGAAAGGCACGTTGGGTCGGACGGCGGCAGCCCGACCTTTCGGCTCCTCCCACTGCTCCTGACGCCCCAACGCCGTCAGGTCGAGGAAGTAGTAGCCCGAGCCGGTGTTCTCGGTGCCGCGCGCGTAGGTCGAGTAGGTGTGGAACACGTCGTCGCCGAGCTTGAGGAAACAGCTGAACCCTGGCGTCTCCTCTGACTTGACTTCGGCGCCGGGAGCGGGCGGTTCACGCCGGCGGTAGTTGTACTCGACGGGCGCCACTCGCGGGTCTAGGGTGGCTTGGAAGTCGTAGTTGAACTCGTTGCCGAACGAGGAGTACCAGGGCAGCGTCCAGCCTCGCTCCTGCTTGTACGCCTCCAACTTGGGCAGCGGTGCGCGCGAGACGAGCACGAAGTTGGTGTCGCGCTTGCGGATGTGGTCGATGATCCCCGGGCCGGTCTCGTCCACTCCGGCGGTGCAGCCGGGGCAGCCCTTCTCCCACTCCGGGTCGAACATGAAGTGCTGAACGATGAGCTGGCTCTTGCCGTCGAACATGTCGGCGAGGGTCACCTCACCCTCCGGCCCCACGAAGCGATACTCCTTGTCGACTAGCACCATCGGGAGATTGCGGCGCTCGGTGTTGAGAGCGTCCCTGGCTCTGGTGGCAGCCTTCTCCTTGGCGAGTAGTGCGACCCGCGCCGCCCGCCACTCCTCGCGCGAGACGACGCTTGGAAGGTTCTGGTCTTGGTTGTTCATGCTTGGCTCCTTGTCCATGTCTTGTCGAGGGTCTTGGGCTTAGCCGTCACTCGAAGAACGGCACCGAAGCCCGCGCGGCCGCCACTCTGCCCTTCGGCTCCTCCCACTCCTCTTGCCGCCCCAGCGCGGTCAGGTCGAGGTAGCTGTAGGAGCCCGACACCGTGTCGGTGCCGCGAGCGAAGGCTGAGTAGGTGTGAAAGACCCGGTCGCCGATCCGCAGGAACGCGCTGCAGCCACCTACCTCGATCGGTTGGGCGGCGTCCAACAGGTAGAGCGACGAGCCGTGGGCAAGGTGCTCCTCCTTGCTGCGGTAGTTGTAGTAGAACGGCGCGCGCTGCTCGTCGATGGTGGCGCCGAAGTCGACATTGAAGTCGTCGCCGAACGACGAGTACCAGCGGAGGTGACCGAGGCCGCGCTTGGCTTGATAGGCCTGCACCTTGGCCAGGGGTGCGCGCGACACGTGGACCATCGCAGTGTCCCGCTGTCTCAGGTGCGCAAGCACACCTGCCGACACCTCCTCGGCGGAGCCCGTACATCCCTTGCAGCCCTCGTCCCACGCGGGGTCGAACATGAAGTGAACGACGACGAGCTGCCTAAGCCCGTCGAACAGGTCGAGAAGCCCCACCTCGCCCTCTGGACCCTGGAACCGATACTCCTTGTCGATGAGCACCATCGGCAGCTCGCGACGACGTCGGCTGAGCGCGTCGTAGGCGTGCGTGTGCGCCTTCTCCTGCTCGAGCAGCCGCGCTCTGGCCTCACGCCACTCCTGGCGCGAGACGATCTTCGGGAGGTCACTCTCCTCGTGCGTCACCTGTGCTCCTCTCAGAGTCGAGCCCGTCCTGTACCCCGCGCCACAACGGCAGCGCCGTCTGTAGCAGCGATGCGCCTTCGCGCGTCAACCGCACCGCGCGCTGCCTGCGGTCGGCCGACGCCACGTCGGCTAGCAGCCCGCGCCGGCTCAGCAGGTCGACGCTGCGCGTGAGCGTCGAGATCTCGGCACCCAGCAGTTCCGCCAGCGGGGTGAGTGGGCTGGAGCCGATCTGCGCAAGTGCCGCCAACACCGAGAACTGCGTCGCGCGCAGACCGACGGGCCTGAGCGCCTCCTCGTAGAGGCGGGTGATCGCCCTGGCCCGTCGGCGCGCCTCGAGACAGTGGCAGCGGCGGGTATCGGTAAGCCCCGGGATCGTCGGCAGCACACTTGATTGTATATGCAAGTAACGAGCCTGTGAAGCGGGCTGGCTCGCGAGCGACCGGGCTAGAGTCGGTGACGATGGCGAAACTGGACCTCAAGCGCGAGCTGAAGCACCTCTACGCACCCTCCGCCAAGCAGGTCTCGGTCGTCGACGTACCAACGCTTAGCTACCTGACCGTCGACGGGCAGGGCGACCCGAACGAGGCGCCCGCCTATGCACAAGCCGTCGAGGCGCTCTTCTCCCTCTCCTACGCGATCAAGTTCGCTGTCAAGAAGAGCCTCGGTCAGGACTACGCGGTGATGCCGCTCGAAGGCTTGTGGTGGTCAGACGACCTAGCCGTCTTCACGAGCGGCGACAGGTCACAGGGGAGATCACTGTGGCGCTGGCGGATGATGGTCCTTCAGCCCGACCTCGTCACGGAAGAGCTCTTCAGAGCCGTCTCGCGAGACCTGGCGGAGCGGAAGCGGTTACCGGCCCTGAAGCTGGTCGAGCTCACGGCGTTCAGCGAGGGCAGCAGCGCGCAGGTGCTGCACGTCGGGCCGTTCAGCGAGGAAGGCCCGACGATAGAGCGTCTCCATCAGCACATCCTCGGGCTTGGACACCACCTCAGCGGCAAGCACCACGAGATCTACCTGTCCGACATCCGCAAGGCCGATCCGGCGCGATGGCGGACCGTGATCAGGCAGCCTTTCGCTTGAGCGAGCGGAACCACAGCCTCAACGTATGGCCAGAGCCAACCGCTTTGCGCTATTATGACCATGGGCACTGACCCTGGACACTGACCATAGGAGTCATTCGTGAGCAAGACCGTCTCAAAATCCGAGTTCAAGCCTCGCGCTCTGGAGTTCCTGCGCCAGGTCGAGCAGTCGGGCGAACCGCTGATAATCACCGATCGCGGCCGTCCAGTGGCCAAGATAGAGCCCTACTCGGACGGCGACGAGACCTTGGAACGGTTGCGCGGGCTGGTCCTGAAGTACGACGACCCGTTGGAACCCGTCGGCGTAGAAGACTGGGAACTCAGCGAGTGACCCTCTTGGACACGCACGCTTGGTTGTGGTGGCTCGACGATCCTAAGCGCCTCAGTGAACACGCCACGACTGCCATCGAGGAAGCTAGAAAGGCCGGCACGTTGGCCGTGTCCACTATCAGTGTGTGGGAGGCGGCGATGCTGGTGAAGAAGGGCCGACTCGCGCTGAGGGTCGACGTGGCGAACTTGGTCAGCTCCTGCGAGCAGCTCTCTTTCCTGGAGTTCGTGCCGATCTCCTCGCGAATCGCCCTTGAGTCCGTTGGGCTCGAACCGTTCCACCCCGACCCGGCTGACCGCTTCATCGTTGCGACCGCCAAGAGCTTCGGCGGCACCGTCGTCACGAAGGACGAGCGCATACGCAAGCTCAAAGCGGTGAAGTCGGTCTGGTGACGCGAACCCAAGCGAGCCTGTCAGAGACCAACCAGCCCAACCTACTCCCGCCCCTACTCCACCCAGTAGTTGATCATCCACTGCACGCCGAACCGGTCGGCGAAGCTCGAATAAAGCTCGGCCCAACCGGTCTTCTCCAACGGATGCTCGATGACGCCACCTGCCGACAGCGCAGCGAACAGCCGCTGCGCCTCAGCGGGCGACTCGACGTTGAGGTTCACGTAGGTGTTCGAGCCGACCCTGAAACCGGCGACGCCGTGGCCAGGGACATCGCTGCCGAGTAGCAGGAAGTGAGGAGTCAGCCTCAGGGAGATGTGAGCGATGCGGTCGACCTCGGAAGGGTCGAAGCCGGCCGAGACACCACCGAAGTCGGCATAGGTGAAAGTGCTCTCGAACTCGCCTCCGAAGACCGACTTGTAGAACTCGAACGCCTCGCGGGCGTTGCCTGAGAAGTTGAGGTACGTGTCGACAGACCTCATCGCCTCCGCCTTCCTGCGGCCATCATGGACCGCGCCACCGAGATCGGACCTCAGGGTAGCGCGTCCACCTGAGAGGGGTACGAGCCCTACACTGTGACGAGAGCAGCAGCCGTCGAGAGGAGCAGCAGATGTCTCGAGATGAAGGCACGACTCACGGAGCCCGTCGCCGCAGGTGGCTGCTTCTGGCCGCGGCCGCGCTCATCGCCGTCACCCTGTCGGCCTGCCTAGCCACCCAGAGCCCGGCCGCGAGGCTCCCCAGCCAACCGAGCTTCCTGCACGGTCTCTGGCACGGCTTCATGGCGCCCCTGTCGTTCATCATCAGCCTCTTCACCGACGCTGTGCGCGTCTACGCCGTGCCTAACGTCGGTCGTTGGTACGACTTCGGCTTCCTGCTCGGGATCGGGGGCTTCTCCAGCGGCATCTTCGCGGGCACCAGGCGCAGACGGTGACGCCGAGGTGGTCTCGGACTTAAAGAGTAGTGCTCCCTGGAACTCGTAGCAGCGGAGACCGAGCGCCTATACTCCTACGAGTATGCCCTCCAGGAGCCTTCCCTGGTCTGCCGCCCTCAGGGCGGGGCTCGGCGCGTTCGTAGCGACGTCGCTGGCTGTCAGTCTGCTGCTGGCGGCGTTCTGGGCCGGGCATACGAACTTCCCTGGCCACCACCATCCTCCGGGTACTCCCGAGCATCAACACTCGCTGTTCCAAGTCATCGGCGCACCGTCGGAGCCGGCTCCGGTCACGACGGCGCCGAAGCCGACGCTGGTGGAACTGGCGACGCTTCCGAGCCGGCCCGGCTGGTTCCGGTCGGCCAGGTCGCGTAGCAGCGCCCTAGCACGGGCACCGCCGCGCTACCGAGCACACTCGGCGGGCGATCCATCGCAAATGACTCCTCCACACACCAGGTAACGACCCGGGAGAACTAAGTTGAAGAGTGCAACCAAATCCGTTAGCTACGCGCTTGTCGCGGCGCTGCTACTGCTGGTCTCGGCCGGCGCCTTCGCTCACGTCACCAAGGGTGTAGGCCAGGTCCCGGCCTACACAGTGGTAACCGGCTTCGTCGGGGCGCCTCTGTACGCCGGTCAGGTCGAGCAGGTCGAGCTGACCATCACCGATGCGGCGGGCAACCCTGTCGATGGGCTGGCAGAGAGCCTCACGCTGGAGATCCTCGCCCCTGGCGGCGCCACGCTCGTCGTCCCCGTCAGGGCCGTTCGCAACTCCCCCGGTAGGTACGTAGCCGACTTCATCCCCACCGTGGTCGGCAACTACGACGTGCGCGTGAGCGGCTTCATCGGCGAGTTCGAGTTCGACGAGGTCTTCAGCGGGGTCGACATGGTCCACGCCGACCCCGTCGTGAACGATCCCGCCACCATCTCGGTGCCTTGATCCGCTGGCCACGAAACCTTAGGTCCGGCCGCCTCAGCCAGACACCGTTAGTCTCCGCAGGATCGACGCCGCTGGCGCTTCGAGCCGTGCTGGCTCTCCTCGCTCTAGGCGCCCCTCTGGCAGCGGCGCACGCCTACCTCGAGTCGAGCGAGCCCGCGGCCAACGCCGTCGCGGCCGGCCCCTTGGAGGCGGTGGAGCTGCGCTTCTCCGAAGGCATCGAGAGCGCCTTCTCCACCTTCAAGGTCTACCGTATCGATGCAGAGGTCGACCTCGCGGCCGACAACGCCGCGGCACGGCTCAACGCGCTGGCCGCGGTCCTCATCAGCCGCTACAACGGCAGCCAACAGGACGGCGACGGCCAGGTAGCAGCAGAGCTCAGCCAGCCGTCAGGCGACAAGGCTCGGCTCGAGCTGCGCTTCGCGCAGCCGCTGGCACCTGGACACTACGTGGTCATGTGGCGCCTGCTGTCGGTCGACACGCACGTCGTCGAGGGGCATCTGATCTTCAGCGTCACCGACTGAAGGTCGTCGGAAGACGCTTAGGGTGACCGGATGGCGCTAGGTCCTGCCAAGGCAGCCTAGCGCCGTCCCACCCAGATCACGTGCCGGTTCCCTCTCTTGCCGCGCGACCTGACGTTGTGCACCTCGGCGGCGAATCCGGACTGCCTCAGCCGCTTGGTGAAAGCGTCGCTGGGGAACATCGACCACACGGCCAGGACTCCGCCGGGCGCCAACGCCGTCTTGATGACCGCCAGACCCGCCGCCGAGTAGAGCCAGTCGTTGCCATCTTGCGTCGTGCCTTCCGGCCCGTTGTCGGTGTCGAGCATGATCACGTCGAACGCCGAACGTGAGCGACGGAGCAGATCGGCCACGTCGGTGACGATCACGCGCACGCGCGAGTCGGTGAGAGGCTCTCCGGCGAGATGCGCCAGGTGGCTGCGGTTCCACTCCACGACGGCGGGCACGAGCTCGGCCACCGTGACCGCGGCCGCGGCTGACAACGCGTCCAGAGCCGCCCTGAGCGTGAAGCCCATGCCCAACCCGCCGACCAGCACCCTGGGCGCTTCGACGTCGCCGAGCGCAGCCAGGCCCAGTTCGGCGAGCCTCTCCTCGGAGCCGTGCTGGCGGCTGTTCATCAACTCGAAGCCGACTACGCGCAGCGAGAACTCGTCGCCGCGCCTGTGCAGGCTCATCGCCTCGCCGTCGGGTAAGACGGTCGAGTCAAGCAACTCCCAGGGGTTCGTGGGTATCACCCTCGCAAGCTCGGACCAAACCAGCCCAGCCCAAACGAAAAACGCGCCCTCAGGCGCGTTCGATATCTTCAAGATACCGCCGTATGCGCCATTCGTCAAGAGGATGCAGCGAGACAGCCCTGGGAGCCGTGCAAATCACTCGAATGGCGGCCGAATCACTCGCCAGAGCGCCCGATTCCTCTCGAGAAAGTGGGCAGTTCCTCTTCGCCGACCTTAGGGAACTCGCGTGTCGAATGCCTGTGAGTCGAACCGCTAGAGAGGACGCTCCCGGCTACAACAGCTCCGCCAGCTTCTCGGCGGCGCGGCGCGCACCGCCGCCGACCACCTCTCGGTAGTGCGGGGGCGCACCGAGCAGCCTGTGGAGCCTGTCTGCCAGCCAGTCACCTCCCGTCTCGGCGAAAGTGACCTTGGCGAGGGCCGGCACGCCGTAACGCTCCAAGCGGTGCGCCACGTGACGGTTCTGCTCGAAGTGGTTGGTGAGGGGGAAGTAGAGGAATGGCGTTCCGGCCGCGACTAGCTCCATCGTCGTCGACAGCCCGCCCTGAACGAGGGCCACGTCAGCGGCGGCGAGCATCTCGTGCAGGTTGTGGACGTAGCCGAGGTACTCGACGCCGTCGACGCGCGGCAGTGACGCGGGGTCGATGCGCGGTCCGCACACGACCACCAGCCGCAGGTCGCTCAGCGCCGCCTTGGCCGCGGGGAACGACTCGATGATGCGTCTGAGCAGCGCGGCGCCCACGCTCGTCCCTCCCACGGCCGCTACGGCCACGCGCTCGCCCTCCTCGAAGCCGAACTTGCCACGCAGCAGGCGCCGGTCACCGAGCTCGGCCGGGTCGAAGTAGCGCAGATACCCTAGGTGATCGAAGTGCGCGGCTACCCACTCCCCGATGAGCGGCAGCTCGGGTCCGAACGCTTCAGGCACGATGTCGGCACCCTCGCCGATGTAGAGAGACACGTCGCGTACGCGCCGGAAACGCTCGACTTGGCTGATCATCTCGGCGTTGTAATCGGCGACCACGCGGGCCTCGCGGCCACCGTCGCCTTCAAGCATCGGCAGGTACCCGACGAAGTCGGTCAGCCAGGCGAACGGCGCTGTCTTCAGCTCGGGGTTCTCGTGCAGGTAGTAGTCGATCTCCCACGCCTCGTCGCCGACCCACAGGTCGTAGTTGCCTTCCTTGGCGACCTCGTGGAAGACGTGGAAGTTGGCGAGGAGGATCTCGTCCATCTCGCGGATCGCCTGGAACACGTTCAGCTCGTGCTGAGCACCCATCAGGGACTCGATGTGCGGCGACTCGCCGGCCAGCAGGGCGCTGGCGGGGTGGATGCGCTCGCCGTTGGCTTCGAGCACACGCGTGACCGGGTGCTGGGCGAGCCAGTCGATCTTCAGCTCGGGCACCAGGGCGCGCAGCTCGCGAGCGAGTGCCACGTCGCGTTGCGAGTGCCCAAGCCCTATCGGGCTGCTCACGAACAGCGCCCGCTTCTCGCGGCGTGACATGGCCCGCGGCCAGGTGCGTCGGGTGGCGGGCTCGTTACCTACGAACTCGTGGATCACGTGGTTGCTCCTAACCGGGTCGCGAACCACGGGGACGTGGCCGCTGCCGCCGAAGATGAACAGCCGCGAGTGCGGTATCGCGCGGTGCACGGCCAGCGCCGTGTCGAGGGGGATGGCGGCGTCGTTCTCGCCGTGCAGGATCAGGGTCGGGCACTCGATCCGCGCCAGGTAGGCGTTGTCGTCGGCCAGCGTCAGGTCCACCACCGACGCGATCAGGTCCTCTGGGTCCGCTTCGCGCGACCAGGCCGTCAAGTCCTCGATGGCTTTGGTCGAGTGAGGCTCAGGGAAGTCTTCGCGCGCCTGCCACTCGGTGAGCTCGAGATAGCGGTGACGCATGTGCGCGCCGCGCCAGGTGATCGGCTCCTCCTCCGGCGCCGGCTCTTCCAGGAACCACTGCAGGCGGCTGGTCGCCTCCTGGCGCGTGTAGGTCTCGGTCTGGTTGAGGGATGGGAACGAGCCGACGCTGACCAGATGCGTGATCCTGCCGGGATGCTCGGCGGCTATGCGCCCCAGCCACCTCAGCGACCAGGTGATGCCCACCATGGCCGCGCTCTCGACATCGAGGTGGTTCAGCACCGCGAGCGCGTCTCCTGCGAACAGCTCGGGCGTGTAGCTAGGTGCCTGCCTGCCGGATCTTCCGCTACCGCGGCAGTCGTAGGTGACGACCCTGAAGCCCTGCTGGGCGAAGTACGGCACCTGCATCTTCCATAGGCGGCTGTGCGCGTAGCAGCCGGACGGCGAGAACAGGATCGTCCGCCCCGCGTCCTGCCGTCCGAACGCCTCGAAGAAGATCTCGGTGCCGTCGACAGGATTCGCGGCGTGTCCGTTGAGGGTCGGCTCAAGCGCGCGCATGCCCGGTCCCTAGCGCCCCAGCGCTCGGTCGTGCAGCTGTAAGGAACTCGCCGAGGAGCAAGTTGACCTTCACCGCGTCCCGGATGTGTGGGGCGTGACCGCAGCCGTCCAGCACGACCAGTTGGCAGTCGGGCCGCAAGGCGTGCATCGTCACGCTGTTGTCGAGCGGGATCACGGCGTCGTGGCTGCCGTGCAGGAGCAGCACGGGGCAGCGAATGGCGCTCCAGTGCTCGCCGAGACCCGGGGTACGGCTCTCCAACGTAGTCTGGATGAGCATCTCCGGCGTGGTGCCGGCCGACCACTCGAGGATGTCGTCTATGCCCTTGGTCGAGTGCGGCTCGGTGAAGATCTGGCTGGCGAACCAGGCGACGAAGTCTCGGTAGTCCTCGCGCCAGTGAACGGCGTTGTACTTGTTCCATCCTTCGCGGTCGGGCGGCTCCTGCGTGAAGCCTCCGAGCGGCCTGCGCGGGCTACCGTCGAAGAAGGTCGCGGGCGCGATGAGAACGAGCCGGTCGACGCGCTCATGCCGCTGCGCCGCGACCTGGATACCCCATCTGCCGCCGGCCGAGAACCCGAACAGGCTCGCCTTGGCGATCTCGAGCTCGTCCAGCACCGCCTCGGTGTCGCGTGTGAAGTCGTCGGCGGTGTACCCGGTGGCGGGTCGGCCCGAGTGTCCGTTGCCGCGCCCGTCGAAAGCGACCACCCGGAAGCCGCGTTGGACGAGGTACGGGACCTGCATCTTCCACACCCGGCTGTGGACCAGAGACCATGTCGGGAGCAGCAACACCGTGCGCTCGGCGTCCTCAGGACCGAACTCCTCGTAGTAGATCGACACACCGTCGCTGGCGTTGACCACGATGCCCGCCTTGCGCGGCTCGAGCGCTCGCACGGCTCAGGCTCCTTCCGGCGGCAGCCCGGCGACTAGCTGGCGCTCGCGCTCCTCCAGCCAGTCGTAGATGCCCTCCAAGACTTGGAGGTACGGCGCCGTGGCCTCGTCGATGCCGATCAGATGCTGCTGCTCCATGCCGTACCAGAAGGCCGCGAAGGCCGGCACCAGCAGCCGAACCGGCACGGTGACCCCCAGACGCGGCAGGTGGCGCTGGGCGGCCGCAGCCAACATCTCGCTCCACCTGGCGATGCGCTGCTTGGCGCGCGAGGCGAGGTCGGCGTCGCTGTAGCCCAACGCCAGCAGCTCGTGGTGGACGCGCACGAAGCCGTCGGCGAGGTCGTCGCGGTAGAACTCGACGGCCTGGCGCCACTTGGCGCTCAGCGGGCGAGGATCGTTCTCGTCGTAGAGTCCGGCCTGCCGCTCGAAACGCTGGCGCTCCAACCGCTCGTAGACGGCCAAGAGCAGGCCCTTCTTGCCGCCGAAGTAGTAGTTGATCAGCGCGAGGTTGGTGCCGGCCTCCTCGGCCACGTTGCGGGCAGTCAGCCTCTGGAAGCCCTGGGTGGCGAGGATCCGCACGGCCGCCTCGACGATGGCGTCCGAGGTGGCTATGCGGGCGGAGTGAGCTTGAGCCTCATCTCTGGCCTCTCGAGCCTCTGGCGGCCACCGTCCTGTCGTTCTACGATCCACGCACGCTCCCGGCTAAACGAATGTATGAAACGTTCGTTTAACATAGAGCTGGGCGGGTCGCCTGTCAAGCAGTCCAGAGCCGCCCTGAGCGGGAGAACCTATCGGATCGCCGTGCACACGCTCGGACTGCGGGTCGATGGTCCGGAATCCTTGGCGGAACCGCGCTCCGCGTGTACACTAGGTGGCTCAGTGCGTGGCTTAGTGCCGCGGCCACCAGCGCCGGCGGCCGACTGGCTAACGCCAACAACGCAACAACGGAGGAACCGCAAGCATGGTCAAGATTCGCCTGATGCGCATGGGCTCGATGAAGAACCCGCACTACCGCGTCGTCGTCGTCGACGGTCGCACCAAGCGCGGTGGAGATTACATCGAGCAGATCGGCTACTACGATCCGCGCGAGACCACCAACGACAACCTCAAGATCGACGCTGACCGCGCCGCCCACTGGCTCGGCAACGGCGCCCAGCCGACCGACACCGTCGTGCGCCTGTTCCAGAAGACGGGCGTCGCCGTTCCCGGCTCCGCGCAGGCCACCAAGCGCGCCAGCTTCAAGAAGCGCCAGGAGGCGCAGGCCAAGGCCTGAGCCGCTTTAAGCTCGCGCCACTCGGGGCGCACGGGATCCACGGAGGCTAGATGCCTGTCGACATGGTCACCTACATCCTGCAGAACCTCGTGAGCGAGCCTGACAGGCTCAGCGTGCACGCCGAGCGCTCCGATCGCTCGCTCGTCATCGAGGTCACCTGCGCAGAAGGCGACGCCGGGCGCATCATCGGTCGCGGCGGACGCGTGATCAACTCGCTGCGGACGCTGGCCAGAGCCGCGGCCGACGGCCGTCAGCGCGTCGAAGTCCAACTGCTTGAGTGACGGCTAGACCTACCGGCACGCCGTCTGACCGCGTCCTGCTCGGCAGGCTCGGCAAGACGTTCAAGCTGGAGGGCGCGTTGCGGTTCAGGCCGGTAGGCGCGGCAGCCATCGACATCCTCGCGGCCCTCGAGACCGTCTCCGTAAGTGGCATGGGGCGTCTGCGCATCAGGGACCTCGACGTCTCCTCAGAAGCCGGCATCCTGCTCTACCTCGAAGGCGTCAGAGACCGCACCACGGCCCAGACGCTCGTCAACGCCGAAGTCCACGCGGACGCCGCAGACATACCCGCAGAGCTGCTGGCCGAGCTGCGCACCGCCGAGCCGCAGGACCGGCTCGTCGGTTTGCCGGTGCGCGTGGATGGTCGCGATGTCGGAACGGTCAAGAGCGCGCACTTCGGCCCCAACGACTACGTCGAGATCGAGCTGCGGACGGGCGACCTGGTGCTCGCCCCCCTCAACGCTCCGTACGTGAGCCTGGGCGAGGGCGCGTTGGACTTCAGCGAACCGCCGCCGGGCCTGTTCGACGATCAGACGCGCTAACCTGCTCTGACCTTGCGCTTCACCGTCTGCACCCTCTTCCCCAACCTCATCGAGACCTATCTGAGCGAGGGTCTTCTGGCTCGCGCTCGTGCCTCCGGCATCCTCGAGGTCGAGACGCGCGACATGCGCCGTTTCGCCGGCAACCGCACCAACCGCGTGGACGACACCCCGTACGGCGGTGGGCCGGGGATGGTGATCAGGGTCGACGTCGCGGCTCAGGCGCTGGACGAGGTTCACGCGGAGGCGGAGCCGCCCGACGAAGTGATCCTGCTCTCCCCCTCCGGCCGGCCGCTCGATCAGGACCTGGTTAGCGACCTCGCGACGCGCCGGCACGTCTGCCTGTTGAGCGGGCGTTACGAAGGGTTCGACGCGCGCGTGGAGAGCCTCGTCACGCGCGAGGTCTCGGTTGGCGACTTCATCCTGATGGGCGGTGAGCTGCCGGCGCTGTGCCTAATCGAGGCGGTGACGCGGCTGCTGCCTGGGGCGCTGGGAGCCGAAGCCAGCCACGCCGAGGACTCGTTCACCGACTCGCTGCTCGATCACCCGTCCTACACGCGGCCGGTGGAGTACCGCGGCTTGAGCGTCCCGGAGGTGCTGCTGTCCGGCCACCACGGCGAGGTGGCCGTGTGGCGTCGCCGTCAGGCGCTGCGCCGCACCTTCGAGCGCCGTCCCGACCTGCTGGCGTCCGCGAACCTGACCAACGAGGAGCGCCAGCTCGTCGACGCCTGGCATCTCGAGTACGAGGAGCAGTCGGGGCTCGACGAGGAAGCGACCGGCTAACGGGCGACCAAAAGCACTGGGCTCGGCGACATCGCTGCCACCGAGCCCAGACCGATGCGGTTCCTAGTCGACGTTACTGACCCAACATCCTGTCGAGCACCATCTGGGTGATGTCCAGGTCGCTGTCGGAGTAGACGATCAGACGGCTCTCGCGCGCCGTCTCGCGATCCAAGACGATGGTGTAGCCGTTCTCCTGCGCCAACTGGGCGATGATCTCGTTGACGGCCGTGACGGCCGGGGCCGCGGCGGCGTCGATCTCGGCCAGGTAGCGGTTCTGGACGGCGGTCAGCGAGGTCTGCAGCGTCTGGTAGCGCTCGGCTTCCTGGGCGCTGATCTGCTCGCCGGCGACGATGCGCCGCTCGATAGCGTTGATGCTGGCGGCGAGGTCGTTGATCTCGGCAGTCGCCTGCTCGCGCAAGGCGTTGACGGCCGTACCGGAGGGGTGCGCCATCAGCGCGGTCTGGGAGTCGATGAACACGACCTTGGTGGGCCGGCTCTGCGCGTTCAACGATGAGGCCGCGAACGCGATCACGACAGCGCCGACGAGGCCGAGTAGGGTAAGTCTTCTCATAGCGTGGGCAGTCTATCACCCACATGATGAGAACCCTCATGTGCCTGCGTTCACGCATCGTTGCGGTAGCCAGCGGCGTCTCGACACCTACCATCTCCATAACTGACAGTCAGAACCGCTGATGCCGGACGCCGCCCTCACCGCATGGCTGGTGGCGCTGGCAGCCATCACCGGCTCGCTCGTCGGCAGCTTCGCCAACGTCGTCATCTGGCGGCTGCCGCGCGGCGCGTCGATAGTGTTCCCCGGCAGCCACTGCCCGAAGTGCGAGCGGCGCCTCGGGCCGCTCGACCTCGTGCCGGTCCTGTCCTGGGTGGTGCTGAGGGGGCGCTGCCGGTCCTGTGGCCAGCCGATAAGCCCGCGCTACCCGCTCGTCGAGCTGCTGTCCGCCGTCATGTTCGCACTGGTCGTGCTGCGTTGGCCGGGTCTCGAGTACGCCGGCGGCACGCTGCTGCTCCTGGTCGTGCTGTCGATGCTGATGATGGCGGCGCTCATCGACGTCGACCACTACGTGCTGCCCGACTCGCTGACGCTGCCCGCCCTGCCGCTGGTGGTCCTCGCCGCCTACCTAGCGCGCGGAGCCGGGATCCTGCCAGGGCCAAGCGACGCGTTCGTCGGTGTTCTGGTCGGCGCAGGGGTGTTGGTGCTCATCAACAGGATCGGTGCCCTCGTGCTGCGCCGCTTCGCCGACACCGAGGAGCGGCTGTGGCCGCTGAGCCTCGATCAGGTCAACATCGCCGCACTGGCAGGCGTGATAGGCGGCGTGTGGGTCGGCTGCGCCGCCGGCGCCCTCAGCGTCATCGTCAACGTCGTCACGCGCAAGACGATCAGGCTGCCAGAGCCGCTGGTCTACGGGCTGTGGCTGGCCGCGTTGACGCTCACCTTCGCGAGCTTCGCGCTCCCCACCTACGACGCCTTCGCAGGCAGCGTGATGGCAGCCGGCTTCTGGGCGTTGGCGGGCGCCGTCTACTGGTGGATCCACGACCTGGTCACGGGCGAGACCAAGCCGCTGGTGGCCTCGGCCGACAGCGCGCAGGCGAAGGACCCTGCGAAGGCGGCCGCGCCAGGCGACGACGAGCCTGTCGCGATGGGCTTCGGCGACGTCAAGCTAGCCGCCGTCATCGGCGGGTTCCTCGGTTGGGAGAACCTGCTGGTCGCGCTCTTCCTAGCCGTGTTCGTGGGAGCCGTCGGTGGGCTCGTCGGTCGACTGCTGCTCGGCGGCAAGCGCGCCATCCCCTTCGGGCCCTATCTACTGGCGGGCGGGCTGCTCGCTCTCTTCTTCGGGGACTCGATAGTGACGTGGTATCTCGCGCTGCTGATGCCTTCTTGAGCTAGAGTGATGCGCATTCGCCGCGTAGCGGAGGCTCGACCTCGAGCCGAGCCGCACCGCGGCACGCGCTTCGCACGGCGTCCCGTTCGGGTCGGCCCAGAGCGCGGGATCTTGGATCGGTGCGCATGCAAGTCAACCTACTTCCCAGCCTGGCGGGCCGCGACCTGCTTTCCCTCGCGGACCTGAGCCCCCTCGAGTTCGAGGCGCTGCTCTCGACCTCGATCGAACTCAAGCAGGGCTGGAAGAGCGGGCGACGTCCCGAGCTGCTCAAGCACAAGTCGCTGGCGATGATCTTCGAGAAGCAGTCGTTGCGCACCCGCTCGACCTTCGACATCGCCATGTATCAGTTGGGCGGCCACTCGATCCTGCTCAGCCAGAACTACATCGGTTGGGGCGTGCGCGAGACCATCAGGGACGTGGCACACAACCTGGAGCGCTGGGTCGACGGGGTCATGGCCCGCACCTACGGCCACGACACCCTGCTCGAGCTCGCCAAGCACGCCGACGTGCCTGTCATCAACGCGCTCTCCGACCTGCTGCACCCGTGCCAGCTACTCGCCGACTACGTCACGCTGAAGGAGACGTTCGGGGAGCTGAGGGGCCTGAAGCTGGTCTACGTCGGCGACGGCAACAACGTCTGCAACTCGCACGTCAACGCCGCCGCGCTCGCCGGTGTCAGGCTCACCATCGCGTGCCCGCCCGGTTACGAGCCGAACACCGAGATCCTGCAGGCCGCCAGGCAGCGCGGCGGCGACATCGAGATCGTCCACGACCCGCGCGCCGCCGCCAAGGGCGCCGACGCTCTCTACACCGACGTCTGGGTGTCGATGGGCATGGAGGGCGAGCTGGAGCGCCGGCGCAACGACTTCGCCGGCTACACCATCACGCCGGAGTGGTTCGACGACCTCGCCCCTGACGGGGTCTTCATGCACGACCTGCCTGCGCACTACGGCGAGGAGTGCACCGAGGAGTGCGTCTACCACGAGCGCAGCGTCGTGTTCGACCAGGCCGAGAACCGCCTGCATGCCCAGAAGGGCGTGCTGGTGCAGCTCATGGCCGACAGGGAGAGCCTGTGAGCGCTACTGACAACACTGCCCGCCGGCTCAAGGTCGGCATCCTCGGTGCCAGCGGCTACGGCGGCGCCGGCCTGATCGAGCGCCTGTCGCGGCACGCCGGTGTCGAGCTCGTCGCCCTCGCGTCGCGGCAGTACCTCGGCAAGCCGGTCTCCGACTCCTGGCCCCAGTTCGCCGGCAACTTCGCGGACCTGGTGTTCCAGACCGACGACGAGGTCATCGCCGCCAGCGAGGTGCTGTTCTGCTCGACCCCGCACGCCGCCACCGCGCCGCTCGTCAAGAAGGCTCTCGACGCGGGCGTGAAGGTCGTCGACCTCTCGGCCGACTTCCGGCTCGACAGCGCCACCTACGCGCAGTGGTACGGCGAGCACCCGCACCCTGAGCTGATCGGCAGGGCCGTCTACGGCCTGGTCGAGCTGCACAGGAGCGAGCTGCCCGGCGCCGAGCTCGTCGCCAGCCCCGGCTGCAACGCGACTGCGGGCAGCCTCTCGCTGGCTCCGCTGGCCGCGGCCGGGCTGCTTACCGGCCCCATCGTCGTCAACGTCGTCACCGGCGCCTCCGGCGCGGGCCGCTCGCCCACGCAGATGCTGCACTTCAGCGAGATGAACGAGAACGCCCGCGCCTACAAGCCCGCGGGGACCCACCGGCACACCGCCGAGATCGAAGCGACGGTCGGCAGGGCTCGCGCCTTCGGCAAGGCGCTGAAGACGCATGGCGGGTTCGAGCCGGGCAGCGTCAGCTTCACGCCGCACATCGTCGCGATGGACCGCGGCATCATCGCCACCTGCTCGGCCTGGGCGCCCGACGCCGGGCTCGACGATGACGCGCTGCTGCAGCTCGTCGCCGACTACTACGCCGGCGACCGCCTCGTCACGGTCCAGCAGGACCTGCCACAAGCCAAGGCCGTGGCCGGTTCCGACCGCGCCATCCTCAGCGCGCGCTTTGATAAGCGGAGCGGCCACGCGGTCGTGTTCTGCGCCATCGACAACCTCGGCAAGGGTGCGACCGGCCAGGCTGTGCAGGGCTTCAACGTCGCGTACGGCTTCGACGAGGCCGAATCGCTCAACACGTTCGGGCTGTGGCCGTGATAGGCGTAGCAGCCGTGATCGAGGCAGCGCCACGGAGGTCGCGGTGAGAGTCCCGGAAGGCTTCGAAGTAGCCGGTGTGACGGCGGGCATAAAGGCGTCTGGTCGTCCAGACCTAGGTCTGATCTACTCGCCCTTCCCGCTCGCGTGGGCGTTGACCTCGACCACCAACATGGTCAAGGCGCCGTGCGTGTCGCGCAACCGCGCGCGCTTCGCCAGCCAGCAGCCGGTGCGAGCGCTGGTCGTCAACAGCGGCAACGCCAACTGCGCCACCGGCGAGCAGGGCACCTGGGACAACGAGGACATGGCCGGCGCCGTCGCCACCTCGCTGGGTCTGTCGCGCGTGCACGAGGTGCTGACGGCCTCCACCGGCGTGATCGGCCAGCGGCTGCCGCTCGCCACGCTCGTCGATGCGCTGCCGGCCGCGGTCAAGGACCTCGGCTCTGACACCGGCGCCTTCGCCAGCGCCATCCTCACCACCGACACGGGCGAGAAGCAAGTCGCCGCCACGCTCGACGGCGGCGCCAGGATCGTCGGCATCGCCAAGGGCGCCGGCATGATCCACCCGAACATGGCGACGCTGCTCGCCTTCGTGCTCACCGACGCCCAGGTGACGCAGGAGGAGCTGCGCGAGATGTGGCCGCGCGTCATCAACCGCAGCTTCAACCAGGTCACCATCGACGGCGACACCTCGACCAACGACATGGCGATAGTCCTGAGCTCTGGTCAGGTGCGCGCCAACGCGGGAGCGCTGGAAGACGCGCTCGTCGACGTCTGCATCCGCCTCGCCAAGAAGGTGGCGCGCGACGGTGAAGGTGCCACCAAGCTGATCGAGGTCAGGGTCAACGGGGCCCGCAGCGACGACGAAGCGCGCGCAGCCGCCAAGACCGTGGCGAGCAGCAACCTGGTCAAGTCCGCCGTCTACGGTGCCGACCCGAACTGGGGTCGCATCCTCGCCGCCGTCGGCAGGTCGGGAGCGGTGGTCGACCTCGCCCGCGTTCAGGTGACCGTGCAGGGAACCGTGCTCTACCCCGCCGGGAGCGAGCCCTTCGATGCGCGCGCGGTGTCGACCGCTCTGCGCAAGGAAGAGGTGGTCATCGAGGTGAACTTGCACGCGGGCGGCGCGAACGCCTCGGCCTGGGGCTGCGACCTCAGCCCCGAGTACGTGCACATCAACGCGGACTACACGACTTAGTTCAGTAGCAGCTAGCTGCTCAGCGCCTGCGGTTGGCGATGTGGATGGCGCGCCCGTGCGCGTGCTCGGCGGCCTCCATCAGGCCCTCGGCCAGCGTCGGATGGGCGTGCTGCGTCAGCGCGACGTCCTCGAGCGTGGCGCCCATCTCCAGAGCGAGCGTGGCCTCGGACACCAGCTCACCCGCGCTCGGTCCCACCATGTGGAAGCCGAGCAGCAGGTCGGTCTCGGCGTCGCCGATCAGCTTGATCAGGCCCGAGTCGACCGCCAGCGAGGCGGCGCGCCCCGACGCGGCGAGCGGGAAGCGTCCGACCCTGACCTTGTGACCGGCAGCGACCGCCTCGGCCTCGGTCAGGCCCACGCTGGCCAGCTCGGGCGAGGTGTAGATGACCGACGGCACCAGCGTGTCGTAGGCGCTGGGCTGGCCGGCGGCGTGCTCGGCTGCCGCGAGGCCCTCCTTCATCGCCTTGTGAGCCAGGAGCGGCGCGCGCGCCACGTCACCGATGGCGTAGACGTGCGGCTGCGAGGTCTGCATGTGGTCGTTGACGACCTTGACGAAACCGCGCTCGTCGACGTCGACACCTATCTCCTCTAGGCCCAAACCTTTGCCGTTGGGCCTACGCCCGACCGCGACCAGCACCTTGTCGACCTCGATGGTCCTGGTCTTGCCGCCCTCCTCGACGGAGACCTCGATGCCCTTCTTACTCGCCTTCTGACCCTGCACCTTGGTAGAGGTGTGGATGGCGATGCCCTTCTTCTCGAGGGCTTTGCGCAGCTCCTTGGCGGCGTCGGCGTCGGCGGCGGGCGCGATCTGGTCGAGCAGCTCGACGACGGTGACGGAGCTGCCGAGCGCGTTGTAGACGTCGGCGAACTCGAGACCGATGGCTCCAGCACCGATGACGAGCAGCCGGGCGGGGACGCCAGCCGCGACGTCCAACGCGCCGGTGGAGTCGATGATCGCCTTACCGTCTACGTCGAAGCCGGGGATCCTTGAAGGGCTCGAGCCGGTGGCCACGATGAACTTGCCGGCCTTGTGCTTCTCGCCGCCAACCTCGATCGTGTCGGCAGCCACGAAACGCCCCTCGCCCTGCAGCAGCGTCACCTTGTTGCCCTTGAACAGCGCGTTGACGCCGCTGGTCATCTTCTTCACGACGCCGGCCCTAAAGGCGTCGACCTGCTTGAAGTCGAGCTTGGGCTCGCCGAGGTCGACGCCGAACGACTTGGCGTGCTTGGCGCCCTCGACCTCGTCGGCGACGTGAAGCAGCGCCTTGGTGGGGATGCAGCCGACGTTGAGACAGACCCCGCCGACCTCGCCCTTCTCGACGCAGGCGACCTTCAGGCCTAGCTGGGCGGCGCGCAGAGCGGCGTGGTAACCGCCGGGCCCGCTGCCGATGACGATGAGATCGAACTCCATGACGGGAGTCTACCGCTTGTGTCCTCAGGTTGACGCCCTGCCGGGGTAGGTCTAAGATTCGCGCATGCGTACACGCTCGCTACCACTAGCGCTACGTCTACTAGGCGCGCCGCCTGGCTGACCGGCTTGCAGCCGTGTCACAGGGCGGCCCCGACCTCAAGGTCGGGGCGCTTGCTTGTAGGGATACCCTGTAGCGGTACAGAGAGCGAAGACGAGAGACGAAGACGAGACGTAAAGACAAGACGCGAGACTGGAGAGTCGATGACAGACACATTGCAGATCGAGGGCGGCAAGGAGCGCAGCGCGCGCTACGCCCCCGGCGACATCGAGACCAAGTGGCAGCAGCGCTGGGCCGCCGACCAGATCTACCTCACGGACCTGACCGACGAATCCAAGGAGCGCTTCTACTTCCTGACCATGTACCCGTACCCGTCGGGCGACCTCCACGTCGGCCACTGGTACGCGTGGGCGCCGGCCGACGCGCAGGCGCGCTTCCAGCGCATGCGCGGCAAGAACGTGTTCTTCCCCCTCGGCTTCGACGCCTTCGGCCTGCCGGCCGAGAACGCCGCCATCGCCGCGGCGCGCGCGGGCGAGGCGGTCAACCCCGCCACCTTCACCTACCAGCGCATCGCGCGCATGGAGCAGCAGTACGGCCAGATGGGCGCGATGTTCGACTGGACCAAGAAGGTCGTCTCCTGCGACCCCGAGTTCTACCGCTGGAACCAGTGGTTCTTCCTGAAGCTGCTCGAGAAGGGCATCGCGTACCGCAAGGAGTCGTACGTCAACTGGGACCCGGTCGACCAGACGGTTCTCGCCAACGAGCAGGTGATCGACGGCCGCGGCGACAGGAGCGGCGCGCTGATCGAGCGGCGCCTGATGCCGCAGTGGCACTTCCGGATCACCGATTACGCCGACGAGCTCCTCGACTTCAGCGGCTTGGAGTGGCCCGAGCGCGTGCGCACCATGCAGACGAACTGGATCGGCCGCTCGGAGGGCGCCGAGGTCGTCTTCAAGAGCGAGCAGGGCGACGACATCCCCGTCTTCACCACCAGACCCGACACGCTGTGGGGCCTGTCGTTCATGGTCCTGGCGCCCGAGCATCCGTTGGTCGAGAAGCTGACGACCCCGGACCGGCGCGCCGCGGTCGAGGCCTACGTCGAGCGCGCCAAGCGCATGACCGACCTCGCCAGGCAGGAGGGCGCCCGCGACAAGACGGGCGAGTTCCTCGGCTTCTACGCGATCAACCCGGTAAACGGCGAGCGCGTGCAGGTCTGGACCGCCGACTACGCTCTGATGGGCTACGGCACCGGCGCGGTGATGGGCGTCCCCTGGGGCGACGAGCGCGACCATGAGTTCGCCACCGCCTTCGGGCTGCCGATCCCGCCGATCCTGCGCCCGGACGGCGTGGCCGAGGACGAGCCTCTCGACGGCTCGCGCGCCTGGGGCGGAGCCGGCACGATCATCAACTCCGGCCCGATCACCGGCACGCGCCATAACGGCGAGAAGGGCCGGGCCTCGCCCTCGGTCGCCGCAGCCATCGACCACCTCGAGAGCATCGGCGCCGGCCGCGAGCAGGTGACTTACCGCCTGCGCGACTGGCTGGTGAGCCGCCAGCGCTACTGGGGCACGCCGATCCCGGTCCTCTACTGCGACAACTGCGGCATCGTGCCGGAGCGCGAGGAGAACCTGCCGGTGCTGCTCCCGCACGACGTCGAGTTCATGCCGACGGGTGAGTCGCCGCTGAAGAAGCACGCGCCGTTCATCGAGGCGAAGTGCCCGAGCTGCGGCGGGGACGCCAAGCGCGAGACCGACACGCTCGACACCTTCATCGACTCGTCCTGGTACTGGTTCCGCTACCTCAGCCCGCACGATTCGACCCGTCCGTTCGACCCAGAGCCGGTCAAGAGGTGGTCGCCTGTAGACCTCTACACCGGCGGCATCGAGCACGCGATCTTGCACCTGATGTACTCGCGCTTCTTCACCAAGGCGCTGCGCGACCTGGGCCTGATCGACCACGGCGAGCCGTTCAAGCAGCTCTTCAACCAGGGCATGATCCTGGGCGAGGACAACGAGAAGATGTCGAAGTCGCGCGGCAACGTCGCGAACCCCGACGCCCTCGTCAAGCAGTACGGCGCCGACAGCGTGCGCGCCTACCTGATGTTCATCGGACCGTGGGACCAGGGCGGGCCGTGGTCGTACCAGGGCATCGAGGGCGTCTACCGGTTCCTCGGCAGGGTCTTCACGCTGCTCTCCGAGCCGCCGACCACGCCTCGCGCCGGCGCCCCTGCGCCGGACTCGCTCGCGTCTCTCAACCGCGCCGTGAACCTCGCCATCAAGGAGGTGACCGAGGACCTGGAGGGCTTCAGGTTCAACACGGCCATCGCCGAGCTGATGACCATGCAGAACGCGCTCGCCAAGCTCAAGGACGAGCTGGCCGGAACGAAGGAGTGGCGTCACGCCGCGCGCAGCATGCTGCTGCTGCTGGCGCCGTTCGCTCCGCACCTCGCCGAGGAGCTGTGGCAGCGCTGGGAGTTCGGAGGCTACGTGCACCTGCAGCCGTGGCCCGACTTCGACCCCGCCGCTCTCGTCGAGGACACCGTCCAGATGGCCGTGCAGGTCAACGGCAAGGTGCGCGGCCAGATCACCGTCGCCAAGGACGCCGACAAGGACGCGGTGTTGGCTCTGGCGCGCGCCGAGGAGAACGTAACGCGTTACCTCGCCGGCGGCGAGGTAACGCGCGAGATAGTCGTGCCTGGCAAGCTGGTCAGCTTCGTCGTGAAGTAGGCGCTACTAGGGTCTCACCGAGCCGGGCGGTGCGCGGCTGGGCTCATTGCGGTGCGAGCAGCACGACCTCGCGCAGGGTAGCCATGTCGACGCCCGGCCTGACGAGGAAGGTGCGCCGCAGCTCGTTGGGGTCCGGCTCGAGTACCTCCTCGACCACCCCGACCAGCACACCGATCGGGAACAGTCCGCCGAGGCTCGAGGTCTCGACCAGATCGCCGACCTCGACCGGCTCGTCCTGGATGAAGCGCGTCACGCGCAGCAGGTCGGCCACCTCGCCCACGATGGTGCCCTGACCGCCCTTGCCGCGCACGCTGACGCCGACGCGCGACTGCGGGTCGAGCACCGTGCGCACGACCGCGGTGCCGTCGGCCACCTCGGTGACGATCCCGACCAGGCCGCCGGGCACCGTCACAGGCATGTTGCGCTGCACGCCGTCGCGGCGACCGAGCCCGATGATCAGCCGCGCGACGTCGGGACCCGAGCCACCGCCGATGACGGGAGCCGTCGCGACGACGCCCGGCGACTGCATCTGGCGCACCTGCAACACCTCTTCGAGGCGCTGCACCTCGAGCTCGAGGAAGCGCCGCTCCTGCTCCAGCCCGGCGACGCTCTGCTCCAAGGCGGCGATCTCCGAGCGCAGGTCGCGCCTGTCGATGAGGCTCTCGACTGCCAGGCGCAGGTTGATGGCGCCGGTCCGCAGCATGTCGTGAGGCAGGGCTACGCGCGCGCTGAGCTCGAGCGGGAGCTTCCCCACGAAGCCCGTCAGAGCGACGGTCAGCAGCCCGACGCCGAGGAACGCGTACCAGGCCTTCAGCAGGCTAGACAAGGCGCACCCCCAGCCGGGCAGCCGCCTCGACGACGGCAGGCACGCTCAAGCCCACGACGTTGGAGTGGCAGCCGGTGATGCCGGCGACCAGCGCGCTGCCGCGGCCCTGGATGGCGTAGCCGCCGGCCTTGTCGAGGCCCTCGCCGCTGGCGACGTAACGCTCTATCTCGCCATCGTCGAGCCGCCTGAAGGCCACGCGGGTCGTCACCACCACCGTCTCCTCCGCCGCCCCGAGGCGCAGGGTGTGGCCCGTCAGCACCTCGTGCTCGCGTCCGGCGAGGCTCGCTAAGAACCGCTCGTTCTCGCGCGCGTCGGCCGGCTTGTTGAGGATGAGACCGCCTAACACCACCGTCGTGTCGGCGGCGATCACCAGGCAGCCAGGGTTCTCCGCGGCGGCGGCCTGCGCCTTGAGGCGGCTGAGCCGCGCCACCAGGTGCCCCGCGCTCTCGCCCACGCCCGGCGTCTCGTCGACGTCGGCGGGCCGCACCGCCGGGGCGATCCCCAGCGCCTCCAGCAACGCTTTCCTGCGCGGCGACGCGCTGGCGAGTACCACCTCGATCACGTGAGCAAGTGTAACGCCGCGCATCGCGCTCTCGCCCGGCGTTTCGCGTCGGCGGCGGCGATAGACTCAGAGCGTGAAGCAGGTGGATAACTTCGAAGACTTGAAGCGCCAGGCGGCGGCTGAGGCCCTGGCGCTGGTGTCCGACGGCATGGTCGTCGGCCTCGGCACGGGCAGCACCGCCAAGCATCTCATCGACCTGCTCGGTCGCGCCGTCGCCGCCGGTGAGCTGCGCGGCGTGCGCTGCGTGCCGACGTCTCAGGCTTCCCACGCGCAGGCTGTTAGCCTCGGCATCGAGCTGATCGACCTGCCGGCCGGCGACATCGACATCACCATCGACGGGATGGACGAGGTCGCCTTCGCAGGCGGTCGCCTCGACGCCGTCAAGGGGCTCGGCGGCGCGCTGCTGCGCGAGAAGATCGTCGCCTGCGCGGCCCGCAGCTTCGTGCTGATAGGCGACGACAGCAAGCTCGTGACGCGGCTGGGCGAGCGCTCTCCTGTCCCGGTGGAGATCGCCCGTTTCGGCTGGCAGCGCTCGCTCAAGCTGCTGCAGAGCCTTAGCGCCGAGCACGCCGACCCGTCCCGAGCCGCCGGCGCGCGCGCCGAGGTTCGGCTCACAGGCGGCGAGCCGTACGTCACCGACAACGGCGGCTACATCGTCGACTGCTACCTCGGCGCCGGTTACGACCCTGCTGGGCTGGCGGCCGCCCTCGACCTGACGCCGGGCGTGGTGGGTCACGGCCTGTTCCTCGGCACGGCGGCGCGGGCGTTCCTGGCCTCTGACGGCCGTGTCAGGGAGCTGGTGGCGACGCGGTGATAGTCGCGGTAGGCATCGACATGATCGAGGTCGAGCGGATCCGCGGCGCGCTCGCGCGGCACCCGCGGCGCTTCCTGGAGCGCTGCTTCCACCCGGATGAGCTAGAGGCACTGGACGGTCGCAGCGACCTGGCGCCCGGCCTGGCGGCGCGCTTCGCCGCCAAGGAGGCCTTCCAGAAGATCTGGCATCAGCCGCTGTCGTGGCGCGACGCCTGGGTGAAGAAGGACGGCCCGAAGCCGCAGATGTCGCTGTCGCCGGCGTTGCGGCGCGCGTTCGAGGCCGAGGGGCTGGTGTGCCACCTCTCGCTGACCCACTCGCGCCTGCACGCCGCCGCGGTCGTGGTGCTCGAGCGGACCGCCAACGCCACCGCAGGTGGCGCCGGCACCGCAGGTGGCGCCGGTGCTGCCCAAGGGGCCGCGTGAGGAAGCGCGTGACCGCCTACACCGATGGCTCCTGCGACACGATGAGCGGCCGCGGCGGCTGGGCTTACCTGCTGAGGTTCAACGCGCAGCGCAAGGTCGAGTCGGGTTTCGAGCCGGGCACCACCAACAACCGCATGGAGCTGACGGCGGCCGTCAAGGCCTTGGAGGCGCTGCGGGAGCCGTGCTCAGTCGCTGTCGTCACCGACAGCGAGTACCTCAAACGCGCGTTCACGGACGGTTGGCTCGACAAGTGGCAGCGCAACGGCTGGAAGACGTCGAGCCGAGAGAGCGTCAAGAACCAGGACCTGTGGCTGCGGCTCCTGGAGCTGGCGGCAGTGCACGAGATCAGTTGGTCGTGGATCAAGGGGCACGCCGGGCACCCTGAGAACGAAGAGGTCGACGGACTGGCGCTGGCGGCACGCAAGGCCGGCGGACGCTGAACGGGTCGCCCTAAGGGGCGCGCGTCAGCGCGCCAGCAGCTCGAGTAGCTTGAGCAGCGCGCGGCGACCGACGGCAAGCGACGCGATCTCGAGCCACTCGTCGAGGCGATGCGCGTTGCCGCCGCGGTAGACGCCGAAAGCGATGGCGCTGAGGCCTGCGGCCATGGCTGCGTTGGCGTCGGTGCTGCCGGGGGCGCGGCGCGGCGCCACGTCAACAGCGGCCAGCGCCCTCTCGGCGGCATCGACGAGAGCCGCGTTGTCGACGCTCGCGGCCGGCCTGTCACCCACGCACGACGTCTCGACGCTCACGCCTGTCGCCGCCGCAGCGCCCTCTATCGCCTTCAGCGCGCTCGCCTCGAGCAGCGCGAGCGCACCTTCGTCGACGCTCCTCAGGTCGAGGTTGAACCAAGCGTTGGCGGCTATCGCGTTGATGCTGGTCCCGCCGCCGATCTGTCCGACGTTGAGGCTCGAGCGGGGTACGCGCGGCACGTGCAGTCTGGCCAGCGCCGCTATCGCCTCGCCGGCAGCGTGCACGGCGCTGGGGCTGGGGTAGTCGCCCCAGGCGTGGCCTCCGCCGGCCGCGAACCGCGCCTCGTACCGCTTCGACCCGACGGCGGTAGTCACGATCGAGCCGAGGTGCCCGTCGACGGCGACGAAGTGATCGAACCCAGCACCGCGCGTCTTGACGAAGTGCTTGGCGCCTCTTAAGTCGCCCAAGCCCTCTTCGCCGACCGTCGCGACCAGCGTCACGCGCGGACGGCGCGCGAGAGGATCCAGCGTCTCCGCCAGCTCGGTGAGCACCGCCAGACCGGCAGCGTCGTCACCGACACCGGGTCCGTGCAGCTTCCCCTCCGCCTGCCTCATGCTGACGTCGACCCCTTGGCCGAACACCGAGTCTAGGTGCGCCACCAACGCGACCCGCGGCCCCGACCCGCCCGGCAGCTCGGCGATGACGTTGCCGACCTCGTCAGAGCTCGGCGCGAGCCCGGCGTCACGCCACAAGCGCGCGACCAACTCGCCTCTGACGCCCTCCTGCCCGGTAGGCGCAGGCGTCTGGGCGATGAGTAGGTTGAGCTCGAGCAGCCGGCTCACGACCTAGACCCCTGAGCGGCAGGGCGGCTCACTCCTCGGCGTCGTCGGCCAGGGTGGCGATGCCTTCGCGCAGGGCGTAGAGCGCTGCCTGCGTGCGGTTGTTGAGCCGCAGCTTCGAGAAGATCTCCGACAGCCGGTTGCGCACGGTCTTCTCGCTCACCCCGAGCGAGGCGGCTATCGCCTGGTTGGAGGAGCCGCGCGCCAAGTGGCGCAAGATGTCCTCTTCCCGGCCGGTCAGACCGCTGAGCCGGTGATCCTCGTGCTCGTCGAGCTGGCCGAGCTTGTGGAACTCGTCGAGGATGGTGGCTGCCATCTCGGCGTCGAGCAGCGTCTCGCCTGCGGCCACAGCCCTGATCGAGCTGATCAGGTCGTCGGCGTCGGCGTCCTTGAGCATGTAGCCGCGGGCCCCGACCTTGATCGCCTCGAACACGTACTTGTCCTGACGGTACATGGTGAGGATGATCACCTTGGCCTCGGTCCACTCGCTCAAGATCGCCTTGGTGGCGGCGACACCGTCGAGCTCGGGCATCTGGATGTCCATCAGGATCACGTCAGGCTGGGTCTCGAGGGCGTGGCGCACAGCCTCGCGGCCGGTCGCGGCCTCGCCGATGACCCTGAACCCTGGCTCGGTCTCCAAGATGCTCTTGAGACCTTGCCGGAACATGGCGTGGTCATCGCATAGAAGCAGCCTAGTCATGACCTCAACTCTAGCGTATGGGCGCCTGGCGCGAAGATGGCGGGCTCCGGGGGCGTGGTAGCGTTGCTTCTCGCGCGCAAGGCAGTCGCTGGAGGACGCCGTGGCACATCCCAAGAACGAGCTGATCGACCGGGCCAAGAAGCAGGGGCTCAAGGGACCGGAGTTCGAGACAGAGAAGACTGGTCCGGAGCACGAACCGCGGTTTCAGTCGCTGGTGCGAGTCGACGGCACCGTCATCGGCCGCGGCGAGGGCAACTCCAAGCGCGTCGCCGAAGCGGCGGCCGCTGAGGCGGCGTTGACCGCGCTCAACGCCCGCGCGGCCGGCGGCAAGGCCGACGCCTCTGGTACAGCCGAGAACGCCACACCCGCCAAGAAGCCTGCGGGCGGCAAGAAGCCGAAGAAGGCGCAGTCTTCGAGCGGCGACGAGGCAGTCAAAGCAGTAGCGACACCGGCTCGAACCAAGAGCGGCGCCGACGTCAAACCCGCCGCCAAGCCCGCGACCAAACCCAGCGACACCCCCGCGTCAAGCACGGATAAGAAGCAGGGTGACGCTCCGAAGTCCAAGAAGCAGCGCCAGGCCAAGCAGCAGACGAAGAGCTCCGACGCGCAGGCAGCGCAGCGTCCCGCCCAGCCGACGGCCGCGCCGGTATCCCAAGGGCGGGGGCAGCACCCCCCTCAGCGAGCCGCCACGCCGACCGAGCCACGAGCAGAGGACGAGCCTTTCGACGGCCCCTGGCCGATGTTCGACGACCTGCTCGCTGCAGCCCTGCAGATCGCGGACCGTCGCGTGCCGAGCGAGCTGAAGGGCGACGCAGCGCTCGCAGCCGTCAGAGACTTCTCGCTCAAGCTCTACAAGGACCTGCTGACGGACCTCGGCGAGCTGCAAGACGTCGATGAGGACGACTGAGCCTCGCTGTCAGCGCCGGGCGCAGGCTTCAGCTAACCAAAGACTTCGCGAACCGCTCGATGCGCTTGAGCTCGGACGTCGCTTTCTCTTTGACGAGCATCTCGCGCAGCACGGCGCTGCCGCCGAAACCTGCCGTGCCGGCGAGCTCGATGATGTCGACGACCTTGGCGCCGAACGCCGTCAGGGGCGTCGCCACCTCCAGGCCGGCCAACGCCTCGGCTGTCGGAGCCTCGAGGCTGAACAGGTCGTCGGCCAGCCCGCCGACGCTCAGGTCGACGTTGACGACGACGTCGCCATGGTTGGTCCTGATCAGGTAACGACGCGCGCGCTCAGAACCGCCGATAGGCGCTCTACTCGCTGGCTTCGTCGAGGAACTGCTGGAGCTTGTCAGGGTTGACGGTTATCGGCGCGCGGCGGCGCTTGACGGCGCCGTACTCGAGCAGGCGCGCCAGGCAGTGGCTGACCGTCTCGCGGGTGGCGCCGATCATCTTGGCGAGGTCCTGTTGGGTGAGGCTGAGGTCGATGACGGTGCCGCGCTCGCCGGGCACGCCGAAGTCGCTGGCGAGCCGCAGCAGCAGGTTGGCGAGGCGACCCGGCGCGTCGAACGCGCCTACCTCAGCTTGCCACTGCTGCGCCTGCCACAGGCGTGTGCTCATCACCTGGATGAACTTCATCGCGATGCGCGGGTGCTGCTGCAAGAGGCGCTGGAACTCCTCCTCTGGCAGCACGATCAGCGTGGTGTCGACGACAGCCTCGGCCTGGTTGGGCCGGCGCTCGCTGGGGAGGAGAAGCAGCTCGCCGAAGATGTCGTACTGACCCAACAGGCCGAGGATCATCTCCTTGCCGTTGGGGAAGTACATCGAGATCTTCACCATGCCATCGCGCACGAAGTAGAGCGCGTCGGCCGGGTCCTCCATGTGGTAGATGATCTCGCCGGCGGCGAAGCGCTTGTACGGCGTGATGCGCGACATCTGCTCGAGGTCGGCGGGCGTGAGGTCCTCGAACAGCTCCGTGCGCTTCAGGTGCCAGACCAGGCTAGGGTACTGATGCGTGTCGGTCATCGAACTGCACTCTCCTCTGTATCCCTAGAGTAACGGCTGGCGATAGGGCGCGTCACGTCCTGGCGCGCCTACTCGGCGCTCTCGGCGTCTTGGATGGCGTCGCTGAGCCGCATCAGCCTCGCGTACTCGCCCAGCGAGGAGTAGTCGCCGAGCTTGAGCCCGTTGAGGAACACCGTCGGAGTGCCCGTCAGCATCAGGCCCTCACCGGCGGCGCGGTACGCCGTCTCGACTAAGTCCGCGTACTGTCCGCTGGCAAGGCAAGCGCCGAAACCGGCGGCGTCGATGCCGGCCGTGGCGGCCATGCTGGCGAACGCGGCGCTGGGGTCCACCACCCGTGACCATGTCGGCTGCTGCTCGAACAGCAGGTCGTGGAACCTCCAGAAGCCCTCCTCACCGGCGACGTGAGCGGCGCACTCGGCCGCTTCGGCAGCGGGCGTGGCATGAGGGTGGATGCTCTTGAGCGGGAAGTGGTGGAACTCGAGGCGCACATCGCCGCGCGACAGCAGCAAGGCCTCGATGTTCGGCTGCACATCGAGCACGAACGCGCGGCAGAACGGGCACTGGAAGTCGGAGAAGACGCGCACGACGTAAGGGGCGTCGGCGGGGCCGCTGACGTGTGTCGTCGCGGGGAACAGAGCCTCATCGACGACCTGCGGCTCGAACCGGAAGCTGAGCACCGGTCCTCTGCCGGGCGCCGCCGCCTCCACACCCGCCCGCAGGTCGTACTCGAGCACCTGGATCGGCAGGATCCCTCCACCGATGAGCTCGCTGGCGCGTGCGCGAAAGAAGTCGGAGACCGGGGCAGCGATGCCGTCGCCGTACCCGCTGGCGGCCCCTACGAGCACACCGAGGAAGGTCAGGTTGGCCTCGGTCAGCTCGGCCTTGCCGCTGACCGCCACAACCGCCCCGGCCGACACCTCGAGGTCGAACTCGAAGCCGTCGGCGGCGACGTAGCCGGTCTCGCTCTCTTGCGGAGTGTAAGCAGACAGCTGCGAGAGCAGCTGCCCCGGAGCGTTGCCGAGCCCCGCGAACGCCACGCCGAACAGCGAGGCGATGAGACAGAGGATGAGCCTTTGCGCTGTCAAGGATGAGCGCAGCGCGGTGCGGTGTGACGTCATAGCGCGAGTCTAGCAACGCGATGAGGGCGTGAGGCAGGCGCTCAGAGACGTTCGGGCCGCGGTGGTATCGTTCTGACGATGCTGGAGGTAAGAGAAGACATCAGGAACCTTGTGGCCGACGAGCGCGCTGCCTTGTCAGACCTAAGGGTCCTGCTGGCGCAGCTCGAGGCCGACGAGACCGACCTGGGCGACGTGCGAACGGCCGCCCAGGACCTCGACGGGCTGTTCATGATCGTCGTGGTCGGCGAGTTCAACGCCGGCAAGTCCTCGTTGGTGAACGCGCTCGTCGGCGACCTGGTGATGCCGGAAGGCGTCACGCCCACCACCGACAGGATCACGGTCGTGACGCACGGCGAGAGGCGCGAGGAGACCCCGGACGGGCACGCCGTCGTGAGGCGCACGTTCCCGCTCGAGTCGCTGCGCGACATCGCGCTCGTCGACACGCCCGGCACCAACGCGATAATCCTCGAGCACCAGGAGATCACCGAGCGCTTCGTGCCGCGCGCCGACCTGCTGCTGTTCGTCACCAGCGCCGACAGGCCTTACACCGAGAGCGAGCGCTCGTTCCTGGAGCTGATCGCTTCGTGGGGCCGCAAAGTGATAGTCGTCGTCAACAAGATCGACATCCTCGAGAACGACGACCAGCGGCGCGAGGTCGTCGACTACGTCAGGCAGCACGCCCGTCAGACGCTGGGGCTCGCGCCAGAGGTGTTCGGCGTCAGCTCCAAGCGCGCGTTCCAGGCGCGGCAGGTCGGCGACGAGGTGTCGCTGCAACGCTCCGGCCTGCTCGAGCTCGAGACCTCGATCCGCGAGCGGCTCGGCTCCGAGCGGATCAAGCTGAAGCTCCTCTCGCCCATCGGCGTGGCACAGCACCAGCTCGAGAAGTACCAGGGTGTGGTCACCGGTCGCCTGAAGCTCCTCACCGACGACGGCGCGACGCTCGAGCAGATCGAGCGCCAACGCGCCCAGTTCTCCAAGGACCTGCGCCGCGAGCTCGACAGCCACCTCATCCGCGTCAAGGATGTGCTGCGCGACGTCGAGTCGCGCGGGCACGCCTTCTTCGACGACCTGGTCCGGTTCCGGCGCATCCCCACCCTCGTGAACACCCAGAAGGTGCGCGACCTGTTCGAGGAAGAGGTCCTGAAGGACACCGGCCCACGTATCGACCGCTCGCTCGGTGAGCTCGTCGACTGGTTCATCAACCGCAACCTCCAGTTCTGGGAGGACGTGATGAGCTTCGTCAACGAGCGCCGCGCCGCCGAGGAGGACCGCGTCATCGGCGAGGTGGGCGGCCGCTTCCAGTACGACAGGCAGGCGTTGATGGCGTCGCTGCGCGACCGCGCCAACGACGCCTTGAAGGAGTACGACGGCGAGAGCGAGGCGGTGATGCTCGCCGACAGGCTGCAGGGCGCCGTGTTCACCTCGGGTCTGCTGAACGTCGGTGGCGTGGGTCTGAGCGCCGCGGTGCTCGCCGCGATCAGCTCGACCGCCCTCGACATCACCGGGGTCCTGTTGGGTCTGACGCTCGTCAGCGTCGGCCTGCTGGTGCTGCCGCGCCAACGCGCCAAGGCCAAGCGCGACCTCAGCCGCCACATGCAGGAACTGCGCGACGGCCTGGAGCAGAGCCTCACCAGCCAGTTCGAGGTGGAGCTGGAGCGCTCGCTCGAGCGGCTGGTCGGTGCGATAAGCCCCTACACAAGGTTCGTACGCTCGGAGCTCGATCGACTCGGCGAGCTGCGCGGCGATCTGGACGAGATGACGGGACGCTTCAGCGCGCTCAAGCGGTCGGTGAACGCCCTGTCTTGACAGTGGCGTTGACGGCAGCGCTGAGGGCGGCGTCTGCGCCGTCGTCAACGACCGCGCGGCGGGTGTAGACTCGCCGCCATGACTGCCAAGACTGCCGCGACCGCCACGCCGGCTACGTTGGTCAAGACTGGCCAGAGCGCACAGCGGCCCATGCGAGTTGCCTTCCAAGGCGTGCCAGGAGCGTTCAGCGAGGAGGCTTCGCTGCGCTTCGCCCCCGGCGGTGAGGCAGTCGGCTACCCGACGTTCGAGGAGGCGTTCGACGCTGCAGTGCGCGGCGAGTGCACGCACGCGTGCCTACCGGTCGAGAACAGCCTCGCAGGCTCGATAAACCAGGTCTACGACCTGCTGACAGACTCGGTGCTCAACGTCGTCGCCGAGCACATCGTCAGGGTGCACCACAACCTGCTGGCCCTGCCAGGCACGCGCATCGAGGACATCACACGCGTCTACAGCCACACGCAGGCCCTGCAGCAGTGCCGCAAGTTCATCCTCAAGCACGGCTTCGAGGCCGTCACCGACTTCGACACCGCCGGCGCCGCCAAGCTCCTGTCCGAGAACGGCGAGAGCTCCAAGGGCCGGGCAGCCATCGCCAGCCGCCGCGCCGCTGAGGCTTACGGTCTCGAGATACTCGCGGAGAAGATCGAGGACCTCAGCTTCAACTACACGCGCTTCTTCGTCCTCGGCACCGAAGAGGCTCCCAAGCGCGAGACCGGCCGCAGCAAGACGAGCCTGGTGCTGGCGACCCGCCACCGCCCGGGCGACCTCGTCGCCTGCCTCGAGGTCCTGCCGCAGCACGACATCAACATGACCAAGCTCGAATCGCGCCCGCGCCGCGACAAGCCGTGGAGCTACATCTTCTACATCGACATCGAGGGGCACCTCGAGGACCCGAACGTCGCAGCCGCGATGACGGCGCTGATGCGCAAGGCCGCCTTCATCAAGCTGCTAGGCAGCTACCCGGCGGCCGAGCCCGTCGAGATCGACTGACCTCCGAAGGCTGCGCGCGTCTCAAGGCGACAGCAGCGGCTCGACCATCACGCCCGCCAGGGAGACGATCGGCACCCTCTCGCCTGGGTACCAGAGCGTCCTCGACCGGTAGAGCCCCTGCCATGGCGACCGGAGCGCCTCCGTCCAGCCACGCCGCAGGTCGAGCAGCCACAGCTCCCTGACGCCGGCGACGGCGTACAACGGCAGACGCTCCTCGAGGCTGACTCGCCCCCTGGAGACCTCCACGGCCAGCAGGACAGCAGAAGGATCGAACGAGCCACCCACGCCGGCCGCGACGACAGCCTGACGGCCTCTGGTGCGGGCGTGATACTTGCCGGCCGCCGACTCCGCGTCCACCAGCAGCGCCAGGTCGGGCCGCAAGAGATCGGTGGGTCCCAGCCTGACCGGCGGCGAGCGCACTACCAGCACCCCCTCGTCGCCGAGCCGCAGCGCGCGCAGGCGGTCCTCAAGGGCGAGTACGGCGGCGGTGTGTGCCGGGTCCGGATACTCGCGAGTCGACACTCGACCGCCGATCAGCTCCGCCCTAGGCCCCTCGCGCAGCGAGCCGACGCGGTACTCGGACATGAAGGCCGCCACCGTGACGCCGAGTCCTGCTGCGGCGCCGCGCTGACCTCTCAGGCTCTTGGCGTCGCCGGTGGACGCGGCCTGAGCGCGCCGCGGGTCGCCGCTACGAGCAGCTTCAGGGCTCGGGCCGTGGCGGGTGCCCTCTCTTGGAGGAGGTGGGTGACGTCTGCGTCTCATGCCGGTCAGCATGCCCGACGCTCGTGTCGCCGTCTCGGCTGGTTTGGCTGCAGCCAAGGCTCTCTAGGCCGCGGCGGCGCTTTAGGTAGCCTCCCTAGAGGGCCGTGACGGGCGGCGGTCCGTGCCAACATGGCCAGCGTGACAGAAGCCGCCACCCGCTCCCGCGTCCGCGACCTCGGCATCGGCCCGGGAGTGCTGCCCACCGGTCCGCTCAACGCCATCACCGACGTGGCCGGCGTCCGGGTCGGCCACCGCACGCTCAATCAGGGCGAGAGCATCCGCACCGGCCTCACCGCCATCCTGCCTCACGGCGACGATCCCTTTCGCCAGCGGGTGCCCGCCGCGGTGGTGGTCGGGAACGGCTTCGGCAAGCTGATCGGGCTCAGTCAGGTCGCGGAGTTGGGCGAGATCGAGACGCCGATTCTTCTCACCAACACACTCGCGGCTCCGCGCGCCGCCGACGGCGTGCTGGACTGGGTGCTCAGCCGTCCGGGCAACGCCGCCGTGCAGTCGGTCAACCCGCTGGTGGGCGAGACCAACGACGGCAAGCTCAACGACATCCGCGCACGCGTGGTCACGGCCGCGATGGCCGTTGAGGCGATCGAGGCCGCCACCGGCGGTCCCGTGGCCGAGGGAGCGGTGGGTGCCGGCACCGGCACCGTGACCTTCGGCTTCAAGGGCGGGATCGGCACCAGCTCGCGGCGGCTGCCAGGCAGCCTAGGCGGCGCCTCCGTCGGCGTGCTGGTGCAGTCGAACTACGGGGGCGTGCTGCAGGTGGATGGCCTAGACGTCGGGCGCGCCTGGGGTGAGCACTTCCTCCCCGAGGCGTTGGCCGGCACCCAGCAAGACGCCGACGGCTCGGTCATGATCGTGGTGGCCACCGACGCCCCCTTGAGCGCCGGTAGCCTCCGGCGGCTGGCTGCCAGAGGCCTGGCAGGCCTGGCGCGCACCGGCGCCGCCATGAGCCACGGCTCCGGCGACTACGTCATCGCTTTCAGCACCCACCCTGGCATGCGCAGGCAGCCGGGCGAGCCACGGCAAGCGCAGGCCGAGTCGGAGCACGAGGGCCTCTCCCCGCTCTTCCAGGCGGTCATCGAGGCTACCGAGGAGGCCATCCTCAACTCGCTGTGCATGGCGACGACGACCACCGGCTACCGAGGACTGACCGTAGAGGCTCTCCCGTTGGGAGAGCTCAGGCAGATGGCGGCGGACCGCGCCGAGCTCGTCCGGGGGCGAGGCGCGGCGTCGCCCGTCGAGCGACCGCAGTGAACGAGGAACTGTCAGAGGCCGAGCTGGCCGAGGCGCTGGAGAGGTTGCTCTTCTACGGCCCGAAGCCATCCGAAGCGCTGCGTTACCTCGACTTCCCAGGTGTGACGGCAACCATGGGCTCGCATCCGGACCCCAACAACAACCGCGTCGGGCTGAGCCGTCTAGCCGCGTCGGAGGCGGACGCGGTGATAGACGGCGTCATCGCCGCCTTTAGGCGCGTCGGTCACGGCCTGGTCTGGTACCTGACGCCGTCGTCGCTCCCGCTCGACTTAGCGAGACGCCTGACGGAGCGGGGGCTGGCCAGAGCCGCGGACGTGCGCGTGGCCGGGCTCGCCCTCTCCCCGCTGCGGGAGCCGCCGGCAGCTCGCTCGACCACCTCCGTCCGAACCGTCGACATAAGCGAGCTGCGCAAGCACGTCCACGTGATGGCCGAAGGCTACGGCACGCCCGTCGATCACTCCCTCGCAACCCTGAAGCGGCTCGAAGCGGGCACCGCTCCCGGCTTCGAGTTCGTCCAGTACCTCGCTTACGAGAACGGCGCGCCCGTGGCTTTCGCGACCGGGATGATCGACCATGCGCGCAAGGTGACGCTGCTGGGCGGCGGAGCCACGCTGCCCGCCTTCCGCGGCCGCGGTCACTACCGGGCCCTGGTTCAGGCGCGCATCGCCGACGCCCGCGCCAGGGGCAGCCGCGCCATCGTCACCCATGCGGTCCGCACGACCTCTGCACCGATCCTGCTCAGGCTCGGCTTCCGCGAGGTGGTCGACATCGAGAGGTACGTCATGCCGGCGGCCGAGGAGTAGGGCGACCCCGACCGGGATCAGGACATCTGCCAGGCGCTCTCCTGGTAGAGCAAGGTGATACACTCCGCCGGATATAAATGCCCAGACGCGACGACATACACAAGATCCTGATCCTCGGCTCCGGCCCCATCGTCATCGGGCAGGCGGCCGAGTTCGACTACTCCGGCACCCAGGCCTGCAAGGCCCTGCGGTCCGCCGGCTACGAGGTCGTGCTAGTCAACTCCAACCCGGCGACGATCATGACCGACCCGGAGGTCGCCGACCGCACCTACATCGAGCCGCTCACGCCCGAGTACGTCGAGACCGTCATCGAGGTCGAGCGCCCCGACGCGCTGCTGCCGACGCTCGGTGGCCAGACGGCGCTGAACCTCGCCAGTAAGCTTCACGAGACGGGCATCCTGCAGCGTCACGGCGTCGAGCTCATCGGCGCCAACTACGAAGCCATCCAGAAGGGCGAGGACCGCAAGCGCTTCCAGGAGGCGATGGCCAAGATCGGCATCAAGACGCCGGCCGGCAAGATGGTCACGACCTTCGAGGAGGCGCGCGACTTCGTCACCTCCATCGGCTACCCGGCGATCATCAGGCCCAGCTTCACCCTCGGCGGCACCGGCGGTGGCATCGCCAGGGACGCCTTGGAGTTCGAGCGCATCGTCAGGCAGGGTCTGCACGACTCGCCTGTCGGCAGCGTGCTGGTCGAGCAGTCGGTGCTCGGCTGGAAAGAGTACGAGCTCGAGGTGATGCGCGACATGAACGACACGGTCGTGATCATCTGCTCGATCGAGAACTTCGACCCGATGGGCGTGCACACGGGCGACAGCATCACCGTCGCGCCGGCGCAGACCCTGTCCGACAAGGAGTACCAGCGCCTGCGCGACTACTCGATCGCGATCATCCGCGAGATCGGCGTCGACACCGGCGGCTCCAACATCCAGTTCGCGGTCAACCCCGACGACGGCGACGTGATCGTCATCGAGATGAACCCGCGCGTGTCGCGCTCATCGGCGCTGGCGAGCAAGGCGACGGGCTACCCGATCGCTAAGATCGCCGCGCTGCTCGCCGTCGGCTACCACCTCGACGAGCTGCCCAACGACATCACCAGACAGACCAAGGCGGCGTTCGAGCCGACCATCGACTACGTCGTCACCAAGATCCCGCGCTTCGCGTTCGAGAAGTTCCCGCACGCGCCCGACGCGCTCGGCACCCAGATGCGCAGCGTCGGCGAGGTCATGGCGATAGGCCGCACGTTCAAAGAGTCGCTGCTGAAGGCGGTGCGCTCGCTCGAGCTCGACGTGCGCAGCCAGACCGGCGGCCTCAGCGAGGCGCAGCTCGAAGCGCTTCTCTACCCGAACCCGAAGCGGCTCGGCGCCGTGATCGAGCTGCTCAGGCGTGGCCTCACCGTGCAGGTCCTGCACCAGCGCACGGGCATCGACCCGTGGTTCCTCTCGCAGCTCGAGGAGATCGTCGACGCCGAGGCCGAGATCCGCGCCGCCGGCGCGCCAGCCACCTGGAAGTGGGAGCTGTGGCGCGAGATCAAGCGGCTCGGCTTCTCGGACGGAGACGTCGCGGCTCTCACCGGCATCGACGCTGCCGAGGTCAGGCGCCTGAGGCTCGAGCAGGGCGAGGCTCCGGTCTTCAAGACCGTCGACACCTGCGCCGCGGAGTTCGAGGCGTACACCCCGTACTTCTACTCGACCTACGAGTGGGAGGACGAGGTCGGGTCGTCGGACAAGCGCAAGGTCGTCATCCTCGGCTCTGGCCCCAACCGCATCGGTCAGGGCGTCGAGTTCGACTACGCGACCGTCCACGCCGTGTGGGCGCTGAGAGACGCAGGCTTCGAGACGATCATGATCAACTCGAACCCCGAGACCGTCAGCACCGACTACGACACCGCCGACCGCCTCTACTTCGAGCCGCTCACCTTCGAGGACGTCCTCAACGTCATCCAGCACGAGAAACCCGACGGCGTGATCGTCCAGCTCGGCGGCCAGACGCCGTTGAAGCTCGCGCGGGCGCTCACCGATGCCGGCGTGCCGATCTGGGGCACACCCGCCGACGCCATCCACGCCGCAGAGGACCGCGACCAGTTCCACGCCCTGTGCCAGCGCCTCGGCATCCCGCAGCCGCGCGGCGGCGTGGCGACCAAGCCCTCGGAGGTCGCTGGGCTCGCCCACGAGATCGGTTACCCGGTGATGGTCCGCCCCTCCTACGTGCTGGGTGGCCGCGCGATGAAGGTCGTCAACGACGACGCCGAGCTGACGGCCTACCTCGCCGAGGTCTACGCCGAGCTGCCGGGCGAGCCGAGCATCCTCGTCGACGAGTACCTGCAGGGTGCGGTCGAGGTGGATGTCGACGCTCTCGCCGACGGTCAGGCGGCCGTGGTGGCCGGGATCATGGAGCACGTCGAGGCCGCCGGGGTCCACTCCGGCGACAGCGCCTGCATCACGCCGCCGGTCAACCTCTCACAGGAGCAGATCGCCGAGATCTCGGCGCACACCGTCGCGCTGGCGAACGCCATCGGCGTGCGCGGGCTTCTCAACGTGCAGTTCGTCATCAAGGACGACCGCGTCTACGTCATCGAAGCCAACCCGCGCGCCAGCCGCACGGTTCCCTACCTGTCGAAGGCGATAGGCCATCCGCTCGCGAAATACGCCGCGCTCATCGCGGCGGGCAGAACGCTCGAAGAGCTCGGCTTCACGACGGCTCCGCGTCCCGAGGTCTACAGCGTCAAGGAGGCCGTGCTGCCGTTCCTGAAGTTCAGCGGCGTGCTGCCGGTGCTAGGGCCCGAGATGCGCTCGACCGGCGAGAGCATGGGCATCGACGCCGATCCGCACCTCGCGTACCACAAGGCGGCGTTGGCCGCGGGCTCCAAGCTGCCCCATACCGGCCGTGCGCTGCTGATCGGCAGCGACCTCGAGAGCGAGACTGCGCGCCTGACCCTGCTGGGTTTCAGCGTCGAGCTGCGGCGCGAGGCGGCAGCGGGCGCGCCGGTGATCGGCGACCTCGACTACGATCTGCTCATCGACGTGGCTCAGACGCGCGAGCTGCGCCGCGCCCTCGAGAACGGCGTGCCGTACGTCAGCACCCGCGAGGCGGCGCGCTGGACCATCGACGCCATCGCGGCGGCGGCCAAGTCGGAACCGCGCGTGACCGCCCTGCAGGACTTGTAGGACCGATCAGGCGTCGGCTGAGGTAGCGCCCGGGCTCGTCAGCAGGTCGGGCTCGCCGACGGCGGTGAGGCGTTCGCGCTGCCGCGCCGGCACGCGACCTTTGAGCGAGGTGGCGTAACCGGCCAGAGCCGTCAGCGCATCAGGCACGCCTTGCCTGAGCACGAACTCACCCTGCTCGACCCGCTCGACGAGGTCGAACGGCGCGGCCCCGAGCCGCTCTAGGATCCGCAGCACCTGCTCGCGGCTCATGTTGAGCTCCGACGCCAGCTCCTCGAGCAGGAACACGACGGGCGCCTTGAGCTGCGACAGGCGCAGCAGCACCTCCGAGAACATGCCGCGCTCGGCGACGCGCTCACCGACCGCTGTCTCGAAGCGGGTGAGCCCGTCCTCGAACAGCCCGTCGGACTCGAAATGGGTGGCGAGGTCGACGGGGCTTATCGGCACAGTGCGGTTGAGGGCGGCGACCCGCTCGAGGCCCGTCCAGCTCCACAGCGTGGCACGCGCGGCGGCGGCGGGACCGACGAGCCTGATCAGGTCGCGCGACTCGCCCACCACGGCGAGGTAGCGCACGTTCAGGCTGCGCCGGCGCGCCATCAGGTCGGCCCAATCGAGCCGCAGGTTGCTGCTGAGGACCTGCACCAAGACGCGGTAACCGCGCCGGCCCATCTCGGCGTGGAGAGTCACCTGGTAGCGACCGGTCGGCTCGAGCCTGAAGCCGCACGGCGTCACCAGAGCCCGCAGCCGGCTCACGAGCTCGAGGGACTCACGCGACCTGTCGTCGTCGAGGTCCTCGTCGAAGCCGCCATGGCCGCCGCTGGTGTCGCGATGCCAGGCCGTGGCGGGCGTGCGCCTTTCGATGACCGACCCACCCGAGGAGCTCTTCGGGTTCGGGTAGCTCTGAGGTCCGGTCTCCAGCACGGCGCCGTCCTCGGCGCGGCCCGACGTGCCCCATAGGCCAGACTGCGCTCCACCGGCAGCGTGAGCTTCGAGCCGCGCCTGCAGCACGGCCTCGCGCTCGGCGCGCGCGTGGGCGCCGGCTTGCGCCAACGCCAGGTTCTCGATGGTCTCGCGCTCGCGCGCCGCGACCGCCTCCTCCGCCCGCCTGCGGCCGCTGTCCGCCATCTCGGCGGCGGTCGCGCTCTGCCACCGGCCTTCGCGCTGCACGAAGCGGCCGTCGGCGACCAGCGCGCCAGCTAGGTCGACGCCGGCGGGCAGGTCTGGGTATAGCGAGCGGATCTCGGCCTCGGTGGCGGCGATACCCGACTCGGCGAGCTCGTCGAACAGGAACACCAGCGCGTCGCTGGTCGAGTAGTCGGAGCGGCGCGGCTTGGGCAGCGGCGTTATCGAGTAGCGGCCGTCCTCGAGCTTGCGGATCGACAGCTCGTCGTTGACGTCGAGGCGATGGTTGCGGAACAGCTCGGCGAAGCCGGCGACGCTGCGCGGGCCTTGGGCGCTGAGCTTGAACTCTTGGTCGCGCTTGGTGTCGATGGCGACTATCTCGCCCTGAGCGGGGAACAGGCCGACCATCGCGCGCGGCAGCGTGAGCGCCCCGGAGCGGAGGCACACACGCGTCAGAGGGTAACGGAACTCGACTGCCATCTCGCGCCTCCCAGTGGTGCCGGAGTCTAACAGAGCCGGCGAACCAGCGATGCCGCACCCTACCTTGCAGAGCGGGCGCCGCGACAGACCTCGCTACAGACCTCAGTCGCCTCGGGAGCCGCCCACCAGTCACCTCAACCGAAGACGAGCCGACGGCGACGCTTCTTGCCGGGACTCGCCGCGTCCGGTCGCGAGCGCTCCGAAGCGGCGGGCTCGGGGATAGGTGCTTCAGGCGCCTGCACCGCTGCCTGAGCCGGCGCGTCCTTCGCCTGCACCTTCGCCAGCGCCTTGCCGCCTTTGGTCCTGCGCGCACCACCCGACCTCTGAGGCGCCGGCTGCAGTTCCCGCAACGCCTCCGCATCCACACCGGCGAGCAGCGGCGTCTTGAGCTTAGCCGGCGGCTTGGTCTCCAGCGCCACCTCCTCAGCGTCCGCATCCGCTTCCGGCAGCGGCATGTCGGAGGGCAGCAGGTCGATCTGGCGCTGCGTCGGGTTGGCGCCGAGCACCCTGACCTCGATGCGGTCGCCCATCCTGAAGCGGCGGCGCTTGTGCTTGCCCATCAGCATCAGAGAGTCCTCGATGTAGAAGTAGTAGTCGTCGGCGAGGTGGCTGACGTGCACCAAGCCCTCGACGGCGTTCGGCAGCGCGACGAACAGCCCGAAGTTGGTGACGCCGACGATGATGCCGACGAAGGTCTCGCCGACGTGATCTTGCGCCCAGCGGGCGTGGAAGTACTTGGTGAGGTCGCGCTCGGCCTGCTCGGCGACGCGCTCGCGCTCGCTGGCGTGCTCGGCGAGCTGCGGGAAGTCGGTCTTGAGCCTCTCCTTCAACGTCGGAGACAGCCGGTGCTGAAGAAGCGCGCGCACGACGCGGTGGACCACCAGGTCCGGGTAGCGGCGGATCGGGCTGGTGAAGTGCAGGTAGTCCTCGAACGCCAGGCCGAAGTGCCCGAGGTTGTCGGAGCTGTAGCGCGCCTGCTTGAGGCTGCGCAGCAGCAGGGTGTTCACCAGCTGCGCCTCCGGCTTGCCCGCCGCCTGCATCAAGATGCGCTGCAGGTCCTGAGGCTTGGCTTGATTCAGGTCGAGCGTGTAACCGAGCTTGCCTAGCGCCTTCTGCAGAGCCTGGATCTTCTCCTGGCTCGGGTCCTCGTGGACGCGGTAGAGCGCCGGCACGTCGCGGCGGCTGAGCTCCTCGGCCACCTTGCGGTTGGCCAGCAGCATCAGCTCCTCGATGAGCTGCCTGGCGGCGTTGCTCTTGACCGGTGTGACGTGCAGCGTGCCGGCCTCGTCGACGTCTACCTTGGCCTCGGTGAAGTCGAAGTCGAGGGCGCCCGCGCCGATGCGGCGCCTGCGCAGCTCCTGGCTGAGGTTGAGGAGCACCTTGATGTCGCGCTCGAGCTTGAGCTTGCCGGCGGGCAGCCTGCCGCCCTCGGCGAAGTCCTGCACCTGTCGGTAAGTGAGGCGGGCATCGGACTGGATGACGGTCTCGCGGAAGCGGAACGCCTCGACCTCGCCCGTGCGCGTGACGTCGACGAAGGCCGACAGGGCGAGGCGCGGCTTGCCCTCGACCAGCGAGCAGATGCCGTTGGAGAGCTCCTCCGGCAGCATCGGCAGCACGCGGCCCGGCAGGTAGACGCTGGTGGCGCGCTTGGCGGCCTCCTTGTCGAGGTTGGTGCCCTCGGCGACGTAGTAGCTCACGTCGGCGATGTGCACGCCGATCCTGAGCAGGCCGTCCTTGTTGCCGTCTATGCGTTCGAGCGAGATCGCGTCGTCGAAGTCCTTGGCGTCCTCGCCGTCGATGGTGAAGGTCGGCACCTTGCGGTAGTCGGTGCGGCCCTCCATCATCTCGCCCGTCACGTGGTCGGGCACCGCGGCGGCCTCGGCGACGGTGGCGGCGTCGTACTCGGCCTTCAGGCTGTACTTGACGATGACCGCGCGGGTCTCGACCTCGGGGTCGTCAGAGGTGCCGAGGTACTCGACCACCTTGCCGAACGGCTCGCGCTCGCCGGAGTCCTCCGGCCACACCAGCTCGACGACGATGCGCGAGCCGCCCTCGTACTTGCCCACCGACTCGGGCGTGAGCAGGATGCGCGAGCGGATCCTGACCGAATCGGGGCGCAAGATGGCGTAGCCCTGGGCGTACTCGAGCGTGCCGACCAGTAGCTTGGTGCCGCGCTCGACGATGCGGACGATCTCTCCGCTCGGTCTGTCGTCGTCGGCGCGCTGCGGGCTGGGCCTGGCCAGCACCTTGTCCGTGTCCCAGGCGCCCGCCAGCCTGTCGGCCGGGACGAACAGGTCCTTGCCGCCGCCGCCTTGGATAACGAACCCATAGCCTCCCGAGGTCACCTGCAGCGTGCCGAGGATGAGGTTCATCTCCTGCGCCAAGCCGTAGGTGCGGCGCCGCGTCCTGACCAGCTTGCCGCCCTGCACCAGGTCGGCGAGAGCGGCACGAAGCGCCGCGCGGTCATCGAGCTTGAGCCTGCGTTGGATCTCTTGAACGTGCCAAGGCCTCTCGTGGTGCTCGCGGAAGAAATCGAGCAGCCGGCCTTCGTCGAGTACTGACATCGCTTCCGAGTCTATCGCTCTGGGCCCGCCAACGCCTCGGTCCTCACGTCAGGCCACCCGCAGGCTCTCGCCCAACGCCAATCCCGCCAACGCCTCACGCGCGGGCGACGGCGGGAACGCTTCGAGCGCCGCGACAGCCGCACCGGCCTCGTCGTCGATGCGCTCGAGCGAGCGCCTGTCGGCGCCGTGCTCCCTGACCAGCGCTTGGATCGTCTCCAGGTCGCCTGGCACCGAGGCGTGACGGTCGAGGATCGCCTGCGGCTCCGTGACGCCCGCCTCGAGCAGGAGCAGGACCGGGTACGTCGCCTTGCCCTCGCGCAGGTCGCCTCCGACGGGCTTGCCGAGACGCTTCGGGTCGCCGAGGAGGTCGAGGACGTCGTCGCGAAGTTGGAAGGCGCGGCCGAACGAGGTCGCGTACTGCCGCAAGGCCGCGAGCTGCGCCGCCGGAGCGCCGGCCAGCATGCCGACGCCGACCGTCGCCGCGACGAACAGCGCGCCCGTCTTACCGTCGACGATGCGGAAGTAGCCCTCGACGCTGCGGTCTTGCAGGCTGGCGCTCTGGAACTGCAGCACCTCGCCCTCGCACACGGCGGCCGCGGTCTCGGCCATCAGTCCCGTGAAGCCGGAGTGGCCGCTGCGCGCCAGGATGGCGAGCACGCGCGCGAGCAGGTAGTCGCCCGACATGACGCTGACCACGCTGCCGTAGCGCCTGAAGGCGGCCTCGGCGCCGCGGCGCGAGTCGGCGTCGTCGATGAGGTCGTCGTGCAGCAGCGAGGCGGAGTGGAGCAGCTCGACGGCGAGCGCCACGCGCTGCGCTTCGGCGGCGCCGGCGCCGAGCATGGCGCGGGTAAGGAAGGCGAGGCTCGGCCTCAGCCGCTTGCCGCCCGCGGTGACGAGGTCGGAGCCGATCGCGTCGATGAACGCGACGTCGGAGCGTACCTCCGCAGCGATCGCGCGCTCGAACTCCTGAAGCTCGTTCCGAATGAGGTGCTGCACTGCATCAAGTATAAGCAGGGCGCCGAAGTCGCTTTGAAGCGGTCAAACGTCCTTCATGTAGTAGGCGAGGCGCTTCATCCCGGCGAGGAAGTCGGCGGTCTCGACCTTGACCGATGCCGGCACGTTGATGACCGTCGGCGCGAAGTTGAGGACGCCCTCGATCCCAGCGGCGACGATCGCGTCGGCCGCGGCCTGAGCGGCGGAGACCGGCACGGTGAGGAAGGCCATGTCGACCTCGCGCTCCGCGGCCAGCTTCGCCAGGTCGTCGAGATGGTGGACCTCGAGCTCGCCGCTGCGCGTTCCGACCTTGTCGGGGTCGACATCGAAACCCGCCACCAGGCTGAACTCGTAGTAGCCGTACTGCGGGTAGTCCGCCAGCGCCTGCCCGAGGCGCCCCATCCCGACGATGGCGACGTTCCAGCACCTGTCGAGACCCAGGATGCGCCGCAGCTCCTTCAGCAGGCCGGCGACCTCGTAGCCGCTGCCTCTGGTGCCGAACGAGCCGAAGTAGGCGAGGTCCTTGCGGACCTGGAACGCCGAGACGTTAGCCTCGGCAGCCAGGTGGTCCGACGAGGTGCGCAACGCGCCCGCGTGCTTGAGTTGATCGAGGATCCTGAGGTACGTGACCAGCCGGCTTACGGTCGCCGACGGGATGCCCTTCGGCATCAGCGAGCGAAGCTCTCGACCCCCGCTGCCGTGAGCCGCCCTTGTGCCTGCTCGAGAGCGGCAGCGTCGAACGGTCCGATGAGCAGCTTGATTAGCCCGCTCTCCTCGCGCTCGCTGACGACGAAGCCGAGGCCTTCGACGCGTTCGCGCTGAGGCAGCGAGCTGGCGCGGCTGCCGTAGGCACCGACCTGCAGGTAGCGGCCCGAGGCCGAGGTGGCGGGGGCGCTCGTCGTCGGCTGGGTCGACGTGGTGGCCTGGGTCGTAGCTGGCGTGGTCGTAGCTGGCGTGGCCGTGGTGCTCGAACCGCTCGAGGTCGTCGACTGGCTCGAGTCGCTGTCGGCGTCGTCGAGCATGTAGACGGTCGGGTCGGTGACGTTGAGCGCGGTGTCGGCGCGGATCCTGTCGGCGACGGCGCGCGCCTGCGCTTCCGTGTCGTAGGGACCGACGAGGACGATGTTCAGGCTGCCCTGGGCGCCAAGGAACACCGGGTACCCGGCAGCGCGGAACGCGTCGGCTTGGCGATTGGCGTTGTCGACGCTGCCGAACGCACCTACCGAGACGCGGTACGGGGCACCCTGTCCCGCGGCGGAGGTGGAGATCGTCGAGGGGGTGGTCGACGAGGTGGTCGTCGATCCGGAGCTCGAGGTGGTCGTCGCGGGCGTCGTGCTGAGCGTCGAAGTAGCAGGCGTCGTCGCCTCGGTGCCGGTGGTCGCTGAGCCGGTCGTCGCAGGGGTCGTCGTCGTGGTCGAGCTGCCGGTGTCTGAACCGGTCGTGCTGGTGCTGCCGGCGGGCGGCAGCACCGAGATGCTGCTGCCTGACGACTGACCGTCGGTCGAACCGGAGGTCGTGGTCGACGAACCGCTGGTCGAGGGCGTGGTGGAGCTACCGGTCTGCGAGCCCGACGAACCGCTCTGGGTGGTCGTGCTGCCGGAAGGCGTCAGCGGGGTGGTGAGCGTGGTGCTCTGACCCGACGTCTGACCGGTGGTGGTGCCGGTGTTGCGGTTGCCGCCGAACGGGAAGAAAGAACCCCCGGAGATCAGTGTGGCGATGATGCCGGCGATGACGGCGACCAACGCGATCCCGATGAGCAGGTCAGGCCAGTTGCGGCGAAGCCAATCCATGGTTCCAATCATACAGAGCCGCGCGTTGGCCGGGCGGCCCGGGAGAAGACTTAAGGCCTCAGAGGTACGTGGTTATCGCGCTGCAGGCCGCCTGGTAGCCCTGCTCGCAGGACGCGACCCAGGCGTCGCGCGCGGCGTTGCGGCGGTTCTGCGAGAAGAGCGCCCAGCCGAGGTTGTAGAACGACTCGGAGTCGCGCGGGTTCTGCTCGACCAGCAGCTGGTAGACGCCTTCGGCCTCCTGGTAGCGCTGTGCGGCGAGGTAGCCGGCACCCAGGTTGACGCGGGCCTCCACGCTGTTCGGGTTGAGCTGCACGGCGCGCTCGAAGCTGCCGATGGCCGTCGAGTAGTCGCCGAGCTGGTAGGCGCTCAGCCCGCTCCAGAGCTGAACCTGGGCGTCGTTGGGCCTCGCCTGCAGGACGCTGCGGAGCAGCTCGTTGGCGGCGGGGTAGTCGCCGAGGCGGAAGTGCGAGCGTCCGGCGATGAAGCGCGCCGAGGTCACGACCTCGGGGTCAGAGAGCCGAGCCATGGCCTCCCGAGCGCTGCCGAGCGCCTCCGCGCTCTGGCCGAGCTGGTCGTGAGCCGTGGCGAGGGCGAAGTAGATCTCGCCGCGCTGCGGGTCGAGCCTCAGGGCCGTGTCGAGCGCTGGAAGCGCAGCGCGGGGCCTGCCGCTCTCGAGGTGAGTGACGCCGAGGTTGTACTGGGCCTCCCACGAGCCAGGGTGGACGGCGACGGCGGCCTCGTAGGACGCCGCGGCGTCGGCATCGCGGCCGAGACTGCGTTGGAGCGCGCCGAGCTTCACGTAGGTGCTCGCCTGCGCGGGGCCGTCGCCGGCGGCTTGCGCCTTCTCGAGCGCGCGCTGCAGCGACCAGATGGCGTAGTCGATCTGACCTTGCCCTACGTAGATATCGGCGATGAGGGCGCTGACGCGGTAGTCGGAGGTGCGAGTCTCGAGGTCGGTGAGCTCCGGCAGGGCGACGAGGCCGTCACCGGCGGCGTGCAGAGCGGCGCCGCGGCGCAGGATGTAGCCGGCGTTGCCGGGCTCGAGCTCGAGCGCCGCGAGATACGCGGCGGCGGCGCCGGAGTGGTCGCCGACTATCTCCAGCTGGCCCGCGAGGCCGAGTTGGGCGTGGACGCGGTCCTCGAGCGTCGCCTCCGGATCGGCCTCCCTGAGGGCGTTGCGGAAGGCGTCGGCGGCGTCTTGGGCGCGGCGCAGCCTGGCGAGCGTGACGGCGCGGTTGAAGTGGCCGTCGAAGCGCTCGGCGTGGAGTCTCGTCACCTCGGTGAACTCGAAGAGGGCCGCCTGGTAGTCGCCGCGGGAGAACTCGGCGAGACCGAGGCCGTAGTGGGCGTCACCCGACGTGTAATCGAGGGCGATCGCCTCGAGGAAGGCGTTCTTGGCCAGGTCGTGCTGACCGGCGTTGAAGTGCGCGTTGCCGAGCGCCACCCAGGCGGCGACGTCTCCCCTATCGGCCTCGACCGCGGCTCGCAGTTCGGCCAACGTAGGTTGAGCCGAGGCCGTCGGCTGAGCCAAGGCGTATCCGAACAGGATCAAAGCCGCGAGCCCGATAGTGGCAGCGGCCCTCTTGGCCCTGCGCGAAGTACTGATCATGCCAGCCTCCCCAGCAACCCATGACTCGGCAGTTCAGTGCGTGCGAATCGCGAGTTTCAGGGCCAAGTATGAACCACTGCGCCAGCCCCAAATGTGAAAAGCCACACGGGGTCTAGGCAATGGATGAGCGTCTGTGACGCTACTGGCGCGCGCCGGCCGCGAGCTTGGTGAGGGCCAGCTGCCCGCAGGCGCCGCCCGCGTCACGACCGCGGCTGAACCGGACCGAGACGCTGACGCCACGCCTCTCCAAGACGCCTTTGAACGAGTCGCGGCGCTGAACCAGCGAGTCGCGGAAGCCGGACCCGTCCCAGGGGTTGAAGGGGATCAGGTTGACGTGCGCCGTCAGCCCGCTCAGCAGCGCGGCGAGCTTCTCCGCCTGCCAATCGTTGTCGTTGACGCCGCGCAACATCGTGTACTCGATGGTCACCCTGCGGCCGCCGCGCTCCTGCCAGTAGTACAGGGCGGACACGATGTCCTCTATCGAGTGCGCGTGCGCCGTCGGGATTATCTGGCGGCGCGTCTCCTCGTCCGGCGCGTGGAGGCTGACGGCCAGCACCACCTGCAAGCCCTCGTCGGCGAGGCGCCTGATCTTGGTCGGCAGGCCGACGGTGGACAGCGTTATCCGGCGCTGAGACAGCCCGAGCGCCGCCGGGTCGATCAGCGTGCGCACCGCTCCGACGGCGGCGTCGTAGTTGAGCAGCGCCTCGCCCATGCCCATCAGCACGACGTTGCGGATGGTCCCGGGCTCGATGCCCTCGAGCCGCGCCACGGCCGTCAGTTGCGCCACGATCTCTCCCCTGCTCAGGTTCCTGCCGAAGCCGAGGGCGCCGGTGGCGCAGAAGGCGCAGGCGGCGGGGCAGCCGACCATCGACGAGAGGCAGACCGTCCGGCGCGACAGGTACGGCATGTAGACGGCCTCGGTCTGCTTGCCGTCGGCGAGCGTGAACAGGTAGCGCACCGAGCCGTCCTTGGACGGAAAGCGCTCGATGGCTGCGAAAGGCTCGACTGTGAACGACTCGGCCAGCTCCGCGCGCAGTGTGGCAGGCAGGTCGGTCATCTGATCGAAAGAAGCGACGGGGTTGCGGTAGAGCCACGCCCGCAGCTGGTCGCGACGGTAGCTCGGCGTGCCCTCCGGCAGCGGCAGGGCGTCGGGTGAGTGGTCGTAGAGGCTTCTGGCGCTCACGGCACTCAAAGCTACAGCTTGGGGCGCTTCCCATGTCGGAACGGCGCGACCCGGCGGTACTATGTGGCTACATGGCAAGCAATCGAGCGCGCGTTGTCGGCATGGTGTTGGCGGGCGGCAAAGGTTCGCGCCTGCATCCTCTGACCTGGAAGCGCACGAAGCCGGCGGTGCCGTTCGGCAGCAAGTACCGCATCATCGACTTCGCGCTCAACAACATGATCAACTCCGAGATCTTCGGCATCTTCGTGCTGACGCAGTTCAAGGCGCAGTCCTTGACCGAGCACATCCAGCGCAACTGGCGCTTCGGCACGTTCTTCTCCGACTACTTCATCACCCTCGCGCCCGCCCAGATGTACCTGTACGAGGAGCTCGGCGCCGAGTGGTACCGCGGCACCGCCGACGCCATCTACCAGAACCTCCACCTCATCGACAACCAGCGCGCCGACCTGGTGGCCGTGTTCAGCGGCGACCACATCTACAAGATGGACATCAGCCACATGATCCAGTACCACCTCGAGAACCAGGCTGACGTCACCATCGCCGCCTACCCGACGCCGGTCGAGGAGGGCAAGCGCTTCGGCGTGCTGCAGGTCGACTCGGACTGGCGCATCACCGAGTTCCAGGAGAAGCCGGAGAACCCGAAGGCGATACCGGGCCGACCGTCTCACTGCCTGGCGAGCATGGGCAACTACGTCTTCAGCGTCGACAAGCTGATGGAGTTCCTGTCGGAGGACGCCATGCGGCCCGGCTCGGAGCACGACTTCGGCAAGGACGTCCTGCCCAAGGCGCTGGCCGACGGGCACCGGCTGTTCGCCTACGACTTCGCCCGCAACCCCATCCCCGGCCAGGAGGGTCCGAACACCTACTGGCGCGACGTCGGCACCCTCGACAGCTACTGGGAGGCGAACATGGACCTGGTGGCCGTGCGGCCGCAGTTCGACCTCTACAACGACGAGTGGCCGCTGCGCACCTCGTCCGAGTACTCCCCGCCCGCCAAGTTCGTGCACGAGGAGGAGGCTCGCACAGGGCGAGCGGTGAACTCGCTGGTGGCAGGCGGCGTGATCATCTCCGGCGCGACGCTGCGCAACACGGTCGCGTTCAGGCGGGTGCGAGCCAACTCGTACTCGCTGGTCGAGAACTCGGTGCTGTTCGACAACGTGACGGTTGGCCGCCACGCCGTCGTGCGCAACGCGATAATCGACAAGAACGTGACGGTGCCGGACGGGGTGGAGATCGGCGTAGATCCCGCCGCCGACCGGGCGCGCGGTCTGACCGTGATGCCGAGCGGTATCGTCACGGTTCCCAAGGGCTACAAGTTCGAGTGAAGGCGCGCTACAGAGCGACCTCATGATAGGGTGCTAGCCTTTGGTTCGGTCTGCGCAGGTGGGGTTCGCGCGGGCAGGTTAAGTGCAGGCGACGCGCACGCAGGAGGAATGCGTTGAAGAGGTCCTTCAACCCGTGGCTGGTCGTGATGCTCCTCATCTTGGGGATCTACGTCTTCAGCCAGTTCAACTCGAACGGCGGAGCGCGCGAGATCACCTACTCGACGTTCAGCGAGCTGGTGGTCGAGGGCCGTGTCGCGTCGGTGAAGATCGACCGCAACACCGGCGTCATCGAGGGCGCGCTCGTCAGCGAGTCGCAGGTCTCGATAAACGGCGAGCCGCAGACGATCCGCAACTTCCAGACGACGGTCATCCTCACCGACACCCTGCTCGAAGACGTGAGAGCCGGCGTCCCCGAGGTGACGATCCGCAACCAGACGCAGTGGCTCGGCATCCTGATCGGGTCGATCCTGCCGATAGCCATCCTGCTCGGCTTCTTCTGGTTCGTGTTCATGCGCGCCCAGGGCGGCCCCAACCAGGTGATGCAGTTCGGCCAGTCGCGCGCCAAGACCTTCGGCCGCGACAACAAGGTCACCACCACCTTCAACGACGTCGCCGGCCACAAGGAGGCCAAGCAGGAGCTCCTCGAGGTCGTCGACTTCCTCAAGACCCCCCAGAAGTACCTGCGCATCGGCGCCGAGATCCCCAAGGGCGTGCTGCTGGTCGGCCCGCCCGGCACCGGTAAGACCCTGCTCGCCAGGGCGGTGGCTGGCGAGGCCGGCGTGCCGTTCCTGACGGTCAGCGCCTCCGAGTTCATGGAGATGTTCGTCGGCGTCGGCGCCAGCCGCGTGCGCAGCCTCTTCGAGGAGGCTCGCAAGGCGGCCCCCGCCATCATCTTCATCGACGAGCTCGACTCCATCGGGCGCCGCCGCGGCGCCGGCATCGGCGGCGGGCACGACGAGCGCGAGCAGACCCTGAACCAGATCCTCTCCGAGATGGACGGCTTCGAGAAGGACACCTCGGTGATCATCATCGCGGCGACCAACCGGCCCGACATCCTCGACCCCGCACTGCTGCGCCCCGGCCGCTTCGACCGCCAGGTCACCATCGGCCTCCCGACCCAGCGCGAGCGCGAGGAGATCCTCAAGGTCCACGTCCGCAACAAGCCGATCGCTGATGACGTCAGCCTCAAGCGGCTGTCCGAGGCCACGCCGGCGTTCTCCGGCGCCGACCTCGAGAACCTGACCAACGAGGCGGCGCTGGTAGCTGCTCGCTCCAACAAGCAGGTCATCAGCTGGATCGACTTCAACGAGGCGCTCGACCGCATCACGCTGGGCCTGCGCCGCGGCAGCCTGGTGCCCTCCGAGGAGGAGCGCAAGATGCTCGCCTTCCACGAGGCCGGACACGCGGTGGCTTACGCGGCGCAGCCGGTCCTCGGCGAGATCCGCAAGGTGACGATCATGCCGCGCGGTGCCGCCGGCGGCTTCATGGCGCCTCTCGCCAAGGAGGAGATGTTCTACGACGTCGCGCGCTTCAAGGCGCAGCTCGTCGTCGCCTTCGCGGGTCGCGTGGCCGAGAAGCGCGTGACCGGCACGATCTCGTCCGGCGCCAGCAACGACCTCAAGCAGGCGACAGAGCTCGCCAAGCAGATGGTCCTCGACATGGGGATGGGCGAGCGCGAGTACGTCGCGTGGGGTTCCGATCAGGGCCCGATCTTCCTCGGTGGCGAGATCAGCCGCCGCAAGGACTTCAGCGAAGAGACAGCTCGCGAGCTCGAGCAGCAGGTCGACGAGATCCTCGCCAACTCCTACAAGGAGACCGAGGTGCTGATCGGCGAGAGCTGGACTGCGGTCGAAGCGGTGGCCGAGGCTCTGCTGCAGCGCGAGACGCTCGACGGCAAGCTGATCCAGCGCGCCTACCAGCTCGCTCAGGAAGGCACGCCGGTCGAGGAGATAGTCGAGACGATCGTGGAAGCCTCCCAGCAGGCCGAACGCCGCCTGCAGGAGCAGGAAGAGCGCGAGAGGCGGGCCGCCGAGGAGGAGCGCAAGCGCAAGTCGGCGGAAGCCGGCCGTGGCGGAGGCGTCGTGCCTCTGGAGCCGCAGCTGCGTCAAGAGGCGCGCCAAGAGCCGCGCCCGGCGCGCGAACCCGGCGCCTGAACCAGGCGTCAGGCTGAGGGCGGGAGCCGGCGTTGGCACTGCTCGACGGCAAGTACGAGGTCATGGCGCAGCGGCCGCTCGAGGGCGGCCGCACGCTGTTCGAGGCCGCCGCTCCCGACGGAACCCCGCTGCGGGTCGAATGGTTCGAGCTACCCGAGGCGCAAGACCCGGCCTTCGAGCGTTACCGCAGGCTGCTCAAGCGGCTGAAGCGCGACGGCAAAGCCGCCGTTCACGACGTCATCTCCAGGCCAGGCGCGCGTTACGTCGCCTGGCTGAAGGCGCCGGCCAACTCGGCCACCACCTCTGACGAGACGCTGAGCGGCGCGCTGGTCGCCGAAGGCTTCGACCCGCGCGCCGCCGACATAAGGCGCGTGGGTCGGCAGCCGGCGCAGCTCTACGGGCTTGGCTTCGACGGTCAACTAGCCGAGCCTCTGCCGACGGCCATCGACAAGCCGGCGACCACCAAGCGCCTGCGCGACCCGGCGGCGCGCGCCGACCCCCTGTCGCGCTTCGACAGCCGCAGCCTGAGCTGGGTCATCGCCGGCGCGCTGGCAGTCGTCACCGTGCTCGTCGGTCTCGTCGCGTGGAACAGGCTGGTCGAGGAACGGACAGTCGTGCTGCCAGAGCTCGCCGGCAGCCAGGTGCAGCAGGCCGTCAACGCGCTGGCGCAGCTCGGCTTCGAGGTCGTCGCCGACGGTGTCGCGTCGGAGGCTCCCATCGGCACCGTCATCGACCTCGAGCCGCCCGCCGGCTCCGAGCTCAGGCGCGGACGCAGCGTGCGGCTGCGCTACGCACTGCCGCCGGGTCAGATGGCGCCCACCGGGGTGCCGGCGTTGGTGGGCCTCAACCACCCGAGCGAGGTCGAGAGCGCGCTGTGGGCGGCGGGCCTCGTCGCCGGTGAGGTGGCCAGGATCAACGCTCCTTCACCGGCTGGGATCGTGATCGCGCAGAGCGTGCCGGCGGGCTCGCGCGCGGGCACCGGGACCAGCGTCTCGGTCTTGGTCAGCGCGGGACCCATGACGGCGCAGACGTTCGTACCCGACTTGGTCGGCATGAGGGTCGAGGACGCGCGTTCGCTGGCGCTGCTCGCGGGCATCGCGCCCGACAGGGTCTACGTCGACGAGGTGGCGGCCCCCACCAGCGCCAGCGGCGTGGTGCTGAGCCAGTCGCTGGCGCCCCATGTGCCGGTCTCGCGCGATCAGGCGGCGCTCAGGCTGGTGGTGAGCACCGGCGGCGGAGCTCAGTCGGTGCAAGGCGGAGCTCCCGACCTCGTCGGCATGGACCTGGACTCGGCCGAGCGCCTGGCGCTCAGCGCCGGTTGGATGCCGCTCGTCACGCGCGTCGCGAGCCTCAACCTTCCCGACGGTCTGATCGTGGCGCAGGCTCCGGAACCTGGCCAGGGCGAGCGGGGCGCGCTCGAGCTGACTCTGAACGCGCACCCGATCAGGCTGACCCCACCCGACGTGCGCGCAGAGCTCAGGGAGCTGGAGCCGCGCGAGTTCGCCTACGCCTGGACGATCCTGCCCGGCATCGGCGCCACCGACGCACAGGTGTGGGCGACGACGCTCGACGGCAGCCGCACCCTGGTGGCGACCTGGCGCGTCAGCGGCGGCGAGGTGCTGCGTGGCAGCTGGACGACCGCCGACCGCGGGCCTGTCACCTTCGAGCTGATGCTGGGCGGCAGCCCTTACGGCGAGAGGCTCCTGGTACCCTAGCCCCTGTCACGCCGAGCCTCCAAGCCCCATGGGGCGGCGGTGTATAGTGGCCTTTGGCAATGTTGGCGGCCGCCTATGACGCTGTGAGGGTCAGACCTGGGCCGCGGCGATAGTGGCGCGAAGGCAGCGCCTTCTCAAGCGCATTGGAGCTTCGTGCTAGACACGTTTCGCGACCTATGGCCCTACCTGCGCAGGCACCGCTGGGCGTTCCTGATCGGCATCGGCCTGCTGATCGGCAACGCCTTCCTAGCCACGCTGATCCCGATAATCCCGGGGCGCATCATCGACGGCTTCAGCACCGGCATCAGCATGCCGCAGCTGTGGCGCAACCTCGCCATGCTCGTCGGGCTGGCTCTGGCAGGCGCCGTGATCATGGTGCTGGTAAGGCGTCTGATCCTCGGCGCGAGCTGGGAGATCCAGTTCTGGATCCGCCACGACATCTTCAGGCACTTCACCGTCTTAGACGGCAACTACTTCGACAACACCCGCGTCGGCGACCTGATGGCGCGCCTGACGGCCGACCTCAACGCCGTGCGGATGCTGATCGGTGTCGCGATCATGATGGGCTGCAGCACGGCGACGATGATCGGTTTCACCATCTACAGGATGCTGTCGCTGAGCCCGAGCCTGACGCTGCTGACCGTCGCGGTCGTCCCGTTCATCTCGCTGACGTTCTTCATCTTGCTCAGGATCATCCACAGGCGCTACACGCGCGTCCAGGAGCAGTTCTCCGAGGTGTCCGCGATGGCGCAGGAGAACTTCAGCGGCATCCGCGTCGTCAAAGGGTTCGGCATCGAGCACCGCGAGATGAGCAAGTTCGCCGACCTCAACGACGAGTTCGTCAAGCGCAACCTCGCCCTCACCCGCGTGGATGGGCCGCTGCACCCGCTGATGGAGTTCCTGTTCGGGCTCACCGTCGCGCTGCTGGTGCTGGTCGGCGGACGGCTGGTGCTGGGAGTCGGCTCCGAGCTGTCGATCGGCGAGTTCTCTAGCTTCATCCTGCTGTTCGAGGGTATCCAGTGGCCGCTGGTCGCGCTCGGCTGGATCGGGAACATGGCGCAGCGCGGCTCGACCTCGTGGGGTCGCCTCAAGGAGATCCTCGCATCGGTGCCGGAAGTGACCGACGGACCCCAGACCGACTACTCCCTGCGCGAGATACAGGGCGACATCGAGTTCCGCAACGTCAGCGTCAGCTTCGCGGGGGTTCGCGCTCTCGACGACGTCAGCTTCCGCATACGCGCCGGCGAGTCGATCGGCATCACCGGCAGGACGGGTTCCGGCAAGACGCTCGTCGTGCAGCTGATAACCCGGCTGGTGAACCCCGACTCGGGCGAGATCTTGATCGACGGCATCGACTACCGCCGCTTCCCGATCGAGGTCGTGAGGCGCTACATCGGACTGGTGCCGCAGGAACCGTTCCTGTTCTCGGACAGCATCGCCGAGAACATCGCGTACGGAGTGCCGGAAGCCTCCTCGGAGGATCTGGAGCCCCGCATCAGGGCGGCGGCGGAGCTCGCCCAGCTCGCCGGCGACGTCGACGACTTCCCGCTCGGTTTCAAGACCGGCCTGGGCGAGCGGGGCGTCACGCTCTCCGGCGGCCAGCGCCAGCGCACCGCGATCGCGCGGGCGTTGATCCGCGACCCGCGCGTGCTGATCCTCGACGACGCCCTCTCGGCCGTCGACACGCAGACCGAGACGCAGATCCTGAGCGGCCTGAAGCGCGTGCAGAGCGGACGGACGACGATCGTGGTCGCGCACCGCATCAGCGCCTTCCAGAACGTCGACCGCATCTACGTGCTCGAGTTGGGTCGCATCGTCGAGCAGGGCTCGCACGCAGAGCTCATCGCGCAAGATGGCCGCTACGCCGACATCGACAGACGCCAGCAGCTTGAGGCCGACATGGAGGCGGCGTGAGCCTAGACCCACGAGACCCGCTCGCCGCCGGCGCCGCGGCGGGGCGCCCTCCGCGCCTGACCGACATGGACCTGCCCGACTACTCGGTGGCCGCCGAGAGGGCCGCCTACCGCGACCGGCGCAAGCACCGCGGCAACCGCATGCTGCAGGAGAGCCTGCTCGACGAGGACGGCGAGGCGTTCGAGAAGGCGTACGACCACACGATGATGAGGCGCCTGCTGGGCTTCCTGAAGCCTTACAAGCTGCAGCTCTTCTCCGCGGTCGGTCTGCTGCTGCTGACCAGCGCTCTGGCGCCGGCCTTCCCCGCCCTGCTGGCGACTGCGATGGACCGCTACCTGCTCGCCGACCTGCCGCCGTTCTCGCTGCTCTCCATCGACCAGCGGCTCAGGGGCCTGCTGGACGTGACGCTCGTCTACCTCGGCCTGCGCGTGCTCAGCTTCGGCTTGCGTTACGGCTACACCTACCTGATCTCGTGGCTGGGACAGCGGATCATCTACGACATGCGGCGACTGATGTTCGCCAAGATCCAGCGCCTGCACATGGGCTTCTTCGACCGCACGCCGGTCGGACGCCTCATCACCCGCATCACCTCTGACGTCGACGCGATCCAGCAGATGATGACCGACGGTCTGGTCGGGCTCATCGCCGATGTCGGCACCATGGTCGGGCTCCTCATCTACATGTTCCTGATCAACTGGCGGCTGGCGCTGATAACGCTGATCGTGATGCCGTTCCTCTACCTGACGATCGACTTCCTCAGACGCCGCATCCGCACCGCCTACCGCGCCGTGCGACTGCGCCTCTCGAAGTCGAACTCCTACCTGGCCGAGAACCTCAGCGGCATGAAGACGGTCCAGCTCTTCAACCGCGAGGCGCGCAACCAGCGTCGCTTCGACAAGCTCAACCTCGACCTGCTCGAGGCCTACGACGAGCAGATCCGCTGGTTCAGCCTCTTCTTCCCCTCGATCAATCTGCTGGCCGCCGTCTCGAGCGCGCTGATCCTGCTCTACGCCGGCACCAGGCTCATGGGCGGCGACGCCCTGGCGAACGCCGGCATCACCATCGGCGTGCTGGTCGCGTACATCCAGTACTCGGGCATGTTCTTCCGCCCGCTGCAGGACCTCTCGGAGAAGTTCAACATCATCCAGGCCGCCATGGCCTCCTCCGAGCGCATCTTCAGCCTCATCGACACGCCCGAGCAGGTGGTCGACGCCAAGGACCCGCTCGACTTCTCCAAGGGTTTCAGGGGCGAGATCAAGTTCGAGGACGTTCACTTCGCCTACGAGGGCGAGGAGTGGGTGCTGCGCGGGGTCGACTTCACGGTGGCACCGGGCGAGTCGGTCGCGTTCGTGGGGCACACCGGCGCCGGCAAGACGACGATCATCAGCCTCGTCAGCCGCTTCTACGACGTGACGCGCGGCTCGGTGAAGATCGACGGCATCGACGTCCGCGACTACGACCAGGTCGAGCTGAGGCGCCACGTCGGCATCGTGCTGCAAGACCCGTTCCTGTTCAGTGGCACCATCCGCAGCAACATCACGCTCGGGGACGACAGCATCCCGCAGGAGCGCGTGATCGAGGCGGCGAGGTTCGTCAACGCGCACGAGTTCATCGAGCGCCTGCCCGACGGTTACGACACGGTGGTCCGCGAGCGCGGCGCCGGCTTCTCGACCGGCCAGAAGCAGCTGATCGCCTTCGCCCGCGCGCTGGTGCAGAACCCCGACATCCTCCTGGTCCTCGACGAGGCGACCGCCAACGTCGACACCGAGACCGAGGAGCTGATCCAGGACGCCCTCGCCAAGCTGATGCAGGGCCGGACCAGCGTGATCATCGCGCACCGCCTCTCGACCATCCAGGACGTCGACAGGATCATGGTGATGCGCAAGGGCAAGCTGATCGAGCAGGGCAACCACTTCGAGCTGCTCAAGCAGGAGGACGGCTACTACCGCAAGCTCTACGAGCTGCAGTACCAGGAGCGCGAAGGTAGCTGAGCGCCGCGGCGCGCGGCGCTGACGTTACATCAGCGTGACGCGGTAGTAGAACGGCGCCTCTTGGCCCGGTTCTAGGTCGACGAGCAGACGCCAGCGGATCATCTTGTACTCTTCCGGCTCCGCAACACGACGGGCGTCGCCGGCGCCGACGAGCAGCGGCGGGGTGCCGAACTCCGCGCCGTCCAAGGAGAACTCGGCGAGAACGCGGTCCGAGGTCGGGGTGGCCGAGCCGCTGACGTACTCCATCCCGTCCTCGACCGGACCGTAGATCTGGACGCTGCCAGCGGGCAGGGTCGTCTCGCCGACGTTGGTCGCGAAGATCCGGTACTCGACGACCTGACCTGGGATCGCCTCGGTGGCGGGGCTGAAGCGCTCCTCGCGCGTGCCGTCGTCCTTGGTGACGAGGCTGACGATGTAGATCTCGGTTCTGAGCGAGATGGGGCTCTGGCGCGTCTGTTGGGCGAAGACGGCGCCCAGGGCTAGCAACGCTGACATGAGCAGAGGCACGTACAGGGCCGCGGGGGTGAGGGTGCGTCTCATCCGCTCAACGATAGCAGCGCAAGATGTTCAGAGTTTGAGCCTTGACTTCAGACAACCCTGAGCGCCGTCGATCACTGACCGGCCGCGTCGTCAGCCGGCGGGAGCGACTGGCCCGCCGCCCGCACGAACTCGAGCATGTCGAGCGCGCGCACCGAGCCCAGCGACGCCGCCGACTCGAACCACGACAGCGCCTCAGCGAAGTCGCGCTGGACGCCTTGACCGTGCAGGAGCAGCTCGCCGTAAGCCAGCTGCGCCTCAGCGTGCCCCGACCGCGCCGCAGCCAGCAGCCACTGAGCGGCCGTCTGCGGTTCCGGCGGAACGCCGAGCCCGCGCAGGTAGAGGTCGGCGAGGGCCACCTGCGCCTCCGGCATGCCCTGCTCGGCAGCGAGTCGATACCATTCGGCCGCCCTGGCGTTGCTCCACGGCTGACCCTGTCCGTTCTGGACCATGTGACCGAGCATGAACTGCGCTCTGGCGTCGCCGGTCCCGGCCGCCGCCTCCCAGGCGCGTCTGGCGACGCTGAAGTCGCCTTGACGGTAGGCGTCGAGGCCGCCCTGGTAGTCGTTGGGGCGACCTGAAGGGTCGCGCAAGGCGAACAAGACCTGCAGGCCCAACAGCACAACCACGGAGGCGAGCAGCGCCCAGATCAGGTAGTTCCGTAGCGGCGGACCCTCCGGCTCCGGCGTCACCGGCTCAGGTACGACGGCGCGTTCCGGCACCCACCAGCGGCCGGTCTCGCCCGTCGCCTTCGCGCTGCCTTCCGACTGCTCCCACGCTTCGAAAGGACGCGCGCCGGCCGAGACTCCGACACCGCCCGGCTCGGGGTCGATCTGGTCGTGCGGCGACGGCACCCAACGGGTCGACGGGAGCGTCGCTGCCGCGGCTGGCGCAGTGGTCGCGGTGGGCGACGGGGCTTCGCCAGCTTTCCGCCACGGCTGCGGCGCCGGCGGCTTCTCCTCTTCCGGAGGCGCCGCGTCGCCATTGGCTTCCGGCTCGTCCTCTACGACGCTGAGGCTCGGATAGGCGCGGTAATCGACGTCGTCAGCCAGCCCGGACTCGGCCACTTCGGTCTCGTCACTGTCGACGTCATCGACCCCGTCGCCACCGTGCTCTTCCACGTCCGGCGCGTTCCAGGGCGCCACTACCTCTTGCTCGCTGTCCCAGCCGGAGTCGTCGTCCCAGATCGAGTCGAGCTCCTGCCTGGGGCTGCTGACAGGGGCAGCCGGAGGTCGTTCCGGCTCTAGGGTCGGCTTCGGCTCTTCAACGATGGTGGTCGCCTGGACTATCGGATCGGCCTCCAGGATCACTTCCCTGACGGTTACAGCCACGCCCGCCTCGCCGAACACCCTGGCGATGACGAGCGCCTTCTCATGCAGTACGGGGCGCGTGACGGCGCCGATGCGGCCGCCCAGCAGCGTGCGAATCCGCTCGGCCTCCATCTCGAGACGCGCGGCTACCTGTTCAGAAGCCGCAGCCACGAGATCAGGGCTAAGCGGTCGCGAGATCTCGACTACGTACCTGCGCTCTTCCACGACCCCCTGCCCTCCAGGCTGGCTTTGACATTGTAACGCCCAAAGGCCGGCGCCACTCTGCTACCATGTCGGGACATGAAGCTGATTCTTGCCATCGTGCAGGACGCCGATGCGGCGCGCCTGCAAGAAGCCCTTCGCGAACGCGGTTTCCAGTCGACCAAGCTCGCTTCGACGGGCGGGTTCCTGCGCGAGGGCAACACGACAGTCCTCATCGGCGTCGACGACCACAAGGTCGAGCAGGTCAAGGACATCCTGCACGCCACCTGCCGCGAGCGCACCAAGGTGGTGACCGCCGGGTCGCCCATCCACGCGCTGGAAGGCGTCTTCGCGAGCCAGCCGATGGAGGTTCCCGTCGGCGGTGCCATCGTGTTCGTGATCAACACCGAAGAGTTCGTCAGGCTCTAGACGTTGGTCGCCTGAGGCTCAGGCGTCGCTGCCGGTTTCGGCCGCGGTCTTCTCTGGCTCCGTAACGCCGGCGCTCGTCGCCCGCGCATGCTTCGCGTCGGCCGCCGCCAGACGCTCCGACTCCGCCGCGATCCCCTCGGTCAATGCGCGCCTGTCCAACTCCCGCAACGCCGAGAACCTGAACGAGAAGGCGAACGTCACCGCCGCGAGCACGATCGCGAGCCAGAACAGATTGGTGTAGCCGAGCAGCATGGCGATGGAGCCTGCCACGATCGGCGCCAGGCTCGGCAGCGCCAGCACCGTGTTCGAGAGGCCGATGTACATGGCCCTTTCGCTCGCCGGCGCCAAGGCGTAGAGCAGGTTCCAGGCCGCGATGCCGACGGCCGCGTTGGCCACCGACGTGAACATGAACACCATGGAGTAGGCGCGCCAATCGGTTATCAGCGCCGCTGCCAGCGGCGCGAGGACGACGAACAGGTAGCCGATCTGCAGCACCGTGACGTTGCGGCCGCGGTCGGCGGGGACGCGCAGCGCGAAGTTGGCCAGCACCGAGACCGCCGTCGTCGCCACGACGTACAATCCGAGAGCGCTCGCGGGCGCGCCGAGGTTCTGGATGGCGTGCAGAGCGTAGAACGGCTCTGCGAGCATCGCGGTCAGTCCTATGAACCTCACCCGCAGGTAGCGTCTGAGGCTGGCGTCCTCTCGCAGCAGGCCGGGTATGCGTCTGAACACTCCGCCCAACGACTGCTTGGAGCTGACGACGCCGGGCGGCTCCTTGACGAAGCTGAAGCTCGCGTACGACATCATCAGCAGGGCTGTCCCGATCGCGAACGCCGTCGCGAAGTTCGTAGGGAACGGGATGTCGGAGTCGAGCAGGCGCCGCAGGACCAGGCCGGCGCCGAGCGCGAGCAGACCACCGAGCGCGTTGCGCAACGCCCAGAAGGTCCCCAAGCGCGAGTGCGGCACCACCTTGGCGGTGACGTCGGCCCACGGGATGCCGCCGATCCCACCAACGAGAGCGTTGATCGTGATCATCAGCAGCACGATGCCTATCAGCGCGGACGGGTGCCTATCCGACAACAGGAACACCGAGGCCGTCAGGATGATCAGCGCCACGGCTCGCGACGAGGACGTCACGTGGTAGTACTTCAGCTTCAGCGGCTCCTGGGCGAGCCTGTTCGCTACGAACAACTGCGGCAGGAACCAGAGGCCCACCCGGATGGCAGGCACGAGACCGACGACGACAGGCGGCGCCCCGAGCGCCGCCAGGAACGGGGCCATCACGAGCCCGCTATGGAGGAAAGCTTCTCCGCCGTTGACGAGGACGCCGTTGGCGACCCCAAGCCAGAAGTTGCGCGCTGCGGCCTTGCCGGTCGCCATCTGGCGTAATGCTACTGCTAGACGAGACGCGCCGACGAGGGTCTGAGCAGAGACCCTGAGCCGATTTGCGCACTTGAGCTGGCCCCGACCTCGCCTACCCTAGGCGGATGCGGCCGGTCTGGCTCCTCCTCGTCGCGGTGCTGGCCTTGGCGTCCTGCGCGCCAAGGGCAGCGCCCGGCTCGTTGGACGCGCCACTCGCCGACGAGAGCGAGGTCGGCAGCAGCCTCGTCATGCTCATGCCCGTCGAGGGTCTGAGAGTTGCAGAGGTCGATAACAACTTCGGAGCTGCGCGCGGCGGGCGCTGGCACGAGGGCGTCGACCTGTTCGCGGCGCGCGGCACGCCGGTGCGCCCGGCGGCGGCAGGAGTCGTCTGGCACGCCGGCGAGACGGGACTCGGCGGGCTGTCCGTCGCCATCGACGGCGACGACGGCATGCGTTACTTCTACACGCACCTCGACTCCATCGCTCCTGGCATCAGCGACGGTCAGAGGGTCTCACTGCAACAGGTGATCGGCTACGTCGGCAACACCGGCAACGCCGCCGGTGGGCCGCCTCATCTGCATTTCGCCGTCTACGCACGCACCTCCGACGGCGCGGCATGGATGGCTTTCGACCCGACGCCGCACCTCGTCGATCGACCGCGAGGCGGGTGAGATGACCCTAAGTTGGCGCTTGACGTAGTACACTCGGTTCCGCTTGGGGCTGTGGCGCAGTTGGGAGCGCGTCTGAATCGCACTCAGAAGGTCAGGGGTTCGAATCCCCTCAGCTCCACCAAAGAAAACGCGTGAGGGACGGCGCTCCGGGTGGGGCGCTGTTTCACTTGGCCGCAGCGGCGGTCTCGTAGGATCGTAGGTATGGATACGAGCTCAGTAGTTCTCCGGCACAGTCTGTCGCTAGACGGCTACGGCGCGGTGTCGCCCGGCGTACCAGAAGACGTCTTCGTCGAGTACGACGCGGACGAGGAGTTCATCGCCTACATGGGTGACCTGCTCGGCCGGGCCGGGGTGCACGCGATGGGCTCGAAGACGTACCGGGACATGGCGGGCTACTGGCCGAACCAAACCGGGCCCGAGGCGGACGCGATGAACCGGATCCCGAAAGTCGTCTTCTCCCGCCGGCCGATCGAGACCCCGTGGGACACCACGACCGTCTGCTCCGGTGACCTGGCCACCGAGATCGCCGGCCTGAAGGAGCGGGGCGTCGGGCCGATCATGGTGCACGGCGGTGTCCGGCTCGCTCAGTCGCTGGTCGCGGCCGACCTCGTCGACGAGTATCACCTGATGGTCTCGCCGGTCGCGTTCGGCGCCGGCGGCCCACTGTTCACCCAGCTCACCAGGCTCAAGTTGGTCGAGGTGAGGTCTTTCCCGCGCGGCAATCTCGCGCTGATCTACGTCCGTCCCGACGCCGAGTGACCGCGTCGAAGGTCCGCCAGCAGCACCATCAGGCATCGGAAGGTCGCGAGGCGGCCACACGTCCCGCTCTCGAGGCATGAACAGCCGCGAGACACGCCGCGATCGACACCAGAACGCAACTGCCGAGCAGCGAGGAGCGCAGTCCCCCACAGCGCCAGCAAGCCGCTGATGACGATGATCCCGACCGAGGTAGCGGTCCGCAGCAGCGCGAACATCTCGGCGCGCCGATCGGGCGGCGCCAGCTCATCGAGCTTGAGCGAGTAGAACGTCAAGAGCTGCGGCAGGAAGAACCCGACGATGGCCGCTGCCGCCAGGGTCAGCGCGATGTGGCCGAAGGTGAGCATGATAATCGCAGCTGCGGCCGTCGCGGAGAGGAAGGCTGCGACTTGCCAACCTCGCGGCACGAAGTTGCGGACGCTGACGTAGACGCCGCCGATCACCGACCCAACGCACAGCACGAGGGCGAACAGAGCCGCCCAGCTAGCCCCTAGTCCGAAAGCCAGCGCGAAGGAGACGGCTCCTACCTCGACCGACGCTACGGCCGAACTCCCGGCCATGGCGCAGAACAGCCACAGGTAGGACTCGCCTGGGACAGGCTGCCGCGTCGGCTCGCCGTCCACGCCCCCGACTCCACTCGCACCGGGGATCCGCGGTGTCAGCAGCATCGGACCGGCACCGAGCGCCGCCACCGCCGCCATGGCCCACAGCGGCGAGACCGAGCCGAGCAAAGCGACCAGCACGGGAGCGAGGGCGAAGGTGACCTCGTTGAGCGTCACCGCCAGACCCAGCGCGCGTGGCAGCCGAGCAGACGGGACCAGGTAGTTGAGGAGCAGTCGCTGGTAACCGTAAGCAGCGCCGGTGACAGCACCGGCAGCTACGACGGCGGCCATGAGAGCCCAGAAGGGAGCGCCGACGTACGCGAGCACGACCAGGGTGACGAGAGCCGCAGTACGAAAGCCTATGAGTAGGCGCAGGTAGAGCACTGGGTTCAAGCCTGCGCCTAGGCGCGAGACCGGCACCGCCCCGACCACGAGAGCCGTGGTCATGGCGAAGACGAGCGCGGCACCGGACTCCGCCGAGCCAGTGAGCGGCAGGGCCAGGAGCGCGAAGGCGATCGGCGCGGCGGCCTGCGGCACACCGAAGGTGCCGTACCCGATCAACCAGCCTAGGAACTTGCGTTGAGATGGCGAGTCGCCGGCAGCTCCAGAGGCCGAGTGGTCAGTCATCGGGGGAGTTCGAGCCTATCACTCCCCTCGCATGACCGAGCTAGTCGTCTGGTCAGCGTGCGAGGAAGTCGAGCACCCTCCGGGTCATCAGCTCGGCCGCCTGGCGCTCGAACGAGGGCAGCGACGAGTCGGCGAACAGGTGCTGATCGCCCGGGTATACGAACAGCTCAGCGGACTCGGTCGCCGCGACCAGCGCGCGAGCCGCATCCAAGTCTCCCTCCAGCGCGAAGAACGGGTCGGCGTCCATCCCGTGAACCTGGACCGGCACGCCCGCCGGCCAGGACTCCCCGAACTCGGAGACCGGCAGGCAGGCATGAAACAGCAGCGCGCCCTCGGCACCCGGTCGGGTCTGAGCCAGCCGCTGCGCTGGCATGACTCCTAGCGAGAAACCCCCGTATACGAGCGCCGGACCGAGGTCCGCGACAGCCGCGACACCCCGCTCCATCAGGGTGCCGAACCCCGTCTGCTGCGCGAACGCGAAGCCCTCTTCCATCGTCTCGAAGACATGCCTCTGGTACAGGTCGGGCGTGTGGACGGTGTGACCAGCGGCGCGCAAAGCGTCAGCGAAGACCTCGACCCCTTCGGTCAGACCGTGCACGTGGTGGAACAACACGACTTCGGCCATGAATCAGCTCCTCGGTAAAGAACGGACCAATAATCTGGAACGTTCCGTAATGCTAGATTGTCAACAGCGTGCCAGTCAACCACGAGGTGCCCGACTACGAGCTCGACGACGTGATGGAACTCGCCACACCCGAACAGGTGAACGCGATGGCCGGCGGGCTTCGCAGGACGATCCTCGGGCTGTTGCACGAGCGCGCCGCGTCCGTCACCGAGCTCGCCGCCGCTTTGGGGCGGCCGAAAAGCACGGTTGCGCACCACGTCAAGGTCCTCGCCGACGCGGGCCTGGTCCGGGTGGTGAGGACCAGGCGCGTGAGGGCGATCGAGGAGCGCTACTACGGCCGCACCGCACGGATGTTCTACGCCGGTCTCGGCGAACCGGCAGACGGCAGGCAGCTCCCCCTCGACTACAACGACTTCGAGGTGGCCGCGCAGGAGTCGGCGGCGGCTTTCCAGAGCCGACAGCTGCGGGCCTTCATCCGCCGCGCCAGGATCTCGGCGGAGCAAGCAGAAGAGTTCATGAGGCGAGTGCACGCTCTGCTGGGCGAGTTCGAGCGTCTCCCCCGCTCGGGAGACACCACCTACGCCCTCGCGGTCGGCATCTACCCGCTGCCCGACCACCCGACCCTGCCAGAACCCTGACTAAGCCCTGACTAAGCCGGTGGACCCGACCTCCGACTTGGCGCCCCAGGCGGTGTTGAGAGCGTTGAGGAACACCTCGAGCGGCTGCGCGCCCGATACGGCGTAGGCGCCGTCGAGGACGAAGAACGGCACCCCTCGGATACCCAACTCCCCGGCGGTGGCGATGTCGGCTCGCACTTCCTCCGCGAAGTCGCCAGACCGCAACGCAGCCAGAGCCTCGTTCCGCTCCAAACCGGCCTCGGCGGCCAGGTCGGCGAGTGTCTCCTCATCGCCGATGTTGAGACCTTCGGTGAAGTAGGCGCGGAACAGGCGCTCGACGACCTCGTGCTGCCTGCCGTTGGCCTTCGCGAGATGCGACAACCTGTGCGCCGCCAGCGTGTTGGTCGTCTGAGCCTTGTCGAGGTCGTAGGTGAGTCCGACCTGCGCAGCGCGCGCCGTCACCTGCTCGTTCATCGCCGCGAACTGCTCGCGCGGGATGCCGCGGCGCCTCTCCATCAGCTCGGGCAGGTCGACCACCTCACCGACGGGCAGTTCCGGCATCAGCTGGAAGCTGTGGTAGCGCACCTCGACCGGTTGACCGAACCGCTCGGCGGCCTGGGCGAGGACCGCGTCTCCGATGTAGCAGAAGGGGCACACGACATCGCTCCAGACATCGACCACGACGCGGTCATCGGCCCTCTCGAAGGTGAACATCAGTCGCACTCACCGTCGACGCCGCACACTCCGGCGGCGTCGCCTTCGATCCCGCCGTCAGGGCCGAGGAGCGTGAACGGGAGCGCGGTAGGCAGCGGTCGGTCGGGAGCGACAGCGGGCTTCGTCGTACCGACTAGCGGCATGAGAGCCCCGGAGTCAACGGGGAGGTCGTCTTGAGGTCGCATCCGCGCACTCTAAACGCAGGGTGAAGAGCCGCGTGTCGCGCCCGGTCGGCTTGACTCCTGCGGCGCTCATGCCTGCGCGTTAGAGTCGCGTCGATCGTGCCGCGTGGCCAATCGGGCCGTGTCGGCGGAAGGAGCACCAAGGATGTTCAGAACTCTGATCGCGAAGGTCGGCGCCCCGTTGGTCGCGCTCAGCTTCGCGCTGTTGGGAGTGTCGGTGGCGCAGGACTCCGGAGGCGCCAGCGCGCCGAGCCTCACCGGCATCACCTGGGAATGGCGTCAGTTCGTCGACGAGCGGCATGAGAAGAACCTGTTCGTCGACACGCACTCGATCACTTTCGATGAGGACGGCAGGTACACGGGCCGCGCCGACTGCAACAGCATGGGTGGAGCGTTCACCACGGACGGCGACAGCATCTCCATCCAGCCCGGCCCTACCACGCTGATGGCGTGCCTGCCCGGCTCGCTGGCCGAGGAGTTCCTCGCTCACCTGTTCAACGCCTCGACGTTCTCGTTCACGGACACAGGCGACCTGCTGCTTCATCTGGCGTCCGGCGGCGGCACGATGCGTCTGAGCCCCCGTCCGCAGGTGAGCGGGACCGTCACCTACCTGCAGCGCATAGCGCTGCCCGAGAACGCGCTCGTACGGGTGCAGCTTCTCGACGTGACGGTGCCTGACGCACCCACGACCATCGTCGCTGAGCAGGTCTTCGGTACCAACGGCGCGCAAGTGCCGCTTCCGTTCAACCTCTCGTACTCACGCGGCGCGGTCCAGGAGACGAGGCGTTACAGCATCTCGGCGCGCATCACCGACCGCGACGGGCGCCTGCTCTTCGTCAGCGACGAGTACGTACCGGTGATAACGGGTGGCAGCCCGACCTCGGGGGTCGAGTTGGTGCTGGTGCAGATCGCGAGGTAGGCGGCGTTCACCTGAGCCACGCAGGAGAAGGCGGCCGCTCAGTCTTCGAGCGGCAGGCGCCGGCCAGCTAAGCACAGGACCAACGTAGCTGAAGCGTTGGGGGCCTCGGGTGGCGTCGTCCCTCCAGCTGAGAGCCTTCCGCTCTTCTCCCCGGGGGTGCTCGCTTCCAAGGCCACGTCTACCCCGTCGCGCCTCAGCGACCGCGCCAGAGCCAGAGCCAGCAGGTCGCGGCTCTCGGCCTCCGCGCTGTCGCCGCCGAGCAGCTTGAGCGCCGCTCCGACAGCCGCGCGGCGTGACCGCCACAGTCGATGCGTCAGCCGGCGACCACCCACCGCAGGGTTCTCGGTTGGGGCAGAGGCGGAGCGGCGCGTAGCAGCTAGGTCGCGCTTCGCCTGGTAGGCGCCGGGCAGCTCCCGCGCCGCGCCTAGCGCCAACGCGAGAAGCTCCTTGGCGTCGTGTGGTAACCGGGCGAGGGGACGGTGGCCGTGCTCGGACGCCAGCTCCAGGTCCAGCAGCGCGCGCTGACGAGCCGAGAGCGCCGTCAGCTCGACGACCCCCTCGAACGGGTCGCAGCGGCGCAGGAACGCCTTGAGGGTGCGCGCGCAACCGAGCTCGGCGGCGCGCCGCTCCAACTCCGCCAGTCGTTCGCGCGCGTGCCGGTTCGTGTCGCCGTCTCGAGCCTCTGGCGGTGTAAGGCCCATCAGCCACTGAAGGTCGAGGTAGTCGGTCGCCCGCAGCTCGTAACGATCGCCCGACCAGTAGCGGTTGAGCACCAGCCCGGCCAGCGCCATGTCGTCGCGGGACGGCAACCGCACGCTGACCCCGTCCAGGTCGGCTCGTTCGGCGGCCTTCCAGACGGCGGTGCTGATGCGCTCCTGGTGCGGGTGACGCGGGACGCGGTTGTCGTTGTTGTGTAACAACCTTCTGTGCAGGTCCAACCGCAGCCCATGCGGGTGCTCGAGCAGCATCAGCTCGTGTCCGTGATAGTCGTCGCCGTGATGCGACCAGGCATCGGCGCTCTGGCCTGGACGCCACAGGCACCGCCAGCCGAGCCGCAGGGCGGCGGCGTGAGCGCTCTCCAGATGCCGCTCGTCGATGGCGGCGTCGATGTCGGAGTACGGCCGCCAAGACGCGTCAGGATAGACGAACTCGGCGAGCGCGAAACCCTTGAACAGCAGCGCGTCGATGCCGTCTTGCGCCCAAGCGCCGGCGAGGTCGCGGAAGAGTGCGCGGTTGCGCTCGTGCTCGCGCTTGGCCACGGCGCGGGCGGCTATGAGTCGTGCCGGTTGAGCCTCGGGCGAGCGTTCGGCGGCGAGACCGGTTAGCCCGTGCTCGAGCACCGTGGTCAGCGGGAGCTCGGCGCCGCGCTCGCCGAGCAGGTAGCGCTCCACCGCGGCCAGGCTCACGCTTCGAAGACTGCCGTGCGGGTGAAGCCGCGCAAGTCGCCATCGCCAGCGACGATCCGACCGGTCGCCTCGAGCCACGCATGACCCTCGACCGATCCGTCTTCGGCGCGTCGGAAACCGAACTGGAGCGCCGACGGCACACCGCGCCTCACCAACATCGCTTGAGCCGCCAGGGATTGCGCCACACAGCGGGCACCCGGCACGAAGCGCGCCGCCGATGCGACAGCATCGCCAACCTGGGAGGCGGCCGCCGCGGGGCTACTCGAGCGCGTGGCAGCCTTGGCGGCGCGAGCGGCCAGCTCTGCCTGGAGATCCTTGAAGGGGCGCCGGTCCAACTCCCGCCGGGTGCGGCGCAGCAGCAACAGCGCCTCGACCCGGAACGCGATGCCGGCGAGACCGACGCGGCGCAGACGTTGGACAGCTCCTACTGGCATCCGTTTCCACTCTCGGACATATATGCCGCGCATACGGCGACCCTCATCACATCGCAGTACCGATAACGATACTTAGCGGCCGCCATGGTGTGAGAGTTGCGCCTCGGAAACGGCAGAGGCGCTCCTATACTGCCGCGATGCCCGACCGCGCTCTGATACTCCGCTTCGTCAGACTGATGATCTCGACGATGCGCTGGCGCCTGGCGTTGCTGCTGGCGCTCGGTCTGGTCTCGAGCCTCACCGCCGGGGTTGGTCTGGTGTTGATGGTTCCGCTGCTGTCACTCGTTGGTATCGAGACCGGCGGCGGCACCACCGAGGTCTTCGTCGGTTCCGTGCAGAGCGCGCTTACGACCCTCGGGATCGCGCCCAGCGCCCCCGTGCTGCTGACGCTCAACGCCCTGCTGCTCGTGTTCACCGCCGCGCTCAGTCGGTACCAGTCGATAGTGGAGCCGAGGATCTACGAGTCGTTCGTCCTCAGTCAGCGGCTGCGGCTCTTCGAGGCGCTCACCGACGCGCGCTGGCGCTTCGTAGTCAACGAGCGCGCGTCGAACAACCTACACCTGTTGACGTCCGAGGTGGACCGGCTCGGTGGTGCCGCGCAACGCGTCGTCAGCCTGTTCACGCGCGTGCTGAAGGTCGTCGTGCACCTAGCCGTCGCCATCATGCTCTCGCCGCTGCTGACCCTGCTCGTCGTAGCTTCCGGCGCCGTGCTCGTCCTCATCTCCCAGCCGTTGGCGAGGCTGGCGCGCGCGCGCGGCAAAGAGGTTTCGGCGACGTACCGCGAGATGTACCGTGCCATCAACGAGCACTTGAGCGGCCTCAAGACCGTCAAGGCGCACGGTCTCGAGGGCCGTGCCGTCGACGACTTCGAGGCGCGCGCCGCCGCTGCGGCCGACGCCGTCGTCGACGTCTCGCGCAACGACGCCAACGTCAGCTTCGTGCTGCAAGTGGGGTCGACCCTCATGCTGACGGCCATCGTGTGGGTGGCCCTCGGGCTCAGCGGAGTCACGCCGGCCGGCCTGATCTTGCTGCTCTACCTGTTCGCGCGGCTGGTGCCGCTGCTGACGGGACTGCAGAGCGGTTTCCAGTCTCTGATGACGAAGCTGAGCGCCGTCGAGCTGCTCGACGAGGCGCTGACGAGGTTCGATGCTGAGCGCGAAGCCGGCGCCGGCTCTTTGAAGCCTGCCGCCGGCGAGGGCCTCGCCCTGCCTCCACTGCTGAGCGGCGGCATCGAGCTCAGAGGCGTGAGCTTCGACTACCGCGCCGGCGAGGAGCGCAACGTGCTGCGCGACGTCGACCTGAGCGTCCCGGTCGGGGCCACGGTCGCGATCGTCGGCCCTTCGGGTGGCGGCAAGAGCACGCTCGCCGACCTGCTGATCGGCCTGCTCTCGCCGGACCGCGGCGAGGTGCTGATCGACGGGGTACGGCTCGTCGACGCCGAGCGCCCGGTCTGGCGCCAGCGCGTCAGCTACGTCTCGCAGGACGTGTTCATGTTCCACGACAGCGTCCGGCGCAACCTGCAGCTCGCCAACCCCCAGGCCAGCGACGCCGAGCTGATCGACGCTCTCGAGGCGGCCTCGGCCGGCTTCGTGCACGAGCTGCCGGAAGGCCTCGAGACCGTCATCGGCGATCGTGGGGTGAAGCTGTCAGGCGGCGAGCGCCAGCGTCTGGCCCTCGCCCGCGCGCTGCTGCGCCGTCCCGACCTGCTGGTGCTCGACGAGGCGACCAGCAACCTCGACGCCATCAACGAGGCCCGCGTGCAGGAAGCCATCGGCAAGCTGCATGGGCGCGTGACCCTGGTGGTCATCGCGCATCGCCTCGCTACCGTGAAGGACGCCGACGTCATACACGTGCTCGTCGACGGACGCATCGTCGAGTCAGGCACCTGGCGCGAGCTGGCCTCAGCCACGAACGGCACGTTGCGCGAGCTGGCTTCGGTTCAGGGGATGCTGCCGGCCACTCCGGCCAACCCGCTCTCGAGGTGACCAGCGAGCTGGTCGGCGACCGCCCCCAGCTTGTCCAAACCCGACGGGTAGCGAAAGACGACCACAGGCACCTCGCGAGCCAGCTTCAGGTACGCCTTCATCATCTGACCGGTCCGCTCCTTGCGGAACGGGTCGAACGTGTAGCAGTGATCCAGCAGCCGCTTGAACGCCTCGTTCGGGGCCAACCGGGTCAGCGCGACAGGACCATCGTCGACGCGCTCGATCAGCACGCAGCCGGCTAGCGGCAGCGGCGTGAGAAGGTCGCCCTCGCCGAGGTCGCCAGGGTCGGCGACCTTGTCCCTCACCGGCATCCCGAACAGCTCGGCCGACGGCTCGCGCATGCGCATGGCGAACGGGATCGGCTGCAAAGCCGGCCGCGCCGGCGCGAGGCCCCCTCCTTCAGTGTCGAGGATCAGCGCGTCGTCGGCCAGCACCTCGAAGCCGCGCTCCGCCAATGCCTGTGTAAGTGTGGTCTTGCCCATGGTCGAGAACGCATGGAGCGTGTACGCGCGGCGGCCGCCGACCTCGTCAACGGTGACGGGCGGCGTCACCGCGGTTCCGTGCATGCTCTCTAGACCGTAGACCTGCAGGATCATCGGCACCACCATCCGGTAGTAGCCGTCGATGATGCTTCGCTCCTTGATGCCGCGATGCGGCACCGCCACGCAGTCGACCTCGCGTGAGCCGGCTCTGAGCGGGAAGCGGAACGACGCCATGCTGTTGATCCAGATCCAGCCTGAGTCGCCGACCGCCTTGGCGATGATCATCGGCTTGCCGTTCTCGTACTCCCAGCAGACTCCGTCTTCGTCGTTCTCGTGGTCGAACACCGGAACGTCGGCGAGGTCTGTGATGACGAGACGGTTCAGTCGCATCCGCCTGGCACGATAGCCAGAGAGGCCGGTGGCTGCAGGTAAAGAACTCGTCCTGTGGGACCAGCCAGGTCTCGACTCACCAAAAAGTCGCGCGGCCGCCGATGCTTTCGCTCCGGCGGCCGCGCGACGAGTCAAGCGTTGATTACATGAAACGCGGGCCACTCCAGCTGCTGCGGCTACGGCTGCGGCTACGGCTACGGCTGCGCCGCCCACCACCACTGCGACGACCGGCGCCGAGCACCACTTCAGTTACGGCACCAACTACGGAGACTTTCATCGGAATCCAGTTCTTCATGTACTACTCCTTTCCAACAGTTCTTAACTAGGCGCTACGTACCTACGGTAGCACCGGCAATTGTCCGCCGATTCGCATCCGTCACACCGGAAGCGGCTGCTGGCGAGGCGCACCAGCCCACGCGCACGCACCGAAGACGACGACATCCGCTCTCGGCCATACGCGGTTCGGACGCGAGAAGTAACGAAACTTCGGACAAGTGTGGGGCGGCAATCGCCCTAGCTAGACATGCGCGCCAGATGACCGGCGAGGTTCTCGGCAACCCCCTGAAGCCTGCCCAGGCCGGACGGGTACCGGAAGACGGCGACAGGCACCGCGCGCGCGAGCTGCATGTATGCCTTTAGCATCACACTGGTCCGCTCCTTACGGAACGGGTCGAACGCGTAACAGTGCTCGAAGAGGCGCTTGAAGGCGTCGTTAGGCGCAAGACGAGTGAACGTTGCCGGCCCGTCTCCTTCGCGCTCGATGATCACGCAGCCTGCTAGTGGCAGAGCGCCGACCTCGTCGATGTCACCTGGATCGTCGAGTCCCTGACGCACCGGCAGAGCGAACAGCTCGGCTGTCGACTCCCTCAGGCGCGGCACGAACGGGATCGGTCGCAAGCACGGCTGCGCACCTCCGCCGGCGTCGACGATCAGCGCATCGTCGCCCACGATCCGGTGACCGTTGGCCGCCAACGCCAGAGTGAGTGTGGTCTTCCCTGTCTTCGCTCTAGCATGAAGCGTGAAGACCTGAAGCTGACCGTCGCGCGTCAGCGCGGTGCCGTGCATGCTCTCCAGGCCGTAGGACTGCAGGACCATCGGCAGCACGACTCGGTAGTAGCCGTCGATGACGGCGCTGCGTTCGATGCCGCTTAGCGGCGCGGCAACGCACTCGATGCCTGCGGCAGGCCGGTGCAGCGGGAAGGAGTAAGTCGCCAGCTTGTGCACCCAGACGAAACACACCTCGCCTGCGGAACGCGCCAGGATCATCGGGCGACCGTCGTCGAAATCCCAACGGATGACAGTGGGGTCTTCGGGATCCAGAGCCGGCATCCCTGCCGGGTCCGCGAACTTCAGTCGTCTGAGACGCATCTGCTCGGCACCATACCTAGCGGCGTCGACAAGGTCGCGCGGCCGCCGAAGTCTCTCCTCGGCGGCCGCGCTCTAGGCTGGCTTGTGTTCGTTAGACGCTTACTGGGGAACGCCGCTGCGTTGACCGACGGCGAGCACGACTTCCTTGACGGAACCAACGACCGTAACCTTCATCGGGGACCAGCTCTTCATCGACTGCTCCTTACCAGAACCATGGGATTAGTTGCTGACTCAAGGTAGCACACCTCTTTCAGCGCGAACCGACATTCCTCACGGCAGGTCCCGCCGCCGCCGTCTCGCCACCGGCCAGACGCTCCACCTCATCGCAGATCGCGCCTAGGTGCTCGAGTCCTGCTGGGTAGCTAAGTTGATACACCGGCACGCTCGCCGCCAGATCCATGTAGGCGCGGATCATCGCGCCCTTACGAGCTGCCGCATCGACGCCAAAGGTTTGCGACTGTGCCAGCAACGCTTTGAACGCCGCCCCGGGGCTCAGCCTCGCCACCTCGAGCGCGGGCGCGCCTTGCGACAGCACGACGACCGCAGCCAACGGTGCCCTGGCGCCGGCGCGCAGCGAGCCTTCGCTCACGTTCACCTCGCGCTTGGAGGGTCGCGCGAAGTGCTTGGCCGAGTTGTGACGCAGCCGCAGCTCGAACGGCAGCGGCACGACCTCGATACCTCGGCCACCCGATGTGACGTCGAGCACGACGCTATCGTCGGCCACCACCGCGTGACCGCGCTGACCAAGAGCGAACGCGATCGTGGATTTCCCGTTGCGCGGAGGCGCGCAGAGCGCCACTACGCCGCCCCTGATGGCGATGGCGCTGCCGTGAAGGGTCTCGAAGCCGTAGGCGTGAAGCGCCATCGGCACGACTGTGCGGTAGTAGCTGTCGACCAGGGTCTCTGCTGACGCTACGGGCGTCGCCATCCCCTCGGCCGAGATCGTCAGGTTGGAGCTCGAGAGCGGGAAACGGTAGCTTCCTGCGCCGCTCACATGAACCCAGTGCCAGTCGGCGGTAGTGAGCCCGAAGATGACGTCCTCGCCCGCCGCGTCACGCCAGACGGTAACTCCCGGTGTGGCAGCGTTCAGCTCAGGCGGGTCAAGCTCGGCGACCTTGAGGGGCGCTATCACCACGAGGTGCTCAGGCTGGACTCTCTCAGGCAGTCGCAGCGACCGGCTCATCGATCCGCTCGAGCACCTGCTCTGCGACCAGCATGCCGATGGTCTCTGCCACGTCGCCGGCGACGACGTCGGGCGCAACGCCGTACTCTGCAGCCAAAGCCGCCTTCGCGTCCTCGTCCGAATCGCCAGCTATCAGCAGCTCGACCAGCCTGGCGGCGGTCTCGTTGAGCTCGAGGATGCGGTCGGTGCCGAGCTGAACGGCGATCATCGCGTCGCCCAACCTCTCGATCACGACGTCTGGCGAGGTGCGGTAGCGCGCGCCGCGGGCGGCATGGGTCGTGGCTGACGAGGCGATGTGGTGCATGACGGATCCCCTAACTCAAGGCTAGGAACGATCCTAGCCGCCTGACTGGCGCACCGCAGTGATGTTTACGCGTATCTGGGCGTTCAGGCCACCGTGATGCTTCTGTCTAAGTAGACGTCCTGGATGACGTTGAGCAGCTTGACGCCGTCAGCCAACGGCCGTTGGAACGCCTTGCGGCCGGAGATGAGCCCCATGCCGCCGCCGCGCTTGTTGACCACGGCCGTGAACGCCGCGTCGGCGAAGTCGTTGTCGCCGGAGGCGCCACCGGAGTTGATCAGGCCGGCCAAGCCTATGTAGGAGTTGGCGACCTGCCATCTGACCATCTCGATCGGGTGGTCGCCGGGGATGAGCGTGCCGTCGTACATGCGCTTGTCGGAGCGGCCGAAGCCGACGGCCGGGTAGCCGCCGTTGAGCTCGGGCAGCTTCTGCTTGACGATGTCGGCCTGGATCGTGACGCCGAGGTGGTTCGCCTGGCCGGTCAGGTCGGCGGCGGTGTGGTAGTCGACGCCGTCCTTCTTGAACGAGTCGTTGCGCGTGTAGCACCACAGGATCGTCGCCATGCCGAGGTCGTGCGCGTGAGCGAAGGCCTCGGCGACCTCGACTATCTGCCTGTTCGAGTCGGGGTGCCCGAAGTAGATGGTGGCACCGACTGCGACCGCGCCCATGTCGAAGGCCTTCTCGACGGTGCCGAACATGATCTGCTCAGGGCTCGCCGGGTAGGACATGAGCTGGTTGTGGTTGATCTTGACGATGAACGGGATCTTGTGGGCGTACCTGCGCGCCACGATCCCCAGCACGCCGAAGGTCGAGGCCACCGCGTTGCAGCCGCCCTCGACGGCCAGCTCGACGATCTTGGCGGGGTCGAAGTAGTCGGGGTTCTTGGCGAACGAGGCGCCACCCGAGTGCTCGATGCCCTGGTCGACAGGCAGGATCGAGAGGTAGCCGGTACCGGCCAGTCGGCCGGTGTCGAACAGCGCCTGCAGGCTGCGCAGCACGCGCGGGTTGCGATCGGAGTCGCCGAACACGCGGTCGACGAAATCGGGGCCCGGCAGGTGCAGACGGCTCTTGTCGATACCCGTCGCTCGGTAGCCGAGCAGCTCGTCACCCTTCGAACCGAGTAGTTCCAGGACGTTAGCGGCCATTCACTTGCTCCTCTCGCTGGCGGCTCCAGCCAGGTAGAGCCACGTTTCCAGCACTGTGTCGGGGTTGAGGCTTAATGCGGAGATGCCCTGCTCCACCAGCCAGTTGGCGAAGTCGGGATGATCGGACGGCCCCTGGCCGCAGATGCCGATGTACTTACCGTGCTTGCGGCAGGCTTGGATGGCGAGAGCCATCAGCTCCTTCACCGCCGGGTCGCGCTCGTCGAACAGCTCGGCGACGAGGCCGGAGTCGCGGTCGAGAGCGAGCGTGAACTGGGTCAGGTCGTTGGAGCCGATCGAGAAGCCGTCGACGTGCTGCAGGAACGCCTCGGCGCGGATGGCGTTCGAGGGCACCTCGCACATCATGATCACCTCGAGGCCGGCCGCGCCGCGCACCAGGCCGTGACCGGCCATCACGTCGAGCACCTCGAGCAGCTCGCCCTCGGTGCGCACGAACGGGATCATCACCTTGACGCTCGCGAAGCCGAGCTCCTCGCGCACGCGTCGCAGAGCGCGGCACTCGGCGCCGAACGGCCCGGCGAACAGCTCTGAGCGGTAGCGCGCCGCTCCCCGGAAGCCGATCATCGGGTTCTCCTCGCGCGGTTCGTACTCCGAGCCACCGAGCAGGTGCGCATACTCGTTCGACTTGAAGTCCGAGAGCCTGACTATCACGGGCTTTGGGTGGAAGGCGGCCGCGATCATCGCGATGCCCTCTTTGAGCTTCTCCTCGTAGAACGCAGCCGGCGAGGCGTAACCGGCGGTGCGCGCCTCGATCTCCGTCCTGACCTTGTCTGGGACGTTCGGGTAAGCGAGCAGGGCATTGGGATGGATGCCGATGGCGTTGCTGACGATGAACTCCAGGCGCGCGAGGCCCACGCCGTGGTTGGGCAGCGCGGCGAACGCGAACGCCCGCTCGGGCGTCGCGACGTTCATCGACACCTGCACAGGCAGCTCCGGCATGCTGTCTAGCTCGACGCGCTGCACGTCGAACTCCAGCTTGCCGGCGTAGACGCGGCCCTCGTCGCCCTCGGCGCACACGACCGTCACCGCTGCGCCGTCCTCGAGCAGGCTGCTGCCGTCGACGGTGCCGACGACAGCGGGGATGCCGAGCTCGCGGGCGATGATCGCGGCGTGGCAGGTGCGGCCACCGCGGTCGGTGACGATGGCGGCAGCGCGCTTCATCACCGGCTCCCAGTCGGGGTCGGTCATGTCGGTCACGAGCACGTCTCCGGCTTGCACGCGCTCCATCTCGGCGGCGCGTTCGACCACCCTGACGGTGCCCGCCGCTATCCTCGAGCCGACCGCGCGGCCGCTCACCAGCACGTCGCCGCTGCCGCGCAGCCTGAAGCGTTCGAGCGTGCGGCCACTGCGGCTTTGCACCGTCTCGGGCCGCGCCTGCACGATGTAGATGCGCCCGTCGACACCGTCCTTGGCCCACTCGAGATCCATCGGCCGGCCGTAGTGCTCCTCGATCGCCAGCGCCTGACGACCGAGCTCGCTCAGCTCCTCGTCGGTCAGGCTGAAGCGGCCGCGCTCCGCCTCGGGAACTGCCAGGCGCGCCACTCCTCCGCCCTGCTCACCAGAGAAGATCATGCGCTCGGCCTTGCTGCCGAGCCGGCGGTTGAGAACCGGCGCGAAGCCGGCAGTAAGGCCGTGCTTGGAGAGGTAGAACTCGTCGGGGTTGACGGCGCCCTGGACGATCAGCTCGCCGAGGCCGTAGATCGAGGTGACGAACACGACGTCGCGGCAGCCGGACTCGGTGTCGAGCGTGAACGCGACCCCGCTGGCGGCCAGGTCGGACCTGACCATGCGCTGCACGCCGGCGGAGAGCGCGACGTCAGCGTGTTGAAAGCCCTGGTGGACGCGGTACGAGATGGCGCGGTCGGTGAACAAGGAGGCGAACACCTTGTGGATCTTCTCGAGCACGGCGTCGACACCGCGCACGTTGAGGAACGTCTCCTGCTGCCCGGCGAACGACGCCTCCGGCAGGTCCTCGGCAGTAGCCGAGGAGCGCACGGCTACGGCCAAGTTGCCGTCCGTCGCAGCTTCCAGTTCCTCGTAGGCTGACCTGACAGCGTCGACGAGAGCCTGATGCAGGGGGGTGGAGATCACAAGGTCGCGGACCTCGCGTCCGCGCTGAGCCAGCAGCACGACGTCATCCGGGTCTACACCGACGAGCAACTCGTCGATGCGCCGGGCGATGCCGCCCAGTTCCAGGAAGTCGCGGTAGGCGTCTGCGGTGGTAGCGAAGCCGGTCGGCACACGCACGCCAGCGCCCTTGAGGTTGCCGATGAGCTCGCCAATGGAGGCGTTCTTTCCCCCCACCACCGGAACGTCGCCCATGCCGACCTTTTCGAACGGGACGATGTAGCTCACTGCTGCCTCCTGGGCCTTCGGCGCCCTGCGCCGGTAGAGGGCTATGCTGCCAAGCATGAGCGTGGAGGACGCCCCAGTCCCCGGTCGACTGCCGGATCTAAGGCTCCTTCGCGCGCTCGGCCATGGTTATGACCTGAGACTAGCGCGGCTTCGGGGAGACTTCCGTGAGCGCTTCCTCCACCAGGTAGCTTCCTCGGCGAGGAAGCGGTCGCGGCGGCGCCGTGAGCGCTAGCATCCGCACCGTCTACTTCATCTCCGACCACACCGGCGTGACCGCCGAGGTCCTCGGGCACAGCCTCCTCGCGCGCTTCGAGGAGAGCGTGATCACCGCGACCCGCCCGTTCGTGAACAGCCTCGAGCGCGCCGCTGAGGTCGTGGCGGAGCTGGCGGCGCTCCCGGAGCCGCCGATCGTGTTCAGCACGATCACCGAGGAAGCCGTCAGGGAGAGGATCGCCGGGGCCGTGACGTTCCACCTCGACCTCTTCTCGCCGTTCATCAGGCGGTTGGAAGAGGCTTTCGGCTACCCCGCCGCGACACGCATCGGCGCGGCTCACGGCATCCGCGACCTGGCGCGCTACCAGGCCCGTATCGACGCCGTCGAGTTCGCGCTCGTCACCGACGACGGCTCGAGCACCAACCGCTACCCGCAGGCCGACGCCGTCATGGTCGGCGTCTCACGCGTGGGCAAGAGCCCGACCTGCCTCTACCTCGCCATGCAGTACGGCGTCAGAGCCGCGAACTACCCGCTTGCCGAGGACGACTTCGAGCGCAGCGCGCTGCCCGTGCCGGTCGCGCCGTACGTCGAGAAGCTCTTCGGCCTCACGATCCAGCCGCAACGCCTGTTCGAGCTTAGACAGCGCCGGCGGCCGAACAGCGAGTACGCGTCTATCACCCGCTGCGAGTACGAGGTGCGCCGCGCCGAGAGCCTGTTCCGCCACCACGGCGTGCCCTTCGTCGACGTCACGCACTTGAGCGTCGAGGAGCTCGCAGCCACAGTGCTGCAGCGCCGCAGGGCTCCGACATAGACTGACCCCAACGTTAGGCGGCACGAGCGGACCGCCACCGTGCGTGGCGACAGTCATTGATGAGGTGATCTACATGAACAACCCCAGCGCCGACATCGGCTTGATCGGTCTCGCGGTGATGGGCCAGAACCTGGTCCTCAACATGAACGACAACGGCTACGCCGTCGCGGTCTACAACCGCACGACCTCCGTCACCCGCGACTTCCTCGCCGGTCCTGCAGCAGGCACACAGGTCAGCGGCCACGACGACCTGAGGTCGCTGATCGCCGCGCTCAAGCGGCCTCGCAAGGTAATGCTGATGGTCAAGGCGGGCGCCGTCGTCGATGCCGTGATCGACGAGCTAAAGCCGCTGCTCGAGCCGGGCGACGTGATCATCGACGGAGGCAACTCGAACCACCTCGACTCGACGCGCCGCTCCCGCGAACTGCGCGAAGCCGGCCTCCTCTACGTCGGCGCCGGCGTCTCGGGCGGTGAGGAGGGCGCGCGCTTCGGCCCTTCGATAATGCCGGGCGGTCACGCAGAAGCCTGGCCCCTCGTCCAGGAGATCTTCCAGAAGATCGCTGCTCAGGTCGACGGCGAGCCGTGCTGCGAGTGGATGGGCGAGGAGGGCGCCGGCCACTTCGTCAAGATGGTGCACAACGGCATCGAGTACGGCGACATGCAGCTGATAGCCGAGGCGTACCAGCTGCTGGCCGACGCCGGCGGTCACGACGCGGCCGCGATAGGTAGCCTCTTCGAGCGCTGGAACGAAGGCGTCCTCGATAGCTACCTGATCGACATCACCGGCCAGATCTTCCGCCACAAGGACGCCGACGGCAGCCCGCTTGTCGAGAAGATCCTCGACGCCGCAGGCCAGAAAGGCACCGGCAAGTGGACAGCGATCGACGCGCTCAACCTGGGTATCCCGCTGACCCTGATTAGCGAGGCCGTGTTCGCGCGCTCCCTGTCGGCCCTGAAGAGCGAGCGAGTGGCGGCTTCACAGGTGCTCAGAGGTCCAGACCTCGACGAGACGCGCTCGACGAACTTCGAGGAGGACCTCGAGCTGGCGCTCTACGCTTCGAAGATCGCCTCTTACGCTCAAGGCTTCATGCTGCTTCGCGCCGCGGCCGAAGAGTTCGGCTGGGGCATCGATTACCGCTCGATCGCCAAGATCTGGCGCGGCGGCTGCATCATCCGCTCGCGCTTCCTGAACGACATCGCCGCCGCCTACCAGGCCGACCCCGGCCTCGCGAACCTGCTGCTCGCCCCGTTCTTCGCCGACGCGCTGCACTCGGCGCAGGACGGCTGGCGGCGCAGCGTGGCTCGAGCCGTGACCGCCGGCGTGCCGGTACCCGCCATGGCGTCGGCCGTGGCGTTCTTCGACGGCTACAGGCACGCGCGGCTTCCCGCCAACCTGATCCAGGCGCAGCGCGACTTCTTCGGAGCGCACACCTACGAGCGCGTCGACAAGCCGCGCGGGGAGCACTTCCACACCGACTGGACCGGTCAGGGCGGAAGCGCTACCTCGGGCACCTACCAAGCCTGAAGTAGCGACCCTACGGATCGAAGAGCTGGTAGCGCAGCGGCTTGATGGCGACCTCGGCCCCAGCCACGACCCGCTGCTCCTCGTCGACGTCGGCCTCGAGCCGGTGCCCACCGCCCACGTCGAGTTCAAGGCGCCGCCAGCCGCTGTTGCGCCGCGACGCGCGCACCGTGCCTGGGATCTCGCCCGCCTCGGGTGGACGCGCCCGGACCACTAGGTGGTGGGGTCTGAGCACCAGCAGAGCTGCACCGTCGCGCCGTCCACGAGCCGCCAGGCCGAGGTCGGCGCCGTTCCACAAGACCTTGCCGGCTGCCACCTCGACGGGCAGGCTGCTGCTCTCGCCGACGAAGTCGAAGACGAAGCGGGTGGCTGGGTGGTCGTGCAACTCGTCCGGCGTTCCGACCTGCTCTATCACGCCGTCGTTCATGACGACGACGCGGTCGGCGAGCTCCATCGCCTCTTCTTGATCGTGCGTGACGAACAGCGTGGTGTAGCCGGTGCCGTCGTGGATCTCGCGCACCGAACGCCGCAACTCTCGCCTGACCCGCGCGTCGAGAGCTCCGAACGGCTCGTCTAGCAGCAGCAGTTGCGGGTCGATGGCGAGCGCGCGGGCGAGCGCGACGCGCTGCCTCTGCCCCCCGGAGAGCTGTGCCGGGAAGCGGCTCGCGAACTCCTCTAGCTTCACCATCCTGAGCAGCTCGGTGGCGCGCTCTCTGATCGCAGTGCGGCTCAAGCGCTGGCCGCGCGGCTTGACCCGCATGCCGAAGGCGACGTTGTCGAACACGCTCATGTGGCGGAACAGCGCGTAGTGCTGGAAGACCAGCCCCACGTTGCGCTGTTGCAGGCGGATGCTAGAAGCGTCCTCGCCTCCAAACAGCACGCGGCCCACCTGCAAGGGCTCGAGGCCGGCGATCACCCTGAGGAGCGTCGACTTGCCTGACCCCGAGGGACCGAGCAGCGCCACCAGCTCGCCGCCGGCGACCTGCAGGTCGATGCCCTTGAGCACCTCGGTCCCGCCCAGCTCGAGGCGCACGCCTTCGAGGACCAGCTCGACGCTGGAGCCCCACCGCGCACGCTCGGCGTCGCCGGCAGCGGTCGCTTCAAGCAAGGCGGCTGCCTCCCTTCTCGAGGAAGCGTCTCTCAAGCAGATGCTTGGCGAGGAGGGTAACGAGCGCGAGGAGCACCAGCAGAGACGCGAGGCTGAACGCGGCGACCCAGTTGTACTCGTTGTAGAGGATCTCGACCTGCAACGGCACGGTGTTGGTGAGGCCGCGGATGTGACCTGAAACGACGGAGGCGGCCCCGAACTCGCCCATGGCGCGGGCGTTGCACAGCAGCACGCCGTAGAGCAGGCCCCAGCGCACGTTCGGCAACGTCACGCGCAGGAAGGTCGTGAGGCCGCTGGCGCCGAGCGACAAGGCCGCCTCCTCTTCAGCGTTGCCGAGCTCCTGCATGACAGGGATCAGCTCCCTGGCTACGAACGGGAGCGTCACGAACATCGTCGCGAGCACGATGCCCGGCACTGCGAAGACGATCTGGACGTTGCGGTCCTCCAGGAACGGCCCGAAGAACCCCTGCGCGCCGAAGAGGATCAGGTAGATCATGCCGGCGATCACCGGCGAGACCGAGAACGGCAGGTCGATCAGCGTGGTCAGCAACGCCTTGCCCCTGAAGTCGAACTTCGCGATGGCCCACGCTGCAGCCAGGCCGAACACGAGGTTGGCCGGGACCGCGATGGCGGCGACCAACAGGGTAAGGCGGATCGCGGCGAGAGCCTCCGGGTCGCCCAGTGAGGTGAAGAAGCCGCCGATCCCGGCACGCAGCGCCTCGTAGAAAACGACGGCCAGCGGCAGCAGCAAGAACAGCGTCAGGAACAGGTACACGACGACGATCGCGGCCGTGCGAGCGGCCGGCGGGTCGGTAGTAGCTCGCGCCATCGACTCAGAGCTCACCGAACCGCCTCCTCGTCCAGGCCTGAACCAGGTTGACGCTTAGCAGCAGCAAGAAGGCGGCAGCGAGCATGGCGACAGCCACTGCGAGAGCGGCGGGGTAGTCGAACTCCTCGAGCTTTACGACGATCAGCAAGGGCGCTATCTCGGTACGTCCAGGGATGTTGCCTGCGATGAAGATCACGGAGCCGTACTCCCCGATGGCGCGCGCCAGCGCGAGCACGAAGCCGGTCAGCGAAGAAGGAATCAGCGTCGGAAGGATCACCCGCCAGAGGGTCTGCGCGCGGCCCGCTCCGAGGGTAGCTGCGGCCTCTTCGACCTCGTGGTCGAGCTCCTCGACGACCGGCTGAACCGACCTGACGACGAACGGCAGTCCGATGAACACCAGGGCTACTACGATCCCGACCGGGGTGTAAGCCACCTGCAGGCCGAGCGGCTCGAGCAGCGTGCCCACCCACCCCTCGCGGTCCAAGAGGGCGGCCAGGGCAACTCCCGCTACGGCTGTAGGCAGCGCGAACGGCAGGTCGACTATCGCGTCGAGCAGGCGCCGGCCGGGGAAGCGGTAGCGCACCAGTACCCACGCGACGAGCGGCCCGAGCAGCAGGTTGAACAGAGCGGCAACCAGCGCCGCGGTGAAGCTCAGCCGCAGGGCGGCCAGCACGCGCGGGTCGGATACGACCTCCAAGAAGCGCGCAGGCGGCATGCCGGCCGCGCGCAGCAGCAGTCCTCCGATCGGCAGCAGGACGACCAAGCTCAGGTACGTGAGCGCGAAGCCGAGCGTCAGACCGAAGCCCGGGATCACGCTGCGTCTGCGCCAACTGCTCGTCATCCGCGCCTCAGCGGCCGAAGATCCTGTCGAAGGTTCCGCCGTCCGCGAAGTGCTTGGCTTGCACGGCGGCCCACCCTCCGAACAGCTCGTCGTCGATCGGTACCGCCGTCACCTCGACGAAACGTGCGCTGTCAGCCGGGTCGGCATGCTGGGGGTCAGCGGGGCGGAAGTAGTGCTTTGCCGCCAAGCGTTGGCCGACGGGGCTGTAGAGGTACTCGAGGTATGCCTGCGCGACCGCGGTGGTGCCTTTGGCCTCGGCGTTGGCGTCGACGAGCGCTACCGGCGGTTCGGCCAGCACCGACACCGAAGGCACGACGACCTCGAAGGCGTCGGCGCCGAAACTGGCGACAGCCAGATGCGCTTCGTTCTCCCACGCCACCAGGACGTCGCCCAGTCGTCTCTGGACGAACGTCGTCATCGACCCGCGAGCCGCCGTGTCCAGCATCGGCACGTTGGCGTAGATGCCGGCCATGAATGCCATCACCCTGTCCTCGTCGCCCGCGAACTCGGTAGCGGCCCACGCCCACGCAGCCAGGTAGTTCCAGCGGGCGCCACCTGAGGTCTTCGGGTTGGGCGTGACGACCTCGACGTCTGCCCTGACGAGGTCGCCCCAGTCGGTGATCCCCTTGGGGTTGCCGGCTCTTACGAGGAACACGATCGTAGAGGTGTATGGCGCCGAGGAGTGCGGTAGGCGCTGGCGCCACTCGGGATCGATGCGGCCGGAGATGTCGGCGATGGCGTCGATGTCGACTTGAGTGGCGAGGGATACGACGTCGGCCCTCAAGCCCTCGATCACGGCTCGCGCTTGGGCGCCGGAACCGCCGTGCGACTGGTTGATGGTGACCTCGACCCCGTGCTGTTCCAGCCAGTGTTCCGCGAAGGCGGCGTTGAACTCGCGGTAGAACTCGCGGGTCGGATCGTACGAGGCGTTGAGCAGCGTGACCTGTGCCGCCGCGGGGAAGCCGAGCGTGACCAGCGCGGCCAGCAAGACCGCGCGCGCCGCCGCGGCCCAACGCTCTTGGCGCACGGTCCGGGCGTCGATCAAGCGAGGTAAACCTCGTTCTGGTCGCATGATTTGCCTCTCGTTCCCGGAGTTGGTAGACCCTAGCACCCCCAGATGAGGCGCGGTACGTCCCACGAGACCCGGAGCGTAAGCACGCAGTTGGAGACATCTGCCGACTCCCGGTCTCGATCGCCGGAGCCGGCGGGTCTAACGTCCCTACTCATCTCGCACTCAGGAAAATAACGTGGACGCAATTATCCAAGAATCGCATGAGAAGGCGAGGAGGACCAATGCAGCAGGCGAGAAAGGCGAACGAGAGCGAAGTCCACAGGCGCCCGGTCGAGCAGCGGTCGCTGAGGCTGAGGACGTCCAAGCTGGCGTCCTTGCTGGCGGCGGCAGCTCTCCTGCTGGTCGCGGCGCTGGCGATCGCGCAGGACGCGGCGCTTCCGAAAGGCATCGGACCTGTCGAAGAGGTCGTTCTAGGCGACATCGACCCCGAGTTGGCCGCGGCCGGCGAGGCGACGTTCAACATGCTCTGCTCGGCGTGTCACAAGTTCGGGGAGCGCTACGTCGGCCCCGACATGCTCGGCGTTACCGAGCGGCGTTCGCCCGAATGGATCATGAACATGATCCTCAACACCAACGAGATGATCTTCGAAGACGACACGGCGTACGAGCTCTTGGCCGAGTACATGACGCCGATGCCGCAGTTGTTGCTCACCGAGGAGCAGGCGCGCGAGCTCCTCGAGTTCTTCAGGACGCAAGACGCAGCAGCCGCCGGCGGTTGAGCATGCCACGGCGCGACCAACGACCAGGCGAACTAGGGATGCAGGTGAGGGGCGCGGGCTTCGGGAAACGGAGCTCAACCAGAAGCGCCCTCACATCAGGAGGTTCCGGATGAGACTACGCAGTTGGGCCTTGGTCGTCGTGGCGCTAGGGGCTCTAGCCGCCGGACTGGTGTTGGCGCAAGGCGCCCGGTCCGCCGCCAGGACCGCCAGCGACGCCGCGGCGCGCACGTTCGTCGCTCCCGGGGAGCACGACGACTACTACGCGTTCATGTCGGGCGGCTTCAACGGCCAGATGAGCGTCGTCGGCCTGCCGTCGGGCAGGACGCTGCGCGTCATCCCGGTCTTCAGCCAGCACGGCGAGAACGGCTACGGCTACTCCGAGGAGACCAAGGCGATGCTCAACACGTCGCACGGTCCGGTCTACTGGGACGACGCCCACCACCCGCAGCTCTCGCGCACGGACGGCGTCGCTGACGGCCGCTGGATCTTCATCAACGGCAACAACACGCCCAGGATCGCGCGCATCGATCTCGAGACCTTCGAGACCGTCGAGATCATCGAGATCCCCAACGTCGGCGGGAACCACCCGTCGCCGTTCTCGACCGACAACACCGAGTACCTGGTCGCCGGCACGCGCTTCAGCCAGCCGGTACCGCAACAGGACATCCCGGTGGCGGAGTACCAGGGCAACTTCAAGGGCATGCTGACGTTCGTCTCGGTCGAGCCGGACTCCGGCGAGATGGACATCGGCTTCCAGATCATCATGCCGGGCTTCGACTACGACCTGGCGCACTGCGGTAAGGGCCCGTCGGCCGACTGGTGCTTCTTCAGCTCCTACAACGTCGAAGAGGCGCACACCCTGCTCGAAGTCAACGCCTCGCAGGCCGACAAGGACTTCGTCACGGCCGTCAACTGGCGCCGCGCCGAACAGTGCATCGCCGAAGGCAACTCCTCGAGCATGCCCGCCAACTACGCGCGCAACCTCGTTGACCACGACAGCGGCATCGCCGCGACGACCTGGGGCACCGAGACGACCGTCCTCGACCCGGCTGACTGCGAAGGCCTCGTCTACTTCCTCCCCACGCCCAAGTCCCCGCACGGCGTCGACGTCGACCCGACCGGCGAGTACATCGTCCCCGGTGGCAAGCTCTCGGCCACCATCGCGGTCCATAGCTACAGCAAGATGATCGACGCGATCGAAGCGCAGGACTTCGAGGGCGACTCGTACGGCATCCCGATCCTCAACTTCGACTCGATCGTCGCGGGCCAGGTCGAACGCGCCTGCCTCGGACCGTTGCACAACGAGTTCGACAGCAAGGGCAACGTCTACACCTCGTGCTTCATCACCTCCGAGATCATCAAGTGGCAGCTCTCGAACTTCGAGGTCGTCGACCGCATCCCGGCCTACTACTCGATCGGGCACCTTATGATCCCCGGCGGCGACAGCGTCGCGCCCTCTGACTCCTACGTGATCGCGCTCAACAAGATCACCAAGGACCGCTACCTGCCGACGGGCCCCGAGCTCGCGCACTCGGCACAGCTCATCGACATCAGCGGCAACACGATGCAGATGCTGCTCGACTTCCCGACTATCGGCGAGCCGCACTACGCGCAGGGCATCGCCGCCGAACTCGTCGCTCCGAACAGCCAGCAGATCTACAGCCTGGCCGACAACAGCCACCCGCACGCCACCAAGAGCGAAGCCGACACCCGCGTCGTGCGCGACGGCGACGAGGTCCACATCTACATGACTTCGATCCGCTCGCACTTCGCCCCCGACGTCATCGAAGGCATCAAGATGGGCGACACTGTCTACTGGCACGTCACCAACCTCGAGCAGGACTGGGACGTACCGCACGGCTTCGCCGTCCAAGGGATGCAGGCCGCCAACATCCTGATCATGCCCGGACGCACCCTAACGGTTAAGTGGGAGCCCTCCGGCGTCGGCGTGTTCCCCTTCTACTGCACCGACTTCTGCTCCGCCCTCCACCAGGAGATGCAGGGTTACGTCCGGGTCTCCCCGGCCGACTCCGACATCGCCCTTAGCTGGAGCCTCGGCAACTAGGCAGCTCAAGTTTCGCGGGCCCCGGGGACCTACGGCTCCCGGGGCCCGCCGAGAACGAACACGAGAGGAAGCGGTCGGCATGAAAGATGACAAGGCGCGTCTCAGTTGGATAGAGCGCGGCCTGATCGCCGTCGCGGCCGTGCTGCCACTGGGCACGTTCCTGAAGCCCCTGTGGCACTACTACTTCGAGGCTCCTCAGTACCCAGAGGGCCTCGCCATGCAGATCTGGTCTTTCCAGCTCACCGGCCGCGTCGACCTGATCAACGGCCTCAACCACTACGTCGGCTTCATGCAGCTCAACGCAGCGGACTTCTGGGAGCTTCGCGTTCTGCCGGTCCTGATCGTGCTGGTGGCGTTGGGAGGGCTCTACGCCGCCGTGCGCGGCCGCAAGCGCCCGTTCGACCTGTGGATTGCCTTCTACGGCCTGTTCGCGGTGCTCGGCATGTCCGACTTCTACCGCTGGCTCCACAAGTTCGGCAACACGATCGACCCGCGCGCCGCGATCACGATGGAGGGCTACACGCCCCCGATGCTCGGCACCAGCGTCTTCATGAACTTCTACATCACGGCCTGGCCCGGCTGGGGAGCCTACGCGCTCGCCGGCGGCTTCATCCTCGGCTTCGCCGTCTGGGCCTGGCGCTGGCTGCGCTCGCGTCGCGCCGGCGGCGTCACGCTGAGAACGGCCGCGTCCGCCGCTTTGGTGTTGTCACTCGTACTCTCGAGCTGCTCGGCGCCGAAGCCCGTGCCGATGGTCGTAGGTCAGGACCTGTGCGCGTTCTGCGAGATGTTGATCACCGACCCTCGCTACCCAGCTCAGCTAGTGACCAAGACCGGCAAGGCGTACAAGTTCGACTCGATCGAGTGCCTGCTGGCGTTCGTGCACGAGGGCGTGGTCTCAGAAGACCAGGTCCACTCGCTGTGGGTGACCGACTTCAACAAGCCCGGCTCGCTGCTGAAGGTCGAGGAGGCGCGCTACCTCAGGAGCGGTCAGCTCCGCAGCCCGATGGGCCTCAACGTCACGGCCTTCCGCACGCTCAAGGAGCTCGAGGACGTGCGCGCCGAGGTCGGCGGCATGGAGGTGCAGTACGCCTCCCTGCTCGACATGGTCGTCGAGTCAGGCATGATCGAGCGAGTCGCCGGTCACGACCACGGCATGGACGGCATGGGTGGCATGGACGGGGACGGTATGCACGGGGCCGGTGACGACCAGCCGTGAGCCACGCGGTCGGCGCCCGGCGGGAAGCAAGCGGCTTGCTCACGTTCGCCGCCGTGGCCCTCGCGACCCTCGCCCTCTCGACCGCAGCTTCGAGCACGGCCCCGGCCGCCGCCTGGAACGCAGCCTCCGCCGCCGAGATCAGCGTCTGCTCGAGCGGCTGCGATCACCAGACGATCGCTGCCGCACTGGAAGCCGCGGTTGACGGCGACACCCTGATCGTTCACGCCGGCCACTACGTCGAGGGGCCGCTGGTCGTCGACAAGCAGGTAACCATCCGCGGCCAGGACTGGCCGGTCTTGAACGGCGAGCTGACGCACGACATCATCACGATCGAAGCGGACCACGTCGTCGTCGAGGGCCTGGTCTTGCGCGACTCCGGCCGCAGCCACATCCGCGACCTCGCAGCCATCAAGGTCGGCGAGATCGGCGGCTGCCGCATCGAGAACAACCGCGTCGAGAACGCGTTCTTCGGCATCTATCTAGCCAGGTCGACCGCCTGCGAGGTACGCGGTAACACCTTGGTGGGCGAAGCCGTCAACGAAGCCTTCTCGGGCAACGCGATCCATATCTTCAACGGCTACGACATCGTCGTGGCTGACAACACCGTCACGGGCCACCGCGACGGCATCTATCTCGAGTTCGCCCGCGGCGCGGTCGTCGAGCGCAACGTCAGCGAGTTCAACATCCGCTACGGCCTGCACTTCATGTTCTCCAACGCCTCGGAGTTCACCGGCAACGTCTTCCGCGACAACGCGGCGGGCGTGGCCGTCATGTACTCCAAAGAGATCACGATGGTCGGCAACGAGTTCCGCGAGAACTGGGGCGCCGCCGCTTACGGGCTGCTGCTGAAGGACATCAACGACTCCTTGGTGACCGGCAACCTGATCCAGGACAACACAGCCGGCGTCTACCTCGACGGCTCGAGCCGCACCGAGGTCAGCCACAACGAGTTCATCCGCAACGGCTACGCCATGCGGGTGCTGGCGAACTCGATGGGCTCGGTCGTCCGCTACAACAACTTCATCGGCAACACGTTCGACGTCGTCACCAACTCCAACCGCTCCTACAACTCGTTCACCGAGAACTACTGGGACGCCTACGAAGGCTACGACCTGAACCGCGACGGCATCGGGGACGTGCCTTACCGGCCGGTACGGCTGTTCGCGCTGACCGTCGAGTGGTACCCGCAAGCGCTGGTGCTGCTGCGCAGCCCTCTGTCGCAGGTGATGGACTACGCCGAACGGCTCATGCCTGTCATCACACCTCAGGCCATCGAGGACGATCGGCCGCTGATGGGGAGGATCCGATGGTCGTCGTCGAC
>CAYMRL010000009.1:0-99079 GCA_964392895.1 uncultured bacterium
GGCATTGTGGGTAGTTTAGAGTGGGCTGATAAGACGAGTTATCAGGTTTTTTACTTGACTCATGACGCACACTGCTGCGCCCCCTAAAGGACGTTCGGAGATCTCCGGTGACGAGGTAATCAAATAGAATCAGCCAACGTGCCAGAATGCCTTATCCGGCCTAGGCGCAACCAGCATTTCGGACGGGAGCCCAGACGTGACCGACGATTCCCTACGTAGAGATTCGCTCTCTATCGATGAACTTGAAACGCTATCACTCTCAGAAGACGACAGCGCTGAGCTCCCCCCGCCCGACATCGTCGCTTACAACGAACTGCGATCTTGCGCGGACTTGTTCCGAATGTATAGCCAAGGAATACTCCAGGCACAACCCGATTTTCAACGAGACATCGTTTGGCGTGGGCCTGACCAGACACGCTTTGTGGACTCGCTTGTCAAGCAGTTGCCAATCCCGAGCATGTGCTTCGCGCTCGATCACCGCGCACAGAAATGGATTGTCATTGACGGCCTCCAAAGAATCGCGACAATTGTTCGATTCCTTGAGGGAGGTGACTGGAGACTTTCCAAGCTTGATGATATAGATCCAGATATTGCCGGCAAGTCGGTCGCGGCGATCAAGACTTCCAGCTCCTCGCTTCATCAATACTACACAAGAGTTGAGAATCTTTCGATACCGATTACTGTCCTACGATGCGATTTCAGAAAGAGGTCGCATATGGAGTACTTGTTTACCATTTTTCACCGACTTAACACCGGAGGAATGAAGCTAAACAATCAGGAAATTCGAAACTGCATATACGGTGGGTCTCTCAACGATCTTCTCCGGGAGCTAGACAAGAGCAAAGCCTGGCGACGAATCAATAGAATGAACGAAGGAGACCTGTATCGATTTACCAAGCAGGAGATAATCCTGAGGTTCTTCGCGTTCTCAGACGGCTACAAGCAATATACCGGACATCTCGCAAAGTTTCTAAACTCGTACATGCACGAGCATCAATACGCATCCAGCGATTGGATAGCGGCTAAGCGCCGGTCGTTCCTGGATGCCACGCAGTTCATAAACGAACGCATTTTTGACCGAACCGTCCCTACTAAGTTGTCGATTACTCTCCTGGAATCGCTCCTCGTTGGAGTCGGGTTGAACCTACCCGGGATACTTCAGATAGACGCTTCTGAGGCGAAATCTAGGTGGCGCAATCTAAGAGTCCATGAAGACTTCTCTGACCAGGCAATAAGAGAAGGACTCTCAAAGAAAGCCCGAGTTGTCGAGCGCTTGGAGACCGCCGCTTCAGTATTCTCACAGAGTAGATGATGATCAACCGTACTACGATTCACCGGAACCTAAAGGAGTTGGACAGGATGTTTGTCCGCTCAAGAACGAGCAGAGAGTCACTCTACTTTTCAAAACTAGCGCTGTTGGAACTTAGCGGTTGGGTCGAGGAGTCGATGGACGACATAGTGCTTCGATGTAGTGTTAGATGTCTAAAGTTGAAGGTAAACAAAGACGTTTTTCTCAAGAAGACAGTCGGACAAAATCACGGCTTCCAGTATGAGATCCATTTTCGTAAAATGATGACCACGCTGGTTGGAGTAGTCAATGTTGAGAGAATTGAGAAGTCTGTAGGGCCAATCGTTCAGAGCCAGCTGGAAGCTGCGCTCGGCAATCTAGCCAAGGCAAGGAATAGCGCGGCCCATACACATCTGAAGGGCATGACGGTAACCATTGATGCCCCGTCGGTTACGATAAACAACTTCTTGGGCATATACTCAGGCTTGAAGGCATATGATTCTGAACTGCGAAACACTCGGTGGTAGAGAGTGCGCGGTCTTTGCATTGTGATTGACGCTGGCGCTGGCAACAGTTTGATCGCACGGGAGGGCCAGGTGTCCCACCTCAAGGGTTAAGTCGGGCCTTAATCCTTGTCACGTGAGCGCACTACCACCAATGCCATCTCGAGTCATCAGGCTCACAGGCGGCCCGAGTACGCTCGCCTGAATGCTCCCGTCTCTTACAATTGCGCATGCAGAAGTTGCTCTTGGGCACTTTCGTAATGTTGTCGGCATCTACCTGCTTCGCATTCAATCCATTCCTTGAGTTCACTTTCGACGACAGTTGTGACCGCGTGTACGAGAGAATCACTACGATTCAATCTATCGCTACCCCAGAGGATGTGGATTGCTCAAGCTCTATCGGGAGCCCCCTGATAGCCACACCCTTGTTGTTCCTTGGTCTTTGGGACATGTGGGTCAGATTTGAGTTCTCATCTGGAACCCTCAGGCAAATCTATGTGATTGACAGGCACCTGGGTACAACCTCATCCGCACGTTTCCGGGCAGATATCGTGACTGCCTTTGGCTACCCAGACTCCTGCAATAACGTGCCTCTTGTAGAGGGAATCAACGTGATGATTGACAGATGCGTCTGGGCAATCGAAGGAGGAATGCTACTGACAGCGGATATCAGGCCTGAGATGGTCACGCTCTTGTTTGAGGAACATCAATGGTGGCGGTAGCGAAACGCAGAGTCCAGGACTGCTCACGGGGGCACTTCATTACCTTAAGTGTGCTTCTCGCTGAGCGCATAAGAGAGTCTCCGATGAGTCTGTGAACGTGACAGGCTGAGTAAGGAATGATCTGACACCCTCCTCCCCCACCCTTCCTATAACTCTCCGCTTGTACTACAACACATAACTGTTGAGGCCCTACGCATACGCAGCCCAATGTCTACTTCAACCGACTGATAGACGAAGGCGGCGCGATGCTCTGGGGTCGCACCAGCTACGAGATGATGGAGAGCTACTGGCCCGCCTTTGCCCGCGGGGACGTAGACGCACGGCCAGCCATACGCGAATGGGCGGTCAAGCTAGAGACCAAACCCAAGTACGTCGTGTCCTCGACACGCCAGCCCTTCCCCTGGACCAACGGACACCACATCACCGGCGATCTGCACACAGGCGTGCAGATTCTCAAGGACGCGACCGTGCTCCTCGGCAGCGGCAAGCTCGCCACCGAGCTAGACAGGCTAGACCTGATCGAAGCGTACAAGCTCCTCGTCCACCCGAGGATCGCCGGCCGCGGCCCGACCCTGTATCACGCCGGGCTGTCGAGCGCCAGACAGCTCGAGCTGATATCGGCGCAGCCGGGCACTGACGGTGTGGTTGCCATGCAAGACCGGCGGGCGGGCTGAGTCACGGTAGACCCATCGCGTCCGACTCGCGGACCAGCAAGACGTCGGTTGGGGGCTGTCAGTATTCGCTAGTCATTGAACTATGTGGATCGTAGTCCACGCCGAGTACGATGTTCCAAGATAGGCAACCATACGCGGAATGTATTCGCTGCAGTAATCGAGCAAGATGACGGCTAGTATGTTGCCCAATCCCTTGAAAGACCGGGGCCAATGGCCAGGGCAAAATCAAGACTGCGGCGCTGGAGAACCTTTCGGCTGCCATCGCACTAATCCCCGAAGACCGTAGACGGGACGTCCTCCGGGGCGTCCTGCCGTCGGTGCAACAGGAGAAGGTAGTCGGTTGAAACGGGGGCCCTGCTTCGGCATTTTAGGAATCATGGCTGCCACCTGAAAAGAACCCTCGCGAGCTGGTCGACACGGTGCGTAAGAACGTCACCATCGACTGGACCGTGCGGGAGAGCATGCGGGCGCAGCTGAGGGTGTTGGTGAAGCGTATCTTGCGGAAGTATGGGTATCCGCCTGACCTGCAGGAGCGAGCTACGCAGTATGTGATCGAGCAGGCTGAGCAGTTGTCTGCGACATGGGTGGCAGCGTGAAGGCGCTCTAGTCTAGGCTTCTACCTATTGAGAGAAGTGGCGCGAATCCTGTCTACTGAACTCAGAACCAAAGGAGGTGAAGTGTGCCCACATCTTTAAAGAGGGTCGAGGCTGACGCCAGGTCCCTGAGCGCCGGAGATCGCGTGAGCCTAGTTCAAGCCATCTTGGAGTCCCTATACCCTATGGATCCGGCCGTCGAGAAGGCGTGGAGCGCGGAGATCGAGCGTAGAGTCGACGCTTTCGATCGCGGTGAGCTCACCACCTACTCTGCCGAGGACGTACTGGCCGAAGCGCGCCGATCCACGAAATGAGGAAGGCGCGATTCGTCGCGCCAGCTCGCCACGAGTTCCTAGAGTCAGTACGCCACTACGAGGATGCAGAGCTCGGCCTTGGTGTCCGGCTTACAGCGGCCGTCGAGGAAGCGATCTTGCTAGCGCCAGCCTTTCCATTAGCGGGCACTGCGATGGCGCCTGGAGTACGGAGGATTCTCGTCAGGGGCTTCCCCTATGCGGTCGTTTACCGGCCGGTCACGGGCGGCATCCTCGTCTACGCCATCGCGCATCTCGCACGAGCACCCGAGTACTGGCGGCGCGGCAGGCTCTGAAGACGAATGCCTGGCTGGGATCGCCTCAGCTCTCCGACCGGATCTCGCGCGGATTCGTGCGCTCGTGACTCGGCTCGTGCCGAGTGTCGAGGAAACCATGAGCTACCGCGTGCCCACGTTGAAGTACGAGGATTGCGCGCTGGTGTACTTCACCGCATCCAAGAAGCACATGAGTTTCTACCCCTCGTCGTGGGCCATCGAGGAGGTGAAGGATCGGCTGTCGAACTACAAATCCACTGAGCACGCGATCCAGCTCACGCTGGATGACACGCTTCCCAGTGAACTGACCGAGTACCTCGTTCGCGTCCACGTTCGCGAGATCGACACCGACCGACAGTGACCGATCCTCGCATCGTCGTCGGCTGGGGAGCCTGGAGGACGCCAACGACCTAACCGTCATGACCTCTACTAGCAGCTGGCGCCGGTTGGCGCTTGTGAACCCAAGAGTCTGAAGGGGTTGCTAGTCTCGCGCTCAGAAGCCACCATTCCTGCCGAGACTTGATTGGCAGCTGCCTAACCTATGGGCCGACACAACCAGCATTCGGTGACACCGGACGCATGACGCTCTCGATCTTCAGTGGCATGCAAGTCCCAACGCGATCCACCCGGTTTGAGTCACGCCCGCAGGCGTGCGATACTTGTATCGCAGGAGGTATCTCTATGCCCCTCTCGATCCGGCTGGACGCCGATAGCGAAGCTCGACTGACCGCTCTAGCCGAGAAGACCGGTCGCTCCAAGACTTTCTACGTACGCGAAGCGATCCGTGCGCACCTCGACGAACTCGAGGAGATCTACTGGGCAGAAGAAGCGGTCAAGGAGTGGATCGCTCAGGGGCGGCCTAGCAGGCCAGCGGAAGAACTCTGGGCCGAACTTAAGCTCGACGAATGATCCGATGGAGGCTGGTCACGACACCGGCCTTCGACCGCTCCATGAAGAGACTGAGTATCGACGTCCAACGTCGAGTGCGTGACTCTCTCAAGGAGCTGTGTCTCCTCGAGGACCCCCGTGTGCGCGGCAAGCCACTACGACGCAACGAGTCGGGTGGAGGTACCGCATCGGGGACTACCGCGTCATCACATCCATCGATGATGATCGCCTGGTCATCGTGGCGATCAAGGAGGGGCATCGCTCGCAGGTGTACCGAAGGTAGCCGTTCGCCAGATCGAGATGAGGAAAGCGCGATTCGTCGCGCCAGCTCGCAACGTGTTCCTATATATAATCCCATACCTTTGATGTCGGGGTGGTAGACGCATTGGGCCACCACTCGGCTAATATGCGCTCGTGACCGGGCCGCTTGCCATTGATGATATTCGCGAGAAGGTCACCGCGCTCATGGCCGAAAGAGGCGTGGTGCGGGCCGCCGTCTTTGGCTCTACAGCACGAGGGGAAGCAACTGCTGAAAGCGACATCGACATCCTCGTAGAGTTCGAACGCGGACGGACGCTGCTCGACCTTGCGGGCCTTCGACTAGACCTAGCCGAAGCGCTTGGCAGAGACGTTGACCTCGCTACGCCAAGGTCGCTCCACCCTCAACTGCGCGACACGATCCTCAAAGAGCAGATTCCGATCCTGTGAGTAGAAGCGTCCAAGTCTTGTTGAACGAGATTCTGGAGGCGATCGAGCTGATAGGCCTGTATACGCGCGGATTGGACTACTTCGCCTTTGCTAGCCACATCGAGAAACAGGACGCTGTCGTAAGGCGGCTCGAGATAATCGGAAAAGCAGTCAAGGGCGTTCCGGAGGACCTACGAAGCGCGTACCCTTCTGTTCCATGGCGTGACATCGCAGGGGCTCGAGACGTCCTGATTCATGAGTACTTTCGGGTCGATCTCGAGATGACTTGGGCGATGGTTCAGACCGACCTCCCGAAGCTCGAGACGCAGTTGCGCGCGATCTTAAAGCAATTGACGTAGGTTCGTTGCTGGAGCGCAAGCTGATCACCCCGGGACCAACGCCTCTGTGCCTACTCCTCACCAAGCCACATCCTGAGCCGACAGGACCCGACCAAGGTCCACACAGAGGAGGAAGCCAGATGAAAGCACTAGTCTTTCACGGTCCAGGGCGCAAGGCGTGGGAGCAGGTTCCCGAGCCGGTGATCATCGACAACACCGACGCCATCGTCCGCATCGACGCCACCACGATCTGCGGCACCGACCTGCACATCCTCAAGGGTGACGTACCCGCCGTGACCGACGGCCGCGTCCTCGGGCACGAAGGCGTCGGCACCGTCATGCAGGTCGGTGACGGCGTGCGCCGAGTCAAGGTGGGCGACCGCGTCCCCGTCTCCTGCATCAGCTCCTGTGGCACCTGCCGCTACTGTCGCGAAGGCCACGCCGGCCAGTGCCTCGGCGGTGGCGGCTGGATCCTCGGCCACAAGATCGACGGCACGCAGGCCGAGCAGGTGCGGGTCCCCTTCGCCGACCTGTCCACCTACCCGATCCCGGACGGCGTCAGCGATGAGCAGGTCCTGATGCTGGCCGACATCTTCCCCACCGCCTACGAGGTCGGCGTCCTCAACGGCCAGGTCAAGCCTGGCGATGTTGTCGCTATAGTCGGTGCCGGCCCCATCGGACTGGCCGCCATCGCGGGTGCCAAGCTCTTCAACCCCGCCAAGATCGTCGCCATCGACATCGCGGACAGCCGCCTCGAGGCAGCCAAGTCGTTCGGTGCCGACGTCACCATCAACAACTCGCGCGAGGACGCTCTCGCCATCGTCAAGTCTATGACCGACGGGCTCGGCGCCGACGTCGCGATGGAAGCGGTCGGCGTGCCGGCCACCTTCGAGCTGTGCGCGGCGCTCATCCGCCCCGGCGGCCACGTCGCCAACATGGGCGTGCACGGCGTGCCGGCCACGCTGCACCTCGAGGACCTGTGGATCCGCAACGCCACCATCACCACCGGCCTGGTCGACGCCTACTCTACCGACACGCTGCTCAAGCTGATCGGCCACGGCCACCTCGACGTGACCCCGATGGTCACGCACCGCTTCGCACTGCACGACATCATGAACGCCTACGACGTGTTCTCTAACGCGGCCGACACCGGTGCGCTGAAGGTGGTGCTCAAGGCCTGAGACGACGCTAGGCGTGTGGCAAGGGAGCCATAGGATGCCTCGTCCGACGACCAAAGCGGCGCTCCTCGCCGCTAGTGAAGGCGGTATGGACCGTCTGCTCACCGCCATCGAAGGCCTCCCGGCTGATGTCCGGGAGGTCGACTTCTCCGTAGCCGGCCTGTTCACCAAGGTCCGCGACATCGTCTGTCACCTGCACGAGTGGCACAGGTTGATGCTCGGTTGGTACGAGGTGGGAATGGGCGGCGGGAAGCCCCAAATCCCGGCGCCGAGCCACACCTGGCGCACTACTCCCCTGTTGAACGCGGAGTTGTGGAAGACGCACCTCACGACCTCTCTCGCCGAAGGCATCAAGCTACTGCGGCAGAGCCACGGACAGGTTCAGGGACTGATACAGGCGCATACCGACGACGAGCTGTTCATGAAGGGCCGGTACTCGTGGACGGGCAGCACGTCGCTCGGCGCCTACCTCGTGTCGTGCACCTCGAGCCATTACGAGTGGGGGCTGAAGAGGATCAAGGGGTTCGCGAAGGCGGCGGTTAACGTCAGGGGAGCTAACATCGACCCATGAACCAAACCCTGCTCGAAGCCTTCCGGCACAGCGCCTGGGCGACAAGCACCCTGATCGCAGCCTTCCGGCAGCTCTCGCCGGCAGACCTCCAACGGCCCGCCACCGGGTACGGAACGCTCTTAGCTACCCTCAATCATGTGGTCATCTCGGACGCCGGCTACGCGGCGATCCTGACCGGCGTCCGTCCCGACTGGGTCAGGAGGGAGAACCCAACGACCGATCTGGATCAGCTCGAAGCCCGTGCCAACGAGACGGCTCAGCTCTGGGAGCGTTTCCTCAGCGTGCCCGTCGACGGGGAGCGGATGCTCGAGCTCGAGGCGGGAAGGTACCGCTGCCACGCCTCGGTCGTCGTCGCGCAGGCCCTGCACCACGCGTGCGCACATCGGGAGCAAGTGCGCGGGGGCCTGGCCGACATCGGTGTGAAGACTCGAGACCTCCAACCCTGGGAGTACGCTCTCGCGACCGGGAGGGCGCACTGGCGAGATGCAGACGAGACGGAGTGAGTCCCACCGCCCGTCCTTCGCATGCCCTAGACTCCCCGCATGGGCCTCCTGACTTTCGGCATCAACGTCACCCTCGACGGCTGCGTCGACCACCGAGTGGGCATCGCCGACGACGAGACACACGCCTACTTCACCCAGATGATGGACGAGGGCGGAGCGATGCTGTGGGGCCGCACCACCTATGAGTTGATGGAGGGCTACTGGCCGGACGTCGCACGCGGTGACATAGACGCGCCGCCGTCGTTACGCGAGTGGGCCGTCAAGCTAGACGCCAAGCCCAAGTACGTCGTGTCCTCGACGCGCACGGACTTCCCTTGGACCAACAGTCACCACATCAGCGGCGACCTGCGCACGGGAGTGCAGGTTCTCAAGGATGCGACCCCCACCGGCGTGCTCCTCGGCAGCGGGAAGCTTGCGACCGAGCTGGACCGGCTGGACCTGATCGACGAGTACAGGTTCCTCGTCCATCCTCGGATCGTCGGGCACGGCCCGAAGCTGTATGAGAGCGGGCTGCCGAGCACTAGGCGGCTCGAGCTGATCTCTTCGCGACCGCTCAGCAACGGTGTGGTCGCCATGCACTATCGGCGGGCGGGCTGACTGAGGTCGCATCCGCGCTACGGCGCCGAATCCCTCGAAGCCTATGTCGAGCTAGACCCTAGTGTGAGACATCACGCGACGACGCCCTCTAACGCTGAGTAGAACTACTCATCATGACGAGAAGCAGCGGGTGTTGGGCGCATGAATGCGATGACCGTCGTCAGCCGTGCCCGCGGGTGTCTGCCTTTCATCCTCGTCGGCGGGGTCGCGTTCTTGAGCCTCTTCTTCGGGTTCGTCGGAGCCGCGGTGCTAGGAGCGGTGGCGCCCGGAACCGTCGCCTTCGCGGCCGACATGGCCTGCGACGGCACGGTCGACCACTCCACCTACTCGTACTCGTACCGGCCCGGCCAGCGCGGCACTTCCCAGGTGTGGACCTGTACCTCTGCCAGCGGCGAGGAGACTCAGATCGTCGGCAAGACGTACGTGTACGCGTCGCTGGTCTTCAGCGCCGGCAGTGCCGTGGTACTCGGGTTGCTGGCTACAGGGGCGGGCGCGTTCATGCGGCGGGTCTGGCCGCAGGTTCACCGCCCGAGGTAGTCGGCACCCATGGACTCACGAACACATCTGCCCGGAGTATCTTGAAGCAAGCTGGACTTCGGAAGTGAGGTACTGGTCGTGCGCTATGCGGTCGTGATCGAGAACGCGGGCAGCAACTATTCGGCCTATGTACCGGACTTGCCGGGTTGTGTTGCCACCGGACGAACCGTAGCGGAGGCCGAGATCGCGATCCGGGAAGCGATCGTGTTCCATCTCGAAGGCTTGCGTGAGGATGGGGTTCCGGTACCGGCTCCGACTAGCAGCGTCGATTACGTCGAGGTCGCCGCCTAGAGTTCGCACACGCAAGGGCCTCGTAGTCTTGGATCCCGTCTAAACAGCCTCTGAAGACGCGGACTTGTCTTCCGTTCCCGTATCTCCTATACTGAACCACATGGTTCAGTATGCGAGCGCGCACCTCGATGCCTCGTTCTCGGCACTGTCCGACGCGACCCGTCGAGGGATCCTCGAGCAGCTCGGGCGCGCCGACGCCTCCGTCACCGACCTCGCCACGAGGTTCGACATGACCCTGACGGGCATGAAGAAGCATGTCTCCATATTGGAGCGCGCGGGCCTCGTGGCCACCGAGAAGGTCGGGAGGGTACGCACCTGCCGGCTCGGCCCGCGCCAGCTGGAGCTAGAGGCCGTGTGGATCGAGAAGGCACGCGCGCTGTGGGCCGCGCGCTTCGATGAGCTGCAGAGCGTGGTCGATGAACGAGTCGAGAAGGAGCGAAGCCATGGACGCGAACAGCGCAACTGAGCAGCACAACCCGACGACGACGGAGCGGACCTCGGACCGCGAGGTCGTGGTCACGCGTACGGTCAACGGACCCGCGCGCATCGTCTTCGAGGCGTGGACCAAGCCCGAGCTCCTGCAGCGCTGGTGGATGCCGAGGTCGTACGGCGTCTCGTTCGTCTCCTGCGATATCGACGCGCGGACAGGGGGCAAGTACCGCCTGGTCTTCTCGCACCCCGACGCGCCGGAACCGATGGCCTTCCACGGCCGCTACCTCGAGGTCACGCCCTACTCGCGGCTGGTGTGGACCAACGAGGAGGCAGGCGACAACGGTCAGGTCACAACGGTCACCTTCGAGGAGCAGGACGGCAGGACGCACATCGTCGTGCACGACCTGTACCCGTCGAAGGCCGCGCTTGACGAGGCGATCGAGTCGGGCAGCGCCAGCGGCTTCAGCGAGGACATGTTCGCCCAGCTCGACGAACTCCTGGCCGAGATCGACGCCGGCTGAGCAGCGCACGCCTCGGACGAGAGCCTTTGCGGTATCAGGCGTCGCGGTACCCAGTGCGCTCGAGCGCGAGGGCGGCGGCGTCCCGCACCCGGCCATGGTCGTCCTCGAGTAAGGGATGCAACTCGGCGCTGCGCCCTTGGAGCCGCAGCCGCCCGATGGTCTGAGCTGCCGTCATGCGCACGCGCCAGTGATCGTCACTTAGCGCCCTGACGAGGCTCGGAGCCGAGCGATCGTCGCCGATGTAAGCCAAGGCCCTGGCGGCCCAAGAGCGTGCCCAGTAGGCGTTGCCATCCCGTCTCAGATCCAACGGGGTACCACCTGAGACGACCGTGGAGGCGTCAGGTGACCGGTAGTTCCCGATGTGGCGCAGCACCATCGCCCAGGGTTCCATCTCGAATTCGGCAGGGACTACTTCGCCGTCAAGCAGAGCCGCCAGCAGGACCTGCGCCGCTCCGGCTCCGGACTCCTCGACAAGTTCCGCGGCTCCGCTGGCAGGAGACCAACGCTTCACTTGCCCGCGAGCGCGTTCGGTAACGGCGCGTACATGCGAGCTAGCATACTGACGGAGAGGCAACCCTTCCGTCCTGGGGGTTTCGGACATTAATCGCGCTACCCCTAACCTAGGCAGTTGCCTAGCATAGGGGTTCGCTGAAAGACACCCTACCCGCGCTCAACCTGTCCTCAGCTCGTCTGGCTTCACGATCTTCACCGGGCTGTCGTCCCCAAGATCGGTGAGGTGTTTGTCGCCAGAAACGAGCAGGTTCACCTTGGCTGCGACGGCTAGGTCGAGAAACATGGCGTCGTGAGCATCTGGCACCTGCACACCGGAAGGCGGAACTTCTGCGGTCCACACCTCGCAGTACGGGAGGTAATCGGCAAGCAACTCGTCGATCTCATTCTGCGCGAGAGCGAACTTGGGGTACGCCAACACCCTCAGGAGCTCCTTGACGGTCAGGTCTGAGATCACAGGGGTCACCGCACCATTAGCCCAAGCAAGGCGTAGCCACGACGATCGGCCGGCCCGGAACACCAGTGCGGAGACCACCACGTTGGTATCGAAGACTGCTCTGAGGGCTACCTGCTCCGGGCCCATGCCACGGCGTCCGCTACGTCCTGCTCTTGGATGCCAAGGTCAGCGAGCTTCTGACGCACCTGATCGGCACGGCTCTGCACGAAAGGCTCGAGGATGATACGCCCGGCTTCGGCACGAACGGCGAAGTAGTCCACCCCTGGGAACTCCTTCACCACCTCTCTCGGAAGCGTCAATTGGTTCTTCGAGGTCTTCTTGGCCAGAACCATAGCAGCCTTCATACGGACATGATATCACGGATTTCAGGATGTAAGGAAGTAAGACAGTCTTCCTATCGAGCAGGGCGGGAGCGCGGAGGTCGAGAGTCTGGCTTCAGAACCTCAACCGCACCACCCGCGCAGGCCTTCCGAACCCCTGGGTCAGATCCTTCCCCTCCACAGCGGCATACCCATGCCGCATCAACCGCCCGAGAACCCGGTTGGCGGTGCGCGTGCTGACGCCGAGCGACCCGGCCAGCTCCACCGAGGTGAAGAGACTGGTGTTGCGCGCCCGCGTCAGCTCGTAGATACGGTCGAGCATCTGCGTGCTGACACCGGTCTCCCCCGCGATCCTGGCTAGGTTCACCTCAGCGGTGCTCGGTTGCGGATGACGCTCGCTCTTCGGTTTGATGGGTCCTAGCGGCTCGCCCGCACCGGTGACGACGAGCGCGTAGGTGCCCGCCAGGGTCAGGCCCTCGTTGAGGGCGCTGAACGCGTTGGCCTCGGCCTGCTTGACGGTCCGGCCGCAGCCGATACTGATGGCGGCGTCGAACGTCGTCTCCAGGGTGATGGTGCGCATGAGGTCGATGTTCGTGAACCTGTCGGTCGCGTTCTCCAGGAGCTGCCTGCTGCACAGCACCAGGTACTCCCAGCGGCTGAGCTGGAACATCGCGCTGTCCACTTCTTCGGCGAACACCGCGATGAGCTTGGCCACCCTGCTGAGGTCGTCGACCTCACGGATCGGCATGGTGCCGTGGTAGCGGTACTTCTCCTTGTACTTCAGGTGGACGTGCACGATCGCGAGCCCGCTCGAGTTCTGCGCCTGCACGCGGTGCCTGAGCATCAGGTTGCGGATCTCGTGCGCGAACGACTCGACCGAGGGGCTGATCAGGGTGCTGGGCACGCCGCGCTCGAGCAGCGCGTGCTGCACGGCTGTGATGTTGGTTATGCACAGCCTGGCGCCCGCCGCGACGTTGCCGAGATGCTGCTGCAGGGTCGCGTTCACGAACCCCTCGCGGCTCGGATCGGCGCTGACCGAGCGGATGACGATGCGCTGCTCGTCGATGCCGACGCTCTGCAGCGCGGCCGCCACCGCCTGGGCGTCGAACGAGTCGACGCTGATGTGGTCTGGGAGCGACCCGAACTGCACGGTGGCTGCCAGCACACTGATCAGCAGGTGCGACCTGTCCACCGCGACGTACCTGACCGGCACCGCGTGGTGAAGGCGGCTCGACACCAGCAGGTACGGGTCGACGCGCGAGTAGAGGATCCCGTCGCAGCGCGTCTGCAGGTCCGCGATGCGCATGACGACTTCATCGATGTCGTCGTCGGTGCCGAACTCCTCGGGCAGGACGACGACCTCGTCGAAGTACTCGTCGACGATGCCGGCGACCGTCTGCAACGTGTCTCGGTGCCCGACGACGCCCAGCCGGAAGATCACGCCCACCTCGATCCTGGGTCGTAGCGCGCCGCGCGGGGAACCTCAGCGGACCGACACCGGCACTTAAAGACGACTTCCGGCCAGTATACAGACAGCCGCCCGCGCGCTTACCCTGCCAGCCTGAAGCGACCCAACGGGAGCGAGGTTCCGACCCGCGTGACCAGCCACATCATCGAACCGCTCGACCTCGAGCAAGAGGCCGGTTTCCTGCACGTCACGGGGGATCGGGTCAGGGAGCTGCTGGACATGCGCACCTGCATCGCCCTGATGCGCACGGCGCTCGCCGCGCTCGGTACGGGGCAGGCACGCCAGCTGGTGCGCCCGGTCCTCCCGCTGCATGGTCGCAACGTCCTCGGGATGATGCCGGCCTACGACCAGCCGGCGCAGGTCGCCGGCGTGAAGGTGCTGAGCGTCTTCCCTGACAACGCCGAGCACGGACGCGCGTCTCACCAGGGCGTGATCGTGCTGTTCGACACCACCAGCGGGGCGCTCAAGGCCATCGTCGATGCCGAGCAGGTCACCGCCATCCGGACCGCGGCCGCCTCCGCGGCGGCGACCGACGCCCTGGCCCGTCGCGACGCCGGACACCTCGCCATCCTCGGCAGCGGTGTGCAGGCGTGGCAGCACCTCCGCGCCATCGCGCAGGTGCGGCAACTCCGCGGAGTGACGGTGTGGAGCAGGAACGCCGCGCGGGCCGAGGCTTTCGCGGCGCGTGCCGCGGCCGAGACCGGTGTCGGCGTGGCGGTGTGCGCTACGGTCGCGGAAGCAACGGCCGACGCCGACATCATCTGCACCGTCACCGCGGCGACCGAGCCGATCCTTCGCGCCGCTGACGTCAGACCCGGTGCCCACATCAACGCCGTGGGCTCGTGCACACCCGACGCGCGCGAGCTGAGCGGCGACCTGGTAGCCGACGGCGAGCTCTACGTCGACTGGACACCCGCAACCCTCAAGGAGGCCGGGGACCTGCTGCTGGCCGTCAAGGATGGCGCCGTGACCATTGACCACGTCCTGGGCGAGGTCGGCAAGGTGATCGCCGGCGAGCTGCCGGGCAGGACGCGAGCCGACAGCATCACCATCTTCGAGTCGCTCGGTCAGGCGGTGCAGGACCTCATCGCCGCCAACCACGTGGCCGACGCGCTTCTTACAGCCGACTCGCAGCGGGCGGTGGGTGCATGAGCTGGCAGGACGGGCTCGACGATGCCCGGCTCGAGCACGCCAGGGCGCTGCACCGCGACTCGATCGTCATCGACCTCCTGTTCCAAGGCCCCATCGGGACCTACTCGCTGCCGGAGGAGCTCGAGGACGAGCTGCTCGAGCTCGCCAAGGCCAAGCATCCTCACGACGAGACCGCGCAGGTCACCCACGCCAGTGATCTGGTGCGTCAGTGGTACGTCGGTGGCAAGCTCACCGACCTGTACCAAGAGTGCTGGTTCGAGAGCGGCGTCACCGCCGCTTGCCGTCAGCTCTCGATCAGGACGCCGGATACGTTACTGCGCAGCATCGTCAGCGTCCAGCGGGAGTTCGACAGCAAGCCGTGGCTGACCAAGGTGCGCACCGCCGCCGACATCGAGCGCGTGCACGCCGCAGGTACTCGCGGCGGGATCGTCACCAGCCAGGAAGCCGAGGGTTACGGCAAGGACCTCGGGCTCCTCGAGCTGGCTCACGACTTCGGCCTGCGCGTCCAGCAGCTCACCTACAACAACCACAACCTGATCGGCGCGGGCTGCATGGAGCCCAACGACGCCGGTCTCAGCCGCTTCGGCCTGAGGTTCGTGGCCAAATGCGAGGAGCTCGGCATCGTGGTCGACACCTCGCACTGCGGTAGGCAGACTACGCTCGACGCCTGCCGGCACGCCCAGCGTCCGGTGGTGGCGACCCACACCGGCGCCTCGGCCGTGTACGCCCACGATCGCTGCAAGTCCGACGAGGAGATAAGGGCCATCGCCGCCACCGGGGGCGTCATCGGCATCTTCACGATGCCGTGGTTCGTGGCGCCCGACCCGGAGGATTCGACGCTCGACCACGTGCTCGACCACATCGATCATGTGGTCGGCCTGGTGGGTACAGGCAGCGTCGGGATCGGGACCGATTGGCCGATGCCGCAGACCAAGTGGATGGCCATAGCGTTCAAACGCCTGGTGGCACCGACGATAGGCTTCGCTCCCGGCGACGGCCCCTCGACCGAGTGGATCCACGGCATCAAGGACTACCGCGAACTCGGCAACCTCACCGCCGGCCTCGTCGCCCGCGGCTACTCCGACGAGGACGTCGTCAAGATCATCGGCGGCAACTGGCTGCGCGTGCTGCGAGAGGTGTGTGGCTGATGACCCGATGGCGTTGACCGCAGCTAAGACCAACCCAGCCACCTCACCCTTCTGGATCCCCGACCAGGAACGGAGCACACAGCATGAGCACACGCACCCCCACACGACGCACACGACCAACCCCACTCCTCGGCGCCCTAGCAGCGATCCTCCTCAGCCTCTCCCCCGCCACCGCCCAGAGCGCGACACCGTCCGAGCTGGTGGTGGCAGTCACCGCCATCGGCAACACGCTCGACACGACCGTCGCGAACTTCACCAACACCACCATCGCGATGAACCACGTCTACGACCGGATCATCCTGTTCGACGAGAACTTCGAGTTCGTGCCGGGCGTGGCTCAGAGCTGGGAGTACGTCGACGCGACGACCTTCAGGTTCACGCTGGGTGACGGGTTCGTGTTCCACAACGGCGCTCCCCTGACGCCGCAGGACGTCGTCTTCTCCATCGAGCGCCTGCGCGACATCCCGCGGGTGACGTCGATCATGAGCAACATCGCGTCGGTCGAGATCACTGGGGACGCGGAGGTCACCATCACGCTCGTCGAGCCCAACAGCTCGACCATCCGCGAGCTCGTCGCCGACGTGCCCGTCATGAACGAGGCGTACGCCACCACCCCAGGCGTCGACTACGCCAACCAGCCCATCGGCACCGGTCCGTACGTGGTCGCCAACTACATCCCCGGCGACAGGCTCGTGCTCGAGCGCTGGAGCGACTACCCGTTCGCCGCGCCCGCGATCGAACGCATCGTCTTCCGCACGATCCCAGAGGACGCCAACCGCTACATCGCGGCCGAGACGGGTGAGGCGCAGTTCGCGGTCATCAGCTACCACGACGTAGCCCGCGCCGAGAGCAACCCGCGGCTCGAGCTCGTTCAGCAGCGGACCACCAACACCGCCTTCATCTCGATGAACACGCAGAAGGCGCCGTTCGACAACACCAACGTCCGGCTCGCCATGGCGTACGCGACCGACAAGGAGGGGCTCGCCATCGTCCAGGGCGGCTCCACCGTCATCGACAGCATGACACCGACGATGTTCAGCACCTACTACGCCTCGCCCGACCTGCCGACGTTCGACCTGGAGCGGGCGCGGCAGCTCCTGGCAGCCGAGGGCTACGGCCCGTCCAGCCCGCTGACGTTCGAGATGTGGACCTACGGCGCCAACACCGCCGTGGCCGAGACCTACCAGGCCCTGCTCAGCGCCATCGGCGTCGAGATGAGCATCAGGAACCTCGAGTTCGGTGTGTTCCTCGAAGGCATGGCTCGCGGCGAGTACCAGATGCTGTCCGGCTCGTGGAACAACGTCACCGGCAACCCGATGAGCGCCCTCGAGAACTACTGGAGCGGTAGCTTCGGCGCGCGCAACATCTCGTTCTTCGTGAACGAGCGCGTCGACGAGCTGTACGCCCTCGCCAAGGGCACCATCGACCAGCAGGTCTTGCTCGACGCCGCCCGGGAGGTGCAGGACATCGCGGCGGCCAACATGCCGATCATCCCGACCTTCACGACCATCGCCAACTACGCCATCGACGCGCGCCTGGTCGGCGTCGAGACCTTCCCGAGCGCTCTCTACACGTTCCGCAACGCACGGTTCGAGTAGGCGCACGGGGCTAAGCCGGAGGTGTTGACAGGGTCGTGACCAGCTACGCGCTCAAGCGCCTCCTACATATCGTGCCGGTGCTGATCGCGACCACCTTGCTGGTGTTCTGGCTTCTCTCGTTCAGCCCCAGCGATCCGGCGCAGCTGATCCTCGGCCTGGGGGCCGAGAGCGAGCAGCTCGAGATGATGCGCGATCAGCTCGGCCTCAACGACCCTGTCATCGTGCGCTACGCGCGCTACATGGGCGGCGTGTTGACCGGCGACTTCGGGACCTCGTACTCGACGCGCCGCCCGGTGAGCGAGATGATCGGCGTGCGGCTGCCGAACACCCTCGTCCTGGCGTTCGGGTCGCTGCTGCTCGTATTGGTGGTGGCGATACCGCTGGGCGTCGCTCTGGCGGTGCGGCAGAACTCGCTGTTCGACAACGTCATGCGGGTCGTCACCCTGCTGACGGCGGCCATGCCCGGCTTCTGGCTCGGGCTGATGCTGATCCTGCTGTTCTCGGTGCGCCTCGGCTGGCTCCCGTCGAGCGGGCTCGACAACATCAAGGCCGCGATCATGCCGCTCATCTGCCTGTCGGTGGCGGGTTGGACGGTGACCTCGCGCCTGACCAGAGCGTCGATGCTGGATGTCGTCAGGCAGGACTACATCCGCACCGCGCGCGCCAAAGGTCTGTCGCAGGCGGCGGTGAACGGCAAGCACGCGCTGCGCAACGCTCTGCTGCCCGTGGTGACCTCGGTCGGGCTCCTCGTCGGCCAGTCGGTCGGCGGCTCGGTCGTGATCGAGATCCTCTTCGGCATCAACGGCATCGGCAAGATGATGGTCGACGCCGTCAGGCAGCAGGACGTGCCCACCATCATGGGCGGCGTGCTCATCGCCGCGGTCGTCATCGCGGTCGTGAACCTGCTCACCGACCTGTCGTACGCGGTCATCGACCCGCGCCTCGAGTCGATGTACGGGACGACGAGAGCATGACGGTCCTCGGCGCCAAGGCGACCCGCCTCTCCCGCAGCCCGTGGCGCACGGCCTGGCGGCGGCTCAGCCGCAACCACACCGCCGTCGCCGGCCTGCTCCTTCTCGCCGGCATCCTCCTCGCCTGCTTCGGAGCGCCGCTGTTCTTCGACTACCAGCGCGACGTGGTGGGCGTGAACATCGTGCAGCGCCTCCAGTTCCCGGTCGACGGCAAGCCTCTCGGGACCGATGAGCTCGGCCGCAACCTGCTCGCCCGCATCCTGTGGGGCGGTCGCACCTCGTTGACGATCGGCATCGGCGCGGTCGTCCTGGCGAGCCTCACCGCCACGCTCATCGGTACCACAGCCGCCTACTATGGTGGCCGCACCGACAGCCTGCTGATGCGGGCTCTCGACGTCCTGCTGGCGATCCCGGCCATGCTGCTGATGATCACGTTCGTCGCCATCATGGCCCCCACCCAGACGAACCTCATGCTGGCCATCAGCGTGAGCTTCGTGCCGAGCATGGCACGCCTCGTCAGAGCGCAGGTGCTGGCCGTCAAGGACCTCGAGTACGTGGCCGCGGTACGCGCACAGGGGGCCGGCGACGCCCGCGTGCTGCTCCTGCACGTGCTCCCCAACGCCATAGGGCCCGTGATCGCCAGCTTCGTCATGTACATCCCCGGCGGGATCATGACGATAAGTGGACTCGGGTTCATCGGGTTGGGAGTCCAACCGCCGAACCCGGAATGGGGATCGATGCTGGCCAGCGGACGCGCCTTCATCCGCGACGCGTGGCACATCACGACGCTGCCCGGTGCCGCCATCGTCCTCACCATCATCGCCCTGACGCTCGTCGGCGACGGCCTGCGCGACGCCATCGACTCGCGCATGTCAAACAAGTGACCCGCGCTGTGCCCGCGACCGCGGGGACCGCAGCAGCCAAGGAGGGCCTGACTCAGATGGAAGCGGATGCGACGCTCACCTTCAACCACTACCGCTCAGGCGTCTACGAGGGCCAGTTCGTGTTCGGCGAGAGCGAGCTGCGTTGGCTCGGCGTCGATCCGCAGACGCGCGTGCAGCTCAAGACCATCCCGTTCGAGAGGAGCATGAGAGAGTCGCTGTTCGACCTGCCGGCGCTGCATGCCGACTTCGCGGTGTTCCGCGCCGCCACCTGGGACGGCGAGACGGTGACGCTGCCTGACGGCACCCGTTACAACCGCTACGTGACCGTTGGCGGCACCGTCGATGGTGCGCCTGCCACGGGCCAACTGTGGGCACGGCGCGGCGAGCCGCCCATCATGGACGTCGTCACCGTCGCTGGCGCGGTGGTGGCGTTCATCATGCCGGGCCGCATCTCCAGCGAGATGCTGATCCTCGAGGGCTACGAGAGCGTCACGCCGTTCACGAAGTACGACGACCACCGCCTCTCCGCGGTCGAGTACGGCATCAGGCCTCTCGGCAACCAGTTGGTGCGCACGCGTGACGGCGTCGACCTCGCCACCGAGGTGTTCCTGCCGGCCGCCGCCGCACCGGGCCAGCGGTTCCCGACGATCGTCGTGCGAACCTGCTACGGCAAGGCGCGTGAGTTCAACCGCTGTACGCACTGGGTCAACCGCGGTTACGCGCTGGTCGTACAGGACGTCAGGGGCCGTTCCGACTCCGATGGGAAGCTGGTGCCCTTCTATCACGAGCGCGAGGACGCTCGTGACCTGTTCGACTGGATCGCGCGGCAGGAGTGGAGCGACGGCGCCATCGGCATGTGGGGGGCGAGCTACCTCGGCTACACCACGACGGCCGCCGCCACGACCGGACATCCCAACCTCAAGACCGCCATCAGCGAGGTCAACGTCGGCTCGCCGTTCTTCTACGACACCGTGCGCCGCGGCGGGGCGGTGTGCGCGTGGCCACTGCTGTGCTGGACCCTGGGACAGTCTGTCTCGAACCGCACCGACTTCGAGGTGTTCGGCGGCAAGAGCGTCAACCCGGACGAGGTCGTGCGCATGCGGCCTCTGCTTGACATCCCCAGCCAGGCCATCGGCAAGCGCTCGGAGCCGTGGGAGATGTGGGCAGAGCACTACCAGTACGACGAGTTCTGGCGTCACTGCGACAACGGTGAGCATGCCGAGCACATCAGCGTCCCCATGCTCATCCTGTCGGGCTGGCACGACGGCGACGCCCTCGGCGTGCAGGAGACGTGGCGCTTCCTCACCAAGCACGACGTGCCGGGCCGCCGCATCATCATCGGCCCGTGGCCTCACGCCCTCAACGCGTTCCGCGACTGCCAGGAGCTGGCGTACGGCGACAACGCCATCGACTACGACTTCGACACCCGCACCATCCGCTGGTTCGACAGGTACCTAAAGGGCATCGCCAACGGCGAGGACGAGCAGCCACGCGCGACCTACTACCTGGGAGGCCACGGCGCCAACGAGTGGCGCACGTCGGACGACTGGAACCCGTTGGAGGCCGGCACGGTCGAGCTCTACCTCGACAGCGACGGCGGCGCCAACTCGATGCATGGCGACGGCCGGCTGGTCAGGGCGCCCGTCACCGGTGACCGGTTCGACTCGTACGTCTACGATCCCGACAACGTCGCGACTGGCGACGGGCAGTTCCTACCGTCGGTGCTCAACCCGCAGCAGTCTCGCCAGGACTACCTCGTCTACGACACCGCGGTCCTGAAGGAGGACGTCGCGGTGGCGGGCAACCTCTCGGCGCGGTTCTTCGCGGCCTCGAGCGCCGTCGACACCGACTTCTTCGTGACCATCTCCGATGTCGACGAGGAGGGCGTGGCCCGCAAGGTGTCGACCAACGGCATCCGGGCCGAGTTCAGGCAGTGGCCCGCCGTGCCGTCTGCTCTCCTGACGCCCGGCAGCGTCGAGGAGTACGAGCTCTACCTCCACTTTGCGGGCTACGTGTTCAAGGCCGGTCACAAGATCCGCGTCGACATCTGCTCGGCCGACTACATGACGTTCTTCCCCAACTCCAACACCGGCGTCGATCCGTTCACCGACCCGAAGCCGGTCGTGGCCAGGCAGAGGGTGCATCACGGCTCGGAGCGACCGTCGTGTGTGCGACTCCCGGTGCTGTACGGGGAGATAGCCTGAGATATGGACAAGGTCAAAGGCCCGGCCTCTTACTTCCCATCGATCGAGCGCACCTACGGCAAGCCCATCAGCCACTGGCTAGACCTGCTGGCCACGATGAAGGACCTCAAGCATATGGAGATGGTCTCGGCGCTCAAGACGGAACACGGTCTCGGTCACGGTCACGCCAACGCGCTGGTCGGCCATTTCAGGGCCCAGCAACCGGAGTAGCTCCTGCGCCTAGGCTTTTGTCCTGAGGGTTCGGAGTCCTGGTCGCGCTACCCCTAACCTAGGCCGTTGTCCCGGAGGGGGCTCGGATACTGTTCGCGCTACCCCTAACCTAGGCAGTTGCCTAGCATAGGGGTTCGGCAACAGACACCCTATCCCCTCCTCATCCAGCCTGAGAATCCCACCAAGCGAGCACGCGGGTCGCGTAGAGCGTCAGCCACTTCGACGGCTCTCCCCCGGCCACGTCGACCTCGAACCACACACGCCCAGGATGCCGCCGCGCCTGCAGCCACGTTCCATCCGGCTGTCTGGCAGCGCGGATCATCTCGATGGCCTCGGCCATGCGAGGGTCCGGCGCCGTGCCATCGAGCAGCGACGCCTGTCGGAAGTACTCGGCGGCGTTGAGCACGTTGTAGTAGGCCCGGAACGGGTAGGCGAAGTACCCGAAGCGCGGTGCAGCCGACTCACCGGTCGACAAGCTGCGGAACAAGCCTCGCCGAAGCAGGTACTCTTCCCCGCCACGCCGAGCCTCGAGCAGCTCGGGGCTGGCTCCCTTGGCGGACTGCCAAGCGAGCAACCCCTTGAGAGAGTTGAGCGTCGAGTCGAACGAGGAGACCGTCTTGCCCTCGACCCACTCGCAGTTCCAGCCGCCGTCAGGCAGGCGGTGCTCGAGGAACCAGTCGATGATCCCACGCACGTCGGCGCCGAGCCACAGCCCGTTCATCACGGTCCAGGCGTTGATGCAGCAGTCGACCTCGCCGCCCCAGTAAGGGAGGTCGTCGTACTCCCAGCGCGCGTTCTTCTCCAGCAGCTCGACCGTCCCGCGCGCGATGAGCGGCGCGGGATCCATGCCCCACTCGCACAGGCTCAGCAGGGTCCAAGTGGTGGCGGTCCAGGGTTGACCGGCACCAGGAGCGGCCTCTGGGCCCGAGAAGTCGAAGCCCTTCGGGAAGAACGCACCGCCGGCCCACTGCCCGTCAGGGTCCTGCAAGGCGAGCAGCTGAGCGCCGAAGCCCTCGCTCGCGATCCTGGCGCGAGTCGCTTCCCACACCTCGGGCGGCGCAGCTAACAGGTCGCGCTCCACCTGCCAGCGCAGCGTAGGGTCGGAGTCGAGCAGCCACTCCTTCAGCGCGTCAGTCAGCATGCTCGAGACTTTACCCTTCGATCAAGGCAACGTCACGGAAACCGGAGTGTAGTACTCGGCCTGAGCCTGCCCCGTCCCCACCTGGCCGTACGCGTTCCAACCCCAGCCTGGCAGCGCGCCGTCGTCATGCACCGCGAGGACGCTCGACTGCGTGCCGCTGTGACTCATCGCCACAGCGATGACACCGTCGAGCTCGACAGCCGCCGGCGTTCCGTTGAGGCCGAGCCCCGACCCGGTGCCGAGCTCGCCGTTGGTGTTACCGCCGAACGTGAAGGGCGTGCCGTCGATGACCGCGACGACGGTGATCGGCCCCGCGGTCAGGGACTCGACGTCCGTGAGGTCGGGAATCGCGTCAGGCGTGAGGATCGTGGTGGGGCTTCCAGCGGTCCTACCTAGCTGCCCCTGACCGTTCGTGCCCCAGCCGAGCAGGCTGCCGTCCCCCAGCAGCGCCACCGCATACGCGTAACCGGGCGCGACATGAACGATGTCGTACTCGTCGAGCGACTCGATCCGGACAGGGGTCGTCTGGTCGGTCGTGTTACCCGTACCGAGCATCCCGGCGTGGCCAAGACCCCAGGCCCACACGCCCTCGCCCTCTGTCACGGCGAACACGGCGGTCTCGCTCGCGCTGAAGGAGACGACGGCAGGCAGACCCGCGACCTTGGCCGGCAAGTTCCGGCTGGTAGTCGAGCCGTCACCGAGGCCATAACGTACGTTGCCGCCCCAGGCCCACAGCGCACCCTCGTCGTCGAGCGCGAACGATGTGTCGTTGGCGGCGCCGATCGCGACGATGGTCGCATCCAACGACGACTCGACCGGGCTGCAGGAGGTAGTGCCGGAGTAGCCAAGCTGGCCCTCGCTGTCGTTGCCGAAGGCGTACACGGTTCCGTCCTCGGCCAAGGCCAGCGAGTGCCGGTTGCCTGCCGCCACCGCGACGATGTCCGTCAGACCAGGTACCAGCTTCGGCGTCGACGAGCTCGAGGAGCAGTTGCCAAGCCGCCCATCGTTGCCGAGCCCCCAGGCCAGTACCCGCCCATCATCGGTCACGGCGAGCGAGTGGAACGGACCGGCCGCGGCCGCGACGACCTTGCTATCGCCTCCGCCGCCTTCAGGTGGTTGAGTGTTGCCGCCGCATGCTGCCAACAGACCGACTATGAGGAGTCCGGCCAATCCTGCCAGTCGTGCCGGTACGAGTCCTGAAAGGTTCACGAACGCTCCGATCTCGTGGCGCTAGGGGCTGCTGGCCACGTACCGGACGAACGTACTTGCGTCGGCTTTAACCCAGGCTTAAATCTCAGGTGCCGCTGCGGGCCAGTCGCAACGTAGTGATGCAAGTGGGGCTGTCCGCGTGGGTGGCGATGATGCCGGTCGCGCGATAACCGTCGACCTCGAAGCTGATCAACAGCGCTTGGCCGCGCGGCAGCCACAGGTCGATGAAGCCGTTCGCCTGCGTCTCCCTCACCTCGTCGATCACGACAGTCCCGTCGGCGAGTTCCACCCGGACGCGCACCTGGACGCCGACCAGCTCGCCCTGACAACCAGACATGTAGTGCGTCTGGCACGGATGCGTATTGACGACGTACGGTGCCAGCGATACCAGCATCTCGTCCTCGGGCAGCGGGATCTCGACGCTCGCACCGTCAGGGAACGAGAAATGAACCGCCAAGGACGTGACGAAGCTGGTCAGGGCCTCGCCCTTCCAGGCATTGGCGAGGTCCATGGCCGTGTAGGCATCGGCGTCCGCGAGAGCAGCGGGCGAGGGTTGCGGGAGTTGCGCGGTAGCGAAGGTGGCGAACAGCAGCGACGCGGCGAGAAGGACGGCGTGTGCGGTTCGGCGGTTACCGAAGAATGTGACCATAACCGGACACTAGGGCTTCTGTTGGGTGCTGGAACAGGGACGAATGCCGCTGAAGCGTGCGCCAGCAACGAATGACTCGATGCGCTTGAGCGTAGTGAACCTGTCCGGCTTGGCTTCTGTCTCGAGATCTCGCCTAGCCTCGTCTACTGCGTATGTCGAGGTCGCGAATGCTCAACAGTGTCAGGGTCCAAGCCCAGCTTCTCGACCTCGACCCGAGCTTGGAGGTAGTCCTCCTCGTCGACTGCGCTCGACAGCAAGAGCTCCGCTTTACGCTTGAGGGAGTACAGTTCAATCGACACCGCCGACAAAGGTCTGATCAGGATCCCCTGATCCGTCGCCTCGGCGATGAACATTGAGCCCTCGGTCATCCCGAGCCGGCGCCTGAGGGAAGCGGGGATAACCAGGGTTCCCCTCTTACCGACCTTGCCGTAAACCGCGCTCGCCATATCCGACCACTCTCCGACATTCAGGGCAAGGGTACAATCTGCGTCCCGATCGATAGTCGAGTCGCAACCAGTCAGATCGCCTCCCGACAGGAGCCCGCGCGATGCCGCCGAAACCCAACCGCTCCATGCCACAGGGTCAAGTGATCCCAGAGCTCGCCTACGAGCACGTTCGCGAGGCTGCGGATTGGCTCTGCGTTGCGTTCGGTTTCACCGTCCGCCTAAGCATCGGCGACCACCGAGCTCAGCTCGATCTCGGTACAGGCTCGGTCGTCGTTCGACAGGGCACTCTGCCCTCTACCAACGCCGGCGCGCACTCGGTGATGGTCCGGGTCGATGACGTCGACGCCCATCACGCCCGGGCTGTAGCAGCGGGAGCGAGCCCGGCCGGCGAACCCAAGACCTACCCCTTCGGTGAGCGCCAGTACAGCGTCAAGGACATCGGCGGGCACTGGTGGACGTTCACGCAATCCGTCGACGATGTGGATCCCCACACCTGGGGTGGCGAACCTGGCCCGCTCGCTGGACACATCCAGCCCAAGTACTCCCTCCCAGAGATCGAACGTCGGTGGCTGGTGGACCTGTCACGAGTCGGCTCCTTGGAGACAGTGCGGTTCAGGGTCATCGAGGACAGCTACTGGACAGGGACGCGTTTGCGCTTGAGGAAGGTAGTGGGTCCAGATGGCGACACGACCTACAAGCTCGGCATCAAGTACGGCAAGGTGTCCCCTCTGCTGCAGCCGATCACCAACCTCTACCTAGAGGCTCAGGAGTACGAAGCCCTCGCCGCCATTGCAGGCACACGCGTCCGCAAGCGTAGGTACGGCTTGGCGGGAGGAAGCCTCGATATCCACGAGGAGCCGCTCGATGCGCCGGCCCACTTCGAGGTCGAGTTCGGGTCGATGCGAGATGCCGAAGCGTACATTCCGCCGCCGTTCGTGACCGAGGAGATCACCTGAGCCGCTAATCGCCAGGTTTCTCCGGCAACGACCTCGCAGCGTTCTCGATAGCCGACCGAATCGCGTTCCGCACCGCGTAGTCCACGATGGTCGTCCCGGTCCGCCCCACCCGCAGGTTCGTCATCACATTGGCCATGTTGATCGAGACGTTGCTCTGCGACGCCTGCGCCACTCCCCGGCCTATCGCCATGATCTCGGCCGTGTTGGTGTCCACGAGGCGGATCTCTACCGCGATTCGCACCGTGACCGTCTCGGCAGCGCCGCCGAAGATGCCGAGCACCCGCCCTCCCCCGCCCGTCGTCTGAACGCCGAACTCCGACACGCTGCCGAGGACCAGCAGCTCGGCGCCCTCGATGCGACCTACGGCGGCCGCAGTCGCGGGGTTGACGCGTCCAGATTGTGCGAGGTCCTGCTCGAACAGCACCTTGTCGATCTCGGCGCGCTCGGTGATGCGGAACTGCTGGCTCTCGTACGCCTCGGCGATGAAGATGTCGGCCACACCCGAACCGAGCTCGCGGTAGAAGTCCTCGCCCTCGTTGGAGAGGTCGACGGAGCCGATCCTGACGCTGCCGGCGCCGACCGTGAAGCTCGGGACGGCGACTATGTAGCGCTCGGCCCGCGGCACGGGTTGGAGAGTGAACGGGTTCAGATCGATAGCTTCACCGTCGGTCGTGACGGTGGGCGTGCAAGCGGCGAGCAGGGAAAGCGCCGCGAATGCGATACGAGACAGGTGCTTCACGGTGAGGAGAATAGCTGCGGTGGATGAGACTCTTGGCAGGCAGCGTTCCACTTCATCGGCGATCGCGCCCGCAAGTCGCGGCCCAGGAGTCCCACAATGAGGCATGGCAGCCTCGGGTGTACTTCGGGCCTCGCAGCGGGCCGGTAGAAGCGGCGCGCTCGGCAAAGCGCTCTTCACCCTGTCCGCGCTCGTCCTGACGCTCGTGCTCACCGCCTGCCCGAACCTCCCGCCACCCGACAGGCTCGACTTCGCCACCGACCCCCGCATCCTGCGAGGCGAGTACGAAGGCACCGTCGACACGCGCAGAGCACCCTGGTTCATGGCGGTCGCGGGCGACGCCTCGCTGCTGGCCACTTCATGGCCGGGCGAGATACAGCTCTGGGACCTCGACACCATGGAGCCCACCATCTCGATCCCGATCGGGTCGGGGCTGGGCGGGCTCAGCGTCGACGGCTCCGGCTCGCGCATCGCCGGTCTGCTCACCGGGAACCTTCACGTATGGAACGCCGAGACCGGAGCTCTCGTAAGCAAGCTCGATCCGCGAAGCCGCCTAGGCGGATGTCGGTACTGCGGCGCCTACGAGCTGGCGCTCAACCCCGCGGGCGACCTGGCGGCCATCGCTGGCGATGCGCCCAAGGTCCTCCTGGTCGACACCACGACGCGTAGTGTGGTGCGCGAGCTGGCGACGCTGGGCGACAGCGTCGAGCTCGTGGCCTTCAGTTCCGACGGTACGCTCATCGCTTCCGCTTCCAGCATCTCCGACACGCGTTACGCGCTGCGAGTGTGGGACTCCGTCAGCTTCGAGGTGGTGTTCGAACACGTGGGGTCGCTGAGTCATGACCGAGCCGGGCGCTTCGCCTTCAGTGCGAGCGGGCAGCGGTTCGCGGTCGGGTCGGTATCGGAGGTCGAGGTGTTCGACTTGGCCGGCGGCGTCACCACCCTTCCTCTCGATAGGTCGCAGGGCGCGTGGTTCTGGGCGCTCGGTCCGGACGGCGCACAGGCAGCCGTCGGGCTGTCCGACGAGTCTCGGCAAGACCTCGCCATCGTCGACGTGGCGACAGGCGCGACACTCGCCCTGTTCGAAGACGTACAGAGGGGCCAGCCTGTCTGGAGCGTCGACGGCAGCGTCCTCGTCGCCGGCAGCGCGCTCACGGACGCGAACGACTTCACCGTCTTGCACGACTTCGTCGTCGGGAAGCTGCACCGGCTCGAGCTCGTGGCAACGCCCGCGTACATCGACCCTCGCACCTACTCTGTGTCAGGAACCGTGAGCATCGATGCCGGAGAGGACATAGAGTTCACCGGCACGGTCAGCGGCAACGAGTCGCAGCGCTACCTGCGCCCACAGGCGCGCGCACCCTACCCGGCGATGCTGGAGGTCGAGATGATCGGGCATCCTTGGAGCTTCTACGCATATCAGGAGCACAGCGAGTTTCAACGGAACCCTGGCGCTGAAAGCTCCTGGTGGGGCGACGTCAGAGACAGCTCGGTCGAAGACGACGAGTCCTGGATCCCGCTCGAGCTCTGGCGAGTGGAGGATTAGAATACGGCCGCCCTCGCACCCCTTCTGCCTCGTGTCTTGAGGAGGAACAGTGGTTCACCACATCGAGATCTACGTGAGCGACTTAGAGCGCTCCATATCGTTCTGGACGCCCTTCCTCGCGCACCTGGGTTACGAGCCGGACCGCTGGCCCGGCGGCATGAACTACGTCAAGGGCGAGGAGGCTTACCTCTGCTTCCTGCCAGCGCCCAGCGAGCACGTCTCAGCCGGCTACCATCGCAAGCGGGTCGGCCTCAACCACCTCGCGTTCACTGGGCGCTCGCGCGAGCACGTCGACGAGATAGCCGCCTGGGTACGGGAGAACGGCTACACGCTCCTGTACGAGGACCGCCACCCGTACGCCGGTGGTCGCTCCTACTACACCCTGTTCTGCGAGGATCCCGACCGGATCAAGGTAGAGGTCGTCGCCCCCAGGTAAGCAGTTGGTCGGTCGACCTAAGGCTTGGTTCCGCTGCGGTCTCGAGCAACCGGTAACCCCCAGCCACGCCTGATCGCCATCACGCGCAGCAAGAAGCAGACGAGACCGCCGAGCAGCGCTGTCAGCACGATCGGGAAGCCGAGCACATGACCGACGACGACCACGGCGGCGCCAGCCAGCGCGGCGACCGCGTACAGGTCGGCTCGCATGACGGCGGGGATCTCGGAGAGCAGCACGTCGCGCGCCACCCCGCCCCCGATGCCGGTCAGCATCCCGAGCAGCGCGGCCATCACGGGGCTCAGACCGAACGCCAGCGCCTTCTGAGTCCCGGCCACGGCGAACAGGGCGAGGCCCATCGCGTCGAGGTACCGCACGGGCTTGCCGAGCCGCTCGATCAGCGCCGGCCATATGAACGTAAGGAACCCCGCTGCCAAGGCAACTGCCAGGTAGCGCCAATCGACGAGCGCGGCCGGAGGCACCGCGCCGATGAGCAGGTCGCGCGTGATACCGCCGAACGTCGCGGCGGCGAAGGCCAGGACCAGCACACCGAACAGGTCGAGCTTGCGTCTGATGCCCGCCATGGCACCGCTGAGCGCGAACGCGAAGGTGCCCCCGAGGTCGAGGACTAGGACCAGCGTCCGCAGCAGTTGATCTGTGACCAGCGGGTCTACCAGTGGCACGCCGCCACTCTATCCGCCGCGCTCAGCGAGCGTGGCTCAAGCCAGCGTGGCTCAGCGTCCGTAGCGCTGCAGGCGCCGCCACGGCCAGGCAGCCAGCAGCCACTGGTGAACGGCATCGGCAAGTGGTCCGTCCAACTCGGCTCGCGCCGCGCTGACCCAGGACTGCACGCTGACGTCGTGACCTTGTGAGCGCGAGGGATAGAGGTAGACGCAGCCGATGACCTCGCCATTAGCAGGGTCGAGGACGGTGAAGGTGAAGCCCTTCCTTGCTTCGAAGTCGGCCGCGTGACGCGTCAGATCGGCGAGGTTCGCCTCCGGTGACATGCCTGCCAGGGGCGGCCAGTCGCCGTCAGGGTAGCCGTGAGTGTTCCTGATGTGTTCGATGCTCGAGCTCCACGCCTTCAGGTCGGAGACGTTGTGCTGCGGGCCGAGCGGTTCTAAACGGAAGCGGTCCGTACTCAGGTGCTTCGGCGGCTCGAAGTCGGGCGGCACGAACGGTTCGGCGGTCATGGCGGACTGTAACCGAGCCGGACACACGACCAGGTAGGCCTCGGTCAACAGACCTGCGAGCTCGCCGTGGTCTATCTCGTCGTCTAAGTAGACACCCAACCAGCCTCGATGTCCTACGTAGGGTGGCCTGAAGTAGCGCTCCGGTCTCGCGGCGACGAGCGCCTCCTGCGCGCCCGGAGGCGCGGCACACCAGATGTGGACCCGTTCCACGTCGTGATGGCTCAGATGAAACGCCGCGAACTGCTTCTTGCCCTGCACGAACCAGCACGGATGGCCGTGACTGAGCCTCTCCTCTACCTCGGGGAACGACAGGCAGATACGCCTGACTAGGTTCTCGGCATCGGTCTCGGCATCGGTCATGGCTCAGGATAGAGGTTCGTTCACGTCACGCGCAGGATCACGTTCCCGACCTTGCGCCCTGTATCGACGCGCCGGTGCGCCTCGACTACCTGTGAGAAATCGAAGACGCTGTCGACGACCACCCTCAAGCTCCCTGCCGCGACCAGATCGAGCAGGTAAGCGAAGTCCTCTGCTCTCTCGGGAGCGACTCCCGCGATCACGTCGCCGCGAGCCTGCAACGTCTCCCACAGGTTGGCGGCGCCGAGCAGCAGGGTTCCACCGGGCACCAAGAGGCGCTTGCCGGCGGTGATGGAGATGTTGCCTACCGTGTCGAAGACGACGTCGAAACGCTCGGGTATGCCGACGAGGTCCGTGGCGGTGTAGTCGATGACCCGCTCGGCACCCAGGCCGGCTACCAGACCTAAGTTGCGTCCGCTCGTCACGCCCGTGACCCGCGCCCCGAGGTGCCGCGCGATCTGGACGGCGCAGGTGCCGATGGCGCCGGACGCGCCGTTGACGAGGACCGAGCTGCCAGGCGCTACCTTCGCCCGGTCGCGCAGGAAGTGCAGCGCCGCCGTGCCACCGAACAGGACGCCGGCAGCGTCCTGATGGCTGACGCCGGCAGGCTTATGAGTCACGGTCTTGGCGCTGACGGCCAAGAGCTCGGCGTGGGCGCCCATGGCGACGCCGGTCATCCCACAGACCTCGTCGCCAGGCTCGAACGCACAGGGGCCAGCGACCTCGACGACCACGCCCGAGAACACACCACCGAGCACGCTCCGCCGCGGTCCCCTGATCCCGAACGCCAGCCGCGCCGGCACGCCGAAACCCTTGGGGTAGTTGGCCGCGCGCAGGCGTGCGTCCGAAGCGTTGACGGCGGTCGCCTTCACACGCACCAGCACCTGCCCCGACCGCAAGGACGGCCTAGGCACCTCGGCAATGCTCACCACCTCCGGCCCTCCGTATTTCCTGAACACCGCTGCTTTCACGAGAATCTCCTTACAGATGTAAGCCTAGTGGCGATGCTACACTTACACCTGTAAGAACGCAAGGGCTTCCGAGGAGATCAGCAGTGGCGAAACGCCCACCCCTCAACAGGAAGGCGATCATCGAGGCGGCTGCCACGGTAGCCGATAAGGGCGGTATCGCGAAGTTGAGCATGCGCAACGTCGCCAGAGAACTCGACTGCGAGGCGATGTCGCTCTACCACCACGTCGCCAACAAGGACGCGCTGGTCGACGCGCTGGTCGACTGGTTCTTCCAGCAGGTGGAGCTACCGGAGCTGGCGGCGCCGTGGCGCCGCGGGATGACGCAACGCGCGCACTCCGCCCGACAGGCGCTGCTGCGGCACCCATGGGCCCTGGGGTTGATCGAGTCGCGCCGGGCGCCTGGGCCCGCTCTTCTGACCCACCACGACCGCATCCTCGGCAACTTGCGCGCCAACGGTTTCTCGGTCGCGCTGGCCGCTCACGCCTTCTCGGCCATCGACGCGTACGTCTACGGCTTCGTGCTCACCGAGCTGAACCTGCCGTTTGAGGCGGGCGAGAGCACCGAGGAGTTCGTCGGGGCAGTCGAGGGCTTCCTCGACCCCCAGGCTTACCCTCACATGATCGAGATGATCGCGGTCCAGGTCAGCGGTAAGGAGTACGCGTACGCCAACGAGTTCGACTTCGGCCTCGACCTGATCCTCGACAGCCTGGCCATCCACCTGAGCACGGACGCGGCCTAAGGTTGAGTAGTCGAGCCGGCCTCAGCGCCTAGGCAGCACGTCCTTCGGAACGATGCAGACCATCGTGTAGGCGGGGTCGAACATGTTGCCGATCTTGTAGTCGGCGGCCTGCCCGATGATGACAGAGGCGGCTTCGAACGAGAGCCCGTGACCGTTCATCAGCCAGCGCGTCATCTCTGTCGTGGCGTGCTGCGCCGCCTGGTCGAGCGGGCGCGCGTTGCCGAGTGTGAACAGCTCCCGTTCGTTCTCGCCACGGGGCCAACGGACCTGGTCGCCACCAACGAGCTTGACAAGGCCCACTTCGAACGCGACATCGAACGAGGTCTCGACGCCGGTGCCGGCCATCTCCCCCGCCCCCTGGACAGCGTGCCCGTCTCCCAGGAAGAACAACCCGCCGGGCGCGAACACCGGGAAGTAGATGGTCGCACCGAGACCGATGCCGCGGTAGTCCATGTTGCCGCCGTGCTCGGCCGAGGTGGCGGTCGAGATCGCCTGGTGGCGAGGCGGAGCTACACCGAGGCAGCCGATCATCGGATCTAAAGGCAGGCTGTACCCGGCCAGACCCGCGACTCCTTCGTCGAGGACGACGCGGTCGCCAGCGAGATCGATCCGCCACGTCACTCGCCCCTCTCCCGCCTCGTCACGGAAACCAGCCACGAACTCTGGGTCGAGGGTGTTGGGAGCCAGCCTCGTGCTCGCCCAGCCGTGCGGCCTGTTAGGACGCAGCTTCGTCACCCGCACCGAGATGGAATCCCCAGGCTCGGCGCCCACCACGTAGAAAGGCCCGGTCATCGGGTTGCCGGCCCTGGTTATCGCCTCACCGGAAGCGTCACGGCCGGCAGCATCGACGGTGGTCGTCGCGACGGTGTCGCCGGGCTCCACCTCGAGCGCAACGGGATGCTCAGCGAAGGTGTTGTAGTAGACGGCCGGGCGGTAATGGTGGTGAGCCATGCGCGAATCATGGCACCTGCTGCGCGTTTACGTTCAGCAGCCACATGAAGCGCTCGGCTATCATCTCCGGCATCACTGACGAGAGAGGAGCCGCGATGAAGATATCGGTCGAGACGACCGTCGCCGCGCCCATGACGAGGGTCTGGCAGGCGTACAACACGCCGAAGGACATCGAGCGCTGGAACGCGGCCTCGGAAGATTGGCACACGACGGCGTCCAGCGTCGACCTCCGTCCAGGCGGCGAGTTCTCGTCACGGATGGAGGCGAAGGACGGCAGCTTCGGCTTCGACTTCGACTTCGCGGGGACGTACACCAAGGTCGTAGAGAACGAGCTGATCGAGTACACGTTCGGCGACCGCGAAGCATCGGTCGAGTTCCACGAGGTTCCTGGCGGAGTCAGGGTGCGGGTGACCTTCGACGCTGAGACGGAGAACCCCGTCGACATGCAGCGCGCCGGTTGGCAGGCGATCTTGGACAGCTTCGCGCGCTATGTCGAGGCAGGCAACGCACCCGGCAGGGTGACGACGAACGCTCGCACCTCGCCCAACAAGCTCGTCGGTGCGTGGTCGGGTCGGTATCAACTCTGGCTCGGACCGGCTGAACCCGTTAAGGACTCGGCGACCGACGCTACTGTCTCGGCGGCGGCAGCTGGGCGGTTCCTGATCATCACCTACTCCTGGGGCAGCTCAGAAGAGCCGCACGACGGGGTGCTCATGCTTAGGGTGGCCACCGAACCGAGCCCTGTCGACATGGTGTGGGTCGACTCCTTCCACACCATGGGCAAGTTCATGCAGTTCGAGGGTAGGCAGGTGGCGGACGGTAGCTGGGATGCGACGACCACCTGGTCGATCGGGGACGGTCCCGCTTGGGGTTGGCGCATAGTCGTCTCCAGCCCTGGCGCAGACGAGCTACTCGTTCAGATGTACGTCGCGACACCAGCCGGCGAGGAGTCGCCAGCAGTCGAGTCGCGCTACACCCGTTAGGCGCGCTCTGTCGCCAGCCAAGGAGCGAACCGTGCCGCGACTACTGATCGAATCCCTCGCCGGCTACACGCCCGCCATCGGGCAACTCGTGGACATGTTGGACTACTCGCGTGCCAGGCTGCTCGAGGCGGTCGCGGGGCTCACCCAGGCGGACCTCGACCACCTTCACGACCCGGGCAGTAACTCGATCGGGGCGCTACTGGCGCACGCTGTCGCAGTCGAACGCGCCTATCAGATCCTTACGTTCGAGGAGCGCGATTGGGAAGAGGACGAACTCGCTAGCTGGCTCTCCGCTCTCGATCTGGGCGACCCCGCCCGCCGAGAGATCAGAGGACGACCGCTGGAGTCGTACCTGTCGTCGTTGGCCGAGATGCGGGCGGCGACCCTCGAGGCCCTGGCCCGGCGCGACGACTCCTGGCTCGCACGCCCACTGGCGATCATCCCCGAGATGAACGCCCACTGGGCTTGGTTCCACGTCATGGAGGACGAGATCAACCATCGCGGTCAGATACGGTGGCTTCGCGCGAGACTACCGTCCAACGGGCACTAGCCTTAGACTCGGCCGATGCAAGTCGAGATCCACCCAGCCACCGATCGCTTCGGCGACTTCGCCACCGTGGTCGGCCCGAAGACCGGCAAGAACGGCTGCTGGTGCATGGCCTACCGCAAATCGGGGTTGGACGCCGATGGGCGCATCGCGTACATGCGAGCCGAGTGTTCCCGCACGCCCGGACCCGGCGTCCTCGCCTACGTCGCTGGCGAGCCGGCCGGCTGGTGCTCGGTCGCACCCCGCTCCACTTACAGCCGGCTGATGAACTCGCGGACCATCCCGTTCGTCGACGATCGCGACCCGTGGTCCGTCGTCTGCTTCGTAGTGCGCGCAGGACACCGCCGGAAAGGCCTGATGCACTACCTGCTGGCAGGAGCCGTCGACCACGCGCACCGGATGGGAGCCGAGGTCGTCGAGGGCTATCCCGCCGACGCCGGTGAGGGACGTGTCGACGTCATATCGGGTTACGTCGGCACGACGCGCCTGTTCGAAGCTCACGGCTTCACCAGGGCCGTGCAGACCTCGGGCGTCAGCGGCGGCAAGCCTCGCTGGGTGATGCGACTCGAGCTACCTAGAGCCGACTAGGGGCGGCTAGGGGCGGCTAGGGCCGACTAGGGGCGGCTAGGGCCGACTAGGGCCGACTAGGGCCTTGTGCGCCACCGCCGCGTAGATGTCGTGCGCCCCGAACCTCGACCTCATCCGGCCGATCTCGCGCGGTTGCGATAGGCCGACGGCCTCCGCCAGCTCGGAGAACCGGGTCGGCGGCACAGGGTACGGCACCCAGGGCGAGGCTCTCTCCTGCTCGTACTCGACGAGAACGAGCGCGCCGCCAGCCCCCAGGTAACCGGCCAGCCTGGCGACCAGCGCGACCTGCTCGTCACGGGGCACGAAGTGCAGCGAGTTCGCCATCAGCAGCCCGTCCAGGCCGGCAAGCCCGAGAGGCTCGCGGAAGTCGGCTACGACCGTCACCACGCTGGCGCGGTCGCCCGCGACCCTCTTCGAGCTGAGCTCTCGCAGGGCGCTCTCGTCACGGTCGACGGCGTGGACGATGGCGCCAGGCCCGAGGAGCCTCGCCAAAGCCAGGGTGAACGTGCCGGTGCCGGCGCCCAGGTCGGCCCAAACCCCGCCGGTACGGTCGGCACCTCCTCTGATCAGCTCCTCGGCGACTGCCGGCTGCAAGACCCATCTCCTCTGCCCGGTCCGAGGGCGTTTAGCTCCAAGTTAAGGCGCATCTGGCTACGGTCAGCCTGGCTCCGAATCGAGTCAGACCCGCAGGTGCCCTGACGCCTACAACGCGCCGTTCAGGTTACCTAGGAACGAGGATCTGATGAGTGTCCCCCGGTCTGTCTCGATCTTAGGCTCGAGCTTGGCCCTGCTCGCCCTGCTGTTCTTGGCAGCGTGCGGTGGCGGCACGAACGAACCGCCTCCCGGCGACGGTCCCTACGTCAGGACCCAGAAGCTCACCGCCAGCGACGCCGCGGCTTACGACCACTTCGGCTACCTGAGAAGCGTCGCGGTAGACGGGAACCGGATCGTCGTGGGCGCGCACAACAAGGACGCGCGCACTGGGGCCGCCTACGTCTACGAGCTCCAGGGCACGACCTGGACGCAGGTGCAGAAGCTCGAGGCATCCGATGGTCTCGAGGACGAGGCCTTCGGCCACGCGGTGGCTTTGGACGGCGAATACGCCTTCATCGCGGCTCAACGCGTCACCGACGGAGGGCACTTCGCCGCCGGCGTCGTCTACGTCTTCCAGTTGGTCGGCGGCACCTGGACCGAGGTCGACATCCTGAAGGCGCCCTTCCCTAGCGAGATGGCGTGGTTCGGTTGGTCGATAGACACCGACGGCGACAGGGTGATCGTCGGCGCTCACGGCACGAACTCCGGGAGCGGCGCGGCGTACGTCTTCCACCTGGAGGAGGGCGAGTGGGTCCTGCGTGGAGACGTCACGGCCTCTGACGCTGCAGCCGAAGCGTACTTCGGGATCGACGTGGCGATAGAGGGCGACACGGCGATAGTCGGAGCCTGGGCCAACGCCACCAACGGCGCGATGTCCGGCGCCGCTTACGTCTTCGAGTTCGGTGGCGAGGAGTGGCTGCAGACCGACAAGCTCTCGCAAGCGAGCCCGGCTGTCGGCGACAGGTTCGGCAACACCGTGACCATGCTGGGCGACTACGCCCTCATCGCCGCGCCAGGTGACAACGAGAAGGGCACGAACTCCGGCTCGGTGCGAGTCTTCCAGCTGCAGAGCGGCAACTGGACCGAGGTGGCCACGCTGCTCGCCAGCGACGGCGCAGCCTGGGACGACTTCGGCACCAGCATCGCCATGCACGGCGAGTTCGCTGTAGTCGGTGCCTACCGCTGGAGCACGTCCTCGTCCCGGATCGGATCCGCTTACGTGTTCGAACGCAGCGGCACTACCTGGAGCGAGGTGGATCGCTTCGTGTCCGGCGGCGGCGTTGGTGACCTCTACGGGATGGCGGCGACCATGGACGGCGACTGGCTGGTGATCGGTGCTCCGAACGACAACGAGCGGGCCACCCAGGCTGGAGCGGTCTTCGTGTACGCCAGGACCGACGAGTAGCAGCGCGAGCCCTCCCACGCTGGAACCGACTCCTCGTTCCCTCGCCCAAGTCCGCTTAATGCTCGTTTAAGAACCCAACTTGCATCATTGTCTTAGACAAGAACGGAGACCACATGCGCAAGCTGATCGCAAGTCTGGTGCTACTTCTTCTCCCCTCGGCGTTCGCCACTCACTTCACAGGTACGTTCGTCGACCAGCAGAACGGTGTCTCACTCACCTGGCAGCACAACCAGGACGGGACCCTCCAGGGCCAACTCACCGGTCCCAGCGGCAACTTCGAGATGCAGGGCCAGGGCAACGAGCAGGGCGCCTACGGCACCGCGCAGTCGACTCAGGGCATGCTCGGCTTCCAGGCGCAGCTGAGCCAGGACAACCAGACCCTGCAGATCGCGTTCTTCCAGGCCGATCAGAACAACCAGCCGCAGCAGGTCGGGATGCTGGTGCTGCAGCGCAGCGCCGCCGGCATGCCGGGAGCTGGCCAGACAGGCATCGGTCAGCCTGGTGGCTTCCCAACCACCCCGGGTCAGCAGCCAGGCGGCTTCCCAACCACACCCGGCCAGCAACCCGGCGGCTTCCCAACCACACCCGGACAGCAGCCTGGTGGCTTCCCAACGACCCCAGGCCAACAGCCTGGTGGCTTCCCAACCACGCCCGGCCAACAACCCGGAGGCTTCCCGACAACACCCGGTCAGCAACCCGGCGGCTTCCCCGCCACGCCTAACCAACCCGGTGGCGGTCAAACGGGCCTGGGCCAGGGCGGCCTCGGTGGACAGCAACCAGGCATGGCGACGGGCGATTGGAACGGCGCGTGGGCCGGCAACGCCGGTCAGCTCGTGATGGTGGTGCAGCCGTCCGGTCAACAGGGTCAGTACACGGGTTACTTCCAGGCGGGCGGCCAGCGCTACCAGCTGATGGCCGAAGGCAACGCCACGCAGCTGAACGGCGTCTACCTCGTCAACGACCAGCAGGTTCCGTTCTACGCGGAGAAGTACGAAGGCGGCGTCTACCTGGTCGATGGCAGCGACGGCACCGAGTACCTGCTCGAGCCGGCCAACCGCTGAGCGGCACGGGATCAGACCCGCTCTAAGATCGCGGAGGTCTCAGGCAGCGGCTCGAGGTCGAACTCGTCGCGAAGCCGCTGCCTGAACTCCTCGAACCGGCGCTGCGCCTCGCGCGCTCTACCTCTCTGGACGAGGGTCGTGAGCAGCGAGCGCAGCGCCTCCTCGTTGAGTGGATCGAGCTCCATGACGCGTGTGAGGAAGGCGGCGGCTCGCGCCGGATCAGCGCTCTCGGCAGCCTCGCACAGCACCGCGAGCACGTCTTCCCTGAACGAGCCCCTGTGCTCCTCGATCGCCTCCAGCGTGAGGCCGGCGGCGAACGGCTCGCGGTAGCTGGCGAGCACGCTCTCCGCATCGCCCCTCGCGAGCGCAGAGCGCAGCTCGGCCAAGTCCGATCTCACGCGCCGCAGCCCCTCCTCGTGCACGTACGCCGCGACGCCCCACGGCTCCAGCACGCGCCGCATGAGACTTATCTGCACGCCCATGTTGTTGCGCTGCTTGACGATGTCGACCTCGGGCCAGACTGCTTCCGCGACCTGCTCACGCGTCAAACCGAGAGCGAACAGCGCGATGATCTGCTTGTGTCGATCGGTCAGGTCGAGGCTACGGCCGGCGAGCAGCACCTCGGTGGTACCGAGCAGTCTCACCTCGAGGTCGGGGATCTCGTCGGCCCTGAGCGCGACCGCCTCTTTCCAACCAGAGTCGAGCACGACGTCTAGCGGGTAGTGCAGCGCCAGCTCGGGCCTGTCGCGCGGAAGCTCCTCGATGGGGACCAGGCCCGGCAGCAGCCTCGGCCCGGCGGTCGTCACCGCGAGGAAGAGGTCGAGATCGTCGATCGAACGCGTCGCCGAGTAGCGTGCCGCCAGGAGGTAGACCTGGTAGCCGCGCGGCAAGGACGCCTCCAGCGCACCGTCGACGATGCCGAGCGCCGCCGCCTCCGAACCGTGCCGCGCCAGCCTCCGCGAGTATGCCGCCGCCGCCATCGCGGGCTTGGGCACCTGCTCGTAGTAGGCGGTAGCGTCGGACAGTGAGGCTGCTGCTGGCAGCGAATCGATCGCGTACATGGCGATCGCGTCGATGGTCTCGTCGGCTCCCCACGCTTTGGCGCTCTCGAACAGCCGCGGGAACGCCTGGAGGTCGCCGTCTAGAGCCGCGATGGCGGCGCGTGCCTGAAGTCCGACCAGCGGGTTCGAGCGCTCCCCGTTCACGGCCTGCTCGAAGTAGCCGCGGGCGCTCGCCGTGTCACCGGCCCAAGCGTGGAGCATCGCGATGTCGCGACACTGCCCCGGCGCGTCGCTCGGGTAGAGCCGCCACACCGACGGCAGCGTCCTCGTCTGGGCGGCAAGCCGCCCGTCGTAGTCGCCGTGCTGATCCCAGCGGTTGAGCGCGAGGTTTATCTGCATGCCTGTTCTGAAAGGACTGTCGTGCGGCATGACGGCCAGGGCGCGTTCGAGCTTGCCGGCGGCGGCCGTGGGGTCTTGCTTGACGATGTCGACGAACGCCGAGTCGCCCAGGAACCTGCCGGCTAGCTCAGGGTCGACGCGTCCTAGCAGCGTCTCTCCCCTCGCGATCACCTCACCGGCTTCAGCCGGGTCGATGAGCGCCAGCGACCAGCACAACTCCTTGAGGGCGAAGAGCTCGTCGTCCGGCAGCAGGCTCCCCTCACCCGCCGCCAGGCCGGCGCGGAGTCTCGCTACGGCCTCGCGGTGCTGACCCAACGCCTTATGAGCCGCGCCCGCGGTGATGTGCCTCAGAGCGGTCGGCGGCGCAGCGAGAGCTGAGTCCCAGCGCAAGAACGCCTCTGGCGCCTGCCGATGCAGCTGCGAGCGCGGAGCCTCGAGCAGGTCGGCCAACGCTGCCACGTCACCGAGGCGCTCGAGGGCCTCGCCGTAGAGCAGCTTGGGAAGCCTCGGAGCCGCCTCCTTGAGGGAGTTCAAGGCGTCCTCGTGGTAGGCGCTGACCATCGACTCGGCGACGAGAGCGTGCAGGCGGTACCCGGCGTCGCCAAGCTGCACGAACCCCGTCGCCGACAGGCGGGCCGTAGCCGGCGCCGCAGCCTCGGCCGGCAGGTAGGGTAGCGTCGCCAGCAGGAGCGCCTCGCGCCACTCTGGACCTGTCAGGCTCGCCTTCATCCCGCTCAGCAGCGCGACCTCCTCAGGCAGGTCGCCGGTCAGGGACGCGAAGTGCAGCGGCAGGGGCCAGCCGTTGGCCTTCGCCCACAAGGCTCTGGCCCGCTCGGCGTCAGCGAAGAGGCCGACCGCCTCGCGCTCCGAGAAGCCGAGGTCTCCGGCCTGCAGGTGCGTCAGGCGACGTGACGTGAGCAGGCGCGGCAGCTCCGAGGCTCGTATCGGCACGCGGCTCGCCAGCAGCAGCAGGCCGCGCACGTCGCGCAGCAGCGGCACCAGCGTCTCGTGATCTTCGAGCGATTCGAGGTCCTCGAGCACCAGTAGCGTGCGCTCGGACCAGAGGGCGTCGAGCAGCGCTCGCCACGGGGTTCCGGAGGGCAGATCGAGGGCCGAGGCGAGCAGCTGCCGCGGGTCGGTGCCGCCGGCCGCCAGCCACACGACCCGCCAACCGCCCTCTTCCAGGCGCTCGGCCCACTGGCTGGCCAGGACGCTCTTGCCGTAGCCGTACGGCGCGTCGAGCACCACGACGAAGCCGGCCTCGTCAGGCAGCTGCTCAAGCAGACGCGGTCGAGGTACGTAGCGGCTGTCGACCTGGGGCCGGAAACTCGTGATGCCGATACGCGGATTATAGCGACGAGCCCGCCAGTCTCCAGGTTTAGCTCACAGTTAAGGGAGCGGGGCTTACGGTATGGACGCTCGGCAACGCCGCAGCGGAAGGAGCGAAGCTTGCGTCCCAGCCAGCCAGGGGCCTCGGCCAGCATCGAGGAGATCGACGTCGACGAGCTGACAGCGCTGTGCGCCGCGCTTGACGCCGCCGTCCGCGGCGGCGCCGCGACGCTCGAGGACTTCGGTCGGCTGGCTCAAGCGCGCCAGGAGCTCGCACGGCGGCAGGCGCAGGCGGAGCCGGTCGATCGCGGCGCGTGACGCTGAGCGGACCTGTATCCTGAAGCCCGATCCCCAGCCGCTTCAGGAAGGGCACGATGCCTACAGCTTTCGCCGAACCGGCAGTCGCAGCGCGCTTCGCCGGGTACCCGCCTGAAGCCAAAGGCACTCTGCTGGCGTTGCGCGAGCTGATATTCGCGACAGCCGAGGCCACGCCAGGCGTCGGCCCGCTGACCGAGACGCTCAAGTGGGGAGAGCCTGCGTACCTCACCGCCGAGTCGAAGAGCGGCACCACCCTGAGGATCGACTGGAAGGAGCGCTCTCCCGAGGTCTGCGGCGTCTACTTCCACTGCCAGACCGACCTGGCAGCGAGGTTCCGGTCGATGTTCCCTACCCTCTTCGTGTTCGAGGGCAACCGCGCCCTGCTGCTGAGCTTGGACGCTGAGCTGCCGCGCGAGGCGCTAGCCGCCTGCTTCGAGGCAGCGCTCACCTACCACGCCCGCAGAAGGCCCGACAGGCGATGACGAGTCCGGTCCTGATCGAGATGCCTGCCGCGCTGGCGACCGAACGCCTGGATCTGCGCGCGCCTCGAGCCGGAGACGGCCCGGTCGTCTACGAGGCCGTTCGCGAGTCGCTGCCGGAGCTGCGCCGCTTCCTCGCCTCGCTGCCGTGGCTGGCCGGTGAGTACACGCTCGCCACGGCGGAGGTCTTCTGCCGCACCTCCCACGCGAACCACTTGGCCAGGACGGACCTTCCCTACCTGGTGTTCCGGCGCGACACCCTCGAGCTGGTCGGTTGCGTCGGGCTGCACAGGCCGGTGTGGACCACGCCCAAGGTCGAGGTCGGCTACTGGGGGCGCACCTCGGAGACCGGCCAGGGCTTCATCACGGAAGCCGTGACCGCGCTGGTGGCCATGGCGTTCGAACAACTCGGCGCGGCGCGCGTCGAGCTGGTCGTCGACGAGGAGAACGCGGCGTCGCGGCGGGTGGCTGAGCGTTGCGGTTTCACGCTCGAGGGTATCTTGCGCCACGAGCGGCGCGCACCCGACGGAGCGCTGCGCAATACCTGCATCTACGCACGTGTCCAGAGCGACCCGGCGCTCGAACGGGCTCGAGCATGACGACGGTCCGGGTAGCTCTCGCCAACATCCGCGCCGCCGGCAGCCCGCAAGAGTCGGTGACCAGGGCGACGGAGATCGTAGCCGAAGCCGGGCGAAGTGGGGCTCTCGTCGTCTGCTTCCCCGAGGCCTACGTTCCAGGCTACCGCTGGCCGGGAGCGGCCGACCCGCCTCCCGACGCCGGGTTCTTGGGCGCGGCGCTGCGGACGGTAGCGACAGCGGCCGCGACCGCTCAAGTGACCGTCGTGCTCGGCACCGAGCGCCTGACCGAACGCGGCCTCCAGATCACGGCCTGCGTCTTCGGCCCGGACGGCTCCGTGAGCGGCTGGCAGGACAAGGGGCAGTTGGACCCGTCCGAGGAGCCCATCTACCCGGCGTTCGGCACCGAGCGCAGCGTCTTCACCGCCGGTCCGCTGACGTTCGGGATCGTGATCTGCCACGAGGGTTGGCGCTACCCCGAGACGGTGCGCTGGGCCGCGCGCAGGGGAGCTCAGGTCGTGTTCCACCCGCACGCGCACGTGGCGGAGCCGGGCAGTTACCGGCCTCAACGGTTCGGCGATCCCGCGAACACGTTCCACGAGAAGGCGATGCTGTGCCGCGCAGCCGAGAACACCTGCTACTTCGCGTCGGTTAACTACGCAAGCGAGGGCTCTGGCACCACCTCAGCCATCGCCAACCCCGACGGAACGCTGCTCTGCTACCAGCCGTACGGTGTCGACGGCCTGTTGATCGCCGACCTCGACCTCAGCGCCGCGACTGGGCTCCTGGCCGCGCGCTGCCGGACTTCGCCGCTATGAACGCTTGGCGCAGCCAGAGACTTTAGTGAGCGCGACAGAAGCGACCTTCCACCTGGTCACGGTCGAGAACGCGAGCCTCCTCGACGACATCGACCCCGACGTCTTCGACCACGTCGTGAGGCGAGACCTGCTCAGCCGGTTCCTCGGCAACGAGATGAACCACCTCGTGGTGGCGGTCGTCGATGGTGTCGTCGTTGGCATGGCTTCAGCGATCAGCTACGTCCATCCCGACAAGCCGCTGAGCATGTTCATCAACGAGGTAGGCGTCGCCTCGCCTCACCAGCAGCGCGGCATCGGCACGGGGCTGGTACAGTTCTTGCTCGTGCACGCCAGGACCATCGGTTGCGAGGACGCTTGGGTGGCAACAGAAGAGAACAACGCCGCAGCGCGAGCCCTCTACTCGACGACCGGTGGCAGCGAGCAGGACGACAGAGCGGTCGTCTACACCTACCGGCTGGCGTAAGGGAAGGCCACATGAAGGCGAACGGACTCGAACCGCTGCGGGTCAGCGGCAACGTGAGGATCACCAGGCCACCTCGTGGCTGGCGTTGGCTGAAGCGGTTGGGAGCGTGGCTGCTAGGCCTAATCGTGGTGCTGATCGTCGCAGGCTCCATCTACCAGGCTCTTGGAGCTAGGTCCGACGCCGCCGCGTACCCGGCCCCGGGCAGGGTACTCGACATCGGCGGTTACGACCTGCACCTCAACTGCACTGGCGAAGCCGCCGGGGACCGACCGACGGTGATCCTCGAGACGCTCTCGGGCGGCACGTCGGCCAACTGGGCCTGGATCCAACCTGCGCTGGCCGCGCAGTACCGAGTCTGCTCGTACGACCGCGCCGGCCGCGGCTGGAGTCAGCCCGGCGTCGACTCCCGGGACCTGTGGGGTTCCGTTGCCGACCTCGAAGGGCTCCTGAGGGCCGGTGGCATCACAGGTCCTCTCGTACTCGTCGGTCATTCGATCGGGGGCCAGTACGTTCGCGGCTTCGCTCAGGCGAACCCTGACGAGGTGGTAGGTGTCGTACTACTCGACTCCTCGCACCCCGACCAGTACGAGCTGCACCCCGGCTACGAGCGCGACGCCGAGACGTACCTTCAGATGGCCAAGTTCTTCCCCACCGTGGCGCGCATCGGGCTCTTCAGGCTCTTCTTCGCCACAGGCGGCGAGATCGACTTCGCCAGCCTCCCGGAGCGCCAGCACGCCGAGGTGGCCTCCTTCTGGTCCTCGGCTGCCTATCACCACAGCCAGGTATCCGAGACACGCATGGCGCCGACGATCCTGAGCCAGGCCAAGATGGCTCCCGACTTCGGCGACACTCCTCTGCTCGTGATCAGCGCCGGCACCAACAACCCCGACGGTTGGAGCGAGCTGCAGCGCGACCTCGCCACGCAGTCGACCGACAGCGAGCACGTCACCCTCACCGAGGCGACACACGTGTCCTTGGCGTTCGACAGAACGCACGCGGCTCAGGTGAGCGAGCTGATCGCGTCGTTCGCCCAGAGGGCGAACGCGCGCTGAGGTTCATCACCCAACAGCGACCGCCGGTCGGCGAGGCCCGGCTGGCTGAAATCAGCCAACGGACCCGCCGACCGGCGCATCATTATCGGTTCTGACTCAGGCGCGTCGTAGCTGTATCAAGTAGGCGACGACGAGGATCGCCGCTTGGGTGAGCACCAGAGCCGCCATCACGGCATCGGGCCTCACTGTGACGGCGATCGCCACGGTCGCCAGGCTCGTCAACGGGAGCGCCCAGACGCCGGCGAGCGCCAAGGCTCTGGTGAGTATCGCGTCGTCGCGCTCGTCGCCGCGGCCGACTATCGCTCTGTCGAGCGAGCTCGCCCGGTCGGGACGGCTCCACGCACGCCACGCCGCCAACGCGAAGCCGACGAGCGCCAGAGCGCCTCCTATCAGGATCCCGTTGCCCATGTTGCCGGGACCGTACTGCCTCACGAGCAGACCCAGAGGGATGACGACTGCAGCGCCGACAGCCAACCCAACGACCACGGCCGCACGCTTGACCGGTGTGGACTCTCTACGCATCGACATGGAAGATCTCCTCTACTGACGCTTCGAAGAAGCGTGCGATGGCGATGGCGAGGGGCAGCGACGGGTCGTACTTGCCCGTCTCGATCGAGTTGACCGTCTGCCTCGATACGTTCAGGCGCTCGGCCAGCTCGCGTTGCGACAACCCTGCCGCCTCGCGTCTCTGCTTGACTTCGTTCCTCATGCTTACTTCCTTCGCTTCGAGTACGTGCTCGTCCAGCTAGCTGCCCGGGCTGGCCTGATCGCGATCTCAGCCGCGTCAAGGTTCCTTGACATGTAAAGCGTACTTGACCATCAGGCAGGTGTCAAGTCAGCTTGACACGCTTACTTCTTGCACCGCTAGAGACGTACCCTGCCGGCACCAAGAGGGAGGCCCGTACCCGATGCTCGCTCAACTGATAGAAACCTGGTCGATACACGACCGCATCAACCTCTACCTGCTCGCTGCCGTAGCGCCTGAATCGTTGACCGCGATCTCGGCATCCAAAGGGCGCAGCGTCGGAGCGCAGTTCGCGCACATGCACAACGTCAGGCTGACGTGGCTCAAACAGGCCGCCCCTGAGCAGGTAGACGGGCAGGTCGACCATCTTGCCGTCCAAGCCGACGACTTCAGTGAGGACGATAGGCACACATCGTGCTAAGATTCAAAGCGTGAAGCTCGTTCACTGGAATCTTCAGAAGAACGAGCTTCTCAAGAAGGAGCGGGGTGTCTCGCTCGAAGAGGTTCTCGTGCGCATAGTCGCCGGCGAGATGGTTCGGGTGTACTCACATCCGAATCAAGAGCGGTATCCGGGGCAGAAGATCGCAGAGGTCCTTCTAGGTGATTACGTATACCTGGTTCCGTTCGTTGAAACCGAGACGGAGATCTTCTTGAAGACCATCATTCCGAGCCGCAAGGCTACCAAGAGCCTGAGAGGAGGCGTATGAGCAAGTTGGACAAGGAAGAGAGAGAGATTCTCGAGGCGTACCAGGCAGGCGAGCTGCATCTGGTCCCGAACCAGGACGAGGAGATCGCTGGACTACGCGACTACGCCGAGGCCGTTCTTCGCAAAGACTCCAGGATCAACATAAGGCTATCCTCTCGTGATCTGCGGTTGCTCCAAGCACGCGCCATCCAAGAGGGGATTCCTTATCAGACGCTCGTCGCGAGCGTCATACACAAGTACGTCGAAGGTAGGCTTCAAGAGGTCAACTGACCCAATCGGTCGTGGAAGGGTTCACCATGGAACTAGGCGCTTTCTCCGTCAGCCTCACCGTCAAGGACTTAGCAGCCTCCCGAGCGTTCTACGAGAAGCTCGGCTTCACTACGATGGGCGGTGACCAGTCTCAGGGCTGGTTGATCCTGAAGTCAGGCACGACCGTCATCGGCCTGTTCCAAGGCATGTTCGACAAGAACATCCTCACCTTCAACCCCGGCTGGGATCAGGCGGCGCAGGCGCTGTCGTCGTTCAGCGATGTCAGGGAGATCCAGCGGTCGCTCGACTCGCAGGGTGTCGAGCTGACGGTCCGCGCCGACCCGGACAGCACCGGGCCCGCCCACATCGTGCTGTCCGACCCTGACGGCAACGTGATCATGTTCGACCAGCACGTCTGACCGAGCCCAGGCATCGAGAACTGCCGCTTCCCGAGGACGACATGCACCCAGACACCGCCACCTACAACAGCGGCCTCGAGCCTGCAGATCGCGAGATAGCCGACCTGCTGGCGAGGACCATCGACACCCATCTCACAGGCGCGGAGAACAAGATCTGGCACCGTCACCCCGTCTGGTTCCTGAACGGGAACCCTATCGTGGGTTACAGCAAGCTCAAGGGCTGCATGCGCCTGCTCTTCTGGAGCGGCCAGAGCTTCGACGAGCCCGGGCTCACGCCAGAGGGCACGTTCAAGGCGGCCGAGGCCCGGTACAAGGGCGTGGCCGATGTCGACCCGGCCGACCTGGTGCGGTGGCTCGCCACGGCGCGGCGCGTCCAGTGGAACTACAAGGACCTCGTCAAGAAGAAGGGGCGCCTAGAGCTCCTCGACGTATGAGTCTCGCCACTATCGTCTGCTAGCGAGCCGCATTCGCGGCGTCCACGACTTCAAGCATGATGCTCGCGAACCGCTCTGGATCGTCGAAGTTGGCTCTGTGGCCAGCCCCTGCTACGACTCGCAGCTCCTTACGCGGAGCCTCCAGCAGCGCGAAGTAGGCGTCGGCCGGCTCGGCGCGTCCTCGCGCCTCGTGCTCTCCGAGCACCATGAAGTACGGGACCTCCAAGCGGCCGACGTCCGACCTCAGGTCGAGGTCCTGAAGCTGCGGGTAGAGGTAGTGGGCCGTGTCGAGGAAGCCGCGGAACGCGTTGAGCTTGTCGATGAGCGAGTACTCCGGCACCATCAGCGCGCCTGGCATCTCGTGGCTGGTGTCGAGCGTCGGGTAGCGGTTCCACTCGTGCTCGAAGGCCACGACCGGTTCGTACTTCGTGATATTGCCATAGGGCGGCGCTCCGTTGGCGCGCAGAGCGTTCGCGAGCTTCGCGTTGCCGCTGCGCTCGGCCCAAGCAAGCGCGTCTTCCCAGAACTTGACGTCGGTCTCGCGCAGGCTGACCATCTGTCCGACCCCTACGACCGCGTGATAGAGCTCAGGTCGCTGCTCTGCCGCCAGCACGCCCAGCAGCGAGCCCCACGACTGCCCGACCAAGTAGACCTTCTCGACCCCGAACCGGGCGCGCAGGTACTCGGTGACCTCGACGGTATCGGCTATCAGCTGATCGACGGTCAGGGCGCCGACGGGCTCGAGCGCGGCGTACGAGCGTCCCGCGCCGCGCTGATCCCACGCGACCACGACGAAGTGCTGCTCGAGGGTCGCGTCACGCCTCAGCGCTCCCAGGTCGGTGCCGCCTGGGCCGCCGGCCAGGTAGAGCAGCACGGGTGCACGAGCGTCGCGTCCACGGATCATCAGCGCCTGGTCCACCCCGCCGACGGTGACGAACAGCTGTTCGGCCACGCTGCCGTCGGGCGCTCCGGGACCGATCCCGACGATGGGATGCGTCGAGACCGGGCGAGCCACGGCCACGACCAGCGCCCCGAGGCCTACGACGAAGACGGCGACGGCGACCCACCCGGGCGTAGCGAGGCGCGGAGCGCTCGCGTTGCCGAGACGCGCGGCGAGCTCGACGCCTAACAGGGCGCCGACGGCAAGCGGTGCGAGGATCGACAGCGCGAGGAACAGACGGCCCGACACGAACGCGATGATGCCGTACGTCGAGCCCAGCCGCGGCAGGTCGACGGTGGGTCCGGAAACCTGGATCCTGACGAGCTCGAACACCGCCAGGTAGAGCAGGGGTGCCAGCATGACGCTCCATCTGCTGCCGAGGAAGGCACCGGCCCAGATGCCGACGGCGACGGCGGCCGCCATCATCACCAGCGTTTGAGCCGTAGTCACGGGCCCCCTTGGGAGCAACCATCCCGAGATCACAGCTAGCAGGAGGACGGCGATGACGGGCACGACGACGGCCGCGACCGCCCCCTGCGACGAGGAGGTAGACCACGCTCTCACCAACATCTCGCTTGACCCCTTTCGATCGATTCTCCGCCCGACGTGTGCCGTTGAACAGGGTCGTCCGCCCCGTCGCGACTGGCCGCCGGCACCGCGAGTGCCCTACAATCCGACACCCCGCGCGTCGGCGACGGGCGAGAAGAGGATCCGATGTATCCGGGTGGCGCGGCGTGACCTTCGAGTTCAGCGGAACGGTCTGGTACTGGCGCGGTCCGGCGCCGTGGTACTTCGTCACCGTGCCTGCCGACGTCGCGGAGGACCTCAAGTCGATGTCGTCGTTCGTGACGTACGGTTGGGGCATGATCCCGGCGACGGTGCGGATCGGGAGCACACAGTGGCAGACGGCCCTGTGGCCCAAGGACGGCAGCTACATCGTGCCGATCAAGGCGCTGGTGCAGCGCGCCGAGGAGATCGGCGAGGGCGACGAGGTCGCGCTCAGCCTGATGGTGGGAGAGTGAACGTGTACGGACTGATCGGGAAGATGAGGGCCCTGGAGGGGCGCGCCGCCGAGCTCGCCGAGGTTCTGCTCGCAGGCTCGTCGACCATGCCCGGCTGCCTCAGCTACGTCGTGGCGCTAGACCCGAACGACCCTGACGCCGTGTGGGTCACCGAGGTGTGGACCGACGAAGCGAGCCACAAGGCGTCCTTGCAGAGCGAGGCCGTCAAGGCCGCCATCGCCAAGGGGCGGCCGCTGATAGCCGGCTTCGAACAGCACGTTCAAACCGAGCCGCTGGCCGGCTCTCACGGCTTGGTCAGCGCGTCCTGAAAGCGGGCCAAGACGCCTTCGAGCACTCCGATGGCGGCGAGGTACTCCGCGACCTCTAGCCGCTCGTCGGGCGCGTGATCGAGGCTCGAGTCGCCTGGGCCGTAAGCGACGACCTGCGAGTCGGCCGTGAGCCACTGCTCGGCGACCACGTTCCAATCGGAGGTACCGGACTTCAGCGTGGCCACGGGCGTACCGCCGGCGCTGCGGATCGCCGCCCTGAAGCAGGTCGCCAGCGCCGCGTCGCGCGCCGAGGTGCGGGCGTCGAGGCCTCTACCGACCTCGATCGTCACCGCCTCGGGCAGAGGCAGCCCGGCCAGCGCCGCGGCAGCATCCCGCCACGGCAGCGCCGGCGGCAGCCTCAACGCCACCCGCGCGGAGCACCTGGCGCACAGGCCATCTGAGCCGCTGCGGATGCTCGCCAAGCGGACCTGAACCGCATCGAACTGCCGGCCGACGCCGCTCACCTGCTGCGCCCAAGCCTGGATCACGCGCCACGCGTCGACGACGAGCTCCGCCGGACCGGCCGCCTGAGCCGCGCCATGTCCCTCCGGCAGCTCGCAACGCAGCCTCAGCGAGAGATTGCCCTTGTAACCGAGCGTGTAACGCTGCCAGCCGCTAGGCTCGCACACCACCAAGGCGTCCGGACGCGGGTAGCGCTTGGCGGCGTAACGCGCCCCACGGCTACCTGGCGCCTCCTCCCCCACCGCCGCGATCACCCTCAGGCACAACGACTCACGCCCGACGCTGCCGAGGCGGCTGGCGGCGGCAACGACGGCGCAGAGCGGACCCTTGGCATCTACGGCTCCTCGGCCGTGCAGCCAGCCACCCTCGAGCCGCGGCTCGATCCAGCCGCGCACGGTGTCTAGGTGCGCCAAGAACGTGAGGTTCCGCCATCCGTCGCCCCAGCGCCCGACCGCGTTACCTGCCGCGTCGACGAAGGCCTCGTCGGCCGAGCGCGCCATCGCTGCTGCCACCACGGCCGCGACCTCCGCCTCATTGCCCGACACGCTCGGTGTCGATACGACCTCGAGTAGTAGCTGGACCGCCTCCGAGTCGGTCACTGCGCAGGCTCTTGCAACACCCGAGCCAAGATCGCCAGCGCCTCGTCCACCTCGACGGCAGCGACGGTGAGCGGCGGCAGCAGCCTGATGACGTTGGCTCCGGCGGGCGCGACGATCAGCCCGGCCGCCCTGAGCTCGCGCACAACAGGCGCTGCGCGTTCGCGCAGCTCGAGACCGATCATCAGGCCCGCGCCTCTGACGGCGCGCAGTCGCCCACCGCACAAGCGCGTCAAGCCTGCCTGCAACCTCTCGCCCATCGCGGCAGCGTTGTCCATGACGCCGCCGGCGAGCTCGTCGAGCACGACCAGCCCGGCCGCGCAGGCCAACGGGTTGCCGCCGAATGTGCTGCCGTGGCCGCCGGCCGGCATCGCGCTCGCCACGCCTTCGGTCATGAGCACCGCGCCGATGGGCACGCCACCCGCCAACCCTTTCGCCAGCGTCACGACGTCCGGGCTCGCGTCCTGACCGTGCGAGGCGAGGAACCTACCGGTGCGGCCGCAGCCCGATTGCACCTCGTCGAGGATCAGCAGGGCGCCCGCGGCGCTGGCCGCCTGCCGCGCCGCCGCCAGGTAGCCACCTTCGGCCTCGTGCACGCCGCCCTCACCCTGGATCGGCTCGAGGATCACAGCGGCCGTCGTCTCGTCGACCGCTGCCGCCAACCCCGCGGCGTCACCGAACGGCACGAACTCTACCGGACCCGGCAGCGGCTCGAACGGCTCGCGGTAGCGCGGCTCCCACGTGACGGCCAACGAGCCGGCGGTGCGACCGTGGAAGCCCCGCTTGGCGGCCACGACCTTGGTCCGGCCGGTCGCGGCTCGCGCCCATTTGAGAGCCGCCTCGTTCGCTTCCGCCCCCGAGTTGCAGAGGAAGACGCGCTCGAGCCCTCCCCCGGCCAGACCGGTGAGCCGCTCCAGGAACGCCGCCCTGACATCGTTGGCGTACTGCTGCGAGCAGACGATGAGCGTGTGCGCCTGGCGCGCCACGGCGGCAGCCAAGCGCGGATGTGCGTGTCCCAGGCTCGCCACGCCGATCCCGGCCGCGAAGTCGAGGTAGGCGGCTCCGTCAGCGTCGAAGAGGCGGCTTCCCTCGCCCCTCACGAACGCCACGTCCTGGTTGTGCAGCCCGGGCGCGTGGCGCGCTTCGCGCGCCAGCAGCTCCGCACCTGAGCTCGTCACGCAGCCATCCCCGCCGAGATCCACGTGCCGCCGCCGGCCAACGCCCGCGTCAGAGGTGCTTGGGTACGCGAGCCCGCGATCACAGCGCAGCCGACACCACCCGCCACGGCCGTGAACGCGGCCAGGACCTTGCGCTTCATGCGTCCCTTGGCGAGCACCATGGCACGCTCCTGCTCGGCCAGCTCGAGGCGTGGCACCAGCGAGTCGGGGCGGTCGGGATCCTCAAGCAGACCCGGCACGTCGGTCAGCAGGACGAGCGCCGGCGAGCCGAGCGCCACGGCCACGGCCGCGGCGACGCGGTCGGCGTCGAGGTTCACGGACTCACCCTCCTCTGTCAGCCCCAGCGGCGCGACCACGGGCAGGTAGCCGTGTCCGAGCAGCAGCGAGAGCAGCCTCGCGTCCACGCTCTGGACGGTTCCGGTGTAGTCGCCGTGCAGCACCATGACGCGACCGTCCTCGACGACCCTGATGCTGCTCTTGCGGCGCGCTGTGAGCAGCCTGCCATCGACGCCGGCCAGGCCGAGCGCGTTGGCGTGAAGCGCCTGGAGTCGCTCGACCAGCCCCTTGTTCACCTCACCGCAGACGGCCTGCCTGAAGGCCGCGAGCGCCTCGGCGTCGGTGTAGCGGCTGGTGTGTCCGCTCGGGCTCGTGACGAAGCGCGGCAGCGTCCCCAGCCGGGTCTGCAGGCGGCTGGTCGCAGCGCTGCCGCCGTGCACCAACACGAGACGCCTCCCCGAACGCCATAGGTCCACGACGTCGCGGCAGACGCTGTCGGCATCGACACCTTCGGCGCCACCGACCTTCACCACGATCGGGTTCTCGGACACCTGGGCCTCGCGCCCCTCTGCCGTAGGCCGCGCCTCGGTCACGGATGCAACCCCGGGAACGCCAGTCCCGTCTCCTCTGGCAGGCCGAGAGCGAGGTTGAGCGCCTGGACGGCGTGGCCGGCGGTGCCCTTGACGAGGTTGTCGAGCGCGGCGAGCGCCACCAGCCTGCCCGTCGTCTCGTCGACGTGGAAGCCGACGTCGCAGAAGTTCGAGCCGTCGAGGACCTTCGGGTCCGGCACGCGGTGGATCCCGCTGCCTCCGACTATCAGCCTGACGAACCTCTCGCCCGCGTAGCGCTCGCGGTAGGCGGCGAGGACGTCACGGGCAGCGACGCCCGGCCCGAGGAACGCGTGGCAGGTGGCGAGCACACCCCTGATGCGCTCGACGGCGGTGGCAGTCCAGTGCATGCGCGGCGCCACGCCGAGCTCCTGCTCCAGCTCGGCGGCGTGCCTGTGGCCGAGGACCGCGTAGGTCCTGACGGCGCCGGAGCGCTCAGGGTGGTGGGTCGCGGCGCTCGCGGCGCTGCCGGCCGCGCTGCTGCCGACCTTCACCTCGACGATGCCGTCGCGCTCTGGGTCCAACAGCCCTCCGAGCACGGCCGGAGCCAGCGCGAGGATAGCTGCCGTGGCCGTGCAGCCCGCCGCCGCCAGGCGCGTCGCGCCGGGCAGCTCGGCGCGGTGTAGCTCCGGGTTGGCGTAGACGAAGTCGGCCAGTAGGTCGGGCCGCGGGTGGTCATCGCCGTAGTAGTGCCGGTACCGGTGAGGGTCGCGCAGCCGGAAGTCCGCCGAGAGATCGAGCAGCACGCCGGCCTTGGGCGCGACGTCCGCGATCAGGGCAGCCAGCTCCCCATGCGGCAGCGCGCTGACGATCACGTCGGCAGCGGCGAGATCGGCCGGGTCGACGAAGCGCAGCTCGCTGACGCCGCGCAGGTTGGGGTGGACGACGTGTAGGGGCCGGCCGGCTTGCCGGCGGCTGGTCGCCTGCACCACCCTCAGCGCCGGATGGCCGAGCGCGATGCGCAGGAACTCGCCGCCGGCGTAGCCAGAGGCGCCGATGACGGCGACGGAGTACTCGCTCACGCCGGTACAGCCGCCGGTACAGCCACCGACCGCGCGGCGTAGGCGACGATCTCGCCGGGGATGTTGACGCCGGTGACGTCGATGGAGTTCCTGAACTCCATGGTGTGGTTGACCTCGACGACGAGCGGACCGCGGTCCGACTCGACGATGTCGATGGCCAAGACGCCACCGCCGACCGCAGCCGCGGCCGACAGCGAGAGCTCGGCCAGGCGTGGTGTCACCTCGCAGCCGCTTGCCACCGCGCCCCTCGCAGTGTTGGTGATCCAGTGCTCGGACGCGCGGTAGATGGCGGCCACCACCCGATCGCCGACCACGAACGTGCGGATGTCGCGACCGGGCTTGCGCACGAACTCCTGAACGTAGTGGACCTTGTGCTCGGGCCCGCCGAGCACCTCCTTGTGCTCGATCAGCGCCTCGGCGGCCGCGCGCGACTCGACCAGCGATACCAACCGCCCCCACGAGCCCGTTATCGGCTTGAACACGACCGGGTAACCGAGGCGCTCGCACAGGTCTAGAGCCGTCTCGGCGGTGAAGGCGACGCCGGTTCGCGGCGTCGGCACTCCCGTGCGCACCAAGGCGGCCGAGGTGGCCAGCTTGTCGCCACAGACGTCGATGACCGCTGCTGAGTTGATCGCCAGAGCGCCCGCCGCCTCCACCAGCCGCGCCAGCTCGCGCGTGCGGGTCTGCGAGACGGTGCGCAGCAGCACTGTCGCGCCCGGCTCGGTCAGCGGTCCGAGCTCGCCGAGCTCAAACGCGCACTCCGAGGTGTGAACGACCCGCGCCACGACACGCTGACGCTCGCACGCGTCGAGCAGCAGGCGCTCCTCGGTGCGCAGGCGGTCGTAGACGATGGTGATGGCTGCGTCCTGTAGGTGCGCCACGGACCCCGCCACCCTCACTCGCCCCAGTCTTCCTCCACCGGCGGCGCCAGCTCGAAGCGCAGCGGGTCGAGTCCAACGACCTCGATCTCGACACCCTCGTCCGTGACGAACAGCTCGCCGAGCAGCGGCGCGGCTCCCGTCAAGGTCACGTTTCCGTAATCGGTGGCTATCCTTGCGACGACCTGCGTCATACACCCTCCTGGTTGGCGCAACCGCCCCACGGGTAGATGCTGGAGCATCTCCACGCGAGCTTTGGTTTCGAAAGTCCTGTGTTTCTCTTCAGCCTGGTCGCCGCGCACGAGGCGCTGGCTGTCGGGCACTCTAAAGCCGGGCAGATGGCTTGTCAATAGTCATGACAACAGCGTGCAGAACAGGAGTTTTGCCATTCCAAGGCCGCGAGGCCAGCGCGCGAAGCTTCGCCAGCCGACCAGGGGAAGACGCCTCGTCTTCAGTCGGTCGCGCCCGGCGTCCACCTTCGAATCGTAAGTGGCCGATCCGACCGGCGAGGGCTCGTGCCGTCGCTCAAGAGCGAGTAGAGTTGCCCGAGCGAGGAGCCCAGGCGGTGGCGAAGGGGGTGCGGCAGTGACCGAGACCGGCGACACGTGGCAGGCGCGCAGGGAGGAAGCCGCCCTCGCGCTCGAGAGGCTCGGGGCAGACGCGCTCGCGGAGTTCGGAGGCCTCGGGTCCGCGCAGCTGGGTTGGGCCCCGGCGGCGAGTCGTTGGAGCGTCGAGCAGTGCTTCGAGCATCTGATCTCGGTGCAGACCCCTTACATCGCGCAGTTCCGCGGCCTGACGGAGCACGGGCACTCGCCCACGCTCTGGGAACGCATCTCCCCTTTCAGCCGCGCGTTCGGCCGCATGGTCGTCCGTGCCGCTCAGCCGGACAACCCTCGCAAGGCCAAGACCTTCAGCAAGTTCGAACCCGCCCTCGGCGACGGCGACGTCACGGTCATCCCGCGGTTCGTCGAGCATCAGTCCGCCCTGGTCGACAGCGTGCGCCGGCTCCCGTCGGATCCTGGCTTTGGCCTGAAGGTCATCACCTCACGCCTGAGCTCGGTGGTGACCTACACGCTCGACGACTGCCTCACCCTCCTGGTGGCGCACGGCCGCAGGCACTTCCGTCAGGCGCAGGGCGTCGCCGAGACGCCGGGCTTCCCTGCCCAGGGCAGCTAGAGCAGCGTGCCGGTCAGCACCAGCTTGGCGAGCAGGAAGAAGACGACGATCCCCACCACGTCGACGATGGTCGCCACGAACGGGGTCGACGAGGCAGCGGGGTCGGCACCCATCCGGGCGAGCAGCAGCGGCAACAGCGAGCCGGTCAACGATCCCCACAGCACCACGCCGACGAGGGCAAGCAAGACGACCACGGCGATCAGCGGCCACGACTCGCCGTAGGCGTTGAACGCCGCTCCCCATATCGCCACCCTGGCGAAGCCGAGACCGCCGAGCATGAGGCCGAGTACCAGGCCGGCAGCCAGCTCACGTTTGGCGATCAGCCACCAGTCCTTGACCCCGACCTCGCCCAGCGCCATGGCGCGCGTGACGAGAGCCGCCGCCTGCGAGCCCGAGTTACCACCCGACGAGATGATCAGCGGCAGGAACAGCGCCAGCACGACCGCGCTGGCGATCTCGGCCTCGAAGAAGCCCATCGCAGTGGCGGTGAGGGTCTGGCCGACGAACAGCAGCATCAGCCAGAACGCTCGCTTGCGGATGATGCCTCTGAGCGAGGTCTGAAGGTACGGCTCCTCGAGCGCCACGACACCACCGAGCATGTGGATGTCCTCGGTCGCCTCCTCGCGTGCGACGTCGAGCACATCGTCGACGGTCACGATCCCGACGAGCACGCCCCGGCTGTCGGTGACGGGCAGCGCGCTGCGGTCGTGACGCTGGAAGGTGGCGACAGCGACCTCCTGGTCGTCCCTCGCCTCGAGCGCGACGAACCGCTCGTCGAGCAGGTCGCCGATGAGCGTCCGAGGGTCGACGAGCAGCAGCTCGCGCATGCGGATGTCGTCGACCAGCACCCCGCCTGGTCCGGTCACGTACACGACGTTGAGCGTCTCGGAGTCCTTGCCGAAACGCCTGACGTGCTCGAGCGACTGCGCCACGGTCCAGTGCGGCTTCACAGCCACGTAGTCGGGTGTCATCAGACGCCCGATCGACTCCTCCGGGTAGCCGAGCAGCTTGGTCGCGACCGAGCGCTCCTTCGGCGACAGCAGGTTCAACAGCCGCTTGGTGACCTTGCCAGGCAGCTCCTCCAGCAGCGCGGTGCGGTCGTCGGCGGACATGTCGTTGAGCACCGCCGCGACCTCCTCGTCACCGAGGTGCCTGAGCAGCTCCTCCTGGTCGGTGAACTCAAGGTACTCGAAGGCGTCGAGCGCCGACGCCGGGGGCAGCACACGGAACACGACTGCCTCGGTCTCGGGCGAGAGCTCGCTCAGCACCTCCGCCAGCTCGACGGCGGGCACGTCGCTGAGGCTGACCCTCACCTCCTCGAAGCGGCGCGCGGTCACCAGGTCTTCGAGATGGCTCGCGACCTGCGCCACGGACGGCGGCGCAGCCACGGGCGCGCTGGCGACGGCTTCGTCCATCAGTTCAGCTCGTCCAAGGTCAGCCGGAACGAGGGCACGAACACGTCGAGGAAGTAACGCATTGCGGGCGTGGCCTCCTTGTCGATCTCGGCTCTGATGGTCTGTTCTGCGCGCTGGAACTCGAGGTTGCCGGCCTTCGCCTCCTCCACGCACTTCAGGTAGGCGGTGAGCTTGTCAGCCTGCTTGACCAGGCGCCACGCCTCGTCGTCAGCGGCGTCGTGGAAGAACAGCGCCTGATAGTCGCCCCTCAACTCGGCCGGCAGCATCGCCACGAGGCGCTCCCGCGCGGTGCGCTCGATGTCCTTCAGCGCGCCCTTGATGTGCGGGTTGAAGTACTTGATCGGCGTCGGCACGTCGCCGGTTATCACCTCTTCGGCGTCGTGGTAGACGGCCAGCAGGGCGGTGCGGTCGGCGTCGACGCTGCCGCCGAACAGCGCTCTCTCGATCACCGCCAGCGCATGAGCGACCATCGCCACCTGCAGGCTGTGCTCCTGCGTGCTCTCGGCGCGCGTGTTGCGCATGAGCCCCCAGCGCTGGATGTACTTCAGGCGCGCGAGGTAGGCGAAGAAGTGGCTGCTCATACCGCCCTAGATGCTACACGGGCGGCGTGAAGCGCTTATCGTCGTGGCGACGGCGCACAGCGGCGGCACCGATCGAAGGAACAGAGCCTATGAAACAATGCATTGACGATGTCAGGGGCGGACCGTACGCTCTACGCGTAGGAGGCAACAGTGAAGCGTCTCGCTTTCATCTTTCTAGTGTTGACGGCCCTAGGTCTGGTGGCCTGCGCCCCGACCGCAGCCGTGAGTCAGAACGTGATTCCAACGCTGATCTCGGTCACGGTGCCCAGCGGTTCCGGCAACGTCGTGCTGCAGGGTCGGTACTTCGGTGATGGCAGCGGCGGCGCCTCCGAGAACAGCTACGTGATCGTCGGCGCGAACATGAGCGGTGAAGGTGGCGTGCGGGTCGATGCCTCCTCCTGGAGCGCCAACCGCATCGAGTTCGCGGCTCCCGCCGGCGCCGGTTCCGGCTTCGTGTTCGTGGTCGTCAACGGTGTTACCAGCAACGGGTTGCCCGTCAACCTCCAGTAGCTCCACCGGACCAAGCGGCGCAAGAGCGCCGACGACTCCAAACAAAGACTAAAGAAGCTTAGAGGCCGCCGATCTGGCGGCCTCTACTTCTTGGTGTGACTGGGTCGCTGCCTAGAAGCGGGCCGCTACGGCGACGCTCGTGGAGTAGACTCGCCGACCATGGTGGTACGACTGTGAAGGTCGAACAGTGAAGGTCCAGACGGTCAAAGGAACAGCCGACCTGCTCCCCGAGCAGCAAGCGGCCTGGGGTCAGGTGCTTGACGCCGTCGACACCGTGCTCGGACGTGCCGGAGCCGGGCGCCTCGACACGCCGATCTTCGAGCACGCCGAGCTCTTCGAGCGCAGCGTGGGCGAGTCGGCAGACATCGTCGTTCAGAAGGAGATGTACACCTTCGACGATCGCGGCGGGCGGCGCTTGGCGCTGCGCCCCGAGTTCACCGCATCGGTGATGCGTTCGTTCATCGAGCACGGCATGCACACCCGGCCGTCACCGGTGAAGCTGTGGAGCGCAGGGCCGCTGTTCAGGGCCGAGAACGTGCAGCGCGGCCGCTACCGCCAGTTCCACCAGGTCAACCTCGAGATCATCGGCTCGGCCAGCCCGCTGGCCGACGCGGAGTCGATCTGGCTGATGAGCGCCTGCTTCAGGACCGCCGGCATCGAGCGCTTCGAGATGCGCATCGGCTCCGTCGGCGACCCGGCCGACCGCGCCGCCTACAACGACTACCTCAGGTCGGCCCTGGCCGCTGACGCGAGCAAGCTCACGCCCGTCAGCCAGGAGCGGCTGCGGCTCAATCCGATGCGGCTCCTAGACGCCAAGGACGCGGGCGATCAGAAACTGCTGGCGGCGCTGGACAGGCCGCTCGACAGGCTCGGCGACGAGTCGCGCGCGCACTTCGAGGCGGTGAAGGCCTACCTCGACGACTGGGGCATGCCGTACGTGATCGACCCCGGCATCGTCAGGGGCCTCGACTACTACCGCCGCACCGCCTTCGAGGCGCACTACCCCGGCATCGGCGCGCAGTCGGCGCTGGGCGGCGGCGGGCGCTACGACGGGCTGATCGCCAACCTCGGCGGACCCGACCTGCCGGGTGTCGGTTGGGCGTTCGGCATCGAGCGGGTCCTCGCCGCCATCGAGGCGGAGGGTGCGCTGCGTGCCGGGGGCCAGAGCAGCCCGGTGGTGTTCTTCGTGCCCCTCGACGACCGCGCGGTGGCCGAGGGCGCCGCCGCGGCCAGCCGGCTGCGCCCGCACATGCAGGTCGAGTTCGCGTACCAGCGCCGCAACCCCGGCAAGGGCTTGAAGGACGCGGACCGGTCGGGTGCGAGGTTCGCGGCGCTGCGCGGCGAGCAGGAGCGCGAGCGCGGCGTCTGGCTCCTCAAGAACCTCGCCAGCGGGGAGCAGATGGAGATCGCAGACGCGGACCTCAGCGCCACGACCCTATCTCGACTCCTGAGCTGACATCCCGTGCCGGACCGTTCGCCCTGATACTCTCAGCGCCATGATCAGAACGCACCACTGCGGTGCCTTGAGAAGCGACGACGTCGGCAAGAGCGCCGTATTGCAAGGCTGGGTGAACCGCCGCCGCGACCTGGGCGGGCTCGTCTTCATCGACCTGAGGGACCGCTACGGCACTACCCAGGTCGTGGTGGAGCCTGGCGCGGCCGCTGCGTTCGAGGCCGCCACCGCCGTGCGCAGCGAGTACGTGGTGCAGGTCGGCGGCACCGTCCGCGCCAGACCGGAGAACCAGCGCGCGGCGCGCCTCGCCACCGGGGACGTCGAGCTCGTCGCCAGCTCCCTGAGCGTGCTCTCGGCCGCGAAGACCCCGCCGTTCCTCGTCGACGGCAGCGTCGATGCCGGCGAGGTCAACGAGGAGCTGAGGCTCAAGCACCGCTACCTCGACCTGCGCCGCAGCGAGGCCTCCAGACCGCTGCTGCTGCGCCACAAGATCACCAAGGCGATCTGGGACTACCTCGACGAGCGTGGCTTCGTGCAGGTCGAGACCCCCTTGCTCACGCTCTCGACGCCGGAGGGCGCGCGCGACTTCGTCGTGCCGTCGCGCGCCAACCCGGGCGAGTTCTACGCGCTACCGCAGTCGCCGCAGCTCTTCAAGCAGATGCTGATGATGGGCGGTCTCGACCGCTACTTCCAGATCGCCAGATGCTTCCGCGACGAGGACCTGCGCGCCGATCGTCAACCCGACTTCACCCAGCTCGACATCGAGATGTCGTTCGTGACGCAAGACGACATCATCGAGCTCAACGAGGGCCTGATGCGCCATGTGGTCAAGCAGGCGCTGGGTCGCGACGTCGCGGCGCCGTTCCGGCGGATCACCTACGCCGATGCCATGTCGCGCTACGGCTCCGACAAGCCCGACCTGAGGTTCGGACTCGAACTGACCGATCTGTCTAGCACCTTCTCCGCCAGCGAGTTCCAGGGCTTCGCCGAGCCGGTGCGCGCCGGCGGCAAGGTGATGGCCCTGGTGCTGACCGGCGAGCACGCTTCAGCGGTCAGCCGCAAGGTGCTGGCAGACCTCGAGACCACCGCCAAGCGCTCCGGCGCCAAGGGACTCGCCTGGCTGCGCCGCCAAGAGAACGGCGACTTCACAGGCCCGGTCGCGAAGTTCCTGGGGTCCAGCGAGGTCGCCGCTCTCTCAGAGCACGCCTCCGACAGCGGCGACCTCTTGCTGCTCGTCGCCGGTCCGGCCAAGACCGCTTGCACCGCACTCGGTAACGTCCGCCTGGCGCTCGCAGACCTGCTCAACCTGCGCTCCGACCCGGACCAGCTGGCGTTCGCGTGGGTCGTCGACTTCCCGCTGCTCGAGGAGGTCGAGGGCGGCGCGTTCACGTACATGCACCACCCGTTCACGCGCCTGCAGGACGAGGACAGACCGAAGCTCGCGACCGACCCAGGTTCGGTCAGGGCGTACGCCTACGACCTGGTGCTGAACGGCAGCGAGGTGGGAGGCGGCTCGCTGCGCATCTACTCCCACGACGTGCAGCTCGAGATGTTCGCGGCGATCGGCATCGCGCCAGACGAGGCCGAGCGGCGCTTCGGCTTCTTCCTGGAGGCGCTGTCGTACGGCGCTCCGCCACACGGCGGCATCGCCTGGGGGCTCGACCGGCTCGTGATGCTGCTCGCCAAGACCGAGAGCATCCGCGACACCATCGCCTTCCCCAAGAACCAGCGCGGCGCCGACCCGCTCACCGGCGCGCCCGGACCGCTCGAGAGCGCTCAGCTCGCCGAGCTGAGCCTGCGCGTGGCGGAGGCTCAGGGTTGATACCGCTGGTCGTCGTCGACCTGGACGGGACCATCGTCGGTGCCGACGGCCAGGTGCGCGACTGCGTCTGGAAGGCGGTCGGCAAGCTGACCGACGCCGGCGTGCGGGTCGCGGCCTGCACGGGCCGGCCCGGCTTCGGCACCGCACGCAAGATCGCCGAGCGGCTCGGACCGAACAACCCGCACGTTTTCCAGAGCGGCGCCCACGTCGCCTTCGCGGACGGTCCGACGCTGAAGACCTCTGCCCTGCTCGGCGAGGCGCTCGAGAGCATCATCGAGGCCTCGCGGCGCCACGGCGTCGTCCTCGAGCTCTACACCCCGATGGCGGTGTTCGTCGAGCGCAAGACCAAGCTCAGTGAGGACCACGCCAAGCTCATCGGCGTCTCGGCCATCGTCACCGACCTCTCGGAGGTCGCGGCCGGCGAGCCGGTGGTGCGAGCTCAGTGGGTGGTCGCCGCCGGACAGCAGGAGAGGCTGCTCAGCTCCCTACCGGCAGGCGTCAACGCCGTCGCAGCCACCAGCCCCGCGCTGCCGGGCGTGGCGTTCGTCAGCCTCACTCACGCGGGCGTGTCGAAGGCCAGCGCGGTCGCGTACATCGCCGAGCGTCAGCGCGTGCCGCTTGCGGACGTCATGGCGATAGGCGACTCGCGCGGCGACGTTCCGATGCTCGAGATCGTCGGTCACCCGCGCGTGATGGCCAACAGCAGCCCAGACCTCTTAGAGCGCTACCCGGTGGTCGGGGACGTCGAGGAGTGCGGAGCCGTGATCGCGCTGGAAGAGGCGCTGACGCTGCGCTCGGGCAGAGCCTGAGTCCTGAAGCCGCCCTAGGCTCGACAGCGCGCCGCTCCGCGCGTTGACGCCGCAGTAAACTGCCCGTCATGCCCTACACCCCCATCGCCTCCCTGCCGGGTCTCATCGGCGAGACCGTGAGCGTCGCCGGCTGGGTCACCGGTGTTCGCTCCAGCGGCAAGATCGCGTTCCTGCAGCTCCGCGACGGCAGCGGCTTCGTCCAAGGGATCCTGGTCAAGAACGAGGTCGCCGAGGACGTGTTCGAGCGCGCCCGCTCACTGACCCAGGAGTCGAGCCTGATCGTCACCGGCGAGGTCCGCGCCGACACACGCGCTCCGAGCGGCGTCGAGCTCGGCCTCAGTGACGTGCAGATCGTCGGCCCGAGCGTCGAGTACCCGATCACGCCGAAGGAGCACGGCGTCGACTTCCTGTTCGAGAACCGCCACGTCTACCTCAGGCACCGCGGCCCCTGGGCGGTCATGCGCGTCCGCGACGAGGTCGAGCGCGCCATCCACGACTTCTTCGCCGAGCGGGGCTTCGTGCGCTTCGACACGCCGCTGTTCATGCCGACGGCCGTCGAGGGCACCACCAACCTGTTCGAGATCGACCTGTTCGACGAGGACAAGGCGTACCTCTCGCAGTCTGGGCAGCTCTACGCCGAGGCCGGCGCGCTGGCTCTCGGCCGCGTCTACACCTTCGGCCCCACCTTCAGGGCCGAGAAGAGCAAGACCAGGCGCCACCTGCTCGAGTTCTGGATGATCGAGCCGGAGGTGGCGTTCCTCGAGCACGCCGGCAACCTGAAGCTGCAGGAGGAGTTCGTCTCCTACATCGTCGGCAGGGTCTTGGAGAACCGCAAGACCGAGCTCGACATGCTCGGCCGCGACATCAGCAAGCTCGAGCCCGCCGCGCGCGGCGACTACCCGCGCGTCTCCTACGACGACGCGCTGAAGTACCTAGAGTCGCAGGGCGAGAAGCTGGCTTGGGGAGACGACTTCGGCGCGCCGCACGAGACGCTGCTCGGCGACCGCTTCGACCGCCCGTCGTTCATCGAGCTGTGGCCGACCGATGCTAAGGCGTTCTACATGCAGCCGGTCGCCGGCGACCCGACGAGGGTCCTCGCCGCCGACCTGATCCTGCCCGAGGGTTACGGAGAGCTCATCGGCGGCTCGCAGCGCATCCACGAGCTGGCGCTGCTGGAACGACGCATCGCCGATCACGAGCTGCCGCGCGAGGCGTTCGAGTGGTACCTCGACCTGCGTCGCTTCGGCTCGGTGCCGCACTCCGGCTTCGGGATGGGCTTGGAACGGCTGCTAGCCTGGCTGACCGGCGGCGCGCATCTGCGGGAGGTCATACCGTTCCCACGGATGCTCACCCGCATGTACCCCTAGGAAGGATCTAGAGCGCTGACCTGACGGCGACGTGGCCGAGCAGCGTCTCGGCCGGGCGTCCGTCGCGCAGGAAGCGCACCTCGACGACGCCGTTGGCTTGCACCGTGGCGGTTATCGCCCTGAGCAGCGCGCGCTCGCGCGCCACGCTGACGCTGACGCTCTCCGAGGTCCTGATGTCGAGCACCGCGTAGACGGCGCGGTCGATCGTCTCGAGGTAGACGAGCGGCGTCAGGAGGCCGGCCGGCCACAGGCTCTCGGCCAACAGGGCCTGTCTCAGCTCTTCCAGCACGGCCGCGAGGCGCTGCGGCAGGTTGTCTGGCGCCTCGATCCTCACCACCCGCTGCCACTCGAGCAGCCCGTCGTCGACGAGGACCAAGCGCGCGTCGAACGCGGTGGTGACCGGGGTGACCTCGCTCAGGTCGACGGTGGGAGGCGCCGGCGCCTCGACGCGCTCGACGCTGAACACCAGGCCTAGCGCACCCAGTAGCAACAGCACCGAGACCAGCACCTGCGGCGTCAGCACCGCGGCCACCAGCTTGCTGCGCCAGGTGCCGTCCATCAGCCGTCCATCACCTGGCCGTGACCGCTGCCTGCTCCAGCAGCGAAGCTATCGCCTCAGCCAGCCGCGCCGGCATCTCGGGCGAAGCGAGGTCCGCGGCCGCCAGCTCGATGAGCAGGCCGCGTCCCGCCGCGCCGCCGATCGCCTGCAACGGCGCGGGCGCCATCACGTTGGAGCGGTACGTGCCCAAGGTGAACAGCCTGCTCCCCAGCCCCTCGGCCAGCTCACGGCCGCGCGACAAGTCAGGCACGAGGCCGAGCAGCAGCTCGCGCCTCAGCCTGTCGGTCTCGGTCGCGGCGGCGGACGATGCGTTCTGGCGGATCGCCATGTCGAGGGTGGCGACGTCGGCCGCGTCACCCAAATAGTAGAGGTTGAACTCGCCCACCGGCAGGTTGGCGGCGTGCACCGACAGCATGAAGTCGGCTCCGATGCCGGCGCTGGAGCGCCTGGCGACCTCGAGGTCGTGATCGGTGTCGCGCGTCATGTCGACGCTGATGCCCCTACCCCGCAGCGCCGTCGCCAGTCGCTGGGCGAAGGCCAGCGTCAAGGCGCTCTCGCTACCGAACGCGTCGAAGCTCAGACCTGCGTCGCCGCCACCGTGACCGGGGTCGATGACGACGCGTTGACCGTTGAGCAGCGGGCTGGTGCCGCCCTGCCCGAGCGCTACGACCAGCCGGTAGCCGCGTCCTTCCGGAAGCTGGTAGACCTGGTAGCCGACACCGCTCTCGAGCTGGATCCTGACGTCCGAGCCGCCGCTGCCGGCAGTGGCCGAGGCGACGATGAACTGGTTGCCGTCCAGGGTCGGGAGCGCGACCTCGATGTCGGTGCGCTCGAAGTGAACCAGCAGCGTGTCGACCGGCTGGTTGTAGAAGACGCTGTAGCGCACCGGGCTGCTGACGCTTATCTCGATGCGCTCGGGTGAGTCGACGCGCCTCAGCGCCGAGATCCGCGCCCGCGGCTGCACGACGACGACGCGACCAAGCGTGTCGAAGTAGGTGATGCTGCCGCCTAGCGCCTCCGACACCTGCTTGACGGGCAGGTAGACCTCGCCGCCGACATCGAGCGCGCCTGGGCCGGGGATGACCACCCCGTCGAGCCGCAGCGCGCCGCTGGCGGAAGCGGCCGCCTCGGCGGTCGGGTAGATCTCGATCTGCAACAACCTGGCGCCCGAATCGATGGCGGCGACGGCGCGCTGAGCGTCGACCGCCAAGGTGCCGCCGAGCGCAGCGGCCAGCGGCCCGGCCGGAGCGTAGGAGGAGCCGCTGACGAGCGATGTCGTGTTGCCCTCGATGGTCCGGCCGTTCACCACCAGCTCGGGCTGCGCCAGGCCGACGCCGGCGCAGGCCCAGACCAGGGCCAGCAGCAACGGCCTCACTCGCGGCTCCGGCGCGACAGCTCGCGCTCGATCTCGCGCTTGGCGTCCTTGCTGGCGGCGTCCTTGCGCTTGTCGTGCAGCTTCTTGCCGCGCGCGAGAGCTATGTCGACCTTCGCCCAGCCGCCCTTGAAGCGCAGGTCGAGCGGCACCAGGGTCAGGCCCTTGCGTTCCAGCCCTTTGGTTATCTCGTCGATCTCCTTGCGGTTCAGCAGCAGCCTGCGCGGCCTCACCGGTTGGTGGTTGTTGTAGCTGGCGTCCTTGTAGGTGGGGATGTTCATGCCTTCGAGCCACACCTCGCCGTTCTGAACGCGGGCGTACGACTCGGTTATCGAGCCGCCGCCCTGGCGCAAGGACTTGACCTCGCTCCCGGTCAACTCGATGCCAGCCTCGAAGCGTTCGAGGAGCTCGAACTCGAATGTGGCCCGACGGTTACGCAACATGCAGGCCCATGATACTTGCCCGCCTAATCGAGCAGCTCACCCAGCTCGCGCGGGTCCACGTCGATGCGCACCGTCGCGCCGGCGTGGCGGCGCGGCAGGGCAGCGAGCAGCATCTCCATGCGCGTCTCGTCCTCCGAACGCAGCAGGAGGTGGAAGGAGAATCTCCCCTTGAGACGCTCGACCGGAGCCGCCTCGGGCCCGAGCACCTCGCCCTCGTGCGCTCCCGACAGCAGCAGGGCGTCGGCCGCCCTGGCCGCGGCCTCCCGCGCCGCCGACCGCTCCTTGCCGGCGAACTGGACCTTGGCCAGCGTGGTGAAGGGCGGGTAGCCGAAGCGCTTGCGGCGCTCAGTCTGGCGGCCGACCAGTATCTCGACAGCCGCCTCGCGAGCCTCGGCACCCAGGGCGGCGAGCACCTCGTGGTCGGGGATGAAGCTCTGTACCAGCAGCAGCGTGCGGCGCCTCGGCGCCAGCTCCGCCAGCTGCAGCAGCGTCCGGAGCGCCTCCTCCTCCGCTCGGTAGTCGGCTTGGAACAGATGCGACTCGAACGACGCGACGGCCAGCAGCGACAGGTTCGGCAACCTGGGCAGCCTGAGCGCCGCAGTCGTGCCGACGATCACGCCAGGCTCGCCGGCCACCAGAGCCGAGACGTCGTCGCGCTGATCGGAGTCGTAGCGCAGCACGCTCACGCCGGGAAGTGCCTTCCTGAGCTGCGAGACGACCCACTCCGTGCCAGCACCCTTCAGCGGCTCGAGCTCGGCGCTGCCGCAGTCTGGGCACACGTCGGGCAGACCCTCCTCGTGACCGCACTGGTGGCATCTGAGCCGGTGGTCGCGCTGGTGGTAGCGCAGCGTCAGGTCGCAGTTCGGGCACGGCGTCGACCAGCCGCAGCTTCGGCAGCCGTAGGCGCCGGAGAAGCCGCGGCGCGGCGCGATCACCACCGCCTGCCTCTCGCGCTCGGCCACCTGCTTGAGGGTGAGCAGCAGGTCGGGGTGCAGCGGCCAGTTCGAGCTCTCGCGCATGTCGGCGACGTGAAGCCGCAGGTCGGGCAGCGGCAGCGAGCGCCGCGAGCCGGCCGGCAGCGAGTGCAGCAGGTCGGGGTTGACGACGACGTCGGTGCGGACCAGCGGCACGTCGGCAGCCAGAGCGACCTGCCTGGCGATGCGCGCCACCTGCGTCCGGGCGCCCGACAGCAGCTTGTACGAGCCGCTGGCGGAGTCGAGCAAGACGACCCTGCCGAGCTCCGCCACCGGCGCCAGCAGCGCGGCGTAGGTACCGACGACGACGGTCGGCCCCAGCTCAGGCAGCTCGGCCCAGGCCCGCCGCCGGCTCTCCTCCTCGGAGCCGCCGGTCAGGTACTGCACCGGCAGCTCGTGCGCCAGCGCACCCGCCGCTTCTGCCGCCTGCGCCACCTCGGGCGCGATGACCAACGCGCTCCTGCCGGCAGCGAGGCCGGCGGCGAGCAGCGGCTGCACGGCCGCGAGCCGCTCGAGGCGCGTGCCGCCCGTGACCGCGCCACCGGCTGCGGGCGGCACGGCGGCAGGCGGAACGCTTGGCAGCTTCGGCGCCGCCTCGCTGTCGATGAGGATCGCGGGCGGCACCATCGGCACCTCCGCGTAACCGACGTAACCCTTGATGACGAGGTTCCGCACCGCGCTCTCGCCTACGCCCGCATCGCGCGCCAGGGCCGCCGCGCTGTCGGCGCTGCCCAACTCGAGCAGCAGCTCGAGGGCCGCCTTCTGGTTAGAGCTGCGGGCGCCTGTCAGGTCGCCGTCGGGCTCGCGCAGCGGCACCAGCACGCGCCGCATCCGCGAGCGCTCCACGGCGCGCTCGTCGACCAGGCCCTGGCGACGCAGCAGCTCCAGGCTGGCGGCGGGCACGCTCTCGGCCGCCACCCACTTGCCCGGCCGTGGCGCCCCTGAGGCGCCATCAGCCAATCCCGCCTCGGCCAGCAACCCCGCCGCCTCATCACGCAGACGCACCAGATGCTCGAGAGCGGGCGCGAAGCCGGGCAGCGCCAGCGTCGCGAGAACCAGGCCGGCCGGAACACCGGCGGTGCGCGCGACGACGCCGAGCGAGGCCACTGCCCACGGCATCAGCCACGGACCCGAGTCGAGAGCGCCGATCACGTGCCTGAGCTCCAGCCCTCTGCCCGGGTCGACGTCACGCTCGCCGACGACGACACCGACCTTGACGCCGCCTTGCCACGGCACGACCACGCGCCGACCCACGGCGATGCTCGCGCCGCTGAGAGGCTCGAGGTAGCTGAGCGCGTCCAGCGGTAGCGGGAACAGGACGTCGAGCGCGCGGGGCACGCGCCAGTCTAGCCAGTGGCGCGTTAGTTAGAATCGCTGCATGAGGCAAGTGCCTAGCGGTTATCGGCAGGCCGGCGTCGACCTGGAAGCCGCCGAGGAGACGCTTCACAGGATCAGGGACGCCGTGGCCGGCACCTACACGGAGGGCGTGCTGCGGGGTCTCGGCGCGTTCGGCGGGCTTTTCGAGCTGCCCGCCGGCTGCCGGCGCCCCGTGCTGGTCGCGTCCACCGACGGCGTCGGCACCAAGGTGAAGTTGGCCACCCAGTACGGCGCCTACGCGTCTGTCGGCAGCGACCTAGTCAACCACTGCATCAACGACATCCTCGTTCAGGGCGCCAAGCCGCTGTTCTTCCTCGATTACGTCGCGAGCTCGAAGCTCGAGCCTGCGGTGATGGCCGAGGTGGTCGGCGGCGTGGCGCGAGCCAGCCGCGAGGCCGGCATGGCGCTGCTCGGCGGCGAGACTGCGGAGATGCCCGGCGTCTACGAGCCCGGCGCTCTCGACCTGGTCGGCACCATCATCGGGATCGTCGAGAAAGACGAGATCGTCGACGGCTCCGAGGTGGTCGCCGGCGACGTGCTCGTCGGTCTCGCCTCGGGCGGGCTCCAGACCAACGGCTTCACTCTGGCGCGCGCCGTGTTGGCCGACCGGCTCGATGAAGCCTTGGGCGATGGCAGCGTCGCCGACGCGCTGCTGGCACCGCACCGCAGCTTCCGTGGAGCAGTGGCCCCGCTGCTCGAGCAGCGGCTGGTGAAGGGCATGGCGCACATCACCGGCGGAGGCCTCCCTGGCAACCTGCCGCGCACGCTGCCTGCCGGGCTCGGCGCCGAGCTACAAAGCGGCAGTTGGCCGGTGCCGGAGGTATTCGAGCTGATTCAGCGCAGCGGTGAGGTGAGCGACGCGGAGATGCTGGACGTGTTCAACATGGGCGTCGGGATGGTGCTGATCGTCGACGCGGCGCACCTCGAGCACGCCAGAGCCCTGTTGAGCGGAACCGAGCATCACGTCATCGGGAGCGTCGCCGCCGGCCGCGGCGTCAGGCTCAGCTGACGACTTGGGTCTTGCTGATCTTGGTGGCCTGGTCCGAGGTCTTGACGGCCGCCTCGGCTTCCTCGGTCTGGCGAGGGTCGAGAGCCGGCAGCACGACGGTGAACACCGAGCCCTCGCCCAGCTTCGACTCGACCGTCACCATGCCGTCGTGCTGCTGGACTATCCACTTGACTATCGCGAGGCCGAGCCCGCTGCCGTTGCCGCGCCCGCTGCGCGCTCCGTCGACCCGGTAGAACCTGTCGAACAGGTGCGGCAGCGCGTCGGCCGGAATGCCAGAGCCGTCGTCGAGCACCTCGAGCGTTATCTGGTTCTTGGCGCGCGTCACGCTGAGGCTCACGCGCTTGGCGCCGGCGTTGATCGCGTTGTGGACGAGGTTCAGCACGACCTGCTTCAGCCGGGCGGCGTCGCCGAGCACCTCGGCCAGCGGCTGAGGCGCGTGCACCTCGATCAGCGCGCCGCCCGCGCCCGGCAGCACGTCGGCCTTGACCGCGTGAACGACCTCGACGAGGTTCATCGGCGCGCGCTGGACGGTGAAGCCGGCGTCGGCCCGCGCCAGCTCGAGCAGGTCGTTGACGAGCTTGCCCATCCTGTCGGCCTCGCGCCGAATCACGTCTATCGACTCGGTCTGCTCGGAGCTGGGGTTGGTACGGCGGCTCAGGTAGCTGGCGTGACCGGCTATCGCGGTGACCGGCGTTCTGAGCTCGTGGCTGGCGTCGGCCGTGAAGCGGCGCTGGGTCTCGAACGACTCCTGCAGCCTGTCGAGCATGTTGTTGATCGCGACGGCCAGGTCGTGGATCTCGTCGCGGCTGGTCGTGACCGGCACGCGTTTGGTTATCTCGGAGCCGGAGATGCGGGCAGCGGCTTCGGTGACGCGCTTCAGCGGACCGAGGACCCTGTCGGCGAGCACCCAGACGCCGAGCGCGAAAGCCAGGAAAGCCACGATGACGGTGAGCACCAGGTCGCGAGCCAGCTGCTCGAGGGTGCTGGCCATCAGGCCGGCAGGCACGCCGACGAGGAACGCCGCCGGTAGCAGCCTGCCGTCGAAGGAGCTGACCTGACCGAGCCGGCCGAGCAGCCTGATACGCTCGCCGCCGCTGACGATCGTCGTGGCGACCGAGCTGGTCGAGCTCAGTGTCTGCAGCGCCGATTCGGACATGGCTGTCACCAGTTGATAGCCGGGGAACCCGGAGATGGAGTAGGGGACGCCTGCGCGGATCGAGGCGGGGTTCTCGCGCGCGCGGTCGAACGCGCCGATGAGCACTATCTGGTAGAGCGTGTCGCTCGGGAGTCGCTGCAGACCTTCGGCCAGCGAGACCGAGCCGCCGGTGATCTCGCTCAAGGCGGCCTGCGCGCGCTCCTCCACGCCGACGTTAAGCGAACGCTCCGTCAGCACGTAGACGGAGACGGCCACCGCAGAGAGGATCACGGCGATGAAAGCCCCGAAGACCAGGGTTAACTGCAGCCGCAGATGCACGCTTCTACCCGCCGCTCACTCCTCGCGCAGCACGTAGCCGACGCCGCGGACGGTGTGGATGAGGCGCCTCTCGCCGTCGCCCTCGAGCTTGCGACGCAGGTAGCCGACGTAGACGTCGACGACGTTGCTGCCGCCGGTGTACTCGGGCCAGACCTTCTCCTCTATCTCGAAGCGGTGGAAGACCTTGCCTGGCGTGCGCGCGAACAGCTCGAGCAGCTCGAACTCCTTGGCGGAGAGCTCGATGCGGCGGCCGTCGCGGAACACCTCGTGCCCTTCGAGGTTCATCACCAGGTCGGCTACGCGCACCTCGCCGGTGACAGCCGGGTTGACGCGCCGCAGGTGAGCGCGGACACGCGCCAGCAGCTCCTCGATGCTGAACGGCTTGACGAGGTAGTCGTCGGCACCAGAGTCGAGGCCGGTGACCTTGTCATCGACCGAGTCCTTGGCCGTGAGGATGATGATCGGCGTGTTGCTCGTCTTGCGGATGCGTCTGGCGACCTCGAGGCCGTCGAGCACCGGCAGCATCAGGTCGAGCACCACCAGGTCGGGGTTCAGTTCCCTGAACTTCGAGAGGCCGGTGACTCCGTCGTAGCTCACGACGGTCTCGTAGTTCTCAGCCTGCAGTTCGAGGTCGATGAACTTCGCGATCTCTTTCTCGTCCTCGACGATGAGTACCAGGGGTCTGCGTTCCATGGCCGGAATCATCGCACGCGCTCTCATGAGAGACTTGATGAGAGGATGCGAATCTGATGAGCGCCGCGCCCGCCGCGCCCCGGCCGAGGTTCAACGCAGCGTTATCGTGTCCTGGACGACGATCCCAGCGGCAACGACAGATGCGGCCCACGCCTTGGCGCCAGGCAGGGAGTGGTCGCGCCAGTTGCCGCAGCGCTCCTCGCTGCAGCCGGGTATCTCGCCCTCGTGCGCGGCGACCGAGCCCAGGGCGCGTTCGAACGCGCGCCTCACCGACTCGATCTCCGGCTCGCCGAGAACCGTCAGGTAGAAGCCGGTCCGGCACCCCATCGGCGAGGCGTCGACGATCACGGCCTCGTCCTTGGGTAGCTCGTCGCGCAGGTAGCCAGCCAGCAGATGCTCGATCGTGTGCAGCGCGGCGGTGGGCACCTCGGCACGGTTCGGCTGCACCAGCCTCAGGTCGTACTTGGTGACGACGTCGCCGCGTTCGCCCTGGTAGCGGCCGGCGAGCCGCACGTAGGGCGCGCGCACGGCGTTGTGGTCTAGATCGAAGCTGTCGACGCGAGTCTTGGGAGGCACTTAAGGAGTATAGCCAGCGCACGAGACGGGCTCATGCGGCGGCGGGGTTAGACTGACTGCGGTCTTATGAACTCCAGCGACAACAACGACCGCTCCAACCGCCCCCGCCCCAGACACGACTCGCACGGCTCGCCAGGGTCGCACGGCTCCCAGAGCGGCAAGCGCTACGACGCGCAACTGCGCAGCGTCGTGCCCAACGAGCGCGTCGCCATCTTCATCGACGGCAGCAACCTCTACAACGGCATGCGCGAGAACCTCAGAAGCACGCGCTTCAGCCTCGCCGAGATGATCCAGCAGCTCCTGCGCGAGCGCCCGGTCCACCGCACCTACTACTACAACGCGCCCCTGACAGAGGATTACGACGAGGAGCTGCGCGAGGGCCAGCAGCGCTTCTTCGAGTCGCTGCGCCGCATCCCTTACGTCACCGTGCGCTTCGGGCGCCTGCATCGGCGGCCCGACGGTTCGCTGGTCGAGAAGGGCATCGACGTCGCCATCGCCGTCGAGGCGCTGTCGCTCGCCTTCCAGAACGCCTACGACACCGCGCTCATCGTCTCGGGCGACGGCGACTACGTCGAGCTGGTGGAGACCCTCAAGCGCTACGGCAAGCACGTCGAGTGCGCCATGTTCCGCAACCAGTCGGCCGGTGTGCTCCTCGAGCACGTCGACGTGTTCCAGAACCTCGACGAGCTCGACTGGAACAGGATCCTGTTCTGAGCGCAAGCGAGGCGCCGCCGGACTCCCGCCCCTCCCCCGCCGACCTGCTGCGCAACAACGCCGCGTGGGCAAGGCGCATGATCGAGGCGGACCCCGACTACTTCCAGCGCCTCAAGCGTCAGCAGAACCCGCGCTTCTTGTGGATCGGCTGCTCCGACAGCCGCGTCCCCGCCAACCAGATCATCGACGTGCAGCCGGGCGAGGTGTTCGTGCACCGCAACGTCGCCAACCTGGTCGTCAACTCCGACATCAACTGCCTGTCGGTGGTTCACTACGCCGTCGAGGTCCTGAAGGTCGAGCACATCATCGTCTGCGGCCACTACGGCTGCGGGGGCGTGGCGGCCGCCCTGTCGCGCAGCGAGTTCGGGCTCATCGACAACTGGCTCAGGCACGTCAAGGACGTCTACGCCGACCACGCGGCCGAGCTGGACACCCTGCCCGAGACCGCGCGTTCCGACAGGCTGTGCGAGCTCAACGTCCTCACCCAGGCGGCCCACATGTGCCGCACGACGATCGTGCAGGGCGCGTGGCGGCGCGGACAGCCGCTGACGGTTCACGCCTGGATCTACCGGCTGGCCGACGGGCGCATCAGGGAGCTGGGCCGCGGCACCTCCGACCCGAACGGCCTCGGCCACGTCTACCAGACGACAGAGGCGCCCTAAGCGCCGGCCGGCCACCTCAAGACTGGCTAAACCCGGCCTCGGCTACTCCAAGGAAACCGTGTTGTGGGCGGTGTATAGTCGTGGCATCACCGAGAAGGTGAAGGATCTTACAGGACCGCGAGAGGACTCCAACGACATGCGCAAGTTGCTCATCACCGCCGCCGCTCTCCTACTGACAGTGGGTGTGGCTCAGGACTACGTCTTCGGCATCGTTTACGACGCCGGCGGCAAGTTCGACCGCTCCTTCAACGAAGGCACGTTCCGCGGCATGGAGCGCGCCATCGCCGAGCTCGTCGCCGGCGGACTCGAGGTCGACTTCACCGAGTTCGAAGGCACGCCCGACACCTCGGCCGACGGCCAGCGCCGCATCGCCCTTCAGGGCGCCGAGCTGATCGTCGCCCCTGGCTTCCTGCAGGCCGACGCCCTCACCGCCGTCGCCAGCGAGTTCCCAGACACCTCGTTCGTCATCATCGACGCCGTGTCCGACGGCGCCAACGTCCGCAGCGTGCTCTTTAAGGAGCAGGAGGGCAGCTTCCTCGTCGGCTACCTCGCCGGCTCGATGACCCGCACCGGCGTCGTCGGCTTCGTCGGCGGCATGGACATCCCGCTCATCCGCGCGTTCGATCTCGGCTACCAGGAAGGCGTCAAGGCCGCCTGCGCCGACTGCACCATCATCAGCAACTACGTCGGTGTGACCCCGGACGCCTGGAACGATCCGGCCCGTGCCAAGGAGCTCGCCAGCACCCAGCACGCCCAGGGCGCTGACATCATCTACGCTGCCGCCGGCGCCAGCGGCCTCGGCGTCGTCGACTTCGTCAACGAGCGCCAGTGCTTCGTGCCCTCCGGCGCCACGCGCGAGACCCCGCTCGACGGTCAGCTCGCCAACGTTCAGGTCTCCGCCGCCTACGCCGCAGCCTGCGGTGCCGACGCCAAGCCGCTGTTCTTCATCGGCGTCGACAGCAACCAGAACTACCTCGGCGACACCGACTCCAACTCGGCCACCCTCAACCACGGCCTCTCGAGCATGCTCAAGCGCGTCGACGTGGCCTCGTACACGGCCGCCATGGACGTCGTCAACGGCACCTTCTCCGGCGGCGTAGAGAACCTCGGCCTGGCCGAGGGCGGCGTCGACTGGGCTCTCGACGAGTACAACGAAGCCCTGATCCCCGCCTGGCTCATCGAGGAGATCGGCAACGTAAGGCAGCAGATCATCGACGGCCAGATCGTCGTCAGCGACTACCGCGCCCTGTAAGCGCACCAGCTCCCGGCTGAGCCCGGGTCGCTAGACAGAAGCGGGATCCAGACCAGGGTCCCGCTTCTGCTTGTTGGGCGCTGCGTGCTACCATCTCTGCTTGCAGTGTGGGCGGTCTGGTCGCGCGCGCGGCGGCGTTGGGGTCACCCGGCGGTTCCGCGTGCGAGGAAAGTCCGGGCACCGTAGGGCAGGGTGCCAGCTAACGGCTGGGCGCGTAAGGCGACGGCAAGTGCAACAGAGAGCAGACCGCGCGCCTGAACTCGCCTAACGGCTCGCTCAGGTGACGTAAGGGTGAAAGGGTGCGGTAAGAGCGCACCAGTGCCGTTGGTAACAGCGGCAGCTAGGTAAACCCCACCCGGTGCAAGGTCCGAACGAGAGAGAGCCTGCCCGGCTCGCCAGCATCTCAAGGATGACCGCTCGAGGCGCGCGGCGACGCGCGTCCTAGATAGATGACCAGGTCCCTCGCCAAGGCTTCGCCTTGGCGAGGGGGACAGAACCCGGCTTACAAGCCCACCTGCACAAGACGACAGTGGCGGCTGCGCGAGCGGCCGCCACGTCCTTTTCTCTCTTCTTCGGGCTCTTGGGCCTCCGACTCCGGCTAGAGTGGGAGAAGAACACCACAGATCGCCATAACATGAGACTGGCGTGGGAACTAGTGGGAGATTGTGGTAGAGTCTGGTGTCCCGCGCCCAAGGGCGGGCCGTTGCGCGGGTCGACAGGCGGAAAGCACGTAGCGCGCGGGCCAAACCACGGTTCGAGCACACACTGAGGAGCAGCAGCTTCGAATGCCGTTCGGAGAGCATCAGTACAGCGTCGATGACAAGGGCAGGGTGATCGTGCCTCCCACCTTCCGCGACTTCGTGGAAGACGGCATGGTCATCACCCGCGGCATGGACGGCTGCCTCTTCGTGTTCCCGGTCGCCTCGTGGCAGAACATCGAGGAGCGCCTGACCGAGCTGCCGATCACCGACCCCAGCTCCCGCAACTTCGTGCGCTTCTTCTACTCGGGCGCCTCCAAAGCGAAGCTCGACTCCACGGGCCGCATCTCTCTGCCAGCGACCTTGCGCGAGTACGCCAGGTTGCAGGGCAACGTGATGGTGGTCGGGGCCCCGAACCGGCTCGAGATCTGGAACGAAGGCCTCTGGCACGACAACCTGAGCGCCGTCCAAGAGAACCCGCCCGCGCCCGAGCTCCTGCGGGAGCTGATCGGGTGACGGTGGCATCGATGGTCGCAGGGCGTCCACACGTCCCGGTCATGGCCGCCGAGGTCATCGAGCACCTGGCGGTAACCGCCGGCGGCTGGTACGCCGACTGCACCTTCGGCGCCGGTGGGCACACCCGGCTGCTTCTCGCTGCCGGCGCCAACGTCCTCGCCGTCGATCAGGACCCGGCGGCTGCCGGTCATCTGCAGGCGGACGCCGAGCTGGCCGCTGCCGCGGCAGGTGGCCGACTGCGCCTAGCCAAGGGGAACTTCCGCGAGCTCGAGAGCCTCGCGCTGACACACGGCGTCGCTCGGCTCGCCGGCGCGCTGCTGGACCTCGGCGTCTCCTCCATGCAGTTCGACGAGGAGGACCGCGGTTTCGCGTACCGCCACGACGGACCGCTCGACATGCGCATGAGCGGCGAGGGCGAAAGCGCCCAGGACGTGGTCAACGAGTACGAGGTCGACGAGCTCGCCGCCATCATCTGGCGCTACGGCGAGGAGCGTCACAGCCGGCGTGTCGCCAGGCGCATCGGCGAGGCGCGCGAGGTCGCCAGGATCGCGACGACCGGCCGGCTGGCCGAGGTCGTCGCGTCCGCCTACCCGCCTGGACACCGCCGCGAGCACCCCGCCAGGCGCACCTTCCAGGCGTTGCGCATCCACGTCAACGACGAGCTCGGCGCGCTGCAAGAGGGGCTCGAGGCGGCCTCGCGCCTGCTTCAGCCCGACGGGCGCCTCGTCGCTATCAGCTACCACTCACTCGAGGACCGCATCGTCAAGCGCTTCCTGAAGGACTCGCCGCGCCTCGAGGTGCTGCTCAAGAAGCCGCTGCAGCCCTCCGAGTCCGAGATCGAGACCAACCCTCGCGCCCGCAGCGCCAAGCTCAGGGTCGGCGCCAAGGTGGCGGGATGAGCCGCACTGCCTCGTTCGGGCGCTTCGGGCTGCTGGTGCCGCTGTACATAGTCCTGCTGGTCGCGCTGAGCCTGGCGGGCACCAACAACCGTCGCCTGCTGTCGCAGCAGCTCGACCTCCTGGACAGCAAGTCGACGCTGCAAGCCGCTGCCGCCTTCCAACGCCGCGACGCCGCCGTCGTCAACGGGCCGGCCGCCGTGGCCACCTGGGCGAGGGCCCAAGGCATGCTGCCGGTATCCGAAGCGCGCGCGGCGTCACTGGTGGCGCCGAGCGTGGCCCCAGTTCTCGATCTCTCACCTACTTCCACCTTGGAGCTGAGGACCGTATGGCGCTGATCTCTCCGTCTCGAAGCACACCCATCGGTCTGCCGACCGCTCCTGCGCCGCGCGCTCGTGGCGCAGCCCAGGTCCGCGAGGAGCTGCCGGCGCGCGCCGCTGGCGGCTCGCGTGCTGCCGGCAGCGCGCGAGCCGCCGAAGGCGAGCTGGTCCTCAAGCTGAGGCGCTCGCGCATGATCCTGCTCACACTGTTCCTGCCGCTGCTGGCGGCGCTGGCGTCGTTCGCGAGCCAGCAGAGCGGCATGGCGCGCTTCCCCGCTCCTCCGGTCGAGCCCGTGGTGCGCGGCGCGCTGCTGGCTGCCGACGGCACGGTCCTGGCCGGTGGCCCCGTCGAGGCGCGCACCTACCCGCTCGGCGAGGTGACAGCCAACCTGATCGGGTTCACCGGCCGCGTCCAACCCGACGGCCGCTACGGCCTCGAGGGTCTCGAGTACTTCCACGACGCGACGCTCGCCGCCGGCAACGACATCGCCCTGACGATCGACCCGACCACTCAGTCCGTCACCTCGCGCCTGTTGGCCGAGGCGGCGGAGCTGCACGGCGCGGAGAGCGGTTCGGCGGTCGTGGTCGAGGTCGGCACCGGCAGGATCCTCGCGGCGGCGAGCTACCCGAGCTACGACCCCGCCGCCTTCGGCAACGCCGGCCGCGAGCAGCTCGCCAACCGCCCGTTCACCCAGGTGTACGAGCCAGGCTCCGTGATAAAGCCGCTGGTGGTGGCAGGACTGCTCGAGAGCGGCCGGCTCTCCCCCACCGAGATGATCGACAGCCCGATGACCCTGCGCGTGGGCGAGAAGACGTTCCGCGACGTCGCCCAGCACGCTCCGGTCCTCAGCGTGCCAGAGGTGCTCGGCTACTCGAGCAACTCCGGCATGATCCACCTCGGTCAGCGCTTCTCGGCCGCCGAGCTGCACGAGTGGCTGCTGCGCTTCGGCATCGGCCAGCCGCTCGACCTCGACTCGACGTTCACGCGCGGCGGCATCCTCAACGACTGGTACCGTTGGGTGCCGCAAGACCAGGCCGCCAACACCATCGGCCAGAACCTGTCGACGACCGCGCTTCACCTCGCGGCCGCGTACGGCGTGTTCGCCAACGACGGCATGTACGTCGCCCCGCGCCTGACCGAGAGCGAGCAGGTCCCCGCCCCGCACCGCGTGCTGAGCCCAGAGGTCGCACAGGGCGTGCGCAGCATGCTCGCCCAGGTCATGCACACTGGCGGCCTCACCGCCTCCGCCATCCCGGCCGTGAGCTCGGCCGGCAAGACCGGCACGGCCGACATCTTCGACGTGGCCTCCGGCACCTACATCCCGGGCGAGTACGCGCTCACCTTCGCGGGCATGTTCCCGGCCGAGCGCCCGAGCGTCGTGGTCGTCGTGTCTCTGCACAAGCCGCAGAACAGCACCTCGAGCACGTACACGGTGGCGCCGCTGTTCAGGAACATCGGCAGCGAGATCGTGGCCAGCTGGGGCGTTGCGCCCCGCACCGACACCGTCTCCGCGGGGAGGTGAGGGTCTTCATTAAGAACAACAACTTGCACATGTTGTGTAAAGTAGTCATGCGGCTGGAGACGCTTAGCGATGTCGTTGCTCGATCCTCACAACCTGGCCAAGCTGTTCGGCGTCGCTCTGCCCGCGTGGTCGGCTAGGACCACCGAACCGGCACCGAGGCCGACAGGCGTCGCCTACCACAGCCAGAGCGTCGCCCGGGGCGACGTGTTCTTCGCCCTCAGAGGCGCGACCCACCACGGCATAGCTCACGCACAGGCCGCGCTCGACGCCGGCGCGTCCTTCGTGGTCTCCGATGTCGACCACCCGCGCACGCTCGTCGTACCTGACACGCTGGCGGCCCTCCACGCGCTCGGCGAGGCGACGCGCTCGCGCCTTGGCGCCAGAGTCGTCGCGATAACCGGCTCGACCGGCAAGACGACGGTCAAATCCCTGGTCGCGGCCGCGCTCGACGCCCGCCATACCCCCGGCAACCTGAACACGACCCCCGCGCTGGTGGCGGCGCTGGTGCAGGCCGCGCTGCAAGACGCCGGCGAGGCGCACGGAACCGGTGCGCTGACAGGCGGCACGGCCCTCTCTCCCATCGTCCTGGAGGTAGGCATCGACAGGATCGGCGAGATGGCCGAGCTCGTCAGGCTGCTCGCGCCCGACGACGCGCTCCTCACCAGCGTGGCGGAGGCGCACATCAGCGCCTTCGGGGACTTGGCGACCGTCGCGGCCGAGAAGGGCGCCCTGCTCGCCGGCAGCCGCGGACGCAAGCTCGCTAGCATGGCGGCCGCGCGGCGGTTGGCTCCGGAGTTGCGGCGCCTGGTCGTCGGCGTGCGTGTGAGAGATGCCGGCAGCGCGGCCGAGCCCGCTGACGATGTCTCGGACGTCGTCGACTTCGAGCTCACCGCGCGCAGCGCGGCCCGTCCCGCGCTGCTCACGGGCCTGGGAGTAGAGCTGGCGCTGCCGTGGCACGGTCGCGCGATGGCCGAGAACGCCGCGCTGGCGCTCACCTACGCCGTCGCCAGCGGGATCCCCGCCGACGTCGCAGCCGAGCGCATCGTCGGCGCCGGGCTCGAGAAGCACCGCCTCAGCCGCAAGGTCGTCGGCGACGGTGCCGACCGGCTCGTGATCATCGATGACGCCTACAACTCCAACCCGGCCTCCGCGGCGCTGGCGCTGGAGACGCTGAGAGCCGAGGAGCGGCCGCTGGTCGCGTTCCTCGGGCCCATGCGCGAGCTAGGCGCCGTCAGCCGGCAGCGCCACGCCGAGCTGGGTGCCGCCACCCGCGACCTGGACCTGGTGGTGGCCGTCTGCGACGACGCTCGCGCCATCCTCGACGGCAACCCTGACGCCCGCTACGCCGCCGATCTGGCCGCCGCCACCGAGCACTTCGCAGCGATACCGCCGGGCGCGGCCGTGCTGTTCAAAGCGTCGCGCAGCGTCGGGATGGAGTGGCTCGTCGACAGGCTGGCACAGAGCCGCGCCCAACCGCCCGGCGAGCCGGCCGCTTCGAGCCGGAAACCGTTGAGCCGGGCGGAAAGCTCGAGGTCTTAGATGGCTCCCCTGCTCGTCGCAGCCGGCATCTCGCTCATACTCACCGGAGCTTTCATCAAGCTCGCGAGCCGCTTCGGCTGGGGCAAGTCGATACGGGCGTCCGGACCCGCCAGCCATCTGGTCAAGGCCGGCACCCCTACGATGGGCGGCGCGGCCTTCCTCGTCGCGGCTGCCGCGGCGTGGCTCCTGACGTCCGGCCGCGCCGGGCCGGAGCTCGCCATCTTGCTGCTCGCGCTGGCCGCGGGGCTGTTCGGCCTGCAGGACGACCTCGCTTCGCTGCGGCGCAAGAGCTCGGCCGCACTGGCCGCCGCCGAAGGCCGCGAGGTCGACGCGTCGACGGGGATCCTAGCCCGCTACCGGATCCTGGCGCAGACGCTGCTGGCGGCGGCGTTCTCCTACTGGGCGCTGAGCGCAGGTTACGCACTGACCGGTACCTTCGTGCTCGATCTGGCGTTCTACACCTTCGTCATCGTCGGCAGCATCAACGCTTTCAACTTCACCGACGGTCTCGACGGTCTGGCCGGCGGTATCACCGTCATCGCGCTGCTGTTCTTCATCGGCTCGCCGCTGGCGGCGGCGTTGGCGGCAGCCTTGGTGGGCGCGCTGCTGGCGTTCCTCTGGTACAACTCGCAGCCCGCCCGCGTGTACATGGGCGGTGTCGGCTCGGAGGCGCTAGGAGCCGCCGTGGCGGGGCTGGCGATCGTCGACGGGTCGGTTCTCTACCTGCCGCTGCTCGCACTGATCCCCGTGCTGGAGGTGCTGTCGGTCGTCGTGCAGGTCAGCTACTTCAAGCTCAGCGGCGGCCGCAGGCTTCTGAAGATGAGCCCGCTTCACCACCATTTCGAGCTCTCGGGCTGGAGCGAGACGCGGGTCGTGCAGCGCTTCTGGGTCATCGGCGCGATCTGCCTGGCGGCGGCCCTGGCGCTGCGCGGTGCCGCCCTGTGACCGAGCGCCTGCCCGGCGGCGTGCTGGTCTACGGGCTCGGCCGCAGCGGCGGTGCCACCCTCGAGCTGCTGGCCAAGCAGCTCGTGCCTACCGTCTACTTCGACGCCAAACCCTCGGGGCCCGACATCGACAGCGCGGACGCGGCGGGCGTGCGGCGCGTGACGGCCGCCGAGCTCGAGGCGCTGCGCGCCGACTCTGCGCGCGAGTTCGAGCTGTGCATCGCCGCGCCAGGCGTCCCGATCGACAACCCGCACCTGCAGGCGCTTAGGTCCGCCGGCGTCGAGGTCATCGGCGAGGTCGAGTGGGTCTGGCGCACGGTGCCCGGCTGCTACGTCGGGATCACGGGCACCGCCGGCAAGGGCACTGTCACGCGCTGGACTACCGACGTGCTGCTCGGCGCGGACGTCAAGGCGGTGGCGGGCGGCAACATCGACCCTGCCCTGGCTCAGGTCGCGCGCCTCGGCGCGACTCACGTCGTCGAGATGTCGTCGTTCCAGCTCGAGCGGGTCGTCGACTTCGCTCCCGATGTCGCCGTCGTGCTCAACCTCGGCGAGGACCACCTCGACCGCCACGGCGATGTCGCGACCTACCACGCCGCCAAGCGCAGGCTCATCGAGAACCTGACGGAGCGCTCGACGCTGGTGCTCAACCTCGACGACCCGAAGGTCGCCGCCTGGGCCGAAGGGAGCGAGGCCTGCGTGAAGAGCTACTCCCTCACACGTCCCGCCGCCGCCCACCTAAGCCGCGACGGCCGGCTGATGCTCGAAGGCGAGCCTCTCATCCACCGCAGCGAGCTCAAGGTTCGCGGCGAGCACCAGGTCTCCAACGCGCTGGCCGTCGCGCTGGCGGCCCGAGCCATGGGCGCGGGGGACGACGCCCTGGCCCGCGGCCTGCGCGAGTTCGTCGGCCTGCCGGGACGCTACGCCTCGGTCGGCAGGGTCGGCGAGATCGAGTTCATCGAGGACTCGATAGCCACGCGTCCCCTGGCCGTCGCCGCCGCGCTGCGAGGCACTCAGCAGCCCTTCGTGTGGCTCGCCGGGGGTCAGGACAAGGGCGCCGACCTCCGCTCGTTGCGCGAGGTCGTCGTGGAGCGCGTCGACATGCTCGTGGCTTACGGCGCCAGCGCCAGGCTGCTCGAGAGCACCTACGCCGACTGCACGCGCGTGGAGGTCGTGACCGAGCCGGCCGGTGAGGCCGCGTTGGCCACGGCGGTCGACCTGGCGGTAGCGCATCTCAACGCGCAGCACCGGGGGCGTGGGACGGTGCTACTCGCTCCGCTCGCCGCCTCGTTCGATCAGTTCAAGGACTACGCGCACCGGGCGAGGGTCTTCAGGGACCAGGTCGCGCGTCTGACCGCGGAGGCGTCCAGGTGAGCGAGCGCCTCCCGAACGAACGATGCACGAGCGACCGGAGCGCGCGCGCGCCGGCCGTCGATCGGCCGCTGCTGACCGCTCAACTGCTGCTCGGCGCCCTCGGCATGGTCGGCGTCGCTGCCGGGTCGTCAGAGCCGATGTCGCCGGTGGGTCACGGCCTGCGCGTGCTGGCGGCAGTGGCGGTGACGCTGCTCGTGTCGCGACTAAGCGTCAAGGCGGTCCTCAAGCTCTCGCCGTTCGTCTTCACCGTGACGCTGGCGCTGCTGGTGGCGGTGCTGTTCTTCGGGATCTCGCCGGCGGGCAGCGAGAGCAAGCGTTGGCTCGACCTCGGTGTGTTCACCCTGCAGCCGTCAGAGTTCATGAAGGTCGCGGTCATCGCGTACTTGGCGGCGTTCTTCTACAACCACCTCGGTGACTGGCACATCTGGCGGCCCATGCTGGTGATCGGCCTCGCTGTCGCGACCGTGGTGGCGGAGCCTGACCTGAGCACCGGCCTGTTCATCTTCACGCTGGCGTTCACCGTGATGATCGCCGCCGGCACCACCATCACGCGCCTGCTGTCGATAACCCTCGCCGCGGCGGCGATAGCGACGCTGCTGGCCGCGCCGTACCTGTCGCAGTTCAGCTACCTCAAGGACCGCGTCATCGGCTACGCCGACCTATGGGGAGCGCGCGAGCAGACCGACACGACCAGCTACCAAGCCCTGCAAGCGCAGGAGGCGATCGCGCGGGGCGGCGTCACCGGCATCGGCCCTGGCCGTTCCACCCAGGTTCCCGAGGCCGATACCGACTTCATCTCGGTCGCGATCGGCCAGGCGCTCGGCCTGATCGGGCTCGCCACGCTCGTGGCCATCTACCTGTTGATAGCAGGCAGAGGGCTGAGGATCGGCGGCCGCGTCGAAGGACCGGCTGCGCTGCTGGCGGCCGGCGCGACCGCGTACATCTGCGGTCAGGCGGGACTGAACCTCCTAGTAGCAAGCGGCCTCGCGCCGGTCACGGGTATCCCCCTACCGGGCGTCAGTCACGGCTTCAACAGCCTGCTGTCGGTCGCCATCGCGTTCGGGTTCCTGCACATCGCCGCCAGGGTCGCGCACAAGCAGGCAGCGTCGGCACCGACCGCGGGAGCCGGCGCATGAGCGAGACACCGGATCTGGTGCTCGCCGCCGGTGGCACGGGCGGCCACATCTACCCCGCGCTCGCCGTGGGGAAGCTGGCGCAGGCGCGCGGCCTGAAGGTCGCGTTCATCGGGCAGGAAGGCGGCATGGAGGCGAGGCTGGTTCCGCCCTCCGGCATCGAGTTCCACGGCGTGTCTGCAGGCAAGCTGCACAGGGGGCGCCCGCGGCCGGGCCAGGCGCTGGCAGCGGCGAGCGGCGTGGTCGAGGCTTGGAGCCTGGTGCGCAAGTGGAGGCCCAAGCTGCGGGCCGTCGTCGGCTTCGGGGGCTTCGCCTCGTTCCCGGGCGCGTTCGCAGCCACCCGCTGCCGCGTGCCGCTGGTGCTGCACGAAGGCAACGCCTACCCTAGCCTCGTCAACCGCTGGCTCGCGGCGCGGGCCACGCTCGTCATCACCGTGCAGGACGAGGCGCTCGCGCACCTGAAAGGCGTCAGGCGCAGCCTGGTGATCCCCTACCCAGTCGACGAGCGCAGGCTGGAGCGCACGGTCGCCAGGCAGCAGTACGCTCTGCCCGAGGATGCGCTCGTCACGCTGGTCATGGGCGGGTCGCAGGGTTCGGCGGCGCTGAACCGCGAGGTGCCGGCGGCGTTCGCCAAGCTCCTGGAGGCGGCCGCCGAGCAGCCCGAGGTGCGGCGCCTGCACGTCTTGCACAGCGCTGGCCTGGGGAACGCCGAGAGTGTCAGACTTGCAGCGCAGGCGCTGCCGCGCTACCACGTCCACGAGTACTTGGACGCCACCAGCGCCTGGAGCGCGGCCGACCTCGGCATCACGCGTGCCGGCATCGGCACCTTGGCGTCGGCGGCGTACCACGGCGTGCCGCTGGTCACGGTCCCGCTGCCGTCGAGCGCCGAGGGGCATCAACTGCATAACGCTCGCGCCGCGGAGGCTGCCGGCGCCGCTACGGTGGTCGAGGAGAGCGACTTCGGCAAGCTGAAGGCCGCCTGGCTCGAGCTGCTCGAGCCGGCTGTCCTCGCCAAGGGCAAGGCGGCGGCCGCGGCCAGGTCGCCGGCGGGCGCGGCCGAGTCGATCTTGAACGCCGTCATGGAGGTCTTGTGAGGTTGCTGGAGGGCTTGGGGCAGGTCTCGAGCCTGCATTTCGTCGGCATCGGCGGCGTCAGCATGCAGGCGTTGGCGCGCTGGTGCAGGTTGGAAGGTTTCGAAGTCAGCGGCTGCGACGCCGGTGCCAGCACGGCGCTCGAGCAGCTCGCCTCTGAAGGCGTATCCATCGATGCGGCGCACGATCCGAGTCATGCGACCAGCGCCGACGTGTTCATCCACAGCATGGCCGTGCCGTTCGACCATCCCGAGCTTCAGGCCGCCCGCGCCGCTGGCAAGCCGGTCCTCAAGCGCATCGAGCTGCTCGGTGAGCTCTTCAGGCTGCGCGACGCCCTGGCGGTGACCGGCACCCACGGCAAGAGCACGACGACCGCGATGCTCTCGACGCTGCTCCTGACCGTAGACCCGGCCTCCTCGGTGCAGCTCGGCGCCGAGTTGCCGCTGATCGGCGGCACGATGCACCACGGTGAGGGACGCTGGCTCGCCGCCGAGGTCGACGAGTCTGATCCCGGCTTCGCCGACCTGCGCTCGAAGGTCGGGGTGATCCTCAACATCGAGGACGACCACATCGCGGGCGAATACGACGAGCGCCGCAACTACCACGCCAGCCTCGAGGACCTGCAGCGCGCTGCGCAGCGCTTCGCGGACGCGTGCGAGACGCTCGTCTACTGCGCCGACTGGCCGGGACTCGAGACCCTGATGGCGGAGCACCCCCACACCGTCACCTACGGGCTCCAGGCCGGCTGCGACTACCGTGTGACCGAGCTGGCACTACGACCGGCCTCGAGCAGCTTCACGCTCGAACGCCCTGACAGACAGCCGCTCAAGGTGCGACTGAGCGTGCCGGGTGTGCACAACGCGCTCAACGCCACCGCCGCGATAAGCGCGCTCGAGTCGGCGGGCTTCGACGCCGAGCCGGCCCTCGCTGCGCTCGAGAGCTTCACAGGTGTCGGCAGGCGCTGGCAGGTGTGGGGCGAGATCGACGGCGCCCTCATCATCGACGACTACGCCCACCACCCGACCGAGGTGCGCGCGATGCTCGAGATCGCCAAGGCGACGGGGCGGCGCGTCAGAGCGGTGCTCCAACCGCACCGCTGGGTGCGCACGGCCAGGCATTGGCCGGCGCTGGCGCAGGCCGCCGCCCTCGCCGACGAGGTGCTGGTGCTCGACATCTACGCGGCCGGCGAGCGCGCCATCGACGGCGTCTCGCCCTCGCTGATAGTCGACCGCATCGTCGAGCTCGGCACCGACGCCTCTCAGCACGACGCCAAGACAGCCCTCGCCTACCTGCGCGGCTCCCACGCGCCGGGCGACCTCGTCATAACCCTCGGCGCCGGCGACGTCTGGCGCATCGCCGCCGCGCTCGTCGGCAGCTGAGGCTCGCGCCGTGCCCGCCTCCGTGAAGACGATGGACCTGAGCGCGCTGACCACGTTGAAGGTCGGCGGACCAGCCGAGGTGTGGGAGGTCGAGAGCGAGAGCGACATCGCCCTAGCCACCGCCGAGCCCTACCTGGTGATCGGCGCCGGCTCCAACCTGCTCATCTCCGACGCCGGCGTGTCGGAGCGGGTCATCAAGCTGGGCCGCGCTTACAACGACCTCGGCGCATTCGATGGGCGCAACGACCTGTGGCTCGGCGCCGCCACTCCCCTGCCCGGCTTGGTCAGGCGCGCGCAAAGGGCCGGTCTCTCGGGCCTCGAAGGGCTGCTCGGCGTGCCGGCGGTGCTCGGCGGCGGCGTGGCGATGAACGCGGGCACGCGCTTCGGCGAGATGTCCGACACGCTGCAAGAGGTCGAGCTGTTCGTAGGCGGCCGGCTGGAACGTGTGGACGCGAGCGCGCTCGGCCTCAGCTACCGCCATGCAGAGCTGCCACCGGGCGCGATAGTCACCCGCGCCAGACTGAAGTTGACGGCCTCCGACCCGGCCACCGTCCAGGCAGCGCTGGACAAGGTGGACGCCGCGCGCAAGTCGCAGCCCAAGTCGAAGTCGGCAGGCTGCGCGTTCAAGAACCCGGCGGGCGACGCGGCCGGACGTCTCATCGATATCAGCGGGCTCAAGGGTATGCGTGTGGGCAACGCCATGGTCTCGTTCGAGCACGGCAACTTCATCGTCAACTTAGGAGGCGCGACGGCCGGCGACTTCCTCGAGCTCGTCGAGCGCATCAGAGAGCGTGTGGCCGCCGCGCAGGGACGCGAGCTCGAGCTCGAGTGGCGCCTGTGGAACCTGCGGCACGCACCCAAGCTGCGGAGCGCGTGATGCGAGGCCACTGATGCGAGGGCTGCTCATCGCCTTGCTGGTACTGGCCGCCGCGGCCGTCGTCACGAGCCGCTTCGTGCCCAAGGTCGCTCACCTGAGCGTGGCAGGCAACTCGCACCACAGCACCGAGCACGTGCTGGCGCTGGCCAACCTGCGCCTCGGCGACCCGCTGCTGTGGGTGAACCGCGGCAGCGTGCGCGCGCTGTTCGAGGACCCTTGGGTCTTGAGCGCCACCGTCGTCCGCGTCTGGCCCGACCAGGTGAGGGTCCTGATCGCCGAGAGAACTCCACTCATCATCTCCGGGGACCTTGCGCTCGCCGGCGATGGTACAGTTCTCCCCGGTGCTACGGCTGCCGAAGTCGCTAGGCTGCCTCGGCTGGAAGGCTGGGGGACCGAGCGCACGGCGGAAGCCATCGAGCTCGTCAGGCTCTTGGAGCCGTACGAGCCGACGGTGATAAGCTACTCGCCGGCTGGGTTCGAGATCCAACTGAGCGGCGGTACGCTTCTAACGCCGGGCGCCGAGGCGTTGCGGGCGCAGTGGTCTGCGTTCGTCAGCCACCGTGGTGGCCGCATCGCGGTCTACCCCTGGGGAGTGAGCGCGTCTGATGAGTGATGAACGAATAATCGTCGGGCTGGACATCGGGACCACCAAGATCTGCACGGTCATCGGTGAGGTGGCTCGCGATGGCGTCCTGGACATCATCGGTGAGGGCACCGTGCCGTCCGACGGTCTTCGTAAAGGCATGGTCGTCAACCTGGAGCGCACCATCGCGTCGGTGAGGCAGTCCGTGGCCGATGCCCAGCGCATGGCCGGCGTCGAGGTCAAGTCGGCCTGGGTCGGTGTCGCAGGCACTCACCTCAAGGCCCTGACCAGCCACGGCATGGCGGCCATCCGCCGCGGCCAGCAGGTGACGCGTCAGGACATCGAGCGCACCATCGAGAACGCCCGCGCCGTACCGCTCGAGGCCAACATGGAGATCCTCCACGTCATCCCCCAGGAGTACGTGGTGGACGGCAACGACGGCATAAAAGATCCAGTCGGCATGTCCGGCGTGCGCCTAGAGGTCGACGTGCACATCGTCGCCGGCGCCCAAGGTCCGTTGCAGAACCTCAAGCGCTGCGCGAACGATGCAGGCGTGGCGGTCGACGGTCTGGTAGTGCAGGCGCTCGCCTCCGGTCTCGCCGTCCTCAACCCGAGCGAGCAGGAGCTGACCACGCTGCTGATCGACATCGGCGGCGGCACCACCGACATCGGCGTGTTCCGCCGCGGCACGCTCGCCCACTCGGCGATCATCCCGCTCGGCGGCGACCACATCACCCAGGACATCAGCCAACTGCTGCGCATCCAGGCCGACGAGGCCGAGCGCGTCAAGCGCCGCTACGGCGTGGCGCTGCCCGAGCTGGCCGACCGCGACGTCGAGCTCGAGGTCGCCAACCCCAACTACACGGCCAGCATCTCGACCTTCGAGCTGGCCCAGGTCATCCGGCCGCGCGTCGTCGAGATCTTGGATCTCGTCAAGCGCAACATCGAGCAGCGCATGGGCGCGCTCGAGCTGCTCGCCGGCAACGTCGTCATCACCGGCGGCGCCTCGCTGATGCCGGGCATCGACCAGGTGGCCAACGAGCGCTTCCGGCTGCCGGTGCGCATCGGCAAGCCCGATGGCGTGTCCGGCCTGGCCGACGTCGTCGCCAGTCCTGCGCACGCTACCGCCGTCGGCTTGGTACGGTACGGCATGGCTCATGGGGTGAGCGTGGCGCCGACGGCGCGGCGCGCCACTCGCGAGGATCCCAGCGGAGGGCTGTGGACCTCGGTGAGACGGTTCTTCAAGGATTTCTTCTGATGATCATCCTCATCAGGGCGGGAGCGTGGGGCTAATGGTGATGAGCGACAACGACAACGCGACTATCCGGGTGATCGGCCTGGGCGGCGGCGGCAACAACGCGGTCAACCGCATGATCGAGACCGGCTTGCGCGGTGTTGACTTCGTGGCCGCCAACACCGATGCCCAGGTGCTGGCGACGAGCCTCGCCGACGTGCGCATCCAGATGGGCGATCACCTGACCAAGGGCCTCGGCGCCGGCGCCAACCCCGAGATCGGCGAGAAGGCCGCCCTCGAGGACCGCGACCGCATCGCCGAAGCGCTGCGCGGCTGCGACCTCGTGTTCATCACCGCCGGCATGGGTGGCGGCACCGGCACCGGCAGCGCTCCCGTCGTCGCCGAGGTCGCTCGCGAGCTGGGCGCCCTCGCCATCGCCGTGGTCACGACGCCGTTCGCTTTCGAAGGCCCCAAGCGCATGCGCCAGGCCGAAGAGGGCCTCAGGCGCCTCGAGGACAAGGTCGACGCCCTGATCGTCGTCGAGAACCAGCGCCTGATGTCCGCCCTCGACAAGAAGATCCGCCTCAACGACGCGTTCAAGGTCGCCGACCGCGTGCTCTACCACGGCGTGCGTGGCATCTCCGACGTCATCAACGTCCCCGGCCTCATCAACGTCGACTTCGCCGACGTCAAGGCGTTACTGCAGGGCGCCGGCACGGTGCTGATGGGCATCGGCGCCGGACGCGGTGAGAAGCTCGCGGAAGAGGCGGCCAACAGCGCCACCCACAGCCCGCTCCTCGCCCGCGGGGTCGAAGGCGCCAGGCAGCTCCTCATCAACATCACCAGCTCCGATCACCTCACCTTGGCCGACGCCAACGAGATCGTCGAGAAGATCTCCGACGCGACCGAGGTCGACGACGTCAACGTGCTGTTCGGCGTCACCTACGACGAGGACGCCGCCGACGAGGTCCGCGTCACCGTCATCGCCGCCGGCTTCGACCAGGCGCCTCAGACCCGTGTGCTGCGCCCCACGCACATCCGTAGCTCCATCGGCGGTCGCAGCTACGACCCGAGCAACTACGACATCCCCGCTTTCTTGCGCTACAACCCAGACGCGCAAGAGAACTAACCGCTCTGAGCGGTACTGATAGCACGAGCACCAAGGTCGTCTTCCGCGGGCGCATCGTCACGCTCGAGGTGCAAGACGACAAGTGGGAGATCGCGAGGCACGCCGACGCCGTGGCCGTCCTGGTGACACAGGGGCCGAAGGTGCTCGGCGTGCGTCAGCTGAGGCGGCCGATCGCGACCACGACGTGGGAGATCCCGGCCGGCCTGATCGAGCCCGGCGAGGCTCCCGCGGTCGCGGCCGCGCGCGAGCTGGCCGAGGAGACGAAGCTCGGAGGCGCTGTCGAGCACGTGATCTCGTTCTACGTCTCCCCCGGCTTCACCGACGAGAAGGTGCACCTGTTCAAAGCGACCGACCTTGGTTCCGTGCAGGCGCAAGCCGACGAGGACGAGGCCGACCTGGTGGTCGAGTGGCGCGACGCCCGCGACGTGTGGCGAGCCGTCGCCGCCGGCCGCGAGGAGACGAGCGGCGTGACGCTGCTGGCCCTCAGGCATCACCTGGCACAGATCGGTCTGGAGCCGTGAGCCTGCCCACGGTCACCGACTCGCTCGCCGAGGTCGGGATCCGCGGCGCCTGCATCTGCATCGGCAACTTCGACGGTGTTCACTTGGGTCACCGCGCGCTGCTCGCGCGCATGCGGCAAGTGTCGCAAACCGAAGGCGTCCCGGCGCTGGTCGTCACGTTCTTCCCGCCCGCGCGCGTCGTCTTCGGCGGAGCGACCTTCTTGTCGAGCACCGACGAGAAGGTGGAGCTCCTCGCCGAGTACCGGCCCGACGTGATCGCCATGCTCAGGTTCGACCTGGAGTTCGCGCAGACCGAGCCGCAAGCCTTCGCCCAGGCGTTGGTGCGCTTGGAGCCGCACAGCCTGATCGTCGGTGAGGATTTCCGGTTCGGCAAGAACCGTAGCGGCGGGCTCGCCGAGCTGCGCGCCGCCGCCTCACGCGTCGAGGCCTTCGGCCTCGTCGAGCACGACGGCGAGGTCGTCAAGTCCTCCAAGATCCGCGAGCACCTCGCAGCCGGCCGCGTCAAGCGCGCCAACGACCTGCTCGGCAGGCCGTACTTCGCGCGCGGCACCGTCGGCGTCGGCGCACAGCGCGGTCGCACCATCCAGTTCCCGACGGCCAACGTCGAGCTGGACGAGCGCAAGGCGCTGCCGATCGGCGTTTACGCCGTCACGGCTCTCGTCGACGGCCAGACGCTCGGGGGCATGGCCAACGTCGGTCCCAGACCCTCGTTCGAGGAGGAGCCGCCGGCGCTCGAGGTCCATCTGTTCGACTTCGCGGCCGACATCTACGGTCATCTGATCGAGGTCCGCTTCCACACCTACCTGCGCTCTCAGCGGCGGTTCTCCGGTCTCGACGAGTTGAAGCAGCAGCTCGTGGCCGACGCCGCGGCCGCGCGCGCGGCGCTGGCCGCGCTCTAGGCTGGTACTCTCTCAACCGTGCTGATCTACGGTCGCAACGCTGTGCTCGAAGCCCTGACAGGCGGTGTCGAGGTCAGACGCGTGCTCGTCGCCAAGGGGATCGAGCGCGCGATGCTCGCGGAGCTGGAACGAGCGGCGGCCAAGCGCGGCGTCGATCTCCAGCAGGTGCCCCGCATCCAGCTCGACCAGGCGCTGAAGACCACGCAGCATCAGGGTGTCGCGGCCGAGTTGGACGAGCTCACACCTTCGGATATCGAGGACACCTTCGCGCTGGCTCGCGCCCGCGGGGAGCGGCTGCTGGTGGTGCTTCTCGATCAACTGACCGACCCTCGCAACGTCGGCGCCATCATCCGCAACGCCGAGGCGCTCGGCGCACACGGCGTCGTGACGCAGGAACGAGGCAGCGCGCCGCTCAGCGCGGTGGCGATGAAGGCGGCGGCGGGGGCGGCCAGCCACCTGCCGGTCGTCATCGTCACCAACCTGCCGCGCGCCATCGAAGAGCTCAAGGAGCGCGGCGTGTGGGTGTACGGCGCAGCGCCCCTCGACGCGGCAGGCAGCGTGGTCGAGGCCTCGAGCATCGACTGGGACCGCGACGCCGCTCTCGTCATCGGCTCGGAGGGCAGCGGCATGCGCAGGCTGGTGCGCGAACGCTGCGACGAACTCGTCGGCATCAAGCAGTACGGCAAGGTCGGCTCGCTCAACGCATCGGTGGCGGCCGGTATCCTGCTTCACGTCATGCAGAGCGGCAGAGCAGCCTCTAGGAGGGGTAATGGCACGTCTGAGCGTAGCTGAAGACCTACTCGACCTCGCGTTCGTGTCAGCCCCGAGGCTCGCGCCCGATGGCGTGCGGGCCGCGTGCGTCGTCACGCGCATCGTCAAGGGGAAGTCGCCGGATGCCAAGGGCAAGGCGGGCGACGGAGCTTACACGCCCCCGCGCTACCAGAGCCGCATCCACATGTTCGACCTGAGCCTGGTTGGTGGGAAGCGGCAACGCCCGAGCGACGGCACCGTCTTCACGCGCTCCGAGCTCTCCGACTTCAGCCCCAGCTTCAGCCCGAACGGTTCACACCTGGCGTTCCTCAGCGTGAGGAAAGAGGGCGACAAGCCGCAGCTTCACGTGATGCCGCTGGCCGGCGGCGAAGCCGTCAAGGTCACTGAGTCGAAGGCAGGCGTCGGCGAGTACGCCTGGCACCCCGACTCTGGGCGCCTGGCGTACGTGTCACGCGGCGACTACGTCGACGAGGTCGCCGAGCGCGGTCTCCCCCGCCACATACGCAGGCGCTACTTCCGTGCCGACGGCGGCGGTGACCGACCCGACGAGCCCGCCCAGGTCTACCTGGTGTCCGCCGAAGGCGGCAGTCCGGCGAAACTCACCGACTTCCCGTACACCCCCCACGACCTCGCGTTCTCGCCCTCCGGCGACGCGCTCTACCTGCTCGTCGCAGGCAACGAGGCGGCCGACTCCGACTTCGCCGTCGACATCGTGAAGGTCGACGTGAAGAGCAAGGCGGTCACCAAGCTCGCCTCCGACCTCGGCTTCGCTGGTGGGCTGCGGCTCTCGCGCAGCGGCAAGTGGCTCAGCTTCGTCGCGCCCAGCGTCACGGGTGACCTCGCCAGCCCCAGCGGGCTGTGGGTGCTCGACGCAGAGAAGGCCAGCGGCCGCGGCAAGCACGCTCCGCGGCTGTTGAGCGCTGTCGACATCGACGTGGTGCCGTCGCTCGGCGGCGACTCTCGTTACGGCTCCATGCCGAACGATCCCCGCTGGTACCAGGACGCTGACGGTTCGGAAGGACTCGTCGCCAACACCTTCGTCGACGGCCGCACGCGCCTGGCGCGGATCTCGCTCAGCGGCGAGACGAGCGAGCTGGCGAGCGACAACGACGCCGTCACGTCTTTCGACCTGTCGCCACGCTCGGGCCAGATACTCTTCACCGCCGAATCATCCGACAAGCCCGGTGAGCTGTTCTTGCGCCTCGCTGACGGCAGCGAGAGGCGGATCAGTAGGGTCAACGACGCCTGGGTCAAGCGCCTGATCTTGGCCAAGGCCGAGGGGCCGTTCGGCCTCGAGGCGCCGCGCAAGGGCAAGAAGGGCGCCTGGACCAGCGAGAGCCGCTCCGACCAGGAGGGTCGCGACCGGGTTCAGTACTGGACGCTGCGCTCGCCCGCACCACGCGAGGACGATGCCGCCGTCATCGAGGTGCACGGCGGCCCGCACACGGCCTACGGCAACGGCTTCTACTTCGAGTTCCACCTGCTGGCGGCGCGCGGCTTCTCCGTCATCTACGGCAACCCCCGCGGCGGGTCGAGCTACGGCTACCAGTTCGCCACCTCGCTGCTGGGGCGCTACGGCAGCGTCGACGCCGACGACGTCATCGACATCGGTGACGGTGGCCTGGCGCGGCTCGGCACGCCCAACGCTCCGCTACACCTGACGGGCGGCAGCTACGGCGGCTTCATGACCAACTGGCTCATCGGCCTCACCGATCGTTACCGCAGCGCCGTCACCCAGCGCAGCATCTGCAACTGGACGAGCATGTACGGCACCTCGGACATCGGGCCAGGCTTCGTGGAGCGCGAGGTCGGCGGGAACGCCTGGGACGACCTCGACCGGCTATGGCGACAGAGCCCCATCCGGAACGTGGCGAACGTCAGGACTCCGCTGCTGATCGTCCACAGCGAGAACGACTTCCGCTGCCCGATCGAGCAGGCCGAGCAGCTGTTCACCGCGCTCAAGCGGCTCGGCAAGGTCGACGTCGAGCTCATGCGCGTGCCGGGCGAGTGCCACGAGCTGTCGCGCAGCGGCAGGCCGGACAGACGCATCGCCAACCTCGAAGCCATCGTCGGGTGGTTCGAGACGCACGCCTGAGTCAGGCCGAGCCGGGGATGCCACTCGCCCTGCCGGCGTGTGCTATCCTCTACGGCTGGACGCCGAGACATCGGGCGCGCGATCGACATCTAACGAGCTGAGCCCCATCGAACCGCCACTGGCGCTAGGGTAAGCGGGATTCGCGCCGGAGACGGCCCAGACGGGAAGAAGAATGCCACTATCTGCCGCACAGAAGACCGAGGTCGTCAACGGCTTCGGCAAGTCCGCCTCCGACACCGGCTCGACCTCCGTTCAGATCGCGCTGCTCACCAAGCGCATCGAGGAGCTCAGCCAGCACCTGCAGGCGCACCGCAAGGACCACCACGGCCGTCGCGGCCTGCTGATGATGGTCGGCAAGCGCAAGCGTCTCCTCAGCTACCTCGAGCGCGAAGACTACGACGCGTACAAGGAACTGATCCAACGCTTGGGCCTCAGGCGCTGAGAGTCGGCAACCACACGAGTACCGTCGCGACCGCAGGAGCCGCAACCGGCTCCGCGGTCGCGCGTCGTATCGAGGGTCGAGCCCGAACGCACGGCCGGCATGGGGCCTGCCCTGCGCGGAAGCAGCAGAAGGAGAGAGAGTGAACCTACCGAACCACCGCCGCTACACAACGGAACTAGGCGGACGCGAGCTAGTCATCGAGACAGGCAAGTACGCCAAGCAGTCAGCCGGCAGCGTCACCGTGCGCTACGGCGACACGCTGGTGCTCGTCACGGCCGAGATGAACGACGACGCCTCGCCGATGCCGTTCCTGCCGCTCACCGTCGAGTACGAAGAGCGCCACTACGCGATCGGCAAGATCCCCGGCTCGTTCATGAAGCGCGAGGGCAGGCCCGGCATCCAGGGAACGCTCAACGCCCGCCTCATCGACCGTCAGATCCGCCCGCTGTTCCCGAAGCAGCTCCGCAACGAGACGCAGGTCATCGTAACGGTGCTGTCGGCCGACCAGGTCAACGACCCGGCGCCGCTGGCCGCCATCGGCGCGTCCGCTGCGCTGTCGATCTCCGATGTGCCTTGGGGCGGCCCGACCGCCTGCTGCAGCGTCGGCTTCGTCAACGGCGAGTACGTGCTCAACCCGAGCATGCAGCTGCTGCACGAGAAGGGCTCGCAGCTCGAGCTGACCGTCGCCGCCAGCCGCGACGCCGTGCTGATGGTCGAAGCCGCCGCGTCCGAGCTGAGCGAGGACGCGATGGTCGGCGCCATCGAGTTCGCCCAGGCGCAGCTCAAGCCCGTCGTCGAGCTGATCGAGCGCATGAAGCAGGAGATCGGCAAGGCGAAGAAGCCGTTCCACTCCGCCGTCGAGCTCGACCCCGCCCTGCGCGAGCAGATGCGCGTCGCCTCCGAAGCCGCCGGCATCGCCGACGTCCTGCGCACCTCCGGCAAGCACGAGCGCTCCGTCGCCATCAAGGCCCTGCGCGACCGTCTGATCGCCGATCACCTCGCCGGCGCCGGCATCGCAGCCGAAGAGGCCGATCCCAAGCTCATCGGCGAGCTGAAGGCCGCCTTCGACAAGGCCGAGTCGGCCGCCATGCGCAAGATGGTCATCGAGCAGAACGTGCGCACCGACGGTCGTCGCTCCGATGAGGTCAGGCCCATCTGGATCGAGACCGGCGTGCTGCCGAAGGCGCACGGCTCGGCCGTGTTCACCCGCGGCGAGACGCAGGTCCTCGGCGTCGCGACGCTCGGCACCGGCCGCAGCAACAGGCTCGTCGACGACCTCGGCTTGGATGACACCGAAGAGTTCATGCTTCACTACAACTTCCCGCCGTTCTCGACCGGCGAGGTCAAGCGCCTGCGCGGCACCGGCCGCCGCGAGCTGGGCCACGGCAACCTGGCGCGCCGCTCGCTGCTCGAGGTGATACCGAGCCAGGAGGCGTTCCCGTACGTGCTGCGCGTCGTCGCTGAGACGCTCGAGTCGAACGGCTCCTCCTCGATGGCCAGCGTCTGCGCCGGCTCGCTCTCGCTGATGGACGCGGGCGTGCCGCTGCGCGCGCCGGTCGCGGGCATCGCGATGGGCCTGGTAATGGAGGGTGAGCAGTACCGCATCCTCTCCGATATCCTCGGCTCAGAGGACGCCCTCGGTGACATGGACTTCAAGGTCACCGGCACCGAGAACGGCGTCACGGCGCTGCAGATGGACATCAAGGTCACCGGCATCACCGCCGCGATCATGCGCGAGGCGCTCGCTCAGGCGCGCGCCGGCCGGCTGCACATCCTCGGCAAGATGGCCGAGGTGCTCGCCGCCCCACGCCCCGAGATCAACGCCAACGCGCCGCGCATCCTCCAGGTCAAGATCCCCGTCGACAAGATCGGCACGATCATCGGGCCCGGCGGCAAGCAGATCCGCGAGCTCGAGTCGCTCGGCGCCACCGTCGAGGTCTCGGAGGACGGCACCATCCGCATCTACTCCGAGGACTCCGAGGCCGCCAAGGCCGTCAAGTCGCAGATCGAGGCGCTCACCGCCACGGCCGAGGTCGGCAAGGAGTACGACGGCGTCGTCGCCAAGATCACCGACTTCGGCGCCTTCATCACGCTCTTCCAGGGCACCGACGGGCTGCTGCACATCAGCCAGATCGCCGAGGAGCGCGTGACGCGCGTCGAGGACTTCCTCAGGGAGGGCGACCGCATCCGCGTCAAGGTCAACTCGGTCGACGACCGCGGCAAGATCGACCTGGTGCGGCCGGAGCTCGAGGGCAAGATCGCGCCTCGTGCACCGCGCGCACCTGGCGGCGGCGGTGGCCGTGGTGACCGCGGTGGGTTCCGTGACCGCGACCGGGGCGGCGACCGGGGCCCGCGTGGCGACCGGGGCGACCGTGGCCCGCGCGGCCCGCGCTGAGGACAGCGACAGCTAGCGACACCTAAGAGACACACCGTGCACGCGGCCTCCCCTGCTCCAACGGCTCACACTCGAGCCGAGAGTTGGGAGGACCGCGCGTAACGGGCGACTGGAGCAACATGGCAAACGAAGAACGCAAACTGAAAGTCATCCCCCTGGGCGGGATGGGCGAGATAGGCAAGAACATGTTCGCCTTCGAGTACGAGGGCGAGATCCTGCTGGTCGACGGGGGCCTCGCGTTCCCTGACGCGAACATGCTCGGCGTCGACATCCTCGTCCCCAAGATCGACTGGGTGGTCGAGAACGCCGCCAAGGTCAAAGGCTGGGTTCTCACCCACGGCCACGAGGACCACATCGGCGGCATCCCGTACATGCTCAAGCTGCTGCCGAAGGTGCCGATGTACGGCGCCAAGCTCACGCTCGGCCTGCTGAGAGGCAAGTTCGAGGAGTTCAAGATCAAGGAGCGCGACGTAGACCTGCGCGAGATCTCGACCGACGACCGCGTCAAGATCAGCCGCAACTTCACCGTCGACTTCTTCCAGATGACCCACTCGATCCCCGACAACTCGGGGCTCGTCATCCACACACCCATCGGCCGCGTGGTGCACTCGGGCGACTTCAAGCTCGACTACCACCCCGCCGACGGCCGCACCAGCCACCTGCACAAGCTCGCGCAGGCCGGCCAAGACGGCGTGCTACTGCTCATCTCCGACAGCACCAACGCCGAGCGCCCCGGCTACACCCCCAGCGAGCGCGACGTGATGAACGCCGTCGACGACATCGTGGCGCGCGCCAAGGGCCGCGTCATCGTCACGACGTTCTCGAGCCACGTGCACAGGCTGCAGAACTTCATCCGGGTCGCCGAGAAGTACGACAGGCGCGTGATCATGGAGGGGCGTTCGATGATCAAGAACGCCACCATCGCCCAGGACCTGGGGTACCTCAAGGCCAAGGACTCTTTCGTGTCGTCAGACGACTTGGGCGACATGCAAGACGACAAGGTGCTGTTCCTCTGCACCGGCTCGCAGGGGCAGCCGATGGCCGCGCTGTCGCGCTTGGCTGCCGGCACGCACCGCAAGATCCGCCTCAAGCCGGGCGACACCGTCATCCTCTCCTCCAACCCCATCCCGGGCAACGAGGAGGCCGTCGGCCGCGTGATCAACCAGCTCTACGCCGCCAACGTCAACGTCTACTACCCGCCCGCGTACAAGGTGCACGCCTCGGGCCACGCCAGCCAGGAGGAGCTGAAGCTGATCTTGGACCTCACCAGGCCCAAGTTCTTCATCCCCTGGCACGGCGAGATGCGCCACCAGGTCAACCACCTGCGGCTGGCCGACTCGATGGCCCACCCGCCGAAGAAGAGCATGATCGTCGCTAACGGCGACGTCATCGAGATCTCACGCGACGAGATCAAGGTGTCCGGCAACGTCGAAGCCGGCGTGGTGCTGATCGACAGCATGGGCAAGGCCGGCGACGAGGTCACCGAGCCGATCATCCGCGACCGGCAGACGCTGTCGGAGGACGGTCTCGTGGTGATCACAGCGGTGACGGCCGACAAGCCGACGGCCGAGGTGATAACCCGCGGCATCGCGCAGGGCAACAACGGCGCCCTCGTTCAGGAGATCAAGAAGATAACGCTCGAGGCTCTGGAGCGCGGCAAGCGCGAGAAGCGCAGCCTGTCCGACATCCGCGACGACATCTTCTACCCCGTCAGGCGCTACATCAGGAAGACCACGGGGCGCAACCCGCTGATCGTGCCGACCGTCGTCGAGGGCTGAGGGACTGGGCGGGGTATCGCGGGTGCTGTTCCGAGTACCCCTGCCATAGGCTTGTGCCTAGTGTAGGTGCGAGTCAACTCGCATGTCGGC
>CAYMRL010000010.1:0-73992 GCA_964392895.1 uncultured bacterium
GGCTTCCTCAAGTTCTCCGACACGCTCACCGAGCTCTACCTCGGCAGGGTCAAGCAGAGCGTGTTCACCTCTCGCGCACGCGGCTACGCCAACACCGTCGAAGAGAAGCTGAAGCCGAAGGAGGTGCCGCTGAGCGTGCTGGAAGCAGTCGTCGACACCTTCAAGGCGAACCTCGGCGTGTGGCACCGCTACTTCGCGGCTCGGCGCAGGATCCTGAAGGTCGAGAAGCTCGAGGAGGCGGACGTGTTCGCGCCCCTCGACCCTACCGGGTTCCCCGTGCCTTACGAGACCGCCATCGAGTGGAACGTCGCCGGCATGGCGCCGTTGGGCGAGGAGTACGTCAGCCGCATGCGCAAGGGTTTGACCGAGGAGCGCTGGGTCGACGTCTACCCGAACCGCGGCAAGCGTGATGGCGCTTTCGCTCACCACCCGCCCGGGGTGCAGCCCTACATCATGGTCAGCTACCAGGGCGACCTCGCCAGCCTCTCGACCCTGGCGCACGAGCTGGGCCACGCGATGCACGGCGTACTGATGAACGCCGTCCAGCCCCTCGCCTACACCGGTTACGCGATGGTCGTCGCCGAGACGGCCTCCAACTTCAACCAGGCGCTGGTCAGAAGTCACCTCCTCAACCAGCTCACCGATCCGGTCGGCAGGTTGGCGGTGCTCGAGGAGGCGTTCCAGAACTTCCACCGCTACTTCTTCATCATGCCGACGCTGGTGCGCTTCGAGCTGGAAGTGCACAGGGCCGTCGAGCGCGGCGAAGGCCTGACCTCTGGCCGCCTCAACGAGATCATGCGCGGCCTGTTCCAGGAGGGGTACGGCGACGAGATCGCCGCGGACGAGCGGACTGGGACGACCTGGGCGCAGTTCGGGCACCTCTACGAGCCCTTCTACACCTTCCAGTACGCAGCCGGCATCGCCGCGGCCGCGGCCTTGGCCGACGACGTGCGCAAGGGAGTCGAGGGGGCAGTGGACCGCTATCTCGCCTTCCTGCGCGCCGGCGCCTCGGTCACTCCGGTCGAGGCTTGGGCTATCGCGGGGCTGGACTTCACGACCTCAGGGCCGATCGAGCGCGCCTTCGCGGTGCTCGCGGGCTACGTCGAGGAGCTGGAGTCGTTGGCGGCAGCCTCGTAGCGGCCGAGCAGGCTCAGTTGACGGCCCTGGTCTGCGCCAACCCGTAGGCCTCCTCCAACCGCCTGACGCGAGCGCGAGCCAGCGCCAAGCGTGGATCGCCCGCCCCGAGCGCGTCTGCGGTCGCCTCCCAGAACTCCAGGTCGTCACCGAGCCGCTCGGCCAGGTCGTAGAGGACCTCGGGATCGCCGTTCAGCAAGGCCGCCTGCCTCAGCTGTTCCTCGAGTGCCCAACGCTGCTCGACGACGCCAGGAGCCTCGCTGAGCGGCAGCAGCGGCCCGCGCAGCAGCGCCGTCGCCTCCCTCACCTTGCCGCCGGCAAGGAGGTTCCTGAGGGTCAGCACGTCGGCCTGGTAAGGGACGGTGATCCGGTACGGCGCGTCGCTGACCGGCAGGATCCCTCTCAGGCGCGTCATCATGCCCCTGATACCGCCGCTCGAGTACGGCTCGCGGCCCTCGGGGGTCAGGAAGTCGTTCAGCTCGTCCCTGCTGATGCCTTGCGGGTGTAGGGCGAGAGCCAGCGTCACCTCGGCAAGGCGCGGCGCCAACGTCACCGGAACGCCCTGGTAGCGGCACGCCGTACGTCCCAGGAACGCCAGGTCCAAGGTGGAGACCGGCGTAGTCACCGTTAGGGTGGGCCACACCCCCTCGAACGCCGCGGCGGGACCGCTGAGCACGTGAAGCGCCACCGGGTGCAGCGTGCCGAGCACCTGGGCGAGGTCGGAAGGCACGTTGTGCGCGGCTCCGTCTGAGGCCAGCAGGTAGTAGAGCGCGGCCGGCAGCCGTTGCTCGGCGTTGAGCAGCGGATCGATCATCGCCTCGGTGAGGTCCCAGGCGGCCTTCCCGTCGCCGGTGACCGCGCCGACCATCCCGCGGGCCAGCGCCGCGAGCGACTGCTCGTGTGGAGCGCCGCCCCGGCTCACCTCGGAAACGTCGGCGGCGAGCTGCCGCGCCTCGCTGGTGCGCCCCAGCTCCAACAGCACGCGGACGTACTGGTAGCCGAAGCGCGCCCTGTGACGCCTCGGGCTGGCGTTGTAGCTCGTCGCGACGGCCTGGAGAGCGACTTCCGGCCGCCCCTCGGCGAGCTCGAGCTGAGCCACCGTGCTCCTGAACATCGTCGCGAGACCCGGCAGGTGGCCTTCGACGAGCGTCAGCGCCTCCTCGAGGCTGCGCTTCAGCCCGACGAGGTCGCCGGACAGGATGCGAGCGACAGCGAGGTTGTTGAGTATCAGGAGCCGCCTGGGACCGTCGTGGAGGCGCTCGCCATCGAAGACGTCGAGAGCCCACCTGGCCCAGGAGGCCGCGCCCGCGAACTGGCCGACGTGACAAAGCTTCGCAGCCAGCGTATCGGCGTTGCGCGCGACCTCGTAACGCGTGCCCTGGTCGTCGGCGAGCTGCACGGCCTCGCGCAGATGCTCGACCGATGCCTCGTGGTTGGGGTGCAGCCGACCGTACTGCCACACCGTCAGCGGCGACCGCTTGGCCTCGAGAGCCTGCTGCGCGAGCACGAACCCGGCAGCGCGATCCATGGTGCCGGCGCGGCGCGCCCTCAGGTCGGGAGCGATGTGCGTCTCGAGGTGGGCGTCGACGTCGCTGAGCGCCTCGGCGGTGTCGCCGGCGTGGAACCCGGCAACCAGGCGCCACTCGAGCACCCTCTCGCCCAGCGAGTAGGGCTCTTCCAGGGCCGAGAGCAGCAGATGCAACCGCGACAACAGGCCCTCCTCCTGGTAGCGCGGGCCGGCCTGATGCAAGAGCCCTTCTACGAGATGCGGCGCCCTCAGCACGGCGAGCTCCAGGGCCGAGGCGAGCTCTCCCTCGCGGCTCAGGGCGTGGATGGCCTGAACCGGTTCGACGGCGGGGGCGTCGCGCTCGTCGACCAGCGCGCTCTGAGCCGATGGAACGAGCGTTCGCGGCAAGCCGGCGGCCCTCAGCACCTCGCGCGTGAAGTCGCCGAAGCGACCTTCGGTAGCGCGCCACAGCCGCTCGACGTCGCGAGGCTCCAAGCCCCTCGGAGCCACCTGCCGCGCCTCGTCGAGCGGAAGATGCAGCTCCTCGGGACCGAAGAGAGCGCAGCTGGCAAGCACCCGCTTCGGAAGCGGCTGCTTCGAACGGATGTCGAGCGCTACACGGTATCCGTGCTGGTGAAGGTCGAGCAGCCCCTCGATGAGCGGCTGGGCGTCGACCGTGAGCGTGGCTACGAGCCAGAGCGGCTGGATGGCGTCTTTATGACGCTTCATCGCGCTCAGGTGGGAGCTGTAGGGCAGCGCAGTCATCAGCAGCTGCCCCGGCATCACCGCGTTGACGGCTCGCGCTAAAGAGTTGCCCTGCGCGACGACATCATCCCGTATCGATCCCCCAACCTCGAACCAGGCAGCGCGAGCATGCTCGCGCAGGGCATCAATGACGAACGGAGCACCGACCGGCTCTCCTCCGACGATGACCACCGGCCTCGTCGAGCTCGCTACGGCGGCGACCACGCGGGGCAACCACATAGGTGCCCCAGGATAGCCGCTAGCGGCCTGTCAGCACCTGCTCAGGCGGTGAGGTGGGCATCGCTGCCGCTCAGGCCGGTCCGCAGGTACTCCATAGAGTCACCCGCTTCGCGCGCTGACGCCTCGACGGCAGCGATGATGCGCACGTCTCTGAGGATCACCTTGTCGCCTTCGAACTTGAAGTCCGTGCTCTCCTCGAGCAGGCGGCGCGCTTCGCGTCGCTCCATGTCGGTACCTCCTTGTTGCGCCTAGACGCTAGCGTCAGCCACGCTTCAACTACGCTCCAGCGCACGGCCGGCGATCTGAAGCGGGTTTGAAGCGGCTCGACGAGTAGCTTGCCCTCAGCGATCGAGACGTCAGACCCCAGCGTCGCAGGAGGAGTCCTTATGGCCGCCAACAGAACCGTCCGCAAGCTGCTCACCGCCTTAGCGTTCGTCGCCTTGGCTCTCGGGGCCGTTGGGGTCAGCGGCTCTTTCGGAGGTCCCGTGGCGCTCCTGGCCGACAGCGGTCATCAGCCCGGCGACTACGATCCCGGCTGAGCGCGGTCTTCTTAAGTAGACGGGCCTAACTAACGATGCGTCGGGCTAGCTTCGAAAGCGACGTCCCGCAGCTCGACGATCTTGGGTTCGCCTTCCAGCCGATAGTTCCGGTAGACGGCGGCTGCGGCGGCTGGTCGGAGGCGCTGCTGAGGTGGCGCTCACCGGCCGGAGATCTGCGCGGACCGGCTGAGGTCCTACCCAAGCTTCTGGCCCCTGCTCGGCAGGCGGCCTTCACCCGCTTCACCTTGGAACGCGCGGCTGCGGTGGTCGCGGCGGTCCCTGGCATCGTCTTGTCGGTCAACCTGAGCCCGGCCCAGGTCATGGATCCGACGGCCCTTGGCACGCTTCAACGCCTCCTGCCAAGTGTGCGGTCGCGGCTGCGCATCGAGCTGACCGAGCAGCCCGTGTACGACGCCGCCACGCTGTGGGGATGCGTGAAGCGCATCCGTGAAAGCTGCGATGTCGTCCTGCTCGACGACGTGACACCTCAGGACCTTGACCTGAGGTCGCGCTCTGGAGCCCCTTTCGACGGCGTCAAGCTCGATCGCAGCGTCGTCGCGCTGCTGGCCGACCGCGAGCACGCCGCGCGCGTCAGGAGCTTCGTGTCGGCGGTAGCGGAGCGTTATCGGATAGTCGTGGCTGAGGGCATCGAGGACGTGGCGGTGTGCCAAGAGCTCGTCTCGCTCGGTGTCAGCCATGTGCAGGGCTTCGGTATCGCGCTGCCCGGCAACGAGATCGCCGGTCCGGAGGTCAGTTTCGGACCGGAATCGTTTCGAGGTCCGCGCGATGTCGTACGCAGCACCGTCGAGCGGCATCTGTAGTACTCCAACCTCCTCCTCCCTAGGCACGGATCTGGCTTGACAGCTGCGTCGCTGATCCCTAATCTATGTTACCCTTAGTTTCTAAGGGTTATCGGGAGGGGTCAGCATGCCGCCGCGGCCGGTTCGTCAACTGCAGATCTTGGAGGCGTTGCGCAGCGCGCAAAAGCGCGGTGAGGACCAACCCGAGCTGAGCGCGCTCGCCCGCAGCTTCGGCATCAGTTACCCGACGCTCCGCGAGCATCTGAACGCCCTGCAAGCCAAGGGAGAGTTGACGCTGGAGAGCCGCGGTCCCGGACGCAGCCCCCGGCTGAGGCTGCGCTCCGCTCCGCGCGGCCTGCCTCTCTTCGGCGAGATCGCCGCCGGCGTGCCTGTCGGCAGCTACCCGGAGCCGGAGGGTCGCCTCGAGCTGAGGGCATCGCCAGGCCAGTTCGCCCTGCGCGTGCGCGGCGACTCCATGGCCGAGCGCATCGAGCATGGAGACGTCGTCTTGCTCCAACATGCTCAGCCGCAACGCTCCGGCGAGATCTGCGCCGTACGCGTCGGGGAGGACGAGAGCACGCTCAAGTACCTGGAGTGGGAGAGCTCTAGCAAGTCCAAGCACTACCGGCTCCGCCCCCACAACCCCGCCTACCCGACGATCTTCGTGTCGCCCGCCGAGCTTCACGTGGACGGCATCATGCGCGGCCTGCTGCGCGGCGAGGCGGTCCAGGCCCTGCTGTCAGAAGGAGGTGGCTGACCGCCCCGCGGTCGCTTCAGACGATCCAGACCATCACGAAACGAAGGACACATCCACCGCCGCCAAGCAAGGGAATGTGCCCTTCTCCGCCCTCCAGCGGGACGCTGACCGCGTTCCTACCGTCAGGTGCGAGGTAATGCTATCACCGTCACCCTCACACGCGCAGGTCCATCTCCTGCCGTCCTCGCCGCGCCGTCCGGGCCGCTCGCCCGCAGCGCGACCCCGTCTGCCTCTCCGTCTCCGCGCGGCTCCACACAGCCGACCGTTGCACGCGGCGGTCGGCCGATGATCGCCGCGCTCTCCTTCGCCCCACTGCCGCTCTACCTGGCGCGCCGCGCAGACCCGAACCTGGCTCACGCACCCCTCGTGCACGTCGAGGACGGGCGCGTTCTGCATGCCAATGGCCTGGCGCATCGCCGCGGCATCAGCCCCGGCATGCTCTTGGACGGCGCTCGCCTCAGGGTCGAGGGGCTGCAGGTGACATCCACCACCGAGCCAGACCTGCAGCACGGCTGGCACGAGCTCCTCGCAGAGCTGTACAGCTTCACGCCGTGGCTGGAGGGTGCCCGCCGCGGACTTGCCTTCGTCGAGATCGACCCGGCTGAGGCGGCTGAGGCGGCTGAGTTGGCACGTCGCTTCGACGTCAGCGTCGGTGTGGCCCAGAGCTGCGAGCTGGCCGAGCTGGCGGCGCTGGCAACGAGCCCCGGCGCCTGCAGGCACGTCTCACCCGACGAGAAGGGCGAGGCCGCCTTCTTCGCGCGCCTGCCGCTACGCTTCCTCAGAGGCGTCGCGCTGAGCGCGCGCAACCTCATCCGCCTCGAGTGGCTCGGGCTCGGCAGCGTGGCCGACCTCGCTGCCTGGACGGCCGCCCAGGTGCGCTCCTACTTGGCGGAAGAGGGTGAGGCGCTGCTCTCGTACCTGCACGGTCCGAGGCGCGACACCTTGAGGCCGTTCAACATGCCTGAGACACTGGCACGCTCGCTGGCGTTCCACTACCCGATCCGCGAGCCAAGCCAGCTCGTCCCCGCGCTGGAGCGCCTCTCGACCGAGCTGGAGCGTGCGCTCGACGGCCGCGCCGCGCACCGCCTGACCCTCATCGCCGAACTCGGCAACAGCCAACGCCGCGCCACCCGGCTCAGCAAGAGGCCGCTCTCCGAGGCGAAGCACATCCGCCAGCAGGCGATGTTCGCGCTGCACGACAGCGACGTCGCCGGCAAGCGCGTCGAGCGGCTGACCATCGAGCTGGCCGAGCCGGAGAGGATCGCTCTGCAAGAGGGGCTGTGGCCTCGGCGCGAACGGCGCTCCCGTGCCCTGGAGTCGACTTTCCAGCGCTTTCCTAACGCCCCCAGACGCCTGGAGTGGTCGGACCCTTACGCCCAGGCCGACGACCTCGCATGGTCCTGGCGGACCTACTCCGACGACCTCGATGTCGAGAGCTCCGCTCCGGAGCTGATCGGCGCAGCCAAGCGCCCGCCCCGACCCGGCGCAGGCCTCGCTCGGCGGGCAGGAGCGGCGGCGCGCGGCGCGCGGCCGGCGCGCGCCACCGCGGCAAGCTTGCGCGCCAGGCCCTCTGCCGCCCCTGGAACGATCCGCGCTGCCACCATCGCCGAGCCGCTGTTCACCGAACAGCTCTCAGGCCCCGCAACGACCTCGTCCACCCACACACCGACCGCCAGCACCACGACCGCGAGGCTTCATGCGACAACTGTTGATCCCCGCCACGGTGACCTTGAACACCATGACTTCGAGCACCACGACTTCGAGCACGGTGACCTCGAGCACAGCAGCCTCGAGCATCTCGACCCCGTACACGCGCCCGGCGCTCTCCACGGTGAGCTGGGACGAACCTGGCCGGCCGGGACGCTCGGGACACGCTCGCTCGCTGCGGCCCCGTAGCGTCGTGCGCGTCATCGACCAGTGGCGTTACGACGGACGCTGGTGGGAAGACGAGGTCGGTCGCGACTACTACCTAGTCGAGCTGGCCGACGGCGTCAGGTTGGAGCTGTTCATGGAAGGAGGCGCGTGGTGGCTGTCCAAGATGAGCGACTGACCGCGCTGCTCAACGTCCACTCGTACTACAGCTTCGGCGCCGGGACCGCCAGCCCGACCACGCTGGTCCGGCGCGCGGCCGAACTCGGCTACAGCCATGTGGCGCTGACCGACGACGCCAACATCACCGGCGGCGTCGAGCTGTACCAAGCGGCGCGCGAGTACGGCATCAAGGCGTTGATAGGCGCCACCGTGCCGGTCGTTTGCGGCGGCGGCATCCATCCGTTCGTGCTGATCGCCACCTCGAAGGCCGGCTACGGCACCATCTGCCGGCTCCTGACGCTGCTGCACGCGCCCGAGGAGCAAGCCCGCTCGTCACCGCGTGGTGACGAGCGGGTGCCCGAAGAGCGCCGCGAAGAGCGAGTCGTCGGCCTAGACGCGCTGCTCGCGCACACCGAGGACGTCATCCTCCTCAGCGGGCCGCGCGATGGGGTGGTCCCCTCTCTTCTCGCCGAGCGTCGCCTCGGCGAGCTGGAGCGTCTGCTAGCGCGCCTGAAGGAGGCGTTCGGCGAGCGCTTCTACCTGCAGCTCTTCCACGACCGCTACCGCTGGGACTCGCGCCGCGCCAGCGTGATCCGGCAGTTGGCGCACCATCAGGCACTGCAGGTCGTCATAGCGCCCGAGGTGCGCTACGCCGCGGCGGCTGATTACCGCCTTTACGACGCCCTGACCTGCGCGCGCCTAGGCATCAGCGTGCAGCAGCCGCACGAGCGCCGGCCTCAGAACGCCTGCCAGCATCTGCCGTCGGCCACCGAGGTGGCCTCGCGTCTCCCCTTCCCCGAAGGTCGGCTGACCGCCGCCTGGATAGCCGAGCAGGCGAGCTTCGAGCTGTTGCCTGAAGGTATCTCGCCACCGCGCGCGCGCGTTCCAGCCGGCCTGACCCCTCAGCAATACCTGGAGCAGCGTTGCTACGCCACACTCGCCAAGTGCTATCCCGAACCTGAGCCGCGGGCCGATGCCGAGGAACGTCTGCGCTACGAGCTCACCATCATTCACGAGCACCGGCTCGCCGACTTCTTCCTGGTGGCGGCGGAGGTCACCGACTTCTGCCAGCGCAGCGGCATACTCGCCTCCGGCCGCGGGTCGGCCGCCGCCAGCGTCGTCTGTCACCTGTTGGACGTGACCAAGGCCGATCCGATCGCCAGCGGCCTGCTCTTCGAACGCTTCTTGCATACCGGCATGACCGAGATGCCCGACATAGACATCGACGTCTCGTCGGTACGCCGCGACGACCTGCTCGCGTGGGTGGAGGAGCGCTTCGGCGCCACGGCCGAGGCGATGGTCTGCAACAAGATCACCTATCGCCTGCCCCTAGCGATACAGGACCTGGGGCGCGCCCTGGGTCTCCCCAAGGAGCTGCGCGACCGCCTGACCAAGGTGCTGGGCCGCGACTTCCGCGGCTACTCCCCGCGCGGGGCGCACCTAGCGGCGGAGCTGTTCAGGGAGGTGCTCGGCGACGCGCCGGTGCTGCCGGTCCTGCTCGACCTGCTGTCTCGCATGGAGAGCGGACATGCCCGCCACTTGTCGCCGCACTCCGGTGGCGTGGTGATGGTGCGCGGCGCACTCACCGACCACTCGCCTCTGGAGCGCTCGACCGGCGGCATAAGGCTGCTGCAGCTCGACAAGGACGACGCGGAAGCCATGGGGCTGATCAAGCTCGACCTGCTGGGCCTGCGCATGCTGTCGGCCTTAGAGCGCGCTCGCGAGGAGGTGTTCAGCTTCGAGGGGATATGGCTCGACTTCTTCAAGCTGCCCGATGACGAGCGCGTCTGGGACCTGATCGCCGAGGGAGCCACGCTGGGCCTCTTCCAGGTCGAGAGCCCTAGCCAGATGCAGACGAGTCGCGCCATGCGGCCGCGCAACCTCGACGACCTCGCTCACCAGGTGGCGCTGATCCGGCCGGGGCCCATCCAGTCGGGCACGGTCCATCCCTACCTGCGGCGGCGCCAAAAGAAGGAGGAGATCAGCTACTGGCATCCCAGCCTAGAGAAGGTGCTGTCCCGGACCCTCGGCGTGCTGCTGTTCCAAGACGACATCTTGCGCATCGCAGTGAATTTCACCGGCATGACCTGGCCAGAAGCGTCGCGCTTTCTCAAGATGGTCACCAGCTGGCGCGATTCGCTACCCGACCTCGAGCCTTATCGCGAGAGCTTCATCACCCTAGGCATGAGCCACACCCGCGCCAGCCGTGAGGAGGCCAACGCCGTCTTCGAAGCGATCAAGGGCTACCAAGGCTTCGGCTTCTCCGCATCGCACGCCTGGACCTTCGCGCAGCACGCGTACGCCAGCGGTTGGTTGCGGGTCCACTACCCGGCGGAGTTCATGGCCGCCATCCTCAACGAGGAGCCGGGCATGTGGCCACAGCTCACCAAACGGCACGAGGCTAGGGCTTGGGGCGTGCCGTTCCTCCCCCTAGACATAAACCGCAGTGGGGCGCACTACCGCTGCGAACTGGTCTTCCCTACCGCAGCGCATGCGTCCAGCCACAGCACCCAGCAAGACCCGTCGGCTAGCGGCAAGCCGTCCCCCGCTCAGGCGCGGCCAAGCAAGGCGATCCGCCCGCCGCTCACCGAGATCGAGGGCGTCGCACAAGAGATGGCCTCCGACATCCTCACCGAACGGTTGCGCCACGGCCCCTACCGCGACATAGACGATCTCTACCAACGTGTCACCCTGCCCCGCGAGGCTCTCGATCAGTTGGCCCGAGCCGGCACCTTCGACACCATTCAGCCGCGTCGCGAAGCCCTCTACCGCGTAGGCGTCCTCACCACTGCCCACGCATCCGGCTCGCCGGTGCTCTTCAGCGGCACCCCCGAGACGCCACCACTCCCACCCCTGCCCACTTCCGACCACTTCATCTGGGACTTCCAAACGACCCGTATCAGCCCCCTGGAGTTCCATCCTGCCGATCTCGTCAGAGACCGATTGCGCGAGCTCGGCTGCGTCCCGCTCTGGCGCGCCCGCCGCAGCGCCCGCCACACCGTCCTGCGCACCGCCGGCCTCGTGGTCGCCAGGCAGAAACCGCCGACAGCCGCCGGCTTCGCCTTCTTCGTCATCGAGGACGGTCCGCAGCGCGCGCAGCTGATCATCTCGCCCGATCTATGGGCCGAGCACCGGGCGTTACTGAGGGAGGCCTCGTTCCTGGTCGTCGACACCACTGTCGAGGACGACGGTTACCAGCCGGTCATCAAGGCGTCGACCCTCGCGGCGCTGCCCCTGCCCATCAGCGTCCGCGGCTACCACTACGGAGGTTGAGTCGGCAAGCGACATGCACGGATCAGTACCTTCCGTTTCCCGCTTCTTCCGTCTGGTACCGCGGATTTCCTAGTTCGGGCTTAGAGTCCCCTTGATTCCCCATATCACGATCGGAGGCAGTGCCGGTGCGGCCGAGCCTCTCCCCTACTCCACCAACTCGGAGCGGCTTCCAACGACTCGACCGGTGGTGAGTCCCGTCGTTTTCCCGTTTCCGCGCCGCTGCATTCGCGATCGCTCTAAGCGCTCGAGGCAGCGCGTGCGCGTGATCCATCTACTCGCGCACCTCTCGTCTGAAACCACCGAGCTCCTAAGCTGCCGCGCTCAACTCATCGATAGCCGCCTTCACCTCAGCGGCGTGCACCTCCGGCACCACTTCACGCCAGATGCGTGCTATGCGTCCATCGGGAGCTATCAGGTAACTGTGACGGTACGTCCCTAGGTAGGCGGTGCCGGCCATCACCTTCTCACCGTACGCCCCGTAAGCCTCTACAACTTGCCGCTTCGGGTCCGCCAACAGCGGGAAGTTCAGGGAGAACTTCTGGCTGAACGCCTCATGGCTCTCGGTATCGTCAGTAGAGATGCCGAAGATCTGAGCTGCGCGCGTCTCGAACTCGGGCAGCGCATCGCGGAACGAGCACGCCTCCACGGTGCAACCGGGGGTGTCGTCCTTCGGATAGAAGTAAACCACCACCCACTTACCCCGCTGCTCGCTAAGCCGCCAGACGCGGTCATCTTTGTCGGGTAGCGCGAAATCAGGCGCCTGGTCACCGATCTGCAACATGGTCATCCTACAAGCCAAGGCTATCCCTTGTCATGCTCAACACTGCCGTCACACACGACGCTAGCCATGACGCCGTCTACTGATCGTCCTGCAGTTCCTTGCGCAGGTCCTCTAGGAGCTGTCTGACTCTCTGCAGTCTCTCGGGAGGCAGACTCGCCAGCTTCCTGCGGTTCAACAGACGCTTGGTGCTGGTGACGAGTGCTTGACGCGCCGCCTCGTCGGCCAGCGCCCTACTCGCTGACACTTTAGGCTGGCCGATTCCGGCCGGGGATCGTCGCAACTCGGTGATCCGGCGCCTGATCTGGCTCAACGACAGCCCTTCGGCAACAGCGGCACGCAACAACCTGTCGCGGTCGCTCCCGTTCTCGACGCGCGCGATGGCTTGCGCCTTCGTGAACGCGATATTCCCTTCCCTAACAGCATCCAGCACGCTTTCCGGGAAGTCGAGGATAGGCAGTCGGTTGCTCACGAACGAGCTAAGGCCGAAACGGCCGAGCCGCCCGAACAGCCCCTGTGCCGCGGCCCTCTCCTGCTGGCTGAAGCGAGAGCTGGCCGGTCTTCCCCGCTCTTCGCCGTAAAGCGCTTGCAGCAACGCGACGACGTCGCCACGCTCGCGGCTCAGGGTCAGCTCCAGCAGCCCGAGCACGGCCTCCGTCTCCTCGACAGCGTTGAGGTCCTCGCGTTGCAGGTTCTCGATGATCGCGATCTCGAGCGCTTGGGTATCGTCGGCCTCGATGACGGTCGCCGGGATCGATTCGAGGCCTGCCAACGCAGCCGCCCGCGTGCGTCGCTCGCCAGCCACCAGCTCATAACCGCGCCCGACAGAGCGTAGGATCACTGGTTCGATCACACCTTTGTCTCGAATCGATGCCGCAAGCTCCTCAAGGCCGGCCAGCGCGACATGCTTGCGCGGCTGCCTCGGATTGAAGCTGATGGCGCTGAGCGGTACCACGAGCTGACCCTGCCCCTCGGCGACCTCGTCACCCAGATCGCCGAGGATGGCCTCGAACACCGCCGCTCTATCTATCTCTCCCTTGCGCCTAGCCACCGGTCTGTCCCTTCAGCGCCGCGACGAGCTCGGCGGTCACGCGCCATATCTCCTTGTCGGCCTCGCTACCAGGAGCGTACACCGGTACCGGTACGCCCTCAACTTGCGCGTCCGAGTAGTACGCCGGTCGCTGGTTAAGCGGTGTCGAGACCGGCGCGACAGCGCTCAACTGCTTCTCGATGACAGCGAGGCTCTCGCGGTCGTGGCGCGTGCGCTTGTCGTGTTGCGTGAGCAGGAACAACGCTATGCCCAAGCCCGGTGCTGCCCTTCGGTACTCCTTGACCATCCGCATCACCGTGGATAACCCGTCCAGTCCCTTGCGGTTAGTGGGTAGCGGCACGACGACCTGGTCGGCGGCAACGACGGCAAGCGCTGAGAGTTGACCGAGGCTCGGCGGCGGGTCTATGAGCACGTAGTCGTAGTCATCCATGTTGCGCAGCGCATCGCGCAACCTCACTACACCCATGAAGATGCCAACGAGCTCACGCTCCAGCACCGCGAGCTTGATGCTGCTGGGTACCAGGTCCATCCCATGCACACGCAGAGGTGAGGGAAGCCGCTGGCTGGCGGGATCGCTAGCTATCACAGCTGGGTAGATCGTTTGTTCGAGCTCGATCTCGCCCGATACTCCCAACCAGCGTGTGAGGTTCGCCTGGGGGTCGGTATCGATCAGCAGCACTCTGTTACCCGACTCCGCCAGCACGAAGCCGATGTCGCGCACAGAGCTGGTCTTGGCGACCCCGCCGGCGTGGTTGAAGAACGTCAGCACCGTCACGTTGAGGCACCCCAAACGCGGTCGTCGGCCGAGCGGGGAAAACGCGGGAACTCGGCTACGCCGCCCAGGTCGCCGCGCCTCGGCCAGGCAGAGGATGCGCTTCTTGCGCTCACGATGCGATAGTACCGTAGGCCTTGATGAGCATGCGGCTCTGGCGATGACCCGCCATAACGTTATGGCGAGGGGAGCAGCCAGCCCTTAAAAGCCGGAGCGTGGATCGACCTGCGGTCAGATTGGCGCAATAACATTATGGCGGCCGTCGACGCAGGGCAGTGGTTAGGGTAGCCGTCGGTTTGCGAAGACCGCACCTGCGCGATGCACGCTGTCGATCGGGGCGTACCCTTGATTACCCACTTAGACGCTGGAAGGTGAGTAGCCGGGAACTCGACATCCGGCATCACTACGGCGACAGGCGGGCGGTGAGCCAGTTCGCATCGCATCGCGGACAATCACGAATCCGACGAGTCGCGGATCCTAGGCATGAAGATGCGTCGCATCTCGCAGCTGAGAGCGAGCAGGGGGCGGTGCCCGGTCAGCTCCGACGGCGGAGGGGAAATGAGGGGGACTTGTCTCGGCCGGACCTAGCTGGTGGGAAGAGAGCGGGACTGATGCGTGAGGTGCGATCGAGTGGTCAGACGTATCGAATCTCAACACCAGGTTGTTGCTTGATTATTCATGAATTCATTCCCTTTAACTATTAGGGAAGCAGTCCTGCCCGGCCTGATGGGCATTTTCGGGTGCCACGGGGGAGGAGCGCGGTACCGAAGCGGGAAGGCGTGGGTACCGAGATGGGAGAACCGGAGGGTAGGCGTGGGAAGAGAGGGGAACCATAGAGGAGAGGAGAGGGACCGAAGCGGGGAAAATGGGGGACGAAGCATCGCGACTCCCGATAACGGGAAAGAAAGGGGAAAGGTTGACCGAGGTTCCCCGCCGGGATAGCATCGCCTTACGGCAGCGACAGGCCGAGGATGAGGCGGGGTAGATGGACGAGTGGCAGGGTAGGGGAGAGGTGATCATCGAGCCGCTCGGTCGGCCGGTGAAGGGTGGTGGCAAGGGGCGTGGCCGCCCCAAGCAGTCTAGCCGCCGGCAGGGTGAGCGCCGGGCTGGAGCCAAGCTCGCTGTCACTCAGGCGAACACCTTGGCGTTGAGCCGGCAGGACATGGGGATCCTGACGAAACGCCTTCTGGTCCTCGCGCTTTCCGATATCACCAAGGACGATCTCACGATCGAGCCCATCCGCATCACCGCTTGGGAGTACTCGCAGCTCTTCAACATCACGGGCAAGAGCATCTACTCGCGCATCGAGGAGTCGGCGAGGGAGCTGCTGGAGCAGACCGTGCAGGTCAAGGAGCCCAACGGCGACTGGGTCATGTTCCAGTGGGTGTCGGAGGCGCGCTACGAGAACGGTCGCGACAGCAAGGACCAGATGGCGTGCATCGAGCTGAAGATCCACGACAAGCTCAAACCGTACCTGCTGCAGCTGAGGCGCGATTTCAGCATCATCCCGACCGAGCAGCTGCTCAGCTTCGAGAGCTTCAACAGCATGCGGCTGTTCGAGGTGCTGTACACCGCCAGCTACGCCGGTGAGCGCGCCGAGCTCACTTTCGACGTCGACGACCTCAAGCTGCGCCTCGGTCTCGACGGCAAGTACGAGCGCTTCAAGGACTTCAGGTACGTTCTGGACAAGGCGCAAGACGAGTTCGAGCGCTACACCTGCCTCGTCTTCGATTACGCGGCGAAGAAGGTAGGCAGGAAGTTTCAACGCGTGACGTTCAGCATCGGCAAGAACGAGGTCTTCCAGCCGCGCGTGAGGCTGCCTGAGAGCTTGGCCAAGCGCGTCCAACGCGACGCCGACAAGGAGCAACTGCTCAAGGAGCTACAGGCGCTCGACGCTCTGCGCGAGATCGGCTGGACGCAAGACGGCGAGCGGACCATCCAGCGCTACGGTCCACAGAGGGTGCTCGAGATCATCGCGTACGCCAAGCAGCTGCAAGCCAAGTCAGAGTCGTCGGGTCATCCGATCTACAACGTGGCCGGCTTCGTCAACAGCTTGCTGCAGCAGGGGGTGGAGCCGCCGAAGGCGCCGGATCCGGAGGAGCCTCGGGCGTTGAGCCGCGAGGAGGTCCGCAGCATCGCGACATCGTTCGCAGACAGCTTCCACCGCAGTCGTCGGCAGGTGGCTCAAGCGGCTTGGGACGAGCTCGGCCCTGACAACAGAGAGCTGGTGCAAGCCCTCATGCAGGCGACCTTGCACCGCTTCACCCTCGAACGCATCTCGGAGGACCACTGGCAGGGACCTCTTTACGAGACCAACAGACTCGAGGTGATGGCGAGTCACAACCTGGTAGCGTTCCCGCCGCACTTGCAGGACGTGTCGGCGTACCTGCGGACCTACGATCTGTTGGCCGAGTACCCGGAGGAGATCGCTGATCAGATAGTGGCCGAGCTGCAGGACGCGCTCTAGGCGGTCTTCAACCGAGGCCACCGGCATGGGCGCCGAGCATAAGTAATCCAGCGCACATAGCTACCTCATTAACTTAGGTAATGTCTGGTCATGGCGCAGGTGCTGCTTCTGCTCTCACTCAGTTTCGGGGTCATCATCGTTCTGGGTTGTGCGCTTGTCCTCATCGACGACAGGATCGAAGGGCGCAAGCAGGTGCAGGTACGGAGCCAGATGCGCGCCGGCTTCAGACGGCCCCAAGTCAGGACTTCGAGATCGCGCCTGACACCCGCTCAACTGCAGTCCTCGCCTCGCGAGGTCGGATACGAGCCGCACCTGTTCCCGCCGACGCCGCGTCCGTCTGCCCGCTGAAGTTTCTCGCGCCGCAGACTAGGATGTTCGGATGGACGGGATAGAAGCGGCGTCGGACCGCGCGGAGGCGTTGCGACTCGAGATCCGCAGGCACGATCACCTGTATCACGTGCTCGACTCACCTGAGGTCTCGGACGAGGTCTACGACGACCTGTTCAGAGAGCTGCGCTCGCTAGAGGAGAGATACCCGGCGCTCGTTACGCCTGATTCGCCCACGCAGCGCGTCGGCGGCGCACCGCAGGCGGGCCTCGAGACCGCCGAGCACACGGCGCCGATGCTGAGCCTCGACTCGAGCGCGCGTGAGGACGACGTCAGGGCCTTCGATCAGCGTGTACGTCGCGGTCTGGGAGCCGACGCACCGGTGAGGTACTCCCTCGAGCCGAAGATCGACGGGCTCAGCGTCGAGCTCGTGTATCTGAACGGCTCCCTGGCCAGAGCAGTTACTCGCGGCGATGGGCGCGCCGGCGAGGTGATCACGGCCGGTGCGCGCACCATCAGGTCGCTGCCGCTGCGCCTTAGCGGCGCGCGTAGCCCGGTACCGGAGGTCGTGGCTCTGCGTGGCGAGATCTACCTGCCGCTCAGCGCTTTCGAGGGCATCAACGCCGAGCTGCTGGCCGCAGGCAAGCCGACGTTCGCCAACCCCAGGAACGCGGCGGCCGGCACGATACGGCAACTCGACAGCAAGCTGACGGCTTCGAGGCCGCTGCGCATCTACTGCTACGACGTCATGAGCGGCTCGGTCGCTTTCGCAAGCCAGCACGAGGCTCTCGCTGCCCTCGCCGACTGGGGCCTGCCCGTCAACCCGCTCAACGCCAGCGCCACCGACGCCGCTGGCGTGCTCGCCTACTTCGCCACCGTCGAGAGCCGACGCGACGAGCTTCCCTACGAGATAGACGGCATCGTCATCAAGCTCGACGCTCTCGATGCGAGGCTCAGGCTCGGTACCACCTCGCACCACCCGCGTTGGGCATACGCCCTTAAGTTCAAGCCTCGCAAGGAGGTGACGACGGTGCTCGGGATCGTCCCGAGCGTCGGACGCACCGGCGTCGTCACGCCGATCGCCCTGCTGAGACCCGTGAACATCGGTGGCGTCACGGTCAGCCGCGCGAACCTCCACAACGTCGAGGACCTGACTCGCAAGGACATCCGCGAGGGCGACGAGGTGCGCGTCGAACGCGCGGGCGACGTGATCCCACAGGTCGTCGAGGTGGTGGAGACAGGTGCAGAGCGCGGCGCGCCGTTCGCCATGCCGGAGAGCTGCCCGAGCTGCGGCACCGCGCTGGTGCGCAGCGGTCCTTACACGGTCTGTCCCAACAGCTTCGGCTGCCCCGCCCAGCTCGTCGCCAGGTTGACCCACTTCGGCAGCCGCAGCGGCCTCGACATCGAAGGCCTGGGTGAGCGCACGGTGCGTCAGCTCGTCGACCAGGGCCTGGTCCGCGAACCCGCCGACCTCTTCGACCTGAGCGAGGAGGCGGTCGCCGCACTCGACGGCTTCGCGCAGAAGTCGGCCGCCAACCTCGTCGCGGCGCTACGGGGAGCGTCGCAGCCGGAGCTCCAACGGCTCTTGTACGCGCTCGGCGTGCCGGAGGTCGGCGGGGCGGTGGCGCGCAGCCTGAGCCAGCACTTCAAGACGTTCGCGCGGCTCCGTGCCGCCGACGTCTCTCAGTTGATGGAGGTGGAGGGCATAGGCGAGGTCATGGCCGGGCAGATCAGCGCGTTCTTCGCCGCGCCGGATAACGCCCGGGCGATCGACAGGCTGCTCGACGGTCGGCTGGCGCCTCAGGAGGTCGCCGCCGGCCCCGAGGTGGCTGGCGCAGACGCTCCGCTGGCCGGCTTGACGTTCGTGTTCAGCGGCGCCCTGGAGCGCTTCAGCAGGGGAGAGGCGGAGGACCAGGTGCGGCGGCTCGGTGGGAAGGCGGCGGGATCGGTCAGTCGCCAGACGAGTTTCCTGGTCGCTGGGCCGGGAGCCGGCTCCAAGCTCGCCAAGGCTGAGCAGCTCGGTGTGCCCGTGCTGAGCGAGGACGAGTACTTAGACCTCTTGTCCGAGAGGGCCGGCGGCCAGTGACGAACGCAGAGCTGGCGAGGAACTTAGACCTCCTCGCAGACCTGTCTGAGCTCGACGGAGCTAACTCCTTCAGTGTGCGCGCGTACCGGAACGCCGCGGCCACCGTCAGGGCGCTCGAGGAGCAGGTGACGTCGCTGCTGACGTCCGGTTTCGACCTCACCCAGATCAAAGGCATCGGCAAGGAGATCGCCGCTAAGCTCAAGACCATGGTCGAGACCGGCGCGCTGCCGCAGATCGCGGCGCTGCAGGAGCGCCTCCCGCTCGGACTGCTCGAGGTCGTGCAGGTCAAAGGTGTCGGCGCCAAGCAGGCTCGCGCCCTCTACGACGCGCTCGGCGTCGCGTCTCTGGACGATCTCGAGGCCGCCGCCAAGGACGGGAGGATCGCCGGGCTCGGCGGCTTCGGAGCCAAGACCCAGGAGCGCATCCTCAAGGGCATCGACAGCTTCCGACGCAACTCGGGTCGCATGCGCATCTCGGAGGTCGACGCCGTCCTGACGCCACTCCTCGCCGTCCTGCGCGCGGTGCCGGGGGTCGAGCGCCTCGAGGTCGCCGGGTCGTACCGGCGCAGGCGCGAGACGGTCGGCGACATCGACCTGCTCGCCGTCGCCGGAAACAGGCTAGCTCTCTCCGACGCGCTGATCGACTGGCCCGATGTCCGGCAGGTCCTCGGTCAGGGCGAGACCAAGACCAGCGTCGAGCTCGGCAACGGGCTGCAGGTCGACATGCGCATCGTCGAAGCCGAGAGCTTCGGCGCGGCGCTGCTCTACTTCACCGGTTCGAAGGAGCACGGCGTCGCCCTCCGCCAACGCGCGCTCGAGCGGGGCTGGCACCTCAACGAGTACGGCCTGTTCGAAGGGGGAGAGCCGGGGCGCGAACGCGTCGGCGGCAAGCGGCTCGGCGGCGCCAGCGAGGAGGAGATCTACGCGCTTCTCGACATGGCCACCGTGCCGCCCGAGCTGCGCGAGAACCGCGGCGAGGTCGAGGCCGCAGCCGCCGGCCGCCTGCCTGAGCTGGTGGAACTCTCCGACATCCGCGGCGACCTGCACATGCACAGCACCTGGTCCGACGGCGCCGACTCGGTGAGAGACATGGTCGCCGCTGCCAAGGCCAAAGGTTACGAGTACATGGCGCTGACCGACCACAGCGCCGCTCAGGCGTTCGTGGGCGGCCTCGGCGAGGAGAAGCTCGCGCGGCAGCACAGCGAGCTCGATGAGATCGACAAGGAGCTCACAGGCATCACGCTGCTTAGAGGACTCGAGGTCGACATCCTCAAGGACGGCTCGCTCGACCTCGCCGACGAGTGGCTTGAGAGGCTCGACATCGTGATAATCAGCGTCCACAGCCACATGGAGCTGTCGCGGGACGAGCAGACGGCCAGGGTGATCAGGGCCGTCTCGCACCCGCGGGTCAACATCCTCGCCCACCCGACCGCCCGCATCATCGGCGGTCGCGACCCCATCGACGTCGACCTCGAAGCGGTGCTAGCAGCCTGCCTCGCCAACGGTGTGGCCGTGGAGCTGAACGCGGCGGGGAAGAGGCTCGACCTGAGTGTCGACAACCTCGAGATCGCCAGGCGTCTGGGCGTGACGGTGTCCATCGGAACCGATTCGCACGCCGCCAGGTCGTTGGGCGCCATGGCGCTCGGCGTGGCGCAAGCCAGACGTGCCTGGCTCGGACCGGAGCGGGTGCTCAACACCAAGCCGCTCGCTGAGCTGAGGAAGTTCCTTGCCAAGAGCTAGCTGGCTGCTTGCGCTGCTCGTGCTGGCTGCGGCGGCGCTCGGGCTGGTGCTGGCGCAAGGCGAGCCCCTGGCGACGGTGGACACCTTCGAGGGTGAGGCTCTCTACCTAGCCACCTGCTCGGCCTGCCACCAACCCGACGGCGCCGGGATCGCGGCGGCGTTCCCGCCGCTCGCCGGCCACGTGCCGAAGCTGCTCGCGACCGCCGCAGGCCGCGACTACCTCACTGCTGTCGTCCTGAACGGCCTGTCCGGCCCGATAGCGGTGGAGGGGGACAGCTACGACGGCGTGATGCCGGCCTGGCCCGACTTGGGCGACGCGCAGCTCGCGAGCATCCTCAACTACATAGCCGGCGCATGGGGAAATCTAGGGGACTTGCCGGTCGGGTTCGTCGCGTATGGCCCAGACGAGATCGCGCAACGCCGCTCCGCTGCGTTCGACAGCGGCTCCCTGCTCAGGTGGCGCGAGAGTCTGAGCGCGCAATAACGATATTGCGCACGCGCAGCGCCGCTCAGCTTCGCGCCGAAGCCGGGTCGTCGCTGACCCTGCCCGAGTAACGGCTCCGGCTGTCGAACGTCACGAACGGCAGCTCGCGGTCGCGACCGCCGTAGACGTTCTTCGTCAACCACTCGAGCTCGCCTCGATGCTGGTCGGCGTTGAGGTCGCGCCACCAGACCTTGGCCGAGGATTGCCAGCGGTAACCGCGGCGCCGCAAGGCGTCCTTGGTCTCGAAAGGCGAGCCGACGGCCCAGAGCCTCACGTCGGCCCGCGCCGAGCTCTCGAGCAGTTTGGACATCGCCGTCCGCTGCGAGCGGGGCATGTCGGCTGCCAAGAGGCGCACGCCTGCCAGGCAGTCGCTGCTGGCGCGGTGGCTGTCGTAGAAGAAGCCGTGCTGGAAGGCCAACCACTCGAGCTTGCTGCTACCGAAGCCCTCCGAGCGCCAGTTGACGTCCTCGATCGAGCACGCCCACGCGACGTCCCTGAACGCCGGGAAGCGCTTCTCGACGAAAGGCCTATCGAACGCCGCGTTGTGGGCTACGACCAGGTCCGCGCCTGTTAGCAGGCTCAGGACGCGCGCGTCGTCGATGCGCGTGCCTCTCACGTCGTCGTCGGTGATGCCGGTGAGCTCGGTTATCTCCTCGGGTATCGGTCTGCCTGGGTCCTCGAACTCGTCGAGCTCCGCCACCACGTCGTGGACGTTGCCGGCCGCGTCGTAACGGAACGCGACGAGGCCGAGCTGGATGATCTTGTCTTCCGAGGAGCGAAGTCCCGTCGTCTCGACGTCGAGGTAGAGGCAAGTGCTGGTCGCGGCGGGTGGGAGGGTGTCGGGGGAGAAGGTGGGTGGCTTGGACAGCCGCTCGAGGACCCTGTAGCGGCCGGTCGCCTCGAGCGCGGTCCGCATCTCGTCGAGAGGGTCCCTGCTGCCGAAAAGCCCATCCTGCATGGCCTGTGGGCGACCGTCGCGCATGCGACGAGGGTACCACCCGTGCGGTTAAGCCTTCGTCCCGACGGCGTTCATCCGCGGAGCGCGACGCCTAGGTAGCTTAGGCTGAAGAGGGGGAGGTCGAACCGTTTGCGCCGACTGCTGGTTTCCTTGCTGTTCCTCGCGCTCCTGTGCGCCCCGGCCGTTTTGGCTCGGGACAGGCTGTTCGCCTCGCCGTACGGTCCGCTGGCGTCAGACGTTCTCGCCGCGTTCGGGGCGGACGTGGTGCCGTGCATCGGCGCCATCGACGCGGCCGAGGTCTGCTTCGTGGTCCAAGTGGCGGGACCCACCTATCTAGCCACCGAGCTCGAGATCGTCGTAGAGGCCTACCGGCAGGCCGGCTTGACGACGTCGGCATGGCAAGCCGCCAACGGCGTCTGGAAGCTGAGCGTGCGGTTCATGGACGGCGGCAGCGGTGAGCTGCAGGTCTTCCTATCCGAGACCGGCAGCTCCGCCGTCAGGGGCGTGCTCGTCTTCATCGGACCCTGATCGCGCGCCGTTCCATTGGGCACGCATAATGTGAGTTCGGCTTACAAACTAACACTCGACTAGCGATAATCCCGTTCTCATCGTATGAACTTGACCTCAGCCGCCCTCAAGTGTGACAGTGTGTACAGTGCAAGGCAGACAGAGATGTATAGCCCTTGGCTCGAGGGTTGGGTGGTGTTGACATGCAGGAGTTCGTACTCGATCTGACAAGCATCTGCGTTCGCTCAGGAGCGCTGCAGTTGCCGTCCAAGATGCTCGCTCACTTCGAAGATGGCGTGGTGAAGGCCGCTGCCGGCGGGGGAGAGGTCGAGCTGACTTTCACGCAGCCGCGGACACTCAGCGGCCTCAGGCAGTTCTTCGAGTCGCAGGGCTTGAAGGCCAACGATCGGCTCCGCATCGAGGTCGACGACAGCGCCGGAACGGCGCGCCTCAAGGTCATCGCCGAGCGTCGCGAACGGCCACGCCCCGCTGACGCCAAGGCGTCGGTAACGGCGCAGGCGCGTTTCGCAGGTACCACGCGCGCTCCCGCCGTCAGTGAGTCGGCGGATCCGTCCGCCATGGTGCGCGTCGTCCGCAAGGTCCGCATCGAGGCGCAACCGACGGCCTCCGCACCTGCAAGCGAACAACGTCACGCCACGGAGCGCGCGGTCAACGGCAAGAACACAGCCGCGCTGCTCGATCGGCGCTGGTCGTCACTAGCGGGTGATCAGACCCAGCAGGCCGTCGCGAGCAGTGCCAGCTCGGCCGACCTGGAACCGCTCACCTCCGTGCGGGTGGTCAGGCGCGGTCAGCAGCGCCAGGAAACCGCGGCCAGTACGCGAGAGCCGGCCAGAGAGGCGCTCCGCGAGCCAGAAAGGTCGGCTGCGCCGCCACAGACGGTTCGAGCCGACATCGAGTCGGAGGCTCGGAACCCACTCAGCGCGCTGCTACCACTCGCAGGCCGCAAGTCCGAGCCGCCCACCGCCGGCGGTGATGCCGCCAACGCGCGGCGCGCGCCGGGTCACAAGCTCTCGCGCTTCGGAGTCCGCTTCTGGTCGGACCGCGGGGCGGCGCAGCCGCTGCGGGATGCCGACGCCGAGCTGATCGGTGACGCTGACGTCGTCGAGGACGAGGTCGCAGCAGAGGCACCTGTCGCCGCGCAAGCAACTCCCCGGCCGGCTCAGCATGTGGCTACGGCTGAAGAGGCAGAGGCCGACGTCGAGGTCGTGCAAGAGCCGCTCATCGCGGCAGTGACCTCGGGCGAGAAGGAGCGTCAGGCGTTCGACGCGTTCCTCGGGGACGCCGAGCAGGCGGACTCACGTCCTTCGGCGATCTGGCGCCGCGCGGCGCGCGGCCCCGCGCCTCGTCAGGCTTCGAACTCGCAGGCGCCGGGTTTCACGCCGCCCGCTATGAGCGAGACGCCTGCGCCAGTACCGGTGCCGACGCACCGCCCTCAGCCGACGCGCCCTGGCGACCTAAGCAGTCAGGCTCTCGCGCGCGGCGAGGTGCGAGTAGCACCGCTGCGCGGGTCGGTACCTGAGGCCGTCGAGACCGCGGCGCAGACGCAGGCGCCGCCAAAGACGCTGAGCGTAGAAGACGTGATGCCGCGCATCAACCAGTACCTGATGCGCCCGGAGACGCCGGCCATCGTGCAGACGCGAGTCTTGGCCGACGAGCTGAAGCTCGAGCTCGAACTAGCCGAGCTGGCGATGGAGCGCCTGTCCGAGGATCGCGACCGCTTCAACAGGATCCGGCCGGGCGCCTACATGGTCAGACGAGCCGGCCTCTGAGCTAAACCAGCCGGCTGAGCCGGCGCCAAGTAGCCATATAGAGAGACATGGCGCCCTCGGCCGCGTCACCGTCACCGGAGGCTATCGCCGAGGCGACCGACCGTCGCAGGTCGACCAACAGGCGTTCTTGAGCCTCGAGCAGCGCCGCGTTCGATCTCCGGGATTCCTTTAGTGAGGCTCGCAGCTGTCGCACGAGCGCTGGTGCGCTGACGTTGCCGGAGCAGGCGGCTACAGCGGCGACGAACTCGGCGTCTGTGCCGGGTCCGTTCAGAACGGTCTCGACGGTGTCCGGCCCGGCGCGCAGCGCGGCCAGCCTCGCTAGCTGCGCTGCGACGATCTCGAGAAGCTCCGACAGGGCCGACGCCTGACCGGCAGCGCGAGCGGTGGTGTCGGCAGCAGGGGAGTGGGCGGTGACAGGCGGTTGCCGCAACGCCGCTAGCGTCCCCGTGCCCTGCCTCACCTCGAGCCGACCCCGCAGGGCCAACTCGGCTGTCGCGGTCCTCAGCGTCGTTCTCGACACCCCGAAGCGCCGCGCGAGCTCTCGTTCCGGTGGCAGCAGCGTGCCTGGTTCGACACGTGCGAGGTAGTCGTCGAGCGCGAGCAGCGCCTGCTGCAGCGCTGCGCCGCGGCTTCGCGAGGGCAGGCTTTCGTCCACCTCAGCGCCACCCCGAAGGGCGATGTGCCATTGGTCCGACCATTGGTACATCTTAAGTCGCGGCGGCGACGATCGTCACGATTCAGGTGGCTGCGTGTCCAGGTTCGACGCGCCCGTTAGGGTGCCGGCTGGCCGGCACGACAGCGATTCCGACCGGCAGGCGGGCGGCCGCGACGCCGCGAATATGACTTCTTGGTGGATGGCTACGACAAGTTGAGATATAGAGCGGCGTAGTGTATATGGAGATTAAGCATATACGATTTGATAAGGCGTCTTATCAAATGCAAACCAGAGCCAGACTCTAGCCGTGGTTGACGTGACGCCGCTAGCTTTTCAACGCTGCTCAGTCGTCGTCGAGATCGTCGGCTTCGTCTTCGTCCCCATCGAACTCGCTGTCGAGATCGTCATCTTCGTCGTCGTCATCCCAGTCGAGGTCGTCGTCTTCATCCTCGTCGTCCTCGTCTTCATCGAAGTAGTTGGCCGAGTCTGCGGACCCGTCGGCTGTGGCGTCGATAGCCTGCTGGCCGATGCGGCTGATCACGTACTCCTCGGCCAGCACCTCGCAGCCGAGCTCGTCGTCGAACCAGCTCGAGGCGTCGAGCACGGGACCGTCGGCGCTGCGTTCGAGCAGACCCAGCTCGATCAGGCGCATCACGGTGTCGAGCGGGATCTCGGCGGCCTCGGCGACAGCCTCGTCCTCCTCGTCGAACGCCACCGACAAGATGGCGTTGGCGCTCGGGTCGATGTCTTCTCGTTGCGGACGCTCGATCACGAGGCTATGCCCCTCGTAGATCGTCCAGAGCGCGTCAAGCTCCAACTCGTTGAGATCTGCGGCTACGTCCTTGGCCATGAGACCAGCCTACACAGCCCTAAGCCGTGCCGTGCGTTGCTAAGACGCCTTCGGAGCTACGGACTCCGCGGCGGTCTGGCAGTCGACGCACAGCCCGAACAGGACGAGCTCGTGGCCGGTCACCTTCAGGCCGTTCGGAAGCGTGCGACCCTCGAGGGGGTCGACCGGGCACTTGTCGAAGAGCTCGAAGACGGTAGCGCACGACTCGCAGCGGAAGTGGTGGTGATGAGCCCTGCCGGCGGGCTCGTAGCGAGCGGGATCTTGCGGCAGATGGATCGAGACGATGTCGCCGCTAGCCTCCAGCAGGCTCAGGTTGCGGTAGACGGTGGCCAGGCCCAAGCCGGTGAGTTCGGCGGCGGCTCGTTGGTGCACTTCCTGAGCGGTCAAGGGGCCCTGCGCCTCGCCGAGCGCGGTCAGGATCGCGCGGCGTTGTGACGTGCTTCGTGACACGCCTAATCCTAGCAGTCGAGAACTCGTTCTCAGGTGATGGTGCCAAGGATCGGTGCACGAAACGATTTGATAATGCGAGGAGCGCCACTTCGGATCTCCCCTGCACCGCGTAGCCTTGGGGCGATGGCGCAGCAACCGGTCGAAGAGCCGCACGACGGCGCTGGCGAGCAGGTCCTCACGTCGTTGGAGCTCGCGACAGCGTCGCGCCTGCAACGAGTCGAGCGCCTGCGTGCGCTCTCCGAGGACGCCCTCAAGCGCTTCGCCGTCACTGCGGCGCACGAGCGCGATACCGAGCGCCTGTGGGACCTCATGGAGGCCTACCTGGCGTTGCGCGGCAGGCGTGGCATAACGATCAGCGCTCATACGCTGCGGGCCTACCGCAGCGGTCTGGAGGAGCTGCTCGCCGCCTGGCAGGGCGAGAACCTGCTCAGGCCCAGCCGCGACGCCGGCTCTGCCTACATCCAGAAGCTGCTGGCGGGTCAGCGCCAGGTCGCCGCGGCAGCGCCCCCTCGTGGGTCCTCCGGTCGCGGCAGACGCCCGAAGGACGGACCGTTGGCACGCTCGACGGTGTCGTTGCGCCTGGCGGGCGGGCGCTGCCTCTACGAGGCGCTCGCATGGGCCGGCGCGACCGAGGCGGCCCCCTTCCGGGACGTCAGCCTGGGCAAGCCGCGCAGCGCGCTAGCTGCCAACCCGAACGCCCGCATCTACAGCGAGGCCGAGCTCATCGAGCTGCTGGCCGCATGTCGGGACCAACAGGAGCGGGTGATCGTGCTGCTCGGCTCTCACGCGGGCTTGCGCGTCAGCGAGATGCTCGCCCTGACGTGGGAGGACGTCGACCACCGCGCGGGCGAGCTCGTCGTCAGGCACGGGAAGGGCGACAAGGAGGCGGCTGTCGCGATGAGCGTGAAGCTCTCGGCCGCGCTCCTGACCTACCGCCGCGCCCAGGAGGTCGGCGGCGCCGACCCGCGCTTCGTGCTGGAGCTGCGCAGCCAGTTCGGCGTCTTCAACCGCCTGCGCAAGCTGTGCGAGAAGGCCGAGGTCAGCTTCAAGGGCGTGCACGCGCTGCGCCACAGCGCCGGCACGCGCCTCTACCGCCAGACCGGTGACCTTGGCCAGGTGCAAGACCACCTGCGCCACGCGACGCTCGACATGGCACGCCACTACGCGCGGTCAGATCGCCGCAAGCTGGCGGCGAACCTAGCAGACTGGGAGTGAGCCCGCCCTTAGCCGAGGGCTGTCAAGCCGGGACGGTCTCCTCGAGTGCGCGCCTGAGGACCCTCGCCATCCGAGAGACGCCGTCGCGGATCACCGCGGCAGGGGCGTGCGTGAAGTTGAGGCGCAGCGTGTCGCGCCCGGTGCCGTCGGCGTGGAACGGAGCGCCGGGAACGAACGCCACGCGCTCCTGCTCGACGCAGACCGGGAGCAGGCTCGCCGCCTCTACCCCGTCGGGCAGTTTGGCCCACACGAACATCCCGCCGGTCGGCCGCGTCCAGGTCATGCCGGCAGGGAACTCGGTCTCGATGGCGTGTAGCATCGCGTCGCGCCTCTCGGCGTAGACGGCGCGCAGGCGCTCGAGGTGGGCGGGCAGCACGCCGGCGGTCACCACCTCATGAGCTACGTACTGCGCCAAGCTCGAGGTGTGCAGGTCGGCCGACTGCTTCAGCTGTATGAGGCGAGCGACGACCTCAGGCGGACCGATGAGCCAGCCGATGCGGAGGCCGGGCGCCAAGGTCTTGGAGAACGTGCCGAGCGACAGGGTGAGCTCGGGAGCCAGCGAGCGCAGGCTTGGACCTGGCGGCGTGCCGTAGTAGAGCGCGCCGTAAGGATCGTCCTCTACGAGCGGCACGCCGGCTGCGTGCACGACCTTGGCGACCTCGAGCCGCCTGGCGACGCTCATGGTCCTGCCGGTGGGGTTCTGGAACGTGGGCAGCAGGTAGGTCAGCTTGGGTCCGGATGCGAGCGCGGCGGCGAGAGCGTCGGCACGGGCGCCCTCCTCGTCCATCACGACCGTCGAGTAGCGCGGCTGGTAGAGGGTGAAGGCCTGCAGCGCGCCGAGGTAGCTCGGGGCCTCGACGACGACGCCGTCACCGGCATCGATGAGGAGCTTGGAGATGAGGTCGAGCGACTGCTGCGAGCCCGTCGTGATCATCACCATGTCGGGCGTCACCGAAGCGGGCGCCGGCAGACCCGCGCTGGCGCAGGCTTCGGCCTCGACGCGCGAGACCTCGGCCGCCACCCAGGCCCGCAGCTCTGGCATGCCGTCCGTCGGGCCGTACTGGAGGGACTTGACCGGCTCCTTCTCGAGCACCCGCGCCGTCGCCGCCTTGATCTCGGCCACCGGGAACAGCTCAGGCGCCGGCAGTCCACCCGCGAAGGAGGTGATGTCGGGACGCGTGGCCACCTTCAGGATCTCCCTGATGGCCGACGACGTCAGCGTCTTCGTGCGAGCCGCGAGCCTACTGTTGAACGGATGCGACATGTTTCCTCCGGCGGCGACTGCGCCACGCTGCCGCCCGACTGAGGCGGCTCGGACCTCCTTGCGGTCCTCACACAAGCTTATACCTGCTCGCCGCCGTCTTGCAGCCATACCGAACGGTACGTACGATGGGCGGATGAGCGATCAACAGGGTCAGAGTGCAGTCGACAAGCTGCTCGACGCCGCCTCGCGTCTCTTCTACACGCGTGGCGTGCCCAACGTCGGCATCAACGAGATAATCGCGCGAGCCGGCGTGGCGCGCATGACCCTCTATCACCACTTCCCGTCGAAGGACGCTCTCGTCAAGGCGGTGCTGGAGCGTCGTAAGGCGGAGCGTGGCGCGTGGCTGGAGCGGGCCTCCCAGCGATCGACCACGCCAGAGGGTCAGATCCTCGCCGTCTTCGAGTCGCTGGTGGAGTGGGCAGAGACACCTGACTTCAGGGGTTGCCCTCTCGTCGCCGCCACCGTCGAGCTCGGCGGACAGCTCAACGCGGCCAGGCCGTACGCTCAAGCTCACCAGGATGCGACCGCCGCCTACTTCGCGGCGCGCGCGCGTGAAGCCGGCCTACCCGACCCGGCGAGGCTGGCAGACGAGCTGGTGGTGCTGGCCGAAGGCGCGGCGATAGCGAGCCTCGTCAGGGGCAGCGCTCAGCCGGCCGTGGCGGCGTTGGCGGCGGCGCGGCAGCTGGTCGTGGCGCGCGCCTGAGTCGGCGTCAGAGACCGAACCGGAACGAGCACCGGGTCCGCGCAGGCGACACGCGGACCCGGCTCAGAACGGGACTTGTGCTCGACTCCAGGCTCGCGGGCGACGAACTGCCGAGCAGGAGCATGGCGCGCGAACGCTCGCAGTAAGGTGCTCGCCCCGCCAGGAGGCGTCCCGTACCACCTCAGGTTAGTGCCCGAGACACGGGGCGCTAAGGGCGGTTTGTCCCCCTGCCCTGCGCGTGCTAGGCCGGGACCGGTTGGGCGGCGACGACCTCGGTGTCGGCTGTGAAGCGGACCTCTTCGCCGACCATCAGAGAGCCGGCCTCGAGGATCTTGTTCCAGGTGAGGCCCCACAGGGTGCGGTTGATGGTGCCGGTCGTGTGCGCAGCGAGACGCGTGTTGCCCCACGGGTCGGTGGTGAGCTCGCTCACCTCGGTCTCGAGGGTCGCCGGGTGGGTGCCGCCGCGGATCGTCAGGTCACCATCGACCCGGTAGCGCCGGTTGCCGAGAGCAGTGACGCTCTTCGATTGGAAGACGACCTTGGGATGCGACTCGGCATCGAAGAAGTCGCCCGAGCGCAGATGCGCGTCCCTGTCGGCGGCGCCGGTGGCGATGCTGTTGACGTCGACCTCGACGCGAACCGAGGTGGGTGTGCCGGTTTCGTCGGTCTCGACAGCGACGTCGAACGAGTCGAACCGGCCCCTGACGGTCGCGAAACCCATGTGCCTGACGCCGAACTCGACGCTGCTATGAACCTTGTCGAGGTTCCACTCCATGTGAGGCTCCTATGCCCTAGCGAGGATTGAGGCGTCGCCGGGCAAGCCTCGGCGCCGCTAAGGCAACATATTGTCAAGCACTCTATTTTGTCAAGCACTTGGTTGGATCGAGCATGTGCTAACCTGCATGCCGATGGCTGCCGGCCCTCACGAGTTGACGTCTTGTCCTGTGCACGCTTCGATCGAGCTGCTGCAGGAGAAGTGGGTGCTTCACATCATCCGAGCGCTCTTGGACGGCCCCAGCGGTTTCAACGCGCTGAGCCGCGCCGTCGGCGGCGTCAACACCACCACCCTCACGCAGCGCCTCGACCACCTCGAGGAGTTGGGACTCATCACCAAGACCGTCGAGTCGACGATGCCGCCGCGCTCTCGCTACGAGTTGAGCGAGGCCGGTCGCGAGTTGCAGACGGTCATCGACTCGATCGACGCCTGGGCCCGCAAGCACATCCGCGCCGGCGAGCCGATCAGGCACGCCTAGCTCAGCAACGAAGACGCCGGCCCCAGCCAAGCGCTGGGACCGGCGCGAACCGCTCCTGAGAGAGGCTTACTTCTCGACGCGCTCCTTGAGACCCTTGCCGACCTTGAAGGCGGCGTACTTGCGCGCGGGGATGGTGATCGTGGCGCCCGTGCCGGGGTTGACGCCCTTGCGAGCAGCGCGGCTACGCGTCTCGAACGTGCCGAAGCCGGTGATCTGGACCTTGCGGCCGGCGTCGAGCTCGATGGCGATGATGCCCTTGCGCGACTCGGTCGAGAACAGAGCGTTCACGACTTCGGCGGCCTTGGCATTGGTGAGTCCGGCGGTCTTGGCGAGTTTCTCGATCAGCTCGGTTTTGTTCATGATCACGTTCTAACACGCTCAGGTTGCGATTTCCAAGGTGTACACCTCGGTCCGAGCGCCCTTTCAGGCCTATCACTACCTCTGAAGCCGCTCTGCGAGCCCTAAACTACCCCTCGCGCTGCCCTCGCGGAGCATCAGATGGCGACCTCGAGAGTTCCGAGAGGAGGGTGGCGGCCCGCTAACGATGGGAGTATCCGCTGGTGGGATCGCTGCGGGAGGGATTCGACACCCCCCCTCTCCCCGCCAATCCTAAGCACGGTCGTCCCGAAGCCATGAGAACTATCACCCGCGACCGAGAGCCGATCACAGCACGTCGTAGACGTACCTGTCGGCGGCTCGCTCGAGCGCGCTGGGGACGAGGACGTAGTCGCCGCGGCTGCCGTCCAAGACTCCCGCCTCGCGCAGCTCACCCAGGATCCGCGTGGCCGTCACCCTGGCGCAACCCGCCATGAGGGCGACATCGTCGTGAGTGAGGCTGAAAGGCAGGTGGCGCCAGTCGGCGGCGACACCGCGATCCGGCGTCTCGCCCAGGCGCTGCGCGAGCCTGGCGAGCATCCGGCAGATCCTCGCACCCATCGGCAACCCCAGGTCGTCGGCCAGCTCCCTGCTGCGGACGAGCTGCCTGTTCAAGCCCGCGGCCAGCTCGGTTCGTCCGAGGCGCGACGTCAGGGTGGTGACCATGTCGATGGGGGCGACCACCGCGGCGTCGGCCGCGACAGCCGAGTCGACGTGCACGTCACCATCGAGGGTCCCGATGCCGACTACATCGCCCGTGCCCGCCAGATCGGCGAGCCGCTGACGCTTGGACGCGGTGCTGACGCTGAGCCTAAGCACGCCCGACTTGACCAGGTAGAGGCTCCCGGCAGGTTGTCCCTCCAGGTAGAGGACGTCGCCGCGAGATAGCTCGAGAGGTGGGAAGGTGGCGATCACGGTAACTACCGCGCAGGCTACCAGATAACTACAGCTTTTCCAAGTGGTTAGTTGGGAAAGTCGGCGCCGGGATCCGCCGACCCCACGGTGGCCGGCCGGCAGCGGGTTCGGGGCTCGACGAGGCTCGTCAGACTGCGCCTTGGATGTACTCCTGCAGCTGCTCGATGAGGAACTGCTGCTCCGCCATCACAGCCTTGACGACGTCACCTATCGACACCAGACCCACCTGCCGGCCGGCTTCCAGCACCGGGAGGTGACGAACGCGGTTCTCAGTCATCAGCCGCATGCAATCGGGCAGGGTGGCGTCGGGCGTGACGGTGATCAGAGACGTCGTCATCACCTCGCGCACGGCGAGGTCCTTAGAAGCTCGTCCGAGCAGGATCACCTTGCGCGCGTAGTCGCGCTCCGTGAACACGCCGATCCCCTCACCGTCGACCATGACGACGAGCGATCCGATGTCCTTGTCCGCCATCAGGCGCAGGGCGTCGAAGACGCTGTCGTCGGGGCCGATCGACCACACAGCGTGGCCCTTGTCCTGGAGCAGTTGCCTGACGGTTCGCCTAACTTCCATAGGGCACACCTCCGGTTCGGTCCCGACATCTTAGGGCGTGTTCGAGGCCGAGTGGAGCGCTTCAGCCGCCACGACTAGACTGGTGGCGGTGGACACCGCCCTATCTCTCCCCCGCTACTCGCTCGGAGACCCGGTCCCGCGCGACCTGCGCAGCGAGGCGGAGTTGAGAGCCAACGGCTTCGTCGAGCTCGGCGAAGCGGTGGCCGTTCTCGACGTCGGCTGCAGCGACGGTCGAGCCGAAGTTCCCCTCTACAGCACCGCGCAAGCCCGCAGATTGCGCGGCGACGACTGGGCCCGCCTGCCGCGGCAAGCCCGCGAAGCCGCACCCGCCGCTGCAAGGCGCCCGCTGATCAAGACCGACAGGCCGAGCGTCCAACTGGTCGACCCGACCTTCGGCGCCGTGGGACGACCGACCGCCTCGCTCAGGGCGGGGCTCAAGGCGAACCCGCGCCGCTGGCTGAGCGACCTGTTCCGGGAAGGGTTCGTAGTCATCGACACGGAGACCACCGGACTCGGCGCCAGCGACGAGATCATCGAGATCGCCGCCGTCGCCGGGGACGGATCGGTTCTGTTTCGTAGCCTCGTCAGGCCGAGGTCGGCGCGCATACAGCCGGGCGCACAGCGCGTACATGGGCTGTCCGCAGCCGACCTCGCGAGCGCCCCCCGCTGGCCCGAGGTCGTCGCGGAGCTGCTGCCTAAGCTGGGCGGGAGACGCATCCTCGCCTGGAACGCCCCGTTCGACGAGCGCCTCGCGATCCAGACGTCGAAGGCGTGGCGGCTCCCTCACGACCTGCCGCCGTTCGAGTGTGCCATGCGAGCCTACGCGCGCTGCCGCGGCGTAGGGCACGGCGCCATGGGGTTGCAGCGCGCCGCGCAAGTCGAGGGCGTGATGACGGGCAGCCAAGCTCACAGAGGCGCTGAGGACGCGCAGTTGGTGGTCGCGCTGCTGAGGCGCCTGCTCGACGCTCCGCCTCGCGAGGCCTGAGCGCGTGTCTCGCATCCGGGTCCAGCATCGGGTCGCCCGGCGGGCGAGATCCTAGCGACCCCAGTTCGGGTCGGTGGCCCGCAGCCGCGCCAGCAGGGCTTCGTCGGTGAGGTCGAGACGCAGCGGGGTCACCGACGCGAGGCCCTGCTCGATGGCCCACCTGTCGGTCCCCTCCTCGACCTGCTCGCGAGGCTCCTCGGCGAACCAGTAGTGCATCCGCCCCATCGGGTCCTCGCCCGGCACCACGTAGCCCTCGTAGTGGCGCACCGACTGTCTCGTCCACACCATCCCGCTGGGGTTGTCGGGGTAGTTGACGTTTAGGAGCAGCCCGTCTTCCATCACCGCGGCGTGCTCTATCACCCGTCTGATGTAGGGGACGAGGGAGTCGTAGTCGGGCGGCGTATCGCTGTACGGAGCGCTGAACGCCACCGCCCTGATGCCCAGGAAGGCCGCCTGTTTGGCCGCAGCCACGGTGCCCGAGTGCCAGACGTTGTGCCCGAGGTTGTAACCGAGGTTGATGCCGGTCAGGACCAGGTCGACCTCGTCCCAGTGGTGCGTGCCGAGCGCCACGCAGTCAGCCGGAGTGCCGTCGACGCGGTAAGCCTCGAAGGAGTCGATCGGTGTCTTGCGGTAGTGCAGGGGCCTGCGCACCGTGATCGCGTGACTCATCGCCGACTGCTCGACGTCCGGAGCGACGATCCTCACGTCCCCGAACTCGGCCGCCACGCGGGCCAGCGCCAAGATCCCCGGACTGAAGATGCCGTCGTCGTTGCTTACCAAGATCCTCATTCAGACTGCCTCACCCTCTGGGTCGACCATGATACTCGGACGCACCGCGCCTCCTGCGCCTGGTCGCCGACCCGGTTGCTGCGTGAGAAGCGGTGGTCATCGGTCATGTCACTTCTCATCCAAGCGTGAAATAGTTCTCTAATGGGGCCGAAGGCGGCCTGGCCATGGGCGAGACGCGGCCAAGCTTTCTCCACTTCTAGGCGCAGGGCTCAGCGGTTGTCCGACAGGACGTTCCGCGCGAACCCGTTGCGTCGCTACCTGCTGGGGATCGCGCTCGGCGTGGTGCTGCCGGCCATAGCGCTCGCGTGGCTGCTCTCGAGCTTCGTGCTGATGCGGATCTCGAGCAACATCGTCCACGCCGGCAGCAGCGAGGTCACTTCGCACGTGGCCGGGCTCCTGCAGCAGTCGGGACTCGCGACCGACATGACCGGCGAGGCGATAATCGTAAGCGAACCTGCCCGCGGCGCGGCCGACGCGTGGGGGCACTTCGGGGCCCTAGCGCAGCGGAACCCCAACACCGTGGCCGTGCGCGCCTACGACAAGGACGGTCGGATCGTCTTCGCGACCAACCCCGGCCTCGTCGGCATGCAGCCCACCCCCGACGCGAAGCTGAGCGCGGCGCTGTCCGGCAAACGCGGCACCCGCTTCGCCGCCTCGCTCTTCGGCAGCCCCGGCCGCAGCTACGCCACGTTCATCCCGCTGAGGACCGTCGCCGGCGTGCCGGCGGGCGCGCTCGAGATCGTGCAGGACCTCGGAGCGCTGCGCGGCGAGCTCGAGGTAGCGCGCTGGATCATCACCCTCGGCGTGCTCGGTATCTCGCTGGCGTTCCTCGCGCTCCTCATCCCGCTGCTGCGGCGCCTGGCGCTGCGCTCGTTCATCGACCCGCTCACCAACCTTCCCAACCACGCCTACCTGGAGGCTGCCGCCAAGCACGTGTTCGATCGCCACGGGCGCTCCGGCCGTCCCGTCGCGGTGGTCCTCCTCGATATCGACCGCTTCAAGGCGATCAACGACACGCTGGGCAGACGCCTTGGCGACCGCATGCTCGTCGACCTGGCCAAACGCCTGAAGGGCCAGTTGCGGCTCGGCGACTACATAGCCAGGCTCGGAGGCGACGAGTTCGCCCTCGTGCTGCCGGGTGCCTCGGAGAGCACCGCCTACGCGGTGGTCGAGCGCCTGGCCGGGGCGCTGAAGCGGCCGTTCAGGGCGACAGGGCGCGGCGTGCGGCTCGACGCCAGCATCGGCGTCGCGCTGTTCCCGCGCGACGGCATCGACCTGCACTCGCTCCTGCAGCGGGCCGAGAAGGCGATGTACCGCGCCAAGTCTCAGAGGCTGCCGATGCGTTTCTACCGGCACGGCAGCGACTCGCGAGCCTCGCACAGCATCTATCTAGAGAGCGACCTGCGCGAGGCGTTGGAAGGCGGCGGCTTGGAGCAGCACTACCAGCCGGTGTGCCGCTTGATGACGGGCGAGGTCGTGGCCGTCGAAGCGCTGGCGCGTTGGCAGCACCCGACGCTGGGCCGGGTCCCCACGCACGAGTTCATCGCGCTGGCCGAGGCCACGGGGTTGGCGAAGAGCCTCGACGATTGGGCGCTCGCCGTCGCCATCCGCGAGCTCGCGCGCTGGAGCCGGTCCGGATCCAACGTCGCGATGGCGGTGAACCTCTCGGCGCAGAGCGTCTCCGACGTCGAGCTGCCAACCCGGGTGCGCAGGCTGCTCGAGGCGTCGCAGGCGCCGGCGAACCAACTGATCCTCGAGATCACCGAGCGCAGCGCGTTGGAGGACTACGAGTCGTCGGCCGGGATCCTCGCCCACCTCGAGGCGCTGGGAGTGCGCATCGCGCTCGACGACTTCGGGACGGGCCACTCCTCTCTTAGCACGCTCGACAGACTGCCGATCTCGTCGCTGAAGATCGACGCCAGCTTCGTGCGAGGTATAGGCCGCCGCAGCAAGGACGAGCATCTGATCCGCGCGCTCGTCGAGTTCTCGCGCGGGATCGACATGCCGCTGGTAGCCGAGGGCATCGAATCAGAGGCGCAGCGTTCGTGGCTGTTGGCCGCCGGGGTGGAGTTCGGGCAGGGCTTCCTGCTGGCGCAGGTGGCATCGGCTGCTCAGGCGTTTACCACGCATGCCTTGCGCGAGCCGACGGGCCTCGACCCCTCTCGCCCCAGCGACGGCGGGGAGCTGCCTTCAGACGTCAACTGAGCGGCGCCGGGCGGTCGCGCGCGTGCGCCGTCGTGACTGCGGGCTGACTTAGAGTTAGGGGATTCACGGTCGCGGAGGCCGTTTCAGTAACGGCGACGCGATGCGTGGGAGGTGTTCGATGACTACTACGCTTCACGACTCGAAGGTTCGTAACGCCAGACCGTCGCTCTTGACGAGGTTTGCCTGTGCTGCCTTGCTGCTGCTGGCGCTCGGGATCGCCCTGGCCCAGGAGCTGCCCGCGAACGCCCAAGAGGCGCTGGCGCGCGGCGAAGCCGCCATGCAGGAGGCTCTCGCCACCTACCCGGCCCACTATCCCGACCGGCCGCTGTGGCAACAGGCGTTCCGCGAGGGACGCACGGCCGTCGACCTGGCGCCGGGCCGGACCGAACCGCTGGCGTTCCTAGCCGAGGCCTACAGCCGCGCCAACTGGCACGGCCCGGCAGTCGCCACCTGGCAGGAGTTCTTCGCGGCCGGCGGGGCGCTCACGGACGAGCAGGCAGAGCTGTTCGCCACCTCGGCCAACGAGAACGCTTTCGCTGCCTACCAGGCCGGGGAGCCGAACCGCGCGGCGGAGATCTACGCGCTGGTGACCAACTACGTTCCCGGTAACGCCGAAGCGCACCGCTGGCTCGGCCGCATCCTCCTCGAGACTCGCCGTCCGCAGCAGGCGGTAGCGGCGTGGCGGAGCCTGTTGGAGATCGACCCGAACGCCGAGGGTGCCGAGTACTTCCTGCAGCTCGCCCAGGCCCAGACGCGCTGGGGCATCGAGGCGGCCAACGACTTCTACGAAGGCATCAGGCTCTACGAAGCCGGCAGCCTGAGCCAGGCTCGCAACGCCTTCGCGGCCGCGACTGTGCGCAACGCCGACTACGCGCTCGCCTGGTCGTGGCTGGGGCGGGTCTACTACGAGCAGGGCTTCTTCGAGGACGCGCACGCCGCGTACAGCCGCGCCCTCGCCCTCGAACCGAGCAACACCAACTACCAGTGGTTCACGCGCGAGTCGCTACGCCTGTCGCAGCCGGAACCTGCCGAGCCGGAGGAGCCGGCCGAACCGAGCGACGCTGGCTAGCTAGACCGTTCTATCGACCATCAGGCGTGACGTCGGGCTCTGTCGGCTCGACGTCACGTCTTGCCTTCGAGCCAGTTGGGGCCGAGGCCGGCATCGACCTTCAGCGGCACGCGCAGCTCCAGCGCCGTGGTCATGGTGTCGACGGTCAGGTCCATCACGTCGCGAGCGATGTCGGCAGGCGTCTCCAGCACCAGCTCGTCGTGGACCTGTATCAACAGGCGCGCCTCGCCTCCGAACGCTGTGAGGCGCTCCGACAGCCGCACCATCGCCATCTTGATGAGGTCGGCGGCGCTGCCCTGTATCACGGTGTTGATCGCCAGCCGCTCACCGAGCTGCCTGAGCGTGCGGTTGCGCGACCTGATCTCCTCTATCTCCCTGCGCCGGCCGAGGATCGTCGTCACGTAGCCGAGGTCCTCCGCCTGCTCGACGCAGGCGAGCAGGAACCGCTCCAACCCGGTGTAGCGCTCCTTGTACGCCTTGATGAACGCGCCGGCCTCACCCTGAGGGATGCGCAGGGTCCGCGCCAGCCCGAACGCCGTCTGGCCGTAGATGATCCCGAAGTTCACGGTCTTGGCGATGCGACGCTGATCAGCCGTGACTTCCTCGAGCGGCACCTCGAAGATCTGGGACGCGACGTGAGCATGGATGTCGAGCCCTTCGAAGAACGCCCGGCTCAGCTCCTCGTCGGAGCTGAAGTGAGCGAGCATCCTGAGCTCGACCTGCGAGTAGTCGGCCGTGAGCAGCAGGCGCGACGGCGCGCGCGCGGTGAACGCGCGCCTGACCTCACGTCCCATCTCGGTGCGGATCGGGATGTTCTGGATGTTGGGATCGCTCGAGGAGAGCCTGCCCGTCGCGGCGCCCGTCTGGTGGAACGAGGCGTGCAGCCGGCCCGTGGTGGTGCTCAGGTAGGTCGGCAGCGGCTGCAGGTAGGTGCCGAGCAGCTTGGTCAGCTCCCGATATTCGAGCAGCACCTGCGGCAGTGGGTGGTCGGACTCGGCGGCCAGGGTCTCGAGCACCTCGGCGTCGGTCGAGCGGCCCGTCTTCGTCGTCTTAACGACCCTCAGACCGAGCTTGTCGAACAAGACCTCGGCGAGCTGCTTTGGCGAGTCGGGGTTGAACTCGACGCCAGCCGCCGCCACCGCCTTCGACCGTATCTCATCGATACGCGCGGAGACCTGGACGGCGTAGGTGCCGAGCAGGTCCGCATCGAGCGCGACCCCCTCGCGCTCCATCTCGGCCAGCACCCGCACCAACGGCATCTCGACGTCCCTGAACAGGTCGCCGAGGACCGCCGCTCCGGGAGTGGCGGCGACCACCTCGCTCATCTCCTTGGACAGCAGCTCGAAGAGGCGCCAGGTGACGTCGGCGTCCTCGGCGGCATAATCGGCGATCTGCTGCAACGGGACCTGCAGCATGCTCAGCTGGTCCTTGCCCTTGCCGATGAGATCGCTGATCGGCGTCGTGGTGAGGCCGAGCAGGTCGCGGGCGAGGTCGTCCATGTTGTTGGTGCGCCGCTGCGGGTAGAGCAGCGCGGCCGCGACCATCGTGTCGAACAGCGGCCCACCCAGCTCGATGCCGGCGCGTCGCAGCACGATGATGTCGTACTTGAGGTTCTGGCCGACCTTCAGGGTGTCAGCGCTCTCGAGCACCGGTTTGAGAGCGGCTGCGGTGGCATCCGGGTCGAGGTTGTGGCCGTGCTCTCCCCTGACCGGCAGGTACCAACCGGTGCCGGAGCGCCAGCTGAACGCGTAGCCGACCACGTCGGCGTCGACGGCCCTCAGCGCGGTCGTCTCGGTGTCGAGGCAGAAGACCGGTTGGGCGCGCAGTTCGTCGAGGAACGCCGAGAACAGCTCTGGCGTGTTCACGACGCGATAATCGCCGACCACCGGCTTGGCGGATAGACCGGTCTGGTTATCGTCGGAGGCAGCGGCCGCCAGGGGCTCGACCGACCGCGAGCCGGCTCGCTCCTCCCCGTCATCCGGCAACCACTCGCTGAAGGTGCGGAACCCCAGCTCCTCGAACAGGGCCCTCACATCAGCGCGCCTCGGCGCCGGGGTAGCGCACTTCCCTAGGTCGAACTCGAGCGGCGCCCGACGGTCGAGCGTCACGAGCCGGCGCGTCAGGTCCATGACCTCAGCGTGCGCCAGCAGGTTCTCTCTCAGCTTCGGGGTCAGTTCTGCAACGTTGGCGACGACCGCGTCGGCCGTGCCGTACTGCTCGATCAGCTTGGCCGCCGTCTTGGTCCCGACGCCCTTGGCGCCGGGGATGTTGTCGGTGCTGTCGCCGGTCAGGGTCTGGATCTCGACCGCCTGGTGCGGGGCGTAACCCTTCGAGGCCAGCAGACCAGGCACGTCGAGAAGCTCGCCCGACGACGGGTCCCAGAGCTTCACCCTGTCGGAGAGGATCTGGTGCAGGTCCTTGTCTTTGCTGCCGATGCGCAGCTCGACCTCGGCGCCGTCATCGGCGAGGCGCTGCGCGATCGTCGCGATGACGTCGTCGGCCTCGTAGCCCTCGAGCTCGAAGATCGGCAGACCCAGCGCGGCGACGACCTGCCTGATCCTCAGGAACTGCTGATGCATGTCCTCGGGCGAGGCGTCGCGGTTCTCCTTGTACTCCGGGAACCAGCCCTTGCGCAGCGTAGAGGAGTCGGAGACGTCGAACGCTATCGCCACGTAGTCGGGCTTGACGTTCCTGAGCAGGTTCAGGAGCATCTGCGTGAAGACGTACACGGCCTTCACCGGCTCACCGGTCGGCGATGTCAGGTCGCGGAACGGCGCGTAGTAGGCGCGGAACAGCTGCGCGTGGCCGTCGATCAGGTAGAAGGTCTTCAAGGGCGGTGAGTTTACCACCGGTGGGGTGTAGGGGCCGGTCGCACTACTATCCGGCCCGGCAACGCGGCGAGGGCGCCGCTGCTGTAGCCGGCGCCCTCACGCGTCTGAGAGTCACTCAGTTGGGTTCAGATCAGTAGATCTGCTCGCGTTGGCCGAAGCTGAAGAGGATGACGTGGCGCACGCTGTCGTTGGTGACGGTCGGGAAGTAGGGCGGTTCCACACCGAGCGACATGCGCTGGTCGTAGGTGAACTTGCGGCCGTAGCCGGAGACCTGGGTGTTGCTGCTGGCGTTGAAGGTGCCGAAGGCGCCGTAGTAGTACTCGATGATGCCGCCAAGCAGATGCACGTCGCCGCGCGGGCTACCCGAGTCGAACGACTCGACCTGCACCCTGCCCGTGCTCGTCATCAGGATGCCGTGGATGTTGACGTTCGTAGGAGCGTTCAGCGTGCCGTCGCCGTTGTTGTTGCCAACCAGCACGTCACCGTCCTGGGTGTAGACGCCAAGCACGTTCGTGGCGCCAAGGTCGTTGCAGTCCGCCGGGGTTACGGACCTGTCGGGGTTCCTGGTCGGGACACCCGCGCACGGCTCGCGCTCGTACCTGAGGTCGCCGGTGATGCGCACGCGGCCTTCGGCCGCGACAGTGATCTGAGCGAAGGAGGCGATTGCCGCCCTTGCCGTGTTGGCGTTGGTGTCAGTGACACGACCAGGGCCCCTGAAGCGGTCGATGGTGCCGTCGACGTAGAGCACACCGTTGAAGTTGGTCCGATCGAGGACCCATGTGAACAGCGGACTACTGCCGGTCCTGCGGTAGAGGTTGCCGTTGGAGTCGTAGCGACGGACGGTGCACGAGCTCGCGCTGCTGCTGGTGCACGACTCGATGTACTGCCATGCCGCGGCTGGAGTGTAGGTGCCGTTGCCGAGCGGGGTCAGTGTGTTGCCAGCCGCGTCGCGCGCGCTCAGGGTAAGGCTGTGGAGGTTGACGCCGTTGCCGAAGTGGAGACCGCCCGCGCTGGCTGCGTCTCGTTGGTTCTGGTTGTTAGCCGGCAGAGGGATGAAACCTGCGCGCCAATCAACCTCACCGAAGGTCGGGGCGTGGGTGCCGTAGGAGTTCGTGTAGCTGGGCCGGTCGGAGTTCGGGTTCATGTTGTTATCCGTGACGAAGCCCTCGTCGTAGAACTCCGCGCCTCTGTTACCGAAGTTATTGCCGTTGCAGCTGGTGGCGCCAGGGTTGGTGCAGCCGGCGGTCGTCACGCGGCCACCGAACCAGGCATCACGGTAGAAGCGGAAGTGATTGTTGGTGTGCACGGGGCCGTCGAAGAGGGTGTCGCCGGTGAACCAGACGCGTGTGCTGCTGGTGTCCGCCGCGGAGGTCCTGTGCACGTTGGTGAAGAGCGCGTACTTGGCGAACGATCCGCGACCGACGAGGAAGCGGTACTCGCCCTGAAGGACGACGTTGCGGCGGTACTGGCCGAGTGAGCCTTCGGCGACCATCACGAACGGCAGCGCGTAGGTCTGCTCGCCGTGCGCCATGGTTCCCTGGCGCGGGAGACCCTCTACGAACCTGCCGGTCGGGAGCCTGACACCGGAGGGAAGCGCCTCTCCGCAAGCGCTGTTGGTGAAGTAGACGCGGAACTGGCCCTGGCCACCGGTGCTGGGCGAGAACTGAGTGTTGCCGCACAGCACGTTGTCGATCCTGGTCTGAAGTGTGCTGGCGACCGCGCTCAGCGCCGAGGTCACCGATGGAACGTCAGGAGCTGGACCTGTGAGGCCCGTTCCGTACGACCAGCGACCCGACATGTTGGAGGTCGACTCGACGATGCTATGGAGCTCTCTTCTTACGGCATCCTGCAGCACCTGGCCACCCATGTTGGCGGAGCCGCGCGCGAGCAGGAGCGTCTGAACGATGGCGGCGTCGTCGCCGCTGTGCTGGATCTCGGCAACCGTGCGCGCGAACATCAGCGCGCTTATGCCGACGACTACTACCATGAGCAGCAACGCGTAGAGCATCGCCAACCCTTGAGTGCGCTTGAGCATTAGCAGGTCCTCACTCTATTGATCTGGAAGCTCGGGTTGGTGGACATCTCCACCTGACCCATGTAAGAACGCGTTACCTCGCGGCCGGCACCCTGGTTCTCGGAAGCCGAAACAGTTACCTGGACGCGGGCAAGGGTGGCCGTCTGACCGCTTATCAAACCGCTGCGAACGGGAACGCCGCCCTGAGTGAGCGGAGTCGTACGCACGATGGGTGTGCCGTCGGCGTACTGGTACACGTACTCGAGCTCGAGGCCCTCCATGTCGAAGGCCAGCGTCTGCGGGGCCCCGCCCGCATCGCGCTGGAAGAGCGAGCCTGAGCTGCCGTCGTACCTGAGTCCCAGCGAGCGAACGCTCAACACTAGGGTGTTCGTCGTGAAGGCGATCGTGTTCTGGCAGCCCGTATGGGTCAGCCGGTAGGTCTGCATGCCGTTGCTGTTGTTCGTCCCCACGCCGGTCACCCGCATCACGTAGGCTTCGCCGGCGCTGTTGACCAGCAGGATCTCGCCACCGTTGAGGTAGCTGACGTCTGAGATGTTGCCGGTGGGCGCAAGGTCGACGTAGTTCCGAGTGGTGAACGATCCTGCCTTGTCCACGACCTGGTAACCGGCGCCGCCATCGAGCAGCAGGAACGAGATCTGGCTGGAGTTCGAAGCGTACGGCGCGTTGGTGATCCCGCCGAGCACCGCGCTGCGCAGCTCCTGCGTGAACACTTCCGTGATGCGCCGCAGTTTCGCTTGGGCGCTCGTCGAGGCCTCGTTGAGCGCCTGAACGCGGAGCGAGCTGGTGACGCCCGAGGTCGCCATCGCCGCGACGATGCCGAACACGAAAAGGGCGATGAGGATCTCCAAGAGGGTGAGACCGCTGGACCTCTTCATACTCGCACCTAGTTGATCCCCGGCAGCGGCGGGGTCGTCGTGGAGGTAGGCGTGTTGGGAGAGCCCAGCGTCGTGCCGGTGACGCACGACTCGCCGTTGGCACCTTGGAAGCAGACGTCGAGGTCGTACTGAACGACGATGGCTCCAAGGACCGTTACGTTGCGCGAGGCGTTGATCTCGACGCGGTAGCGCTCTGGCTCCGCGAAACCCTCACCGGACGCGATGTCTGCGAACGCGGCGCCGAGGGTCCCGTAGTCCCACGTCATGCTGTCGTTGAGGTCCGGAAGAATCGCAGTGTCCCCACCAGCAACGCGCCGCCCGAAGTAGTTGAGCACCTGAGCAGCCTGCGTGCGCTGGCCGGAGATGGTCGTGTGCCGCATGTTGTTGACGAACACAGTCGTGAACGCGGCGCCGAGGATGGCGAGAACCGCGAGCGCCAGCACGACCTCGAGCATCGTGAGGCCGGCCGCGAGGCGTCTGCGCATGACCAGGTCTCGATCGACTTGCCGTCTCATTGAGCCACCGCCCTTACTTCTCCTATCAGCGAGATCTCCAGCAGGTACGCCTTGCCATCGACGGTAAGCGTCAGGTTGCTTGGGAGAAGATTGAGGCTGGCGACATCGACCTTGCCCGGCGGCGTGAACACCAGCAGCGGGTTGTTGCTGGTGTTGAGGCTTGCGGTGGCGGGCAGCTCGAACCTGCGCACCCGCTGGCTGTTGTCCTCACGCACCACGTCGAGGAAGCGCCCGTTGAGCTCCAGCCGGGTCCTGACCCCGCGCGAAGCGGCCATGGTCGCGCCCTGCCATACGCTCTGCTGCATCGTCTTAACCGCGGCCAGCGCGTCCTGGCCGCGTACGATCGGACGTCCGCTCATCACGACGACGCCTGCCATGACGCCGATGATCGCCATGACGATCAGCACTTCGATCAGGGTGAAGCCTGACCGTCCGAGCGAGGCACGGTGCCCTGTTTGGTTGCTTGTCGAACCGCTCAAATCGGTTTACCCCCTCTTTCCTTGTGTGGCGCGCCTGATGGGGGAAGTGCCGGCAGGAGGCGACGCAGGGTGCCTGACCCGGTAGATGTAGAGCCGGCGAGTACGCACTAGGCTACGATCGCGTCACGCGTCTGTTTACCCCCAAATGGAGGACCGATGGATTTCGAACAGCTGGGAGTCTTCTACCTCGGCCGCGAGGTGGACCCTGAGACTTTCGCGGCCTCCGAGAAGCCGCTGCTCTACGACGCTCGCGACCTGACGACTCACGCCGTGATCGTCGGCATGACTGGGAGCGGTAAGACAGGGCTCGGTATCGGGCTGATCGAGGAGGCGGCGATCGACGGCATCCCGGTGCTCGTCATCGACCCGAAGGGGGACATGGGCAACCTCGCCCTGACGTTCCCTGACCTCGAAGCCTCCGACTTCGAGCCGTGGATCGACCAGGGCGAGGCCGAGAGGTCCGGTCTAGGCAGGCAGGGCTACGCCGCCAAGCAGGCCGAGAGCTGGCGCGCCGGACTTGCCGCTTCTGGTCAGGGACCAGATCGCATCGAGCGCCTGCGGCGCGCCGCCACCGTCAGCGTCTACACGCCCGGTTCGGTCGCCGGTCGGCCGATCTCGATCCTGCGATCCTTCGCCGCGCCAGCTGCCGCGGTCCTCGCAGACAGGGACCTGCTGAGCGAGCGTCTCTCCGCAACGGCGACGGGCCTCCTGAGCCTGCTCGGCCAGAACACCGATCCACTCGGCCGTGAGCACGTCCTGATCACCACGATCCTCGAGCAGGCCTGGCGCGCTGGCTCCGACGTCTCGCTGGCCGGCCTCGTTCACGCCGTGCAGGAACCGCCTTTCCGGCAGGTAGGCGTGATGGACCTCGAGACCGTCTTCCCCTCCCGTGACCGGACGCGGCTGGCGATGGCGCTGAACAACCTGCTCGCCGCGCCAAGCTTCGAGGCGTGGACCAAGGGCGCGCCTCTCGACGTGCAGGAGCTGCTGTACGAGCCGGACGGCAAGCCGCGGATCGCGGTCGTGACTCTCAGCCACCTGAGCGAGGCGGAGCGCGAGTTCTTCATGACGTTGCTGCTGTCAGAGGTGGTCGCTTGGACGCGCTCGCAGAGCGGCACCTCGAGCCTGAGGGCACTGGTGTACATCGACGAGCTGTTCGGGTTCCTGCCGCCCGTGGCTGAGCCGCCGACCAAGAAGCCGCTGCTCACGCTGCTCAAGCAGGCCCGCGCTTTCGGGGTCGGTCTCGCTCTCTCGACCCAGAACCCCGTCGACCTCGACTACAAGGCGCTTTCGAACGCGGGCACGTGGTTCATCGGCAGGCTCCAGACCGAGCGCGACAAGAAGCGGCTCATCGACGGGCTCAAAGGCGCCTCAGGCACCGCCGACACCTCGGCCTTGGAGGCGCTGATCGGCGCGCTCCCCAAGCGCACGTTCCTGATGAACAGCGTCCACGAGAAGCAGCCGGTCGCCTTCCAGACGCGCTGGGTGATGTCGTACCTGGCGGGGCCGCTCTCGCGCGACCAGATCAGGCGGCTCAGTGAAGCCGACAGCGCACCTGACGTTACCCAGGTCGCCGCCCCTGTGACACCGGCCGCGACCGCCGCACCGGCTGCCTCAGACAGCGCGCCTCCGGCCCTTCCCCGCCACCTGCCGGTCACGTACCTTCCGCTCAGCGGCTCGCGCGAGGGCGTCACCTACTTCCCCTTCGTCCTTGCTGCAGCCGACGTTCACTACTCCTCCAAGACGCACGGCGTCGAGCTAACCGAGAGGGTGCTCAGGTCCGTGGAGCCAACGGAGGGTCCCGTGACGGTCAGCTGGGCGGAGGGCGAGAACCTCGCTCTCGACCTCGGTTCGTTGACCGACAGCGCGCCCGCCGAGGCGTCGTTCGCGGCGCTGCCTCAGATCGCGCTCGACGAGCGCGCGGTGAAGAGCTGGGGTGATGACTTCGTGCGCTGGGCGCGGACAGAGGGCGCGCTGACGCTGTGGCGGCACGCTGCGTCGAAGCTCGTCTCACGTCCCGGCGAGGAAGAGCGCGAGTTCAGGTTGAGGTGCTCCCTGGCGGCGCGCGAGGGACGCGACGCCGAGGTGGCGAAGGTGAGGCAGCGCTTCGCCTCGAAGGTGGCGACGAGCGAGCGGCGCGTCATGAGCGCGCAGCAGGCCGTCGGTCGCGAGCAGCAGCAGCTACAGCACCGCGGTGTCGACACGCTCAGCAGCGTGTTGGGCGCGTTCTTGGGTCGCGGGAGCCGCAGCGGCGCGATAACGGGCGCGATCCGCAAGGCGTCGAGCGGCGCGAAGGACTTAGGCGACGTGCAGAGAGCCAACGAGAAGCTGCGCGCGGCGCAGGCCGAGCACACGGCGCTGTTGGCAGAGTTGGATAGCGCCATCGCCACGGCGCAAGCGGCCGGCGTTCACGCCGAAGACCTCGCGCTAGAGACGGTTACGATAAGGCCAACCAGCCGCGATGTCGCGCTGCGCTTCCTCGGCCTCGCCTGGGTACCGTACCGACAGGTCGACGGACGCTGGCGAGCTGAGCTGTGAGGCCCTGAGCCGTGAGGTCCGGCTAATCCGGAACGGCCGAGAACGCTTCGGGAGCCGGTAGGCCGCGCCAGTTCCACTCGCCGTCGCGGCGCGGCGGCCAGATCACGGCGGTGGCGCGACCGGCTATGTCGATGGCCCTGACCGGCCCGAAGTAGCGCGAGTCCTCGCTGCCGCCCGAGCTGCGGTTGTCGCCCATGACGAAGTAGTAGCCCTCTGGCACGAGCATGTCCAAGACGACAGGCGTGTCGCTCTCGAACCCAGGCGGGACCTGAATGGCGCTCAGCACGTTGCCGTAGAAGAGCTGCACGCGCGGATCGGTCGCCGGCACGGGCGCCGGCTCGAACGCGCCCGTCGGCAGCATCGGCAACGAGTTGCCCGAGCGGCTCGCCTCGAACCCCATCACCAGCGCGGTGACGGCGCCGTTCTCGACGACGACCTTCGGGAAGTCGACCTGCGCGACCCGCACTCGGCCAGAGTCCGTGATGAAGCCCTGGTCGACGGCAACACCGTTGACGTAGACCTGACCCCGCTCGATCCTGATCAGGTCGCCAGGTCCGGCGACGACGCGCTTGATGAAGAACTTGCGCTTGCCCGTCTCCAAGGACGTCGGCGCGTTGGCGGGCTCACGCAGTACGACCACGGCACCGAGCTCGTACTCGCCGAGAACGCCCATGCGCCGCAGCCAGGTGTCGTACTTGGGGATGAACACGCGGTCGCCGGTGAGCAGCGACCTGAGCAGGTTGCCCCTGCCGTCTCCTCCGTTGAGGTTGGGATCCATGGACGACCCGACGACCCCTACGGTCGTGAAGATGAAGGTGACGACGAGGAACGCGATGGCTAACGCTTCGGCATAGCCTCGTACCTCGCGCAGCACCTTCTGCTTGGTGGTCAACTCGGCGGGTTTGGTTCCGCCGCCTCTGTTGTCGTTGCTGTTCGACACCGCAACCGGGCGTCCGCCTGAACCTGACCTCGACATCGCGCACACCCTACCGCGCGAAGGTGTGGCTCTGTGAATACATCGAGGGTCGCAGAGCCGCCCCTATACTAATTAAATGAGGCATCGGGGGCGGGGGGCGAACAGCAACACGGCGAACAGGTTCAGCGAGCTCGCGTTCGAGGAGGACCCGGCCGAGCTCACCGAGGAGGATCTCAAGAAGCGCACGCGCTTCCTGGACGACACCTCGCGCTCCATCATCAGCACCAACACCAGTCCCGACCTCGGGTTCGATGCCAGCCTCAACCCGTATCGGGGCTGTGAGCACGGTTGCAGCTACTGCTACGCCCGCCCCACTCACGAGTACCTGGGCTTCTCCGCGGGCCTGGACTTCGAGCGCGTGATCATGGTGAAACGCCACGCTGCCGAGCTTCTCGAGGCGGAGCTGAGGAAGAAGAGCTGGCGCCCTCAGGTCCTGATGCTCTCCGGCGTCACGGACCCGTACCAACCGGTCGAGAGTCGTCTGGAGGTGACCAGGCAGTGCCTGAAGGTGCTGGCGCGCTTCAAGAACCCGGTCTCGATCATCACCAAGAACGCGCTCGTCACTCGCGACGCGGACGTGCTCAGCGAGATGGCGCGTTGGAACGGCGCGCGGGTGACGTTGTCGATAACCACGCTCGACGAGGCGCTGCGGGCGCGGCTGGAGCCCCGCACCTCCACTATCGCCAACCGCCTGCGGGCCATAAGGGAGCTGGCGGTGGCGGGCGTGCCGGTAGGCGTCAACGTGGCCCCTCTCATCCCCGGGCTCACCGATCACGAGATGCCGGACCTGTTGGCGGCGGCGGTGGCGGCAGGAGCGACCCACGCCGGTTTCACCATCGTGCGCCTGCCCGGAGCGGTGTCGGAGCTGTTCACGCAGTGGCTCGAGGACCACGCTCCCTTGCGCAAGCAGCGCGTCCTCAACAGGATCGGCGAGGCGCACGCCGGCGACCTCGACGACAAGCGCTTCGGACTTCGGATGTCGGGCAGCGGCGGCCACGCCGAGCAGCTCGGCGCGCTCTTCCGTCTCACGCGCAAGCGGCTCGGTCTCGGCAGGCGCTGGGAGCCGCTGAACACGGCGCTGTTCGACGTTCCTGGAAGAATGAGACAAGGCACACTGTTCTAGACGGGCCTCCTGTAACCTCAGCGCACCGCGTCACGTGGCGGCTGACTGTCGACGGCGTCGACAGGAACGGCCACAACCGCCGAAAGGATCTTCGATGACCTCACGCCGCACCACGCTCTTCGTGCTTCTGCTATCCCTGGTCGCCGCGGCCGCTGCTCAACGACCTCTCAACCCGCCCAACTACTTCGCCTTCCAGCTTCCGCAACTGGTGGTCGGCGAGCCGGTCAGCGGCGAGCTGACCACCGACGACGGCCAGAACTTCAAGGACGGCTCCTACGTCGACATGTTCTTCTTCGAGGGCAAGGCGGACGATTACGTCACCGTCACGGTCACCAGCGGCGAGTTCGACTCGCACATCTCCGTCTACGACCCCTCCGGCTACCTGCTGGATCTCAACGACGACTACTACGGCTACGGCGACACTGGTGCCGGCGTCGACCTGTGGCTGCCGGAGACCGGCAAGTACTACGTCGTGGTCTCCGGTTACTCGCAGTACGACATCGGTTACTACGTCGTGGAGCTGAAGGCGGCCGGTGCGCTGCCCGGCATAGGCGAGGGACTCAGGCCTTTGGACATCCCCGCCATGCTCGACTCAGAGCTGACTGCCGACATGCCGATGCTAGCCGGCGGCTACGTGGGCAACACCGAGTACTTCTCGTTCGAGGTCCTGACGCCGTCGTTCTTCGTGATCAACATGTGGTCGTGGGACTTCGACACGGTACTCACGATCTTCGACGAGTACGGCGAAATGGTCACTCAGAACGACGACTACGACTTGTCCTCCGACTCGCGCATAGCCGTCGAGCTGTGGCCGGGCAGCTACGTGCTCGCAGCCTCCAGCTACTACTCCGGCTCGGTGGGCTACTACTCCCTCGACGTCAGGCGTTACGTAGAGGCCGACTGACCCTAGGCGGTTGTTAGGCTGGGGGCAGCATGGCCGCCTTCGAGCCACCTAGCGGGCTGTTCGCGTCCGCAACCAGCGAGCCGCTTGCCGCGCGCATGCGGCCCCGCACCCTTGACGAGTTCATCGGCCAGGACCGGATCATCGGTCCTGGCCGTCTGCTGCGCCGCGCCATCGAGGCTGACCAGCTCAGCTCGGTGATCTTCTACGGGCCCCCCGGCACCGGCAAGACGACGCTGGCGAGGGTCATCGCCAACACGACCAAGGCCAGGTTCACGGCGCTCAACGCCGTGCTGGCCGGCGTCAAGGACATCCGCGAAGCGGTAGCTGCGGCTCAGGCCGAGCTGCGCTCCGGGCGCCGCACGATCCTCTTCGTCGACGAGGTCCACCGCTTCAACAAGGCGCAACAAGACGCGCTGCTGCCCTGGGTCGAGAACGGCACCGTCATCCTCATCGGCGCGACAACTGAGAACCCCTACTTCGAGGTCAACAAGGCCCTCGCCAGCCGCAGCCGCATCTTCGAGCTCACGCCGCTGGGGCCCGGTGACCTGGTGAAGGTCGTCGAGCAGGCTCTGGTCGACGACGGGCGCGGGTACGGCCGTCTCGAGGTGCGCGTCGATCCCGACGCTCTCGAGCACCTCGTCAACGTCGCTAACGGCGATGCCAGAGCCCTGCTCAACGCCCTCGAGCTGGCCGTGACCACCACGCCTACAGACGCGAGCGGCGTCATCACGATCACCAAGCTCGTCGCCGAGGAGTCGATACAGCGGCGCGCCGTCCTCTACGACAAGGAGGGCGACGCGCACTTCGACACCATCAGCGCGTTCATCAAGAGCGTAAGGGGCTCAGACCCCGATGCGTCTCTCTACTGGCTGGCCAAGATGGTCTACGCGGGCGAGGACCCGCGCTTCATCCTCAGACGCCTGCTGGTGTTGGCGAGCGAGGACGTCGGGCTTGCCGCGCCGGACGCGCTGACAGTCGTGTCGGCGGCAGCAGCGGCCTACGACTACGTCGGTATGCCGGAGGGCCGCTACCACCTGGCTCAGGCGACGCTCTACCTCGCCACGGCCCCGAAGAGCAACTCGACGATGGCGTTCTTCGACGCCTTGGCGGCTGTCGAGAGCGAGCGTGAGGCGCAGCCGCCCGACCACCTGAAGGACGCCAACCGCGACGCCGAGGGGCTCGGGCACGGCGCCGGCTACCTCTACCCTCACGCCTACCGCGACCACTGGGTCGCCCAGCAGTACCTCCCCGCCTCGCTGCAGGGCAAGGTCTTCTATCAACCGAGCTCGCAGGGCTACGAGGCCGGCATCCGCGACCAGGTCTCGAGGATGCGCGAGGCGCAGCTTGCCGCCATGGTCGAACGCGAGCAGGAGGACGTCGCGAGCGGCCCGCCTGCCACCCGCCCGCTCGACGCGGCCAGAGACCGCTGGTTGGAGCGCACGGTCTCGCGCGCCGGCGCGCGTCTGGCTGCGGTGAGAGACCGGCTGTTCGAGCTGGCCGGCGTCGAACGGCATCATCTGGTGCTCGACCTGCGCGCCGGCAGCGGTCTGCTCACCTGGGAAGCCGCGCGGCGCGCTCCGGAGGGGCTGGTCTGGGCGCTCGCGTCCGATCAGGAGGAGGCGCAAGCCATCGCCCAACAGGCCACCGCGCTTCCGGCGCTGCAGCGCCCCGGCGTCCTCGTCGGCTCGCTTCCTTCCGCGGCCGGCGAGCTTCGGGAGGCGCTCAGGTCGCAGGCGGGGGTCGCCGCAACGGATCTCAGGTTCGACCGCGTCGTGGGGCGCGGAGTCATAGCGGCCGCGCCTGACGTCGCGCGGCTGTTCGAATCGATCGGCGAGGTCATGGCGCCTGAAGGAGTCCTGGTCCTTGCCGAGAGCGACGTCTCGAGGTCGCAGCGCCTCACCGATCTCGTCGACATGACGTCGCTGCCGCGCGAGCTGGCCGAGAGGGCGACGGAGGCGGAGCAGGAGATCTACAGCGCGCCCAACGCCGGTAGCGACGCCGCCTTCGCGGCTCTCGAACGCGCGGCCCGAGACGCTGGTTTCAGCGAAGTGCGGTTCGTCCGCGACGCTGCGACTCATCCTCACCTGGTGCGCAAGGCTTCGCTCGACAGGTGGTTCGCCAGGGACGCTGAACCGGCGAGCTTCGCCGATCACCTGTCACGCAGGCTCTCCTCCACCGAGCTCCTCGAGCTCGAACACCTGTTCCGGGCGCAGTTGACCGACAAGGAGGTCGGTTGGGTGACGACTGCCTACTTGATGAAGGCGATCGCCCGCTGAGTGGCGAGGCGGGCTTTGGTAACATCTCCTCATTGAGCCAGAGTCACGACTGAGCTGCCCGGCATCGAGCAGTTGGTCGTTCGCTTCGTTTAGTGGCTGCTCGTGACTGACAACATCTTGGGGGGACCGTGACTCGATGACGCCCTCTGTCGGGGTCACGCGCCAGTAGCGGATGAGGAGCAGAGGTGGCACCCGGCCCGGCCCGAGCGCTGACATTCAGGTACGCCGCACTCATCGGCTTGCTAGAGCTAGCGATCGCGGTTCCGATGCCCGTTCTGGTGCTGCACATGACCGGGCGAGGGCTCGACCTCGCTACGATCGGCTTCGTCTTCGCGATACGGGCTCTGCTCGTCGTCGTACTCGAGCTGCCCACCGGCGGTCTAGCCGACGCGATAGGTCGCCGCCCCGTCGCGCTCGCGTCGCAACTGTTCACGCTCGTCTCTTTCGCGCTGCTGCTGTTCCTGACGGGTCCGACCATCGCGCTGGCGTACGCGCTCTTCCAGGGAATAGGTGCGGCGCTGCACTCCGGCGCGATGGATGCCTGGTACGTCGACGAGCTCAAGCGTCTCGACTCCGAGGCTCCGCTTCAACCGCACCTCGCGACGGTCGAGGTGTTCCAAGCCGGCGGCCTCCTGTTCGGAACGCTCGTCGGGGGGCTGTTGCCGAGCCTCACGGCCAGCCTCGACCTGGCGTGGCCGCTGTCGGCGTTCGGTATCGCTCTGTTCGCCGGCGTGTGCCTCAGGGCCGTCTGCTGGCTCGTCACCCTGTGGCTGATGCGTGAGCCGGTGAAGCCGCAGGGGCGCGTCGCCAGCATCGGCGAGGTTCCGTCGATCCTCAAGGACACGCTACATCTCGCTCGCGTCATCCCCTCGATGCGCTGGCTGCTGCTGGCCGCGGCGGCCAGCGGGCTGGCGATGGTCAGCCTCGAGACGTTCTGGCAGCCGATAGCGGCCACGGTGTTCGGTTCCGAGGCGGCCAACAGCCAGCCGTACGCGGTGCTGGGAACCGTGGGCGGGATCGCCGTGCTGCTGGGCAGCTTGGCCGTGCTTAGGTGGGGGATGGTCTTCCCTGGCGGAGCGGCGGCCCTGGCTGGCTTCAGCACGCTCGTCAGGGGCGCCGCGCTGGTGCTGTTCGCCATCGCCTCCTCGGCCGGCGGGTTCGGGATAGCCATGGCGCTCGCCTTCTTCGCCCTCGCCGCCAGCAACGTCCCTCACGACTCGATCCTTCACAAGGTCGTGCCGACAGCGAGACGTTCGAGCATGCTCAGCGTGCAGTCGATGGTCTTCTACATCGGCATCGCGATCGCGGCGGGCCCGTTGGGTTGGGTCGCCACCCAACTCGGACCACGGTCGTCGCTGCTCATAGCAGGCTGCCTGACAGCGGTGTCGTTCCTCGCGTACGTGGCAGTGGCTCGCACCACCAGCGTCGCGCCGCCGGCGGCTTCGCAGCATCCGACAGTCGGCGAGTGAAGCGCACACTGTCTTCAGGCGAGCCTCAACCGGAGGCCTCCGAGAGAGAGCTCCTCGACCTCGCCTACCGCGCTCTAACCTTGAAGGACACGCCGCGCAGCGGCTGGCTCCTGCGCGAGGTGCGAGACCCCGAGTCCGTCGCCGACCACAGCTGGAGCACAGCGCTGCTGTGCCTGCTGTTCGCGTCTCTCGCCGGCGTCGACAGAGACAGGGCCGTCAGCATCGCGGTGCTGCACGATCTGGCCGAGGTCGAGACCGGCGACATCGCAGCCCGCGTCGACGAACGCGACCGCACTGTCAGCGTCACCGAGAAGTCGCGCCTCGAGCATCTCGCCATCGCCAACCTGCTTCCTGACGCTGCCGGCGCACTAGGCGAGCTGTGGCACGAGTACGAACAGCGCGCCAGCGACGTGGCGGTGTTCGTGCGCGACATGAACCTCATCGACATGTGCCTGCAGGCCCTCTGCTACGCGGAGCAGCGACGCGCGCCGACCGGTCAGGACGCAGCGGGCAGGCACCTCGAGGAGTTCTTCGAGTCGGCGCGACGCAACATCTCCACGCCGCTGGGGAAGCGGCTGCTCTCTCAGGTGGAGGCTCGCCACCGCTCTCTCCACGGCGCCGAACCGGGACCACTGTCCTAGTCCTTCCTTCCTAGACTTGCCTCGAGAGCTGGCGCACCGACCAGCGTGCGCCACCGCGTCGGCCGACGACGTCGTACGGCGGCACACGGCGGAGCACGTCGGGAAGGAGCGCGAGATGGTCCGGCAGCGAGCTGTCTTGGACGGCAACGAAGCGGCGGCACGCGTCGCACATCTGACCAACGAGGTCATCGCGATCTACCCGATCACCCCGGCGTCCACCATGGGTGAGCTGGCCGATGGGTGGTCGGCGGCCGGACGCGCGAACCTCTGGGGTACCGTTCCACAGGTAGTCGAGATGCAGAGCGAAGCCGGCGCGGCGGGGGCTGTTCACGGCGCGCTGCAAGGCGGCTCTCTCGCCACGACCTTCACGGCGTCGCAGGGTCTGCTCCTCATGTACCCCAACATGTTCAAGATCGCCGGGGAGCTGACCTCGACGGTCTTCCACATCGCGGCGCGGGCCGTCGCGACCCATGCGCTCTCGATATTCGGCGACCACTCCGACGTGATGGCTGTGCGCAGCGCCGGCTGGGCGCTGCTGTTCGCTAACTCGCCCCAGGAGGCGCAGGACATGGCGCTGATAGCGCAGGCGGCGACGTTGCGCTCGCGCGTGCCGTTCCTCCACGTGTTCGACGGCTTCCGCACCAGCCACGAGGTCAACGTCGTCGAGCTGCTGAGCGAAGACGACATCAGGTCGCTGATCGACGATGTCGACGTCGCCGCGCACAGGCGCAGAGCCCTCTCGCCAGAGAGACCCGTCCTGCGCGGTACGGCTCAGAACCCCGACGTCTTCTTCCAGGCTCGCGAGGCATGCAACTCCTACTACGACGCGGTCGCCGGAATCGTCGATGGCGTGTTCCGCGCGTTCGAGGAGCGCACCGGTAGGGGCTACCGCTCCTTCGAGTACTTCGGTCATGCCGAAGCCGAGCGCGTGGTGGTGCTGATGGGGTCGGGCGTGGGGGCGGCTCGCGAGGCCGTGGTCAAGCTGAACGCAGCCGGAGACAGGGTCGGGGTGCTGGCCGTCAGGCTCTACCGCCCCTTCGACTCGCGCGCGTTCACCCAAGCTCTGCCGCAGACGGTCAAGGCTGTCGCGGTGCTCGACCGCACCAAGGAGCCCGGCGCCAACGGCGAACCGCTGTATCAAGACGTGCTGGCAGCGCTCCACTCGGAACGCAGGCGCGGGCCGGACGGCACCGAGCTGAGGGTGATCGGCGGCCGCTACGGCTTGGCGTCGAAGGAGTTCACGCCGGCGATGGTCAAGGCGGCGCTCGACGAGCTAGACCTGGCGGTGCCTCTGCACGGCTTCACGCTCGGCATCGTCGACGACGTCACGCATCTGAGCCTCAAGCACGACCCGGCCTTCACCACCGAGCCAGAGAGCGTCAAGCGCGCGGTGTTCTACGGCCTCGGCAGCGACGGCACTGTCGGCGCCACCCGCAACAGCGTCAAGATCATCGCTGAACAGACCGATCTATACGCCCAGGGTTACTTCGTCTACGACTCGAAGAAGTCAGGTGCGGTAACGGTCTCGCATCTGCGGTTCGGCCCCGAGCCGATCGACTCCACCTACCTGATCTCGGAAGCCGCCTTCGTCGGGATCCACCAGTTCGAGTTCGTCAGCAAGCTCGACGTGCTGTCCACGGCCGGCAGCGGCGCGACCGTTCTCCTCAACAGTCCTTACGGCCCCGACGATGTCTGGGACCAACTTCCGGTGGAGTTCCAGAGCGCCGTCATCGAGAGGTCGCTGCAGCTCTACATCGTCGATGCTCTCAGCGTCGCGCGCGAGGCCGGCTTGGCCGGCCGCATCAACACGGTGATGCAGGCCTGCTTCTTCGCGCTCTCCGGCGTGCTGCCGAGAGACGAAGCGATAAGGCAGATCAAGGTCGCGATCGAGCGCAGCTACGGCAAGCGCGGCCGCGCGATCATCGAGCGCAACTTCGCCGCTGTCGACGCCTCGCTCGCCGGCCTACACCTGGTCCCACTGCCGACAGCCGCGACCTCGACGCTGCGCAGGCGACCAGCGGTGCCTGACACCGCTCCAGACTTCGTGAAGCGCGTCACCGCGCGCATCATCGAGGGAGCCGGCGACCTGCTGCCGGTATCCGCGCTGCCGGTCGACGGCACCTTCCCTACCGCGACGAGCCAGTACGAGAAGCGCTCGATCGCTGTCGAGATACCCATCTGGGACCCTGACATCTGCACTCAGTGCGCGCTGTGCGCCATCGCCTGCCCGCACGCTGCCATCCGCATCAACGCCTACGATCCCACGCTGCTCGAAGGCGCGCCGGAAGGCTTCAAGTCGCGCCAGTGGCAGGGGAAGGACGCTGCGCTTAAGGCCTTCGCGTTCACGGTCCAGGTCGCGCCCGAGGACTGCACGGGTTGCGCGGTGTGCGTCGACGTCTGCCCCGCCAGGAGCAAGTCGGAGGTGAAACACAAGGCGCTGAACATGGCGCCCAAGCACGATCACCTGGCGACCGAGCTGCCTGCCTACGACTTCTTCCGCGCGCTGCCTACCCGGAACCCGTCGTTCGACGAGCTCGACCCGATCAAGGCCTCGCAGCTCAGGCTGCCGCTGTTCGAGTTCTCGGGCGCCTGCGCCGGCTGCGGCGAGACCCCCTACCTCAAGCTCCTCACCCAGCTCTTCAGCGACCGGATGACCGTCGCCAACGCCACCGGCTGCTCCTCCATCTACGGCGCCAACCTGCCGACGACCCCGTGGGCTCAGAACGCCGCGGGTCGAGGGCCGGCCTGGTCGAACTCGCTGTTCGAGGACAACGCCGAGTTCGGTCTCGGCATGCGGCTCTCGCTCGACGCGCGCCGCGAGCTGGCGCGCAGCCTGCTCGACGAGCTGCTCCCGGACCTAGACGCGCGACTCGTGATCGAGATCTTAGAGGGCGCCACGGCCGACGCGGGCGACGACGAAGCCGCCGCGAAGCAGCGCGTGCTCATCGCCCGCCTCGAGGCAGAGCTCGAGCGGCTGATCGCCGATGAGGACAGCGGGCGCGCGAAGGTCGCCAGGAGGCTGCGAGAAGACCTAGACGCCCTGCTGCCACGAGCCGTCTGGCTCGTCGGCGGCGACGGCTGGGCTTACGACATCGGTTACGGCGGCCTCGACCACGTCCTGGCCAGCGGCCGCGACGTCAACGTGCTCGTTCTCGACACCGAGGTCTACAGCAACACCGGCGGTCAGGCGTCGAAAGCGACGCCTCGCGGCGCCATCGCGAAGTTCGCGGCTGCCGGCAAGGGCTCGGGCAAGAAGGACCTCGGCATGCTGGCGATGGCTTACGGCAACGTCTACGTCGCGCAGATAGCGATAGGCGCCAACCCGGCGCAGACCGTGAAGGTGCTCCGCGAGGCGGCGAGCTGGCGCGGACCGTCGCTCGTGATCGCTTACAGCCACTGCATCGCGCACGGCATCGAGATGTCGACAGCCATGACGCGCCAGCGCCAGGCGGTGCGCAGCGGCTACTGGCCGCTCTACCGCTTCGACCCACGCAACGCGATGGGCGAGAGCGTCAATCCGCTCAAGCTCGACTCCAGGCCACCGACCGTCCCGTTCAAGGAGTTCGCGCAGGCCGAGGGTCGCTTCGCGATGCTCGAGCGCGCTCAGCCCGAACGCGCCGAGGAGCTCTTCGCCCTGGCCCAGGCCGACATCGACGCGCGCTTCAAGCTCTACCAGCAGCTCGCTGACGTGAAGCGCTCGGTGCCGGACGACGCCGCCCTGCGCGACGTCAAGGCGGCGCAGGAAACCCAGGAGGCGTGATGACAGCAGGCACGATGACCGTCGACCTGAGATGCCGCTACCTAGGCCTGGAGCTGGCGAACCCGCTCGTCGCGGCCGCCTCTCCGCTGACACGCAACTTAGGGAGCCTGCTCGAGCTGCAGCGCGCCGGGGTGTCGGCGGTCGTCCTCAACTCGCTGTTCGAGGAGCAGATCGAGCACGAGGAGCTGATGGCTCACGAGCTGCATCACTACGGCTCCGAGATCTCGCCGGAGCTGACGGGCTTCTTCCCCGATCTGCACGACTACAACACGGGACCGGACGACTACCTGAGGCTCATCGCTGGCGCCAAGCGCGCCCTCGACATCCCCGTCATCGCGAGCCTCAACGGCTCCTCGCCGGGCGGTTGGACGCGCTACGCCGCGCTGTTCGAGCAGGCGGGCGCCGACGCCATCGAGCTGAACGTCTACTTCCTCGCCACGGACGCCGGCACCGACGCGGCGTCCGTCGAGAGCCGCTACCTCGACCTCGTCAACGACGTCACCTCTCAGGTCTCGGTGCCTGTCGCGGTCAAGCTCGCGCCCTACTTCTCCTCGCTGCCCAACCTCGCCTTGCGCCTCGTCGACGCCGGCGCCGCCGGCCTGGTCCTCTTCAACCGCTTCCTGCAGCCCGACTTCGACCTAGACACTCTCGAGGTCGAGCCGCGGCTCGTGCTCTCGAGCTCGGAGGATTCGCGGTTGGCCCTGCGCTGGATAGCGATACTGCGCGGTCTCACCGACGCGTCTCTCATCGCGAGCGGCGGCGTCCACGCCCCACAGGACGCGCTGAAGCTGCTACTGGCCGGCGCCGACGCGGTTCAACTCGCCAGCAGCCTGCTCATCAACGGACCAGACCACGCCCACACGCTGCTCAGGGGAGTCGAGGAGTGGCTGGTAGGGCGCGAGTACGAGAGCGTCGACCAGCTGAGGGGCAGCCTGAGCCAACGCAACTCGCCAGACCCCGAGGCCTTCGAGCGCGCCAACTACATGAAGGCGCTGGTGAGCTACACGCGTTGAAGCCGGCATCGTCCCCGCAGGAGCACTGTCTCGGCGCTCGCGGCATAAGATGGCGTCCGCGCAACAACAGCTCCCGGTACTGAAAGTCGGCGCCGGAGCACAGGAGGTGCAACGTGATCCGCAGATTCCTAGGCATCGCCCTCATCTCACTGCTGACGCTGGCGTCGGCTCAGAACCTCGTCGTCTACTCGAGCGTGGACGAGGAGAACGCCAGGGCCATCCTCGGCGCGTTCAGCCAGCAGACGGGCATCCAGCTCCAGATGGTCTTCCTCTCCTCTGGCCCGGCACTGTCGCGGATCGAGGCCGAGAGCGCCAGGCCGCAGGCCGACGTGTGGTTCGGAGCGCCGAGCGAGAACCACATCCTCGCCAAGGAGCGCGGTCTGACCCAGCCCTACGTGGCGGCGGGGGCGGCGGCGCTGCCTGACGCGTTCAAGGACGCCGAGGGCTACTGGCACGCGATCTACACCAACCCGCTCGCGGTCGGCGTTCGCACCGACACACTCAGCGCGCGCGGCGCCGCCGTGCCGACTTCGTGGGCCGATCTCCTCTCTCCGCAGTACGCCGGCCTGATACAGATGCCGTCGCCGCAGTCGTCGGGCACCGCCTACAACGCCATCCTCGCCCTGCGCGAGATCTACGGCGAAGACGGCGCCTTCGATTACCTGAGCCAGCTCAACGCCAACGTCCAGACCTACACGCAGAGCGGCACCGCTCCCAGCGCAGCGCTGGGCGTCGGTGAGACGGCGATCGCCATCCAGTTCTCGCCCGGCTTCCTGCGCCTGGTCGACGAGGGCTACCCCGTCCAGGTCATCTTCCCCAGCGAAGGCGTCGGCTACGAGGTCGCGGCCATGTCGATCCTCAAGGGCGCCACCAACCTAGGCGGCGCGCAGGCGCTCGCCGATTGGATCACCTCGGAGGCTGGGCAGCAGGCCCTGTCTATCCAGAAGACCTACTTCATGCCCATCCGCGGCGACGTCAGCGCCGGCGAGGGTGTGCCTTCGCTCGACGACATCAACCTCATAACGTTCGACCCCGCGTTCGCGGCCGGCAACCGCCAGCGCCTCGTCGACCTGTGGGTCGAGCGGGTCCTCGGCCAGTAACAGACCTCTAGCCGTACCTGTCGCTTGGGCGTTCCGACCTACGGGGCGCCCAAGCCTTACGAGAGGCAGATGCACAGGGCCCTTCGCGAGATAAGGAACCTAGCGCGCGACCCGCTGCTGCTGGCGCTGGCGGTGATCATCATGGCGTCGCTGATCGTGTTCGTGGTCGTGCCGCTGGTCAACGTCCTGTGGGCCAGCTTCAGGACGCCGACCGGTCTAGGGCTCGACAACTACGAGCTGATCAGCACCCGCAGGCTCTACCGCAACGCCCTGCGCAACAGCCTCGCCGTCGGAGCGATGGTCGGGTTGATCGGCGTCGCGCTCGGTTACGTCTGCGCCTACGTCGTCGAGCGCACCGACGTGCCGTTCAAACGCCTCTTGCACGTGCTGACGATCCTGCCGATCATCTCGCCGCCGTTCGCCGGCGCCGTCTCTATCTTGTTCCTGTTCGGCTTCAACGGGCTGATAACCAAGCAACTGCTCGGTCTGCAGAACTTCTCCATCTACGGCTTCCACGGCGTGGTGCTGTCCCAGGTGTTCACCTTCGCCCCGATCGCCTATCTCTCGCTTCGCGGGGTCCTCGCTGGGATCAACCCGACCTTGGAGGACGCCGCCATGAACGTCGGCGCCAGCCGCTGGCAGGTCTTCTGGCGCGTCGTGTTCCCGCTCTCGCTGCCGGGGGTAGCCAGCGCCTTCCTGGTCGTTCTCATCGAGTCGATGGCCGACTTCGGCAACCCGCTGGTGCTCGCAGGCGCGGCCTTCCCCATGCTCGCTCCGCAGGCGTATCTCGAGATAACCGGCTCGTTCAACCTGCCGCGCGGCGCGATGTTGGCCGTCATCTTGCTGCTGCCGTCGATAACCGCGTTCGCCATCCAGCGCTACTACATCTCCAAGCGCCAGTACGTGACCGTCACCGGCAAACCGACAGCGTCGACCACTAAGGCTGTGTCGCCCTTCGCCAAGTGGTTCCTGTTCGGGATCGTCGTGGCGTTCGCGGTCGTCGTCGTGCTCTTCTACGGCGTGATCCTCCTCGGCGCCCTCACCACCGTGTGGGGCTTCGACTACACGCTGACGCTCAGGCATTTCCAGTACGTGCTCAGCACCGGCTGGGACACGGTGAAAGACACGGTCATCGTGGCTGTCACCTCGACGCCGATCAGCGGCCTGATGGGCATGCTCATCGCCTACCTGGTCGTGCGCAAGCGCTTCCCAGGCAAGGGCGCGATGGAGTTCTTCTCGATCCTCAACTTCGCGGTGCCGGGAACCGTGGCCGGCATCGGCTACATCCTGGCGTTCAACAAGCCACCGCTGATCCTCACCGGCACCCTCGCGATCCTGGTGCTCAACTTCGTGTTCCGTTACGTGCCCGTCGGGATCCAGTCGGGTATCGCGGTGCTTAGACAGATCGATCCGTCTATCGAGGAGGCGGCTCAGAACCTAGGCGCCAGCGCATTGACGACCTTCCGGAAGATAACGCTGCCGCTGATCGCACCCGCCTTCTTCTCCGGTCTGGTGTTCGCGTTCGTGAGGGCGATGACCGCGATCAGCGCCGCGATCTTCCTGGTCTCCGCCAACTGGAACCTGATGACCGTGCAGATACTCAACCAGGTCGGTTCCGGTCGGCTCGGAGTGGCGGCGGCGTTCAGCATCGTGCTGCTGCTGATCGTTCTCGTCGCGATGATCGTCATCCAGCTGCTAGTCGGAAGGCGCGCCGAGGCGGCGTCGACGGTGCGCTTCTGATGTCAGACAGCAGCCTTAAGGAGCAGCCATGGCCGTCGACCTGAAGCTAGTTGGCCTGCGCAAGGTCTTCCCCGGCCACTCGCCGGCCGATCCGGAGGTCGTCGCCGTCGACGACATCGATCTCGAGGTCGAGAAAGGCCTGTTCGTGACGCTGCTCGGCCCGTCGGGTTGCGGCAAGACCACGCTGCTGCGCATGATCGCAGGGTTCGAGGAGTCGACGTCCGGCGAGATCTGGTTCGGCGAGGAGCGCGTCGACAGGCTCGCTCCCAACGCCAGGGACACCGCCATGGTCTTCCAGTCGTACGCGATCTTCCCGCACCTGAACGTGTTCGAGAACGTGGCGTTCGGGCTGCGTATGAAGCGCGTGCCGGCAGGCGAGCTGAGACGCCGTGTCGACGCGGTGCTCGAGCTCGTAGGGCTCACCCAGATGGCCAAGCGGCAACCGAGCGCGCTGTCGGGCGGACAGCAGCAGCGCGTGGCTCTCGCGAGATGCATCGTGATGGAGCCGCGACTCCTGCTGTTCGACGAGCCCCTCTCCAACCTCGATGCCAAGCTGCGCGAGCAGATGCGCGTGGAGATCGGCGACCTGCAACGGCGCCTCGGTATCACCAGCGTGTACGTGACGCACGACCAGATCGAGGCCATGGCGATGTCCGACCTGATCCTGGTCATGAACAGGGGGCGCGTGGAGCAGGCCGGCTCGCCGCAGGAGATCTACGCGCGACCGGTCAACCGCTTCGTGGCGGACTTCATAGGCAAGGCCAACTTCCTGACCGGGCGCGTGGTGGACGCCAACACCGTCGAGGTCTCGGGCCGCGCTCTGTCGCTCGCCAGCCCAACCACGGCGAGAGCGCCAAGCGAGCTGACCCTGGTGGTGAGGCCGGAAGCGGTCAGGCTGACTGCCAAGGCGGCCGGCCCCGGCCCGGGTCAGGGAGCTCTGAGCGGCCGCGTCATGCGCTCCACCTTCATCGGAAACCACGCGGACGTGGTCGTCGAGGTCGATGGGGGTAACAGCGTGCTGGCCGAGGTGCCCAACCCAGCCGAAGCCGGAGTTCACGCCGTCGGCGACGAGGTCTGGGTCAGCACCGGACCGTTGCACGCACTGCCGCTGGAGAGGTGAGTTCAGACTAGTCGGCTTCGGCGTCAGCCCGCGCCGGTTTCCTGGCCGGACAACGACGCGATGATGAGTATCTCTGTTCCGAACGGATCGCTCACAGGGCAGTGCCTCACCGGCTCGTACATGAGTTGATCGCTCGGCGCCCCACCCCGTCCGCCGGCTGCAACGAAGACCGCTTGCAGACGCTCCGCCTCTGCCGGGCTCTCCATCACGAATAGGACCTCGACGTTGCGGGGCGCGCCGGAGCTGCCTCGCAGCAGCGTGAGCCAAGTGCCGCCAACCAGCCAGCCGCGGGTGTCCTCGCCCTCGATGTAGTTGGGTGGACCCAGGACCGCCTGGTAGTAGCCGATCGCGGCCTGATACTGCTCGAAGAACAGCGTCACGCCGTTCAAACCGCGGAAGGCGAAGCGTTGCACAGGCTGCGGGTGGACGAAGTACGACTCACGGTAGCTGTCGAAGTCCATGCAGGTCGGTCTCCCCTCCGCTCGCACAAGCGAATCCGACGCTGGTCAGTGTAGCCAACCTAAGGTGCGGCAGAGACGCCCTCACGGACGTACAAGACCCTACGGCGCGTCCGCTGGCGTGTCCGCTGTCTCGAGGCAGAGGGAAAGCCATCCGGGCCGCGACGTGGTACGACTCAGGACGCATGGAGATCCTCATCCTCCCAACCAGCGACGCGGCGGAGAAGCTCGCAGCCCGGCTGGTAGCCGATCGCATCCGCCAGAAGCCGGACCTGGTGCTCGGTTGCGCCACCGGGCGCAGCATGGAGGGCATCTACCGCGAGTTGGTGCGCGCGCACGAGGGCGCGAACCTGGACTTCGCTCAGGTCAGGACCTTCAACTTAGACGAATACGTGGGCCTGACACCTGACGACCCGCGCTCCTACCACTCGTACATGCGCGAGCATCTCTTCGATCGCGTGAACATCCAGCCCGACAACACCCGCATCCCCAACGGTGCGGCCACCGACCTGGAGGGCGAGGCGCGGCAGTACGAGGCCATCATCGCCAGCGTCGGCGGTATCGACCTGCAACTGCTCGGGCTCGGCAGCACCGGTCACATCGGCTTCAACGAGCCGCTGTCGTCGCTGATGTCGCGCACGCGCGAGAAGGCGCTGGCGCCCGCGACGCGCCGTCAGAACGCTCCGATGTTCGGAGGCGACGAGAGCGCGGTCCCCACGCGCGCCCTGACGATGGGCGTCGGCACCATCCTCGACGCGCGCGAGATCCTGATGGTCGTCACCGGCGCGCACAAGGCCGACATCTTGGCGCGGGCTACCGAAGGTCCGATCACCTCGATGGTCAGCGCGACGGCGCTGCAGCTACACCCGCACTGCGTCGTGCTGGTCGACGAGGACGCCGCCGAGAAGCTGCAGGGCAAGGACTACTACAAGTGGCAGTTCCAGAACGAGCCGGAGTGGGCGGCGTACCGGGAGTGAGCTACCCGCGTCAGCGGCCGCGCAACAGCGCGGCGCGCAACGCAAGGTAGCTCTCGCCCGCGACAGACTTGACGACCTTCTTCGCGCCCCACAGCGCCGCCTGGTAGGTACGGCCGAACGAGCTGTCCGCGATCAGGTCGGCTACCGCGCTCGTGCCGGTGCTCACCTGCACCGAGTAGCGGCCCAGCTCGCGGCAGCGCCCGGCGAACCGCAGACGCGCCGTCGGCTCCGAGGTGAACAGCCACTCGATCCCCGCCCTCTCGGCGGCTTGGGCGACCTCGCGCGAGGTGTACCCGTTGGGAACCGAAGCGACGGTGATGCTCGCGCCCACGATCTCGGCCAGCACCTCGCAGCTGCGCGTCCACTCGCGTTGCAGCGTGACGCCGTCGAGCTTAGCCATGCGCTCCGGGTGACTGCAAGAGTGCGAGCCGATGACGTGGCCGCGGCGGTGCAGGTCGACGATCTGCTCGGCGGACAAGAACCCCGGGGCGCCTATGTAGTCGGTGGTGACGAAGAAATGACCGCGCCAGCCGTGCTCCTCGAGCAGTGGCGCTATGAGCGTATGCGCGCTGAAGCCGCCGTCGTCGAACGTGAAGCTGACCGCGAGAGCGTCCCGCGCGACGTCTGAGAGCTCATGAACCGTCACGACCCTCTGCCTCGAGTCGCGCACGGCCCTGAGGTGCTCCTCGAAGCGCGAGACCTCCAGTCGATAGAGCTCAGAGCCGGGCACGTAGAACCCGCTAGGCTCGTGGCCATCCCCTTGGTCGAGCACCAAGTCGTGGTAGAGGAGCGAGATCAACTGTCCCTGCTGGCGTCTCACGCCTCGCGCCTCACGAGCGTGACGCGCCGGCGGCGAGCGTTGAGCTTCCAGCGCAGGTAACGAGACAGCCACGGCTGGCCCCAGGCGCCGGAGGCGCGGCCGCTCGTGTCGATCACCTCGGCCTTGCCACGCCCGATCTCGAGGAGCTTCGCACTCAGAGGCACCAGGTTCTCGATGATCATCCGCTCCTGGATCACCGTATGCGACTCGGCTACCTCGTCGAAGTCGTAGGTGTAGTAACCGTAGACGGGGCCTGTGTCCACCCCCGCGTCGATCTTCAGCAGGGTCATGCCGACGCGCTCCAGGTCGTCGTTGGCCAGCGCCCAGAAGCAGCCGTGCGAGTTGCGGTACTCGGGGCAGATGCCGGGGTGCATGACGAAGGTCCCGAACCGAGGGATCTCGAACACGCGCTTGCGGATCAGCAGCTTGCAGCGCGCCAGCACCAGGTCAGGGGCCAGCGCGTTCAGGAAGTCCTGCGCACGCGCCTCGTTGGGAGAAGCGACGACGATGCGCGGCACATCGGCAGGCAGGTGCGGGTACTTCCGCCTGAGGCGTTCGAGAGCGGTCGCGACGAAGGCGTCGGTGGAGCGCGCCAGGAACAGCCTGTTGAAGACCATGAACGCGAAGATGTCGGGCAGTCGCCACCAACCGCTGCGCCGCATCTCGCTGAGGAGCCGAGCCTTGCGTCGACCCGTCTCTCGGATGATCACAAGACCGGCCAAGTCAGAGAAGCTCGCCAACCAGCGCGCCAGGCCCTCCTCCGAGAGCTCATCTTGTTCGTGACATATCAGTACCGTCTTCAAAGCGCATCAATCATAGAGGCAAGAAACCTCGCAGGAGACGTAAGGTGACCATTTCTCACTAGCTGGCGCTGCGTCAGGCAGGCAGTTTCTTGTCCGGGTTCATGATGTTCTGCGGGTCCAGCGCGCGCTTTATCGCCCACATGGTGTCGACGGCCGCGCCATGCTCCTTGCGGACGTAACGGAGTTTGCGCAGCCCCACACCATGCTCGGCAGTGCACGTTCCGCCCGCCGCCAAGGTGATCTCGACCAACTCGGCATGCACGGAGTGGGCGCGCTCCTCAGCCGCCTCGTCGTCGGGCGGGAAGAACAGCGTCAGGTGGAAGTTGCCGTCGCCGACGTGCCCAAGCACGTAAGCCGGCATGCCCGCGTCCCTAACCCTCACCGTGCAAGCCTCGATCACCTCCGCCAGACGCGAGATAGGTACGGCTAGGTCCGTGATGATGTTCGCGAGACCGGGGTTGACGGCGACCATGCAGTAGAACGCTTGGTGACGGGCCTTCCAGAGCCGACTAAGCTCCTCGCCGCCGGTGGCGACGTCGCAGACGGTGGCTCCGTGACCGGCAGCGACCTCACTCGCCTCGCGCGCCATCGACTCGACGACGGCAAGGTCCCCGCCCAGCTCGAGGAACACCGTCGGAGCGGGTTCGAGGCTCATGCCGAGGTGGCGGTTTATCGCCTCGATGCTGGCGGCATCGACGAGCTCGCAGCGCGACAGGCTCGCACCGGACTGGATCAGCTCGGTGACGTAGTCGACGCACTTGCCGATGGTCGCGAACGAGGCGCGCAAACCTACTACGGCGACCGGCCTGGCGACGACCTTCACCGTCAGCTCGGTGATGATGCCGAGCGTTCCCTCGGCGCCGCAGAACAGCTTGGTCAGGGCGTAACCGCTGGTCGACTTGCGCGACCTGCCACCGGTGCGGATCACCTCGCCGTTGGCGAGCACGACCTCCAACGCCATCACGAGGTCGGCCGTGACGCCGTACTTCACCGCCATGGTGCCAGAAGCGTTGGTCGAGGCCATCCCGCCGAGCGTCGCCTCGGCGCCAGGGTCGATCGGGAAGAAGAGGCCCGTGCTGCGCAGCGCCTCGTTGAGGCGCGGGTAGGTGACGCCGGGCTCGACCACGACCAGGAAGTCGTCAGCGACGATCTCCCTGATGCGGTCCATGCGACTGAGGTTCAGAGAGATGCCGCCTCTGACCGGCACGGTGTGGCCCTCGAGGCTGGAGTTGGCGCCCACGGGCGTTATGGCGACGCCGAGGTGGCGCGCGACCAGCACGACCTCGCGCACGTCCTCGGTCGACTCCGGATAGACGACGACATCCGGCTTCCGGCCCTTCGAGTACGACTCGCCGTGCGAGAAGAGCGCCAGCGAGCTCTCCGAGGTGTCGATCTGGTCGGGGCGGAGCCGGGCTCGCAGCGCGGCCAGCAGAGCATCCGGGTCGGTCGAAGCCTCGCCGTGTCCAGCAGCCGTTCCTGTCTCGTTGTCACCTCGTGTCGCGCTCATCTCGCGCTAGTTCTACCGCGCCAGACGCTCGTCGAATCGCCACGCGCGCGGCTCGCCTATCGTCACCCTCGCGATGTCGGGATGCGCCGGGTTGAGCAGCAGGTTCGAGTCGAGCAGGGTCACGGCGCTGGGAACCCGCAAGGCCACGCTGGCAGCGGAGTCGAGCCAGGCGTCGCCGACGGCGGCGGCGGCCCCTGTGTCAGTAGGATCGTGCCAGCCGACCGGGAGGACGCTCGTGTCGAGATCGAGCACCAGCTCGTCTGGCACGTCCACCGGCACGATCACGAACTGCTCGTCGAGCAGGCTGGCCCGCGCGTTGTGAACCATTACCTCGAGAGCCGCGACCGCGGGGGTGCCACCGAGGTAGACGACGGCGCGCCCCGGCGAGTTCCAGCGGCCGCCGTAGCGCCTAGCACCCTCACCGTCGAACGCACCTTCTAGGTAGCGGCGCTTGACCAGTCGCCAGGCACGCATCAGCGCGGCTCCGCACCAAGGAGGTCGGTCGTGCTCGGGCCGTTCAAGCTCAGCCGAACACGCCGTGCTCGATGCGTCCGAGCAGCGCCAACACGCGCTGCACGCCAGGGTCGTCCTTGGCGGCTGCGAGTGGCGTCGCGCCGCCGAGCGCAGCGACCGGCGCGGTGAGCCACGCGCGCGCGGCGGCCTCACCTCCGTGAACGTCGAGTGCACGAGCGTAGACATGCACGTAACGCCACAGCCTGTCGCTCTCGTCGGGCTCGAAGCTGCCCGAAGCCTTGCGGCGATAGAGCGTGCTCAGACTCAGACGCAGCAGCTCGGCGAGATCGCGCTGGCTCAGGCCTAGCGCGTCACACAGCTCGGCGAACACCCGGTAGGGCAGGCCCTCCTCGATACGCGCGCTCACCGACGCCAGACCGACGTCCCGGCTACGCAGCATGCCGGCAATCGTGCGCTCGGTCACGTCCTGCGCGCCCACCGCTCCTGCTGGTCGCCAACTCGTCAGGCTCATACCCGCACCTCGCCTCGCGATCCCATTTGGCAGTCACAGAATAGCATATGGAACCCGTCTCCGGGTCACCGCGCGCTCGAACCAGCGGGTAGCCGCATCGCCTTTTGCTGTAGGCTTCAGCAACGACCGCCCTCATGCGGCGGCCTCCGCGTAAGGAGCCGGGTATGTCAGCCTCAACCGCCTCAGCCTCGACAGTCACTGCCAGAAGCCATCGCCACGTCCTCACCCCTTGGAGCAAGCAGGGGGCGATAAACACACCAACTATCGTCCGTGCCCAGGGCTCTTACCTGTACGACTCCGAAGGCGGCAAGTACCTCGACCTCTCCGCCGGCCTCGTCGCGGTGAATCTCGGCCACGGCCACCCCGCCGTCGTAGCGGCCATCAAGGAGCAGGCCGACAAGGTCTGCTACGTGGCGCCGTCGATGATGAACGACACGCGCTCCGAGTTCGCCGAGCTGCTCTCCGAGGTCTCCCCTTGGGACGAAGGCGCGCGCGTCTTCTTCACCACCGGCGGCGGCGAAGCCAACGAGGACGCCGTCAAGATGTCGCGCATGATCACCGGCCGGCACAAGGTGCTCGTCGGCTACCGCTCGTTCCACGGCTCGGCGCCCGGAGCGGGCTCGCTCACGGGCGAGGATCGCCGCTGGGCCAACGAGCCCGGCATGCCTGGCGTCGTCCACTTCTTCACGCCCTACCCCTACCGCAGCCCGTTCTTCACCGAGGACCCCGAGACCGAGACGCAGCGCGCGCTCGAGCACCTGGAGTCCGTGCTGACCTTCGAGGGCGCCAAGAACGTCGCCGCGCTGCTGATCGAGCCCGTCGTCGGCTCCAACGGCGTCATCGTCTACCCCGAGGGCTACCTCGAAGGCCTGCGCCGCATCACCGCCGAGCACGGCATCGTGCTGATCTTCGACGAGGTCATGACCGGCTTCGGACGCACCGGCGACACCTTCGCCTCGCAGCGCTTCGGCGTAACGCCCGACATGATCGTCTTCGCCAAGGGCGTCGCCTCGGCCTACATCCCGCTCGGCGGGGTACTGGTGCGCGAGAGCCTGGCGAGCCACTTCGACGACGTCGCCCTGATGTGCGGTCACACCTACGCCGGCCACCCGCTCGCGATGGCCACGGGCCTCGCCACGGTCAAGGCGATGAAACAGGAGGGCCTGTTCCAGCGCGCCAAGGAGCTGGAGAGCGTGATGAGGCAGGGCCTCACCGCCCTGAAGAGCAACCACGGCGTCGTCGGCGACGCGCGCGGCATCGGCGCGTTCTTCGCCATCGAGCTGGTCAAGGACCAGGCGACCAAGGAACCGCTCGTGCCCTGGTACGGCGGCGACAACGCGCCCGTGGCCAAGCTCACCGGCGCCCTGCGCAAGGAGGGCGTCTACGCCTTCGGCCGCTACAACGTCATGCTGATCACCCCGCCTTTGACCATCGCCAAGTCCGATCTGGAGATCGGTTTCGAGGCGCTCGACAAGGCGCTCAAGGTCCTGGCCTGAGGCTCGCGGCACGCAGCCGCTGATACGCAACAGCGACTGACCAAAGGGGGCCGGCGCGCGGACACGTCGGCCCCGGAACATGCCCACTGCCCGCGGCCGCCATAACCTGCAGCACCCCGGCCGACTCCCGTCGGTAACCGGGACGAAGGAGACTCACAGCCAATGCGACGACTGCCAGTCCTGCTCCTCGCCATCGCCCTGCTGGGCGGAACCATCGCCTCCGCCCAGCGGCTGACGATCGCATCGTCGGGCAACCCGCCGACGCTCGACCCTCATGCCACCTTCAACGGACTCACCTTTGGGGTCACCAACCAGGTCTACGAGACCCTGGTGCGCCTCAGCCCGGCGGCCGAGGTCGTGCCGGGCCTCGCCACCGCGTGGAGCTACCCCGACGCCAACACCCTGCGTCTCACCCTGCGCGAAGGCGTGACCTTCCACGACGGCTCCGCCCTCGATGCGGCCGCCGTCGTCGCCTCGCTCGAGCGCTTCCTCGACCCGTCCGCGACGCGCCCTGGCCGCTTCGTGCTGGCCGCGATCAGCTCCGTCACGGCTGTCGACGCGACCACCGTCGACATCGTCACCGCCGCTCCGTTCGCCCCGCTGCTCGCGCACCTGGCGCACCCCGTCACCGCGATCGTGCCCGTCGCGCACTCTGACACCGTGGCGCGCCAACCCGTCGGCAGCGGTCCCTACCAGTTCGTGAGCTGGGTCGACAACAGCGAGGTCGTGCTGCGCGCCTACCCCGGCTACTGGGGTGGCGAGGTCGCCATCGAGGAAGTCGTGATCCGGATCATCCCCGAGATCAGCACCCAGGTCGTAGAGCTGCAGACCGGCGGCGTCGACATCGCCTTCACGCTGCCGGCCGACAACTACGACGCGCTGGCCAACGAGCGCGGCCTCGAGTCCCGCGCTTTCCCCGGTTGGGGCACGAACCTCGTCGGGTTCAACAGCGCCAACCCGAAGCTCTCTGACATCCGCGTGCGTCAGGCTCTCGCCCACGCCATCGACAAGGAGCTCATCGCCGAGGAGCTGCTGCGCGGCCAGGCCAGCCCGGCCGTGTCCGCCATCGCCCCGACCGTGCGCCATCACCTCGCCCAGGCAGAGGCCTACACTTACGACCCAGAGCGCGCCCGCGCCCTGCTGGCCGAAGCCGGTGTCAGCGGTCTCTCGTTGACCTTGGACGTCTACCAGAACGCCCCGCTCGAGACGGTCGCCGGCGCTCTGCAGTTCATGTTCTCCGAGATCGGCGTGAACGTCGAGGTGCGCGTGCAGCCTTACGCCGCTTACGCCGAGCAGACCGTCAAGGACGACACCGAGCTCTACATCAGCGGCTGGGGCACGGTCACCTTGGACGCCGACTACACGCTGTTCGCCTTCTACCACTCGAGCGAGATCCCGGTTAACAACGTCTCGCGCTTCTCCGACCCCGAGGTCGACGCCCTGCTCGAGCTCGGCCGCGCCAACCCCGACGCTGCTGTGCGCGCCGACGCCTACGCTCAGGTGCAGGAGCGCGCTCAGGCCGCCGCCACGCTGATCCCGCTCATCTACCCGCTCTCCAACTACGTCAAGAGCGAGCGGCTCCAGGGCGAGGTCGTGGCGTTCTCGTGGATCGACCTGAACCTCAGGAACGCGACGCTGACCGACTGACCCAGAGGCACTGACCGGCGGGCGCCGCACCTCTAGACGGCGCCCGCCGCCTATCTTCTTCCCAGATGCTCAACTACACCCTCGGCCGCCTGGCCAGCACCGTGCCGGTACTGCTCGGCGTCACGTTCGTCGTGTTCGTCATGACGGCCCTGACGCCCGGCGACCCCGTCGTGGCGCTGCTGGGCGAATCGGCCCAGGGGCTCAGCGCAGCGGCAATCGAGGAGTTGAGGACTCAGCTCGGTCTCGACAAGCCGCTGCCGCAGCAGTACCTCGACTACATGCTCAGGCTGGCCAGGGGCGACCTCGGCGACTCCCTCAGGTCCGGCAGGGCCGTCATCACCGAGATCGTCGAGCGCGCGCCGGCCACCGCCACGCTGGCTCTGGCAGGGATGTCGTTGGCCGTACTGCTCGGCGTCTCGCTCGGGATCATGGCGGCGCTAAGACGCGGCACGCTCCTCGATTTCGCGGCCATCGCCGTGGCGCTCGTCGGCGTCTCCGTCCCCGTCTTCTGGTCCGGCTTCGTCTTGATGATCGTCTTCTCTCTCGAGCTGCGCCTGCTGCCCGCCAGCGGCAGCGGCACTTACCTCCATCTGATCCTGCCCGCCATCACCATCGGCCTCTCGTCGGCGGCTTTCATCGCGAGGATCACCCGCTCGACGATGATCGAGGCGCTGGCGCGCGACTACGTGCGCACCGCGCGGGCCAAGGGCATCTCGAAACGCGTCGTGGTCGTCAAGCACGCCCTGCGCAACGCCCTCTTGCCGATAGTCACCGTCGTCGGGCTGCAGCTAGGCGGACTGCTCGGAGGGGCCGTGCTCACCGAATCGGTGTTCGCGTGGCCGGGGCTGGGCAGGCTGTTGGTGGACGCCATCACCAACCGCGACCTGCCGCTGGTGCAGGGCACAGTGCTGGTGCTCGCGCTCACCTTCATCCTCGTCAACCTCGTCGTCGACCTCCTCTACGCCGCCATCGACCCGCGAGTGCGCTATGGCTGAGGCCACCGCGAGCGCCGTGGCCACCCGCCAGCGCATCAGCCCTGGCCTGCGCCGCCTGCTGCGCAGCCCCAGCGCCTGGATCGGCGGTGGCCTCGTGTTCCTGATGGTGCTCGTGGCTGTCTTCGCCCCTCTGATCGCCGACCGCTCGCCCGACCAGCAGAACCTGCGCACACGTCTACGCCCGCCGAGCGCCGAGCAGCCGTTCGGCACCGACGAGTTCGGGCGCAGCATGCTCGCCCGCACCGTCTACGGTGCGAGGATCTCGCTGCTCACCGGTCTGGTGCCGGTGGTCGTCGCCCTGACGATCGGCGCTCTCATCGGGTTGCTGGCCGGCTTCAGCGGAGGCCGCGTCGACGCGCTGCTGATGCGGCTGATGGACGTGCTGCTGGCCTTTCCCAGCCTGCTGTTGGCGCTGGCGGTGGTCGGTACGCTGGGACCGGGGTTGATCAACGCCGTGATCGCGATAAGCATCGTCGGCATCCCCGAGTACGCGCGTATCGTGCGCAGCGTGGTGCTGTCCTCGAAAGAGGAGGAGTACGTGCAGGCGGCCGGAGCGCTCGGCGCGGGCAGTTGGCGCGTGATGCTGCGGCACGTGCTGCCCAACGCGGTCGGCCCGGTGGTGGTGCAGGCGACCCTGGGGATCGGCTTCGCGATCATGGCGATTGCCGGGCTATCCTTCCTCGGGCTCGGCGTGCAGCCGCCGGTGTCGGACTGGGGCGAGATGCTCGCGCGCGGGCGCCGCTACCTGCCGGGAGCGACCTGGCTGATGCTCTTCCCCGGTGCGGCCGTGTCGCTCACCGTGCTTGGGTTCAACCTGCTCGGGGACGCTGTGAGAGACGCTTTGGATCCGCGGGCGTCGTAGCTGAGTAGACTAGACTCGGGTCGTGTCCGACTCAGCCGCCAAACTACAGCCGCTCCCCGCCCGTTCCGAGGTCGATCCGGCCTTCACGTGGAACCTAGCGGCGCTCTATCCCGATCTGGACGCCTACCGCTCCGACTTCACGCAAGCCGAGAAGGATCTAGAGGCGTTGACCGCCTACCGCGGCCGACTGGCGCAGGGCGCCGAAGTGCTGGGCGACTTCATGGACTCGTACTGGGCGGCCCTGGCACGCCTGCGCCGCCTCGGCGCCTACGCCAACCTGCCCGTGAACGTCGATCAGGGCGATGCGAGCGCCCGCGCCGAAGCCGGTCGCTTCCAGGGACTCGCCGCCCGCTTCGCGACGGGCGTCGCGTTCGTCAATCCGGAGCTTCTCGCCATCTCGCCCCCCTTGCTCCAGGAGTGGCAGGTTCATGATGGCCGCCTCGCCAAGCTCGCACGCTACTTCCAGCGCCTCGAACAGTCGCGCGATCACATCAGGTCCGCGGAGGTCGAGGCGCTACTCGGAGCGGCGAACGACGCGTTCGGGTCCGCGGAGCGCGCGTACAACGCCCTCGCCAACGGCGAGATCCGGTTCGAAGCCGCCGCCGACGCTGCCGGCACCTCTCACGACGTCGAGCGCAGCACCTACCCCGCCCTGCGGGCCTCGTCTGACCGCACGCTCAGACGCAACGCCTACCGCTCCTACACCGATGGCTTCCTCAAGTTCTCCGACACGCTCACCGAGCTCTACCTCGGCAGGGTCAAGC
>CAYMRL010000011.1:0-56172 GCA_964392895.1 uncultured bacterium
GCAATCCTGAGCTGGCCGAGCGCATCAAGGCTGACGTCTACACCAAACTAGCGGCAGGCGGGAAGCTCGCTAGCCTACCCACGTCCTCTGGCAGAGCCGAAGAAGAGCTGGTGGGTGACGATCGATGAGTCAAGCACTGTGGCTGATCGTCGCCCTGCTGATAGGCCTCGTCGTCGGCGGCGCGCTGGTGTGGGTGCTGCGCAGGCGTCAGGAGATCGACGCCGCGGCCGAGGCGCAACGCCTCTACGCCGCCCGCGTGGCGGAGGCTGAGCGAGAAGCCAAGCGCACCATGGAGCGCGCGGCAGCCGACGCCGAGTCTCACATCGAGCAGGCCCGTCGCCGCTGGGCTGAGGACGAGCAGCGCGAGCGCGCCCGCCTCGCCGAAGACATAGCCCGAGCGCGGCAACTCGCTCAGGCCGAGCAGGCTAGGGCTCAGGAGGACGCCGAGCGCGAACGCAACGAGATCCGCGAGCTGCGCGAGGAGCTCAGACGCGAGCGCGAGAAGCTCGAGCAGCAAGACGAGCGCCTCAACCGCCGCGGCGAGCAGCAAGACGCCCGCGCCCTGCGTCTCGACGAGGCCGAGGAGCGGCTCAACGTCAGGGCGACGGAGCTGACCGAGCGTGAGGACGGCCTCGACCAGCGCGAGTCGCAGATCACCGCGCAGCTGCACGAGATCGCCCAGCTAAGCCGCGAGCAGGCGACCGCGATGGTGCTCGACCGACTCGAGCGCGAGCTCGAGCGCGAGAAGGCGGTGCGGGTGCGCGCGGCCCTCGAGAAGGCCGATGCCGAGTCGAAGCGCAAGGCTCACGACATCGTCGCCCAGGCCATCCAACGCAGCGCCTCCGAGGTCTCGGCGGCGATAAGCGTCTCGGTCGTCCCTATCCCCAACGACGCGATGAAGGGCCGCATCATCGGCCGCGAGGGCCGCAACATCCGCGCCTTCGAATCGCTGACCGGCGTCGACCTGATCATCGACGACACTCCGGAAGCCGTGCTCCTCTCCAGCTTCAACCCGATCCGCCGCGAGGTCGCCCAGCTCGCGCTGCGCGAGCTCGTCACCGACGGCCGCATCCATCCGGCGCGCATCGAGGAGGTCGTGCAGAAGGCTCAGCACGAGATGCAGGGCTACATCCGCGAGCGCGGGGACGAGGCGGCTCTGGAAGCCAACGTCGTCGGTCTCAAGCCGGGCCTGCAGCAGCTCCTCGGCCGCATGCACTTCAGGACCTCGTACGGACAGAACATCCTCAAGCACTCGGTGCAGGTCGCTCACCTGACCGGCATCATCGCGGCCGAGCTGGGCGTCGATGAGGCGCTGGCGCGCCGCGCCGGGCTACTGCACGACATCGGCAAGTCGATCGACCGCGAGATCGAAGGCACCCACACCGAGATCGGCGCCAACCTAGGCCGCCGCTTCGGCGAGCCGCGCGAGGTCATCGACGCGATCGCGAACCACCACGACCTGGATCGGGCCGAGACCCTCTACCCCATCATCGTCAACGCCGCCGACGCCATCTCGGCTGCCAGGCCCGGCGCCAGACGCGAGACGCTCGAGTCGTACATCAAGCGCCTCGAGGGGCTGGAGAGCATCGCGACGAGCTTCCCAGGGGTCGAGAACGCCTTCGCCATCCAGGCCGGTCGCGAGATCCGCATCATCGTCCAGCCCGACAAGGTCGACGACGCCTCGGCCGTGCTGCTGGCGCGAGACATCGCCAACCGCATCGAGCAGGACATGGAGTATCCCGGCCAGGTCCAGGTGACTGTCGTGCGCGAATCGAGGGCGGTAGAGTACGCGCGATGAGGCCAAGCGCGTGAGTTCGAACGAATGAGGATCGGCGAGGACGTCAAGCTCTTCAGGGGGACCTCGACGCCAGCCTTGGCTGCGGCCGTCGCCCAGCACCTGGGCACGGAGCTCGCCAACGGCTCGGTCTCCCAGTTCCCCGACGGCGAGACCCGGATAACCATCGGCGAGTCGGTGCGCGGCTGCGACTGCTACGTCATCCAGTCGACCTGCGCGCCGGTCAACCACAACCTGATGGAGCTGCTCGTGATGATCGACGCGCTCAGGCGCGCGTCGGCGTGGCGCATCAACGCAGTGATCCCCTACTTCGGCTACGCCCGGCAGGACAAGAAGGTGCAGGCTCGCGAGCCGATCACCGCGAAGCTCGTCGCCAACCTGCTGGAGAAGGCGGGCGCCGACAGGGTGATCACCGTCGACCTCCATGCCGGCCAGATCCAGGGCTTCTTCGACGTGCCGGTCGACCACCTGACCGCGCTGTCGATCCTCGGCAACAGGCTCAAGGAGCTCGACCTCGACAACTCGATAGTCGTCTCCCCCGACGTCGGCAGGGCTACCGAGGCGCGGCGCCTGGCGAACTACCTCAACCTGCCGCTGGCGATGCTGTACAAGCGCCGCAACAGCCCGACCGAGATCGAGGTCACCCACGTGATCGGCGAGGTCGAGGGCAAGCGCCCGATCGTCATCGACGACATGATCTCGACGGCCGGCACCATGATCAGGGGAATCGAGGCGCTGCTGCGCCTCGGCGCGGTGCCGGACGTGCGCGTCACGGCCACGCACGCCGTGTTCACACCGCCCGCCATGGAGCGGCTGGCGCACGAAGCGGTCAGCGGGATCTACGTCACCGACACGGTACCGCTCACCGGAGCGATACCCAGCATCGAAGTGCTGAGCGTCGCGCCGCTGCTGGCTCAGGCGATACGCAACGTTCACGACCACACCTCGGTCAGCAAGCTCTTCAGCGACTGAGAGGAGCCGGCCCTGCGGAAGGTCGCCGCTCGCCGGAACCGGGGTGGACGCCTGCGCTTTACATAGCCCCAGCGCAGCGGGTATTCTCGCTACTCGTTCGAGCGCGGCCGCCATGCGCCGCCTCACCGGAGGAAGCATGAAGCTGCAAGCCGAGAAGCGCACGCCGGGCCGGTCGAATGACCTGCGCGCCCAGGGCCGGTTGCCCGCGCTCATGTACAACAAGGAACTCAACGTGCCTGTCAGCGTCGACCTGAAGGCCTTCGACAAGGCTTTCCGCGCCCAGGGCACGGCCAGCCTCATCGACCTCGAGATCGACGGCGAAGTGCACTCCGTGCTCGTCAAGCAGGTGCAGATGAGCAAGCGTCGCCGCGTGCCGGAGCACATCGACTTCTACGCGGTCACCGCCAACCAGCCCGTCGAAGTCGCTGTGCCGCTCGAGCTGGTCGGCACCGCCGTCGGCGTCCGCGACGGTGGCCAGCTCGACGTTCAGCGCCGCGAGGTCAGGATCTCGGTCCTCCCCCGCCTGATCCCCGCGCACCTCGAGCTCGACATCAGCAAGCTCGCCATCGGCGCCTCCATCCACGTCAGCGACGTCGTTGGGCTGCTGCCAACGGAAGCCAAGGTCCTGGATGATCTCGAGCTCGCGCTCGTCGCCGTGGTACCGCCGCGCGTCTCCGACGACTCCGCCGCCGGTGAGGGTGACGCCGAGCCTCAGGTCATCGGCCGCGGAGCCGACGACGAGAACGGCGCCGGCGCCGACGACTGACTCTAGGACCATCGAGTCCAAGACCATCGCGTCCGGGATCATCGAACCTAGGACCAAGAGATGTACTTGATCGCGGGACTGGGGAACCCCGGGCCGCGTTACACGGGAACCCGGCACAACGCCGGGTTCCTCGTCGTTGATGAGCTCGCGAGCAGGTGGGGTGGGAGGTTCAGGCGCGTCGGCGCGTCGGACGTCTTGCGGGTAGGACACAAGGGTGCGCTGCTCATCAAGCCCCAGACGTTCATGAACCTATCCGGCGGAGCCGTCCAGGCGGCGCTGGCGAAGGAGCGCGCGCCGCTCGACGAGCTGCTGGTGATCCACGACGACGTCGACCTCCCCCTCGGACGCCTGCGCTTCAAACAGGGCGGCGGAGCCGGCGGCCAGAAGGGCGTCAGGGACGTCATCGACAGGCTCGGATCCGACTTCTTGCGGCTCAAGATCGGCGTCGGACGCCCTCCCGATGGGCGCGGCACCGATGCTTGGGTGCTGGGTCGCTTCGCACCGGAGGAACGGGGGCTGCTCGGCGCCGTCGTCGCTGCCGCGGCCGACGCCGTCGAGCTGCTGCTCGCGCGCGACCTGGAGACGGCGATGAACAGCGCCAACGGCGTCGACCTGGCAGTAGGCACTAAGGGTATCCTCGACTGACGGTCTGGTGAGCGAGCTCGAGCCCCGAGGCGCGCGAGCGCCTGGGGATCAGACACGTCAGGAGGCGCGATGTCGGGCAACCATCCGCTGATCAGGGCGCCGCGCGGCGGCACGAGGACCGCCAAGGGCTGGATCCAAGAGGCCGCCAAGCGGATGCTGATGAACAACCTCGACCCCGAGGTGGCCGAGCGGCCGGAGGAACTCATCGTCTACGGCGGCCGCGGCAAGGCAGCCCGCGACTGGGACTCGCTCAACCGCATCGTCGCCACCCTGGAGCGCCTCGAGAACGACGAGACGCTGCTGGTGCAGTCCGGCAAGCCCGTCGGCGTGTTCCGTACCTTCGAGCTCTCCCCGCGCGTGATCATCGCCAACAGCAACCTGGTGCCCAAGTGGGCGACGTGGGACGAGTTCGACCGCTTGGATCGCGCCGGCCTCGCCATGTACGGCCAGATGACAGCCGGTTCGTGGATCTACATCGGCACCCAGGGCATCCTGCAGGGCACCTTCGAGACGTTCGCGGCGGCAGCCAGACGCCACTTCGGAGGGTCGCTGGCCGGCACCCTGACGGTGACCGCCGGGCTCGGCGGCATGGGAGGCGCCCAACCGCTGGCCGTGACGCTCAACGGAGGAGCGGTGCTCGTCGTCGAGATCGACGGCAGCCGCATCGGCAGGCGCCTGGCGACTCGCTACCTCGACGAGGCGACAGACGACTTAGGCGACGCGCTCAGGCGCGTCGAGACCGCCAAGCGCGAACGCCGGCCCCTCTCCGTCGGGCTGCTTGGCAACGCCGCCGAGGTACTGCCCGAGCTGGTGCGGCGCGGTGTGGCAGTCGATCTCGTGACCGACCAGACGAGCGCGCACGATCCGCTCTACGGCTACGCGCCGCCCGCCTCTCCCGACGAGGACCTGGCGTTGGCGCGGCGCAGCGACCCTGAGGGCTACCGCGCGCGCGTCCTGGCAGCGATGGCGCAGCACTGCCGCGCCATCGTCGACCTGGCCGGTGCCGGGGCCATCGCCTTCGACTACGGCAACAACCTAAGGGCGTTCGCGCGTGAGGCGGGCTTCGACGACGCCTTCTCTTACCCCGGCTTCGTGCCCGCCTTCATCCGTGACCAGTTCTGCGAGGGCCGCGGACCGTTCCGCTGGGTGGCGCTCTCGGGCGACCCAGAGGACATCTTCAAGACGGACGCGGCGCTCCTCGAGGAGTTCGCCGGCGACACCAGCCTGGAGCGTTGGCTCAGCGAGGGCGTCAAGACGTTCGAGTTCCAAGGTCTGCCCGCTCGCATCTGTTGGCTCGGCTACCGCGAGCGCGACCGCGCCGGTCGCCTCTTCAACCGGATGGTCGCGGCCGGCGAGCTGAAAGCGCCGATCGTCATCGGGCGCGATCACCTCGACGCGGGTTCCGTCGCCAGCCCCTACCGCGAGACCGAAGCGATGCTGGACGGTTCGGACGCCGTCGCCGATTGGCCGCTGCTCAACTTCGCGCTCAACGCCGTCAGCGGCGCGGCTTGGGTCAGTTTCCATCACGGCGGCGGCGTCGGGATGGGCTACAGCCTGCACGCCGGTCAAGTCACGGTGGCCGATGGCAGCGCCGACGCCGACGCTCGTCTGGAGCGGGTGCTCACCAACGACCCCGGCACCGGCGTCATGCGCCACGCCGACGCAGGCTATCCCGAGGCGCTGCAGGCCGCGCGGGACCGCGGTATCGACCTGCCGAGCGTAGACTCGAAGCGCGAGTGATAACAGAAGCGCGGCTCCTGCGGGGGATCAGCGAGCTCTACACACCCTTCGAGCGCATCACCGACGCTGCGATGGTCATCAGCGGCGACAGGCTGAGCTGGGTTGGCAGCGAGACCGAGCTGCCCGCTGAGCTTCGTCGGCTGCCCGGCGAGAACCTCGGTGGCCGCGGCGTGTTGCCCGGGTTCGTGGACTCGCACACCCACCTGGTCTGGGCCGGCAGCCGGGTCGGCGAGTACGTGGCACGCTCGCGTGGCGCGCGCTACGAGGAGATCCTGGAGGCGGGCGGCGGCATCCATGCGACGGTCGCAGCCACCCGCGCCGCCGGGGAGCCTGCTCTGCTCGCCTTGGCGCGCATGCGCGCCAGCGCGTTCCTCCGCGGCGGCGTCACCTCGTTGGAGATCAAGTCCGGCTACGGCCTCGACACGGCGAGCGAGCTGGCGATGCTGCGAGTGGCGCGCGAGCTCGGCGAGCAGGGACCGCAGCGCGTCACGACGACGCTGCTCGCTCACGTCCCCGATCCGGCCGTCGAGCGCGAGCGCTACGTGGATACCTTCGTCACGGAGACTATCCCGGCGGCGGCCGGGCTGGCAGACGCGGTCGACGTGTTCTGCGACCGCGGCGCGTTCACCCTCGCGGAGGCGCGCAGGATCCTGACCGCGGCCAAGGAGCACGGCCTTCAGGTCAAGGCGCACGCCGAGCAGCTCAGCCACACCGGCGCCGCCAAGCTGGTCGCCGAGCTCGGTGGCCTCTCTGCCGATCATCTCGAGCTCAGCGACGAGAGCGACTGGCGCGCGTTGGCCGCGGCGGGCAGCGTGGCGACGCTGCTGCCGGGCGCGGCGGTGATACTCGGCAAGCCGCTGCCCTCGGCCGCCGGCTTGCGAGAAGCGGGCGTGAAGACAGCGATCGCCAGCGACCACAACCCCGGCTCGAGCCCGCTCTACGGCCTGTTGCCGGCCCTGCAGCTGGCGACGGCGCTAGCCGGGTTCTCCGTCGAGGAGGCTCTGGTGGCGGGAACCGCGCACGCCGCCGACGCGCTCGCCAGACCCGACTGGGGCCGTCTGACCGCGGGCTCGGTCGCAGACTTCCTCGTCGTCGACGGCCCGGAGGCGCTGCTGCCGCTCTACAGCTGGGGCCACTCGCGCCTGTTCGAGATGGTCATCGGCGGAACCAGCGTGTGGCGCAAGGACGGCTGAGACCCTCAGCGCTTTCTGCTGAAACGCTCAGCGCTTTCTGCTGAGACCCTCAGCGCTCACGACCGATGCGGCCGAGATGCGTGTTCTGGAAAGAGTCGGCATGCTTGAGCCCGTAACCGAAGAGCCGGTCGAGGCTCGCGTGCCCGTACAAGATCAGCCCGCCGAGGAGCAGCACCCGAACCGGCTCGCCGGGTACGGCCGCCGGCGTGAACGCCAGCGCGATCAGCAGCAGCGCCACACCTTTGTGGTGCAGGAGGTTGTAGGTGACGGCTCCGACGCGCGAGCCTGCGAGGTAGCCGAGCATGCCGACGTCCGGTCCGACCAGCAGCAGCGGGTAGCACCACCACGGAGCCCCGAGGACCGCCAGCAGCGCCACACACGCGCCCAGTTGAGCGAGCTGCTCGAGCTTGAGCAGCAGTCTCACGACGGTCGCTCCGGGCCTGGGCTCACCGCCGACAGCGAAGCGCTCGGGCTCTCCCACCACGCTGCGAGGGTCTCGGCGAGCAGGCGCGCCGCCAGCAACTCGCTCCTGCCGCTGGGGTCGAGCGGGGGACTGAGCTCGGTGAGGTCGACGCCGACCAGTCGGTTCCGGCTCGCCGTCGCCCTGATCAGCGCCAAAACCTGCGAGAAGCCGAGCCCATCCGGTTCTGGGCTGCTGGTGCCGGGTAGCTCTGCCGGGTCGAGGACATCGACGTCGATGCTGAGGTAGACGTCGGCGCCGACCGGCAACTCGGCGAGCACGCCCTCGAGATCGGCGTGGACCTGCTGTGCGCTGACTAGAGCGTGCCCGCGCGCACGGGCGGCGCCGAACGCCTCGGCGTCGGCCCGCATGCCCCTAAGACCTATGGTCGTCACCCTGCCCAGGTTCGGTAGAGCTTCGGCAGCGCGACGGAACGGACTCGAGTTGCTGAAGCGCGTGCCGTTGCGGGCGTCGCTGAAGTCGAGGTGGGCGTCGAGCTGGACCAAGCACAACCCCTCTACGTCATCGAATGCCTCTAGCAACGGGTAGGAGATGGAGTGGTCGCCGCCGACGAACAGCGGCAACCGCGCCAGCCTCCTCAGCGCTCGGGCCGCGGCCGTGATGCGCGACCTGGTATCGGCGTGCTCGAGCTGGTTCGGATCGACATCGCCGGCGTCGGCCAGCCTCACGCCGACCAGGCGGCGTCTGTCCCCGGCGAAGTCGTAGTACCCCTCCGGCGGCAGCGCGTAGCGTCCGGTAGCCTGCCTGACGGCTGCCGGCGCGAAGCGCGCGCCGGGCCTGAAGCCCACGGCGAAGTCGAAGGGGACGCCGAGGAAGGCCGCGTCGTAGAGCGTCTCGCCCTGGTCGGTCCTGGCGACGAGCGGCGCCTTGAAGAACGTCGCCGGACCGGTGAAGGTCAGCTCCGACTGACGTGCCGGAACGCCTTGGTCGCCGCTCACGCCAGCTCTCCACAGGTTAGGGCCACGGCCGGCAGCAACGAGCCTTCCTCCACCGCCTCGGCGACGATCCTGAGGTCGGGCGCGAGGTAGCGGTCGGCGGCGAGGGTCGGCACACGCTCACGCACCCAGGCGTGCGCGGCCGCCACCCCGGCCGACGGCCGCAGCGGCGCGCGGAAGTCGAGCGCCTGAGCGGCGGCGATGAGCTCGACGGCCACGACCTGGGTGACGTTGGCGATGACCTCGAGCAGCTTGCGGCACGCATGAGCACCCATCGAGACGTGATCCTCCTGGTTGGCACTGGTAGGTATCGAGTCGACGGAGGCAGGATGCGCGAGCACCTTGTTCTCGCTGACCAGCGCCGCGGCCGTGTACTGCGCCACCATCAACCCGGAGTTCAGCCCACCCTCCGGGGTGAGGAACGCCGGCAGCCCCGAGAGCGCCGGGTTGACGAGCTGCTCGATGCGGCGTTCGCTGATGTTGCCCAGCTCGGCCACGGCGATGGCCGCGAAATCGGCGGCGAGAGCCAACGGCTGGCCATGGAAGTTCCCGGCGGAGACGACCTGCTCCTCGTCGCTGAAGATCAGCGGGTTGTCGGTCACGCTCCTGAGCTCGACCTCGACGACCTTGCGCAGGTAGTCGAGAGCATCGCGGCTGGCGCCGTGAACCTGCGTCACGGCCCTCAGCGAGTATGCATCTTGCACCCTGCCGCAGTCCTCGTGCGAGCGGTTGATCTCTGAGCCGGCGAGCAGCCGCGACATGTTCCCGGCGGTCGTCCGCGCGCCGGGGTGCGGCCGCAGGCGCGTCACCAGGTCGCTGAACGGCACGTGGCTGCCCATCAGCCCTTCGACGCTCATCGCCGCCGCGACGTCAGCGTGTCGCGCCAACGACTCCGCCGCCAGCAGGGCCTTGACCAGCAGCGCCGTCATCAGCTGGGTGCCGTTGATGAGCGCCAAGCCCTCCTTGGCTTCCAGCTCCAGCACCGTCAGGCCGGTCCGGCGCAGCGCCTTGGCGCCCGCGAGCAGCTCACCGGCGACGTACGCCTCGCCCTCACCTATCAGCGGAAGCGCCAGGTGTGCGAGCGGTGCGAGGTCGCCTGAGGCGCCGACCGACCCTTTCGCCGGCACGCGCGGCAGCACGTCGGCCTCAAGCAGAGCGAGCAAGCCCTCGATGACAGCCGGCCTGACGCCGGAGTTGCCGATCGCCAGTGACTGCGCGCGCAGCACCAGCATCACCCTCACGACCTCGGCGGGGAGCGGGTCTCCGACACCGACGGCGTGCGAGAGCAGCAGGTTGCGCTGCAGCTGCTTGACCTGCTCGGCAGCGATGCGCGTGGTGGCGAAGCGGCCGAAGCCGGTGGTGATGCCGTAGACGGTGGCCCCCTGCGCGAGCAGCCTCTCGACGTAGGCGCGGCCGGCTTCGACCCGTGCTCTGGCAGCCTCCGACAGCCTCACTTCGACCTCGCGTTTTGCGACGCGCGCGACGTCAGCGACGCTAAGCCCGAGGTCGAGCTCGATCATGCGCGACCACCGCTCTCGTGTAGTCTCGCGAGCAGGGCCTCGAGACGCGCCTTGACGTCGCGCGCCTCGGCCAGCCGGCGGCGCTCCTCCTCGACGACCTCGGGCGGGGCGCTGGCAACGAAGCGCTCCTGAGACAGCTTGCGCTCCGAGCGCTCCAACTCGGCCTCCACCTTGCCGAGCCTGCTCTGCTGGCGCTTGAGATACTCGCCCAGGTCTACCTGGCCCGCCAGCTGCATGTGAAGCTCGAGTCCGGCGAGCGCGCGGCTCAGGCTGGCGCCCGACGGACGCGACTCGCTCAGCCCCGCACGGGCGAGAGCCGCGAACAGCGTGGTGTGCCGCAGCAGCTCGCCGGCGCCTGGACCGCTGACGCTCAGCTCGAGGTGCGCGGTCGGGCTCAGCTCGGCTTCGGCGCGCAGCGCCCTGGCGGCGGAGATCGCATCTTGCAGCCGACCGAACTCGCGCTCGGCCTCCTCATCGCGCAAGGCAGTGTCCGCGGTGGGCCAGGCGGTCCGCGCCAGCTGCTCATCGGCGCCCAGGACCTGGTACAGCTCCGAGGTCACGAACGGCATCAGCGGGTGCAGCAGCTTGAGCGCCTGCACGATGACGTGGCCCAGCGTCGCGGCGGTAGCGGCGTTCTGCTCACGCAGCGCGGGCTTGGCGGCTTCCAGGTACCAGTCGCACAGCTCCGACCAGACGAACTCGTAGAGCGCGCGGTTGGCGGCGCCGAGGTCGAACGCCTCGAGGTGGTCAGTCACCTCGCGCGTGACGGACTGCAGACGCGACAAGATCCAGCGGTCGGGCAGGCTTGCGCCCGCCGGCAGCTCGAAGCTCGCCGAGACACTCGTGAACGCTCCGCTCATGCTCGCGAACCGTGCCGCGTTCCACAGCTTGGTGCAGAAGTTGCGCCCCATCTCGACCTGGCGGTTGTCCCAGCGAACGTCCTGGCCGCCGGTGGCGGAGCGGCTCGTGGCGAAGCGCAGCGCGTCGGCGCCGAACTCGTTGATGAGGTCGAGAGGGTCGATGCCGTTGTTCTTCGACTTCGACATCTTCTGACCCTTGGCGTCGAGCACCAGGCCGTGCAGCAGCACGTCGGCGAACGGCGCCTGGCCGGTGAACTCGTAACCGGCGATCTGCATGCGCGCCACCCAGAAGGCCAGGATGTCGTAGCCGGTCACCAACACGCTGGTCGGGTAGAACTTGCGGTAGAACGGGTCGCCCTCGTCCGGCCAACCGAGCGTGCTGAACGGCCACAGGTTCGAGCTGAACCAGGTGTCGAAGACGTCATCGTCCTGCCTCAGGTCCAAGCCCGCGTAGCGCGGGTCGTCGGTGGGGTCGAGGTCCGGCGCGTCGGGCGATGGCACGTAGATCTCGCCGTCGGCGTCGTACCAGGCGGGGATACGGTGGCCCCACCACAGCTGCCGCGAGATGCACCAGTGCCTCAGGTTGGCGAGCCAATCGCGGTTCACCTTGGCGAAGCGCTCGGGTGTGAAGCGCGTGTGCCCGGCCTCGAGGCCCCGCAGGACAGCCGCGGCACCGGCGTCGGTGTCGTAGAACCACTGGAGCGAGAGCAGCGGCTCCACCGGTTGACCCGTGCGCTGCGAAAGACCGATCGGCGCCACGTGATCGCGGCGCCCCACGACAGCGCCCGCCGCTTCGAGCGCGGTCACCACGTCTGGCCTGACCTCGAAACGGTCGCGTCCGCGGAACTCGGCCGGCACCAGCTCGCTGCTGAGCTTGGCGTCGAAGCCGATGACGCTGGGCATGGGAAGGCCGTGGCGCTCGCCGATCTCGTAGTCGAGCGGGTCGTGCGCCGGGGTCACCTTCAGGGCTCCTGTTCCGAAGCCGATCTCGACCGCCTCGTCGGCGATGACGGGGATCCACCTGTCGGTCAGCGGGATGCGCGCTCGGCGTCCCAACACGCCTGTGTAGCGCTCGTCGTCGGGATGCACAGCCACCGCGCTGTCGGCGAAGATCGTCTCGGGCCTGGCCGTCGCGATCCGCACGTCGCCGCCGCCTTCGAGCTCGTAGGCGAGCTCGAATAGCGTCGTCTGGCGGTCCTCGCGGTCCACCTCGAGATCAGACAGAACGGTCTGGCTGACCGGGTCCCAGTTGACGATGCGCTCCTTGCGGTAGACCTTGCCCTCGCTGTAGAGCTTCACGAACTGCAGCCTCACGGCCGCCGACAGCCCCTCGTCCATCGTGAAGCGCGTGCGGTCCCACGAGGCGCTGATGCCGAGGCGCTGGAGCTGCTCGATGATCGTGCCGCCGTAGAGCTCGCGCCACTGCCACACGCGCTCCAAGAAGCGCTCGCGACCGAGCTCGAAGCGCGAGCTACCCTCGGCCCTCAGCGCCCTCTCGACCTGCACCTGGGTAGCGATGCCGGCGTGGTCGGTGCCCGGCTGGAACAGCGTCTCGAAGCCCTGCATCCGCTTGAAGCGCACCAGGGTGTCGATGATGGTGTTGTCGAAGGCGTGCCCGAGGTGCAGGGCGCCTGTGACGTTGGGCGGCGGGATGACGATGGTGAAGGGCGGCTTGCCCGAGGTCGGGTCTGCAGTGAACGGCTCCTGCGCCCACCTCGTGACCCAGCGCGCCTCGACCTCGTGTGGGTCGTAGCGGGGCGCCAGGTCAGCCACTCCTTGGCTCTGATGTTCGGCTACCGTCTCACTCATGCGGTCCTCCCTCGGCCGGGGTCAAACGAAACACCCCGCCCGACTGGATGCGGACGAGGCGTCGACCCCGCGGTACCACCGCACTTCCCCCTCGGGTCTCGACCCGCGATCAGGGGGCGCTCTTGACGCCGCCTTGCGGGGCGGCTGCCGGAGGTTCTACTCGCCGGAAAGCTCAAGCCGGCTTTCTTCCTCGTGCCGGTGCGAGACCGGCCCGGGCGACTTTCACCGCCGCGCACCCGCCTGGGCTCACAGCCGCGGCCCTGGCTCTCTCTGGGGCGCGGGAGGTCGGCTACTCCTCCCGGTTACCGGAATCTTAGCAGGTCGGACGAGCTACAGAACCGGTAGCGCGCTCCTCGACTGAACGCTGACCTGGCCGGCCACCGCTCGTGCCGTCTTGCGCAGCTCCAGCGCGGACGGATCGGCCGGCGAGGCGATCACGATAGGGGTGCCGGCATCGGCGCTCTCGCGCAGCGCCCGCGTTATCGGCACGCGTCCGAGGACCGCCAGGCCCTCGGACTCTGCCCAGCGATCCGCCCCGCCCTCACCGAAGATGTGGTCGCGCGAGCCGTCCGGCAGCGCGTAGTAGCTCATGTTCTCGACCACTCCCAGCACCGGGATGTGCGTCTTGCGGGCCATGGTGTAGGCGCGCTTGACGTCGGCCAGCGCCACCTCCTGCGGCGTCGTCACCAGCACCATCCCTGAGACGGTCACCAGCTGCGACAGCGAGAGCTGCACGTCGCCGGTGCCGGGCGGCAGGTCGATGATCAGGTAGTCGAGCTCGCCCCAGACGGTCTGCTTGAGCATCTGCGTCAGGGTGCCGTGGAGGATCGGCCCGCGCCAGGTGAGCGCCTGGCCGTCCTCGACGAGGTTGGCGATCGAGATCAGCTTCACGCCGTGGTTGCGCAGCGGCAGGATGCTCTTCTCCTCGTCGGCCATCAGGCGCTTGCCCTCGACCCCGAACATCTTGCTCTGGCTGGGTCCGTAGATGTCGGCGTCGAGCAGCCCCACAGCCGCACCCTCCAGAGCCAGCGAGGCGGCCAGGTTGGCGGCGACGGTCGACTTGCCGACGCCACCCTTGCCGGAGCCGACGGCGACGATGTTGCTAACGCCTGGCAGAGGCTGCTGACTGGGTCCGCGCACCACGGCGTCGAACGTCAGGGCGACGGCGGTCGCGCCGGCGACCGTGGCCAGCGCCTCTCTCACCTCGCGCTCGATCTGCGCGCGCATCGGGCACGCCGGCGTCGTGAGGGTGATCGTGACCGCTACGGACGAGCCGTCGACTTCGAGGCTCGTGACCATGCCAAGGCTGACTAGATCCTGATGGAGTTCTGGGTCGTTTACCGTGCTCAGTGCGGCCAGCACGCCGTCTCTGGTGAGGCTCATTCAGGCAAGCGTACCAGGGCGAGCCCCTACCGAGCCGGCATGACGTGACGCACCGGTGCGGGCCTGGCTATACTTCAGGCTGTGGAGGGCCTAAGCCGTTTCGAGCGGGGCGAGGTCTACGCGCGCCGCTCGAGCGTGACCAGCTTTCGCGGCGTGGACACGCTGACCGGCCTCGAGGTCCTCGTGTACGAGTACGGCGGTCCACCCAACCCACAAGTCGAGCGGTTGCGTTCCGACCACCTGCTCGGTGTACTCGAGCAGGCCCAGGAGGGTGGCGTCACCACGGTCGTGGTCGCCTACCCGCCCGGCGCCACGCTGGTGGCCCCGGGCGAGTCTGTCGTCGACGGCGAGTTCGTCCTCCAAGCTCTCGAAGGCCTGCGCGACGCGCACAAGCTCGGTCTCTACCACGGTGACATCGGCCCGAGCCGACTCCTCTACGCGGCGGGCAACGTCTACATCGAGGGTTTCGGTGTGCCGTGGCGTGGCAAGTGGCCTCAGGCAGGCACCGCGGCCCAGCAGGCCGCGCTCCACGACGTGCAGTCGCTGCTCAAGACGCTGCTCGAGCTGGCGAGCGACTACCTCAGCACCGAGGTCAAAGCCGTGATGCAGGGCGCCTTGGCTGGATCGAGCACCCCGCCTCCGACCGCCGAGCGTCTCCACTCGCTGATCTGGCGCTTGGTCGGCGGGGCCGTGAACGTGCCTTCGAGCGGCTTCACCGATCTCGCGCTGCCCCTCGACCCTGCGGTCGACCTCGACCTGTCGTTCCCGGAACCTCCGAGGGAGCCCGCGCGCCCCACGCCGGCGCCGAGCCAGCAGGCCCGAGCTCCCACACGACCCGAACGTCGCGAGGAGCCGCAACCGCAAGCAGCCCGGGCTCGGCCGAGCCCCACGCCTCGCCCTGCCGCACAACCCCAACCGAACCCGAAGGCCACGGGCGGAGGCCAACAACGCGCCGCGCCCGTCGACCCCTGGCTGGAAGCCCCCAAGGACCCTGAGCCGATCACCCTGCACAGCGATCCCGGGCTCTCCCTGCCGCCGGGCAGCAGGCAGAAACAGTCCTCCGCCTTCGTCAAGGACCTCCCGCCGGGCGCCAAGTACCGCGCCGGCAACTTAGAGGAGAGCCCGAGGCCGGCGCCGTTCAGGCTGGACAAGGACGACCTCAGGCCCAGGGACAGGCGTTCGTTCAGGGGCGCCGCGCTACTGCTGCTGCTCATCCTGGTAGCGGGCTTCGCCGCCTACCTCAGCTTCGTCGCACGCAACCCCGAACCGGGCACCGGCGGTGGCGGTCCTGCGACGCGCGTCGCTCACATCGTGGACGTGCGCATCTCGCCCCCCAACATGCCGCCTGTCGAGCTCTACGTCGACCGCAGCCCCAGCGGGTCATCCATCGCAGCCGGCACCCTGCTCGGCTCGGCGCCGCGGCGCTACACCTTCGACGCCAACGGCTCCTGGGTCGTTCACGCCGAGATCCAGGGACGCCGCTCCGACTCGGTCACTTTCGAGCTGCCGCTGACCTCGAGCATCACGCTCACCTTCCCCTCGGTCGGCGGCGAGGGTCAGTGACCTGAGCGGGTGAGCGGCCCGACCAGCGGAGCACCCGGCTAACCGGTCCACGAACAGGAGCAGGCACAGAGTGTCAGGCATCGTCGTAATCGACTACGGTTCGCAGTACACGCGGCTCATCACCCGCCGTCTGCGCGAGTTGAACGTCTACTCGGTCATCGCGCCACCCTCGCTGTCGAGCTCTGAGCTCGACGAGCTAAGGCCGGCGGGCGTGATCCTGTCCGGCGGTCCGCAGAGCGTCACCGACCCCGGCGCGCCGCGCCTGCCGCAGGGCCTGCTCGAACGCGGCCTGCCGACCCTCGCCATCTGCTACGGCATGCAGCTCCTGGCGCAAGACCTCGGCGGATCCGTCGGCTCGGGCGGCAGCCGCGAGTACGGCAAGTCGACGCTCAGCGACTACTCCGGCGAGCTGTTCGGCGGTCTCGAAGGGGAGTTCGTCGCGTGGATGAGCCACGGCGACGTCGTCACGCGGCCACCCAGCGGTTTCAGGGTGACGGCTTCGACCCACGACAACCCGATCGCCGCCATGGAGGACGCCGAGCGCGGCATCTACGCCCTGCAGTTCCACCCCGAGGTGCGTCACACGCCCAAGGGCACCGCGCTGCTCGACCGCTTCGTGCACCTCACGGGCGCACCGCGCGACTGGACGCCCGACAACATCGTGCAGGCGTCGGTCGAGAGCGTCAGGCAGAAGGTCGGCTCCCAGAGGGTGCTGCTCGCCATCTCCGGCGGCGTCGACTCTTCTACGCTGGGACTGCTGCTGCACAAGGCGATCGGCGAGCAGCTGGTGGCCGTCTTCGTCGACCACGGCCTGCTGCGCCTCGGCGAAGCGGAGGAGGTCGAGCGCGCGCTCAAAGGTCTCGGCGTCAACCTGACCGTCGTCGATGCGAGAGAGCGCTTCATCGGCGCGCTCGCCGGCGTCAGCGATCCGGAGGCGAAGCGCAAGATCATCGGCAAGCAGTTCATCGAGGTGTTCAGCGAGGAGGCGCGTCGCGCGGTCGACGCCGGCGGCGGCAAGATCAGGTTCCTGGCACAGGGCACTCTCTACCCGGACGTGATCGAGTCGGCGGGCGGAACCGGCGCGGCGAACATCAAGTCGCACCACAACGTCGGCGGCCTGCCTGACGACCTCGAGTTCGAGCTGATCGAGCCGTTCAGAGCCCTCTTCAAGGACGAGGTGCGCGAGGTGGCGGAGACGCTCGGGCTCCCCAAGCACCTGCGCGACAGACACCCCTTCCCCGGTCCCGGCCTGGCGATCCGCATCATCGGCACCGTTACGCAGGAGAAGCTCGACGTGCTCCAGCGCGTCGACGACATCTTCATCTCGGCGCTGCGCGAGTTCGGGCACTACGACGAGGTGTGGCAGGCGTTGACGGTGCTGACCGAGGTGCGCTCCGTCGGCGTCATGGGTGACGGACGCACCTACGGCAACATGGTCGCCCTCAGGGCCGTATCGAGCATCGACGGCATGACCGCTGACTGGTCGCGACTGCCTCACGACTTCCTCGCGACCGTGAGCAGCCGCATCGTCAACTCGGTGCCGGAGGTCAACAGGGTCGTCTACGACGTGACGAGCAAGCCTCCCGGCACCATCGAGTGGGAGTAGTAGACTCGGGGTATGTCACAGGCGTGGTTGGTGAAGAGCGAGCCGGACTGCTACTCCTTCGACGAGCTGCTCAAGGACGGCGGCACGGCCTGGGAAGGCGTGCGCAACTACCAGGCGCGCAACTACATGCGCGACGGCATGAAGCTCGGGGACCCGGTGCTCTTCTACCACTCCTCGACGGCGATCCCCGCCGTGGTGGGGCTGGCGCGGGTAGCGCGCGAGGCGTACCCAGACCCGACGCAGTTCGAGCCGGATAACCAGTACTACGACCCCAAGTCGACGCGCGCGGCGCCGCGCTGGCAGCTCGTCGACATCGCTGGGGTGGTGGCGCTGCCGCGGCCGGTCAGCCTGACGGAGCTGAAGGCGACCCCAGGGCTCGAAGGCATGGCTCTGCTGCAACCGGGCAGCCGCCTCAGCGTCATGCCGGTCGAGGTGAACCACCTCGAGAGAGTGCTGAAGCTAGGGGGCCTGAGCGAGGGCCAGTGGTAGCATGTCCGCCATGAACGAGCGGCACGTTCGCGTCCTGCACATGGTCGCCGAGACGTACATAGACACCGCTCACCCAGTGCCCTCCGGCAGGATCGCCGAGCGGCTGGAGGTCAGCAGCGCCACTGTCCGCAACGACTTCGGCACCCTCGAAGAGGGTGGCCTGCTTCAGCAGCCGCACACCTCGGCCGGCAGGATCCCTACGACGCGCGGCTTCCACGCCTACGCCCTGTCGTTCCTGCCGCCGCGCCGCGCTGGCTCGGCCCGGGCCAGAGCACTGCGCGCCAGGCTCAGCGCTCTCGAGGGCGACGGGCTGTTCGAGCTCGCCTCCCGCGCCGCCGCCGAGCTCTCCGGGTACGCCGTGCTGGTGCGCCTGCCGCCCGATGAGACGCTGCGCATCCTCGAGATCCACCTGACCCTGCTGTCGAGCCGCAGGCTGCTCGCCGTCGTGGTCCTCGAGAACGGTCTCATCCGGCAGATAGGCGTAGACCTCGACCCGGCTCCGCCCCACGCGACCATCGACGACGCCGAGCGCAACCTGCGTCAGCTCACCCTGCCGGTCGGCGAGGTGCCGGCGGCGCTGAGGTCGCTCGCCGCCTCCACCGACGAGGAGCTGTCGCGCACGCTCACCGCCGTCGCCGACGCCTGGGGTGGGTTGCAGCAGCCCCGGCGCTTCACCGGCGGCCTCGGCCGCCTGCTGTCCGAGCCAGAGGCTGGTGACGCCGGGTTCGTGAAGCTCGTGGTCGAACGTTTCGAGTCCGAGGTCAGGGACGACCTCGAGTGGCACGGCGCCTACGGGATCGCGCTGACCGATCATCTGGCTCAAGTAGGCACGCTGTTCTCGTTCGCTGGCGGCACGGCCAGCCTCACGCTGGTGGGTCCGACGCGCATGCGCTACCGCGACGCCGTCGCCATCGCTCAGGACGTGAGCGAGGCGCTTGCCGGGGTCTCGTCGGGAGAGCCCTACTCCTCGCACGAAGCCTGATGCAGGTGGTCATCAAGGTGGTCGTCAAGCTGTTCGCGCAGCATCGAGCCGCGGCCGGCCTGTCCGAGGTGAAGCTCGAGCTCCCAACCGGCGCGACCGCGCGCGACGCCGTCACCGCCGTCGCTGCCGCCCACGACCAACTGGATCCTCGCGGCTCGATGGTAGCTGTCAACGCGCACTATGCACGACCTGACCACGAGCTCTCGGACGGTGACGAGGTAGCGATCCTGCCGCCGGTGTCGGGAGGCTGACTTGTCCGTAGGTCGCGTCGACGCCGAGACTGCCACGATCTCGGCACTGGTCACTGGCGAGCCGCTCGACGTTGCGGCGCTGCTGCGTGGCGCGAGCGACCCGCGACTCGGCGGCACCGCCGTGTTCATAGGGACCGTGCGCTCTCCCAACCTCGGCCGCGAGGTCGCGTACCTCGATTACGAGGGATTCGAGACCATGATCGAGAGCGAGATGCTGTCGATCGCCACGGAGGCGCGCGAGGCGGCGGCCGGCGACGGGCAGGTCGCTATCGCGATCGCGCATCGGCTGGGCCGGGTGCTGCCGGGCGAAGCCGCCATCGTCGTCGCCGTCGCGGCGCGCCACCGCGCCCAGGCTTTGACGATGTGCGCGGAGCTCGTCGACGCGTGCAAGGCGCGGCTGCCGATCTGGAAGCTCGAGGTCGGACCTGACGGTGTCGGCGCGTACGCTCCCGGCACCGCGGTCGCCGCCGCGACGCTCTGACGGACAGCGGCGGCTCGGCCGCTTATCCGACGTCGGTTGCGGCCTAGTAAGAGCCCTTCCCACCGGAATATCTCACAACGTATGAGAGCCGTGCGGGCCTATCCTCGTAAAGCGCAGAGGCGACATGAGTCGTGTTTCGTCACGCCTCGTGCAGCGAGTCCGGTGACGCCGCTGGCGCGGCGGCCCGGCTCGCCGAAGCGTTCGTCGGAGGGATCGAGGGTCTTGGCGAGAGAGGTGTACGAAACCGCCGTTCGCGGCTTGGGAACGCTGGTCTCCCCTCGCGCCGCCAGCCGACTCGTCGACTCTGCGCTGCGCTCAGCCAGCCGCACACCGGACGACATCAGCTCGAAGGCGATGCGCAGGCTGCTGCTCGGCCGGATCCGTCACGAGCTGCATGGCGTGCTGCCAGGACCGGCGCTCGAAGCCGGTCTGAACCGCGTCGCGACCGAGGTCGAGCGGCGCGCCGAGCAGCTGAGCAGGGCCAAGGACGCCGCCTCACAACCGGGCGTCGGGTTCCAGACCCGCGTCGCCAACGACTCCGCCGCCAAGGAGCGCGGTCAGGGGCGCAGGGGCTTCAACCCCTTCCGGCGCCGTGCCGGTGCCAAGCACGCCGACTCGACCGATGACTTCGACGGCTTCGACGAAGAGGACACCGCCTCCGACAGCGAAGGCGGCTCGAGCGACACCCCGCTGGTCGAAGCGCTGCTCGACCCCGCGACGCTCTCGTCTCACGAAGCGGTGAGGCGGTCATCCGTCTACCTTCCCGGGATCGTCGTTCCCGACGAGCTGAAGCCGGACGACGGCGCGGAGTTCGACATCGCTGCGTTCGCCGTCGACGACGACAGCGACACGCTGATCCTGGAGGCATCGAGCCCGACGGACCCGACGCCGACGGTCGCGCCTCCGGTGGCCGCCACCCCGGAGCCGCCGAGGCGCCGACTCGACGACAAGTCGGTCGAAGCCGCCGTCAAGGCGTTCGCCGAGGTCGAGACGGTGAGGCAGATAGTCATTTCTAGGGGCACCAAGGTGCTTCAGACGCGCGGTGGCGGTGTCGACGCCGACCGGCTCGCTCCGCTGGCCGTCTCGACGCGAGCGCTTCTGGAACGAGCCGGACAGCTACGGGTCTACTCCGTCGAGCTGCCCGGCGGCGTGCTCTTCTTGTTCCCATTGCACGACGGCACCGTCTCGGTGCTGACACAACCGAACGTGAACATCGGTGCGGTCTTGGCGGCACGCGCCGCTCTCGAGGAGGCAGCATGAAACGTCGTCAGCGACTGGCAATAGGATTCACCCTCGCACTGTTACTACTGAGTACCTCCCCTGCCTTGGCGCAGGGCGACTCCGTGCTGCAGCGCTTCGATCTCGCCGTCGAGAACCTCCAGTTCGCGGTGGCGGCGGTGCCAGGCGACGGCGTGGTGGCCCGCGATGAGCTCGAGCGCGCCATCAACGCGCTCCTCACCCTCTCGCGCGACACGACCAGCGCCAGCCTCGTGCAGGCGATGGAGCGCACCTTCGACAGAGCCAGAACCGCCGTCGAGAACCAGAGCCGCACCGACATGGCAGTACAGGCCGCCGTCCTGATGGGCGGGTTCAGGCGCCTCGTCATGGACGCGGCCTTCACCGCCGCCGCCGGAGGTGACCTCGAGACGGCGCGCACCCGCCTCGCCCACCTAGCTTCAGGCCTCGGCTTCGACGCCTCCTCGAGCGCCGGCCTGGCTGCAGCGACCGACGACATCGCCATGCGCCTAGCCTTCGAAGCCGGCACCGCCAACTCGATCGACACCGAGCTGACCTTCGCCAGCCGCCTCCTCGGCAGCGACAGAGACCAGGCGTACATCGCCCTCGCTACCGCGTACGGCAACTCGCTGATGATCCAAGACTCGCCGCGCGCCGACGCCGGGCTCAACACGAACCTGGTAGGCGCAGCTCAGGGTCTGGTCAACGGCGACGACGAGGCGCTGCTCAGCTCGATCGAAGGCGCCTCCACCCTGCTCAGGCGCCTGGCCAGCGCCGCCGTCTCCGGCGTCGCGTCCCTCGCTCCGACGGTGGCTGCGCCGACACAGGAGACCGTCAGCCAGCCGACCGAGACGGAGGCGCCGGCGACGGTGACCGAGGTCGGCCTGCCCGCCTCGACCGAGACGGCGACGCCCGCGCAACCTGAGACTGCCCTCGGGCTCAGCGGCACGCCGCAGGCCGAGTCGCCCGAGGCGAGCGGCCTCGACTTCGCCGCCCTGCAGAGCGGCGACCCCGCAGCCATCGCCCTCGTCGTCGCCGCCTACGAAGCCGAGCAGCGCGCCCAGCAGGCCGCCGCGATGGCCAGCGGCCTGCAAGCCGCCGGCCTGCCAGAGAGCGCGGCAGCGACGAACGCCGAGCGCCTCGTCGCTGCCGGGTTCACCAACCTCGACGCGGTGAAGTCCGCCCTCACGGCTCCGGCTCTCGAGGCCGTGTCGGCGATACGCGCGGGCGACGTCGCAGGCGCACAGACCGCGATCTCGGCCGTGGCGCGGGCCTTCAGCGGCCCCGTGCTCGTAGCCGCCACCGCCACTGACTCGACCGCCGCCGCCGAGACCACCGCACTGCTCGGCGACCTCGGCGCGAAGCCCGGCCTACGGGTGCAAGACGTCACCCTCCTGGCCACGCAGGTAGACCAGGTCGCGCGTTCGCTGACCGGCAGCACCGCCACGACGCCTTCGCCGATCGAGCTCACCGTCGGCGGCGTCTGGTCATCGTGGATCCGCCTGGCCGTGTTGGCGCTGTTGGGTGTGTTCGCGTTCGTGCCGTTGCGCCTTCTCAACATCGCGTTCGGTGGCGGCAACGCCAACTGGCGCCTCGTAGGCTTAGCGCTGTTCCTGCTGCTCCTGCCCGTCGTCTACGAGGCCGTGGCGGCGATACTCAGCGCAGTGGCCGAGCTGGCGAACATGCCCAACCTCGAAGTGCTCGGCGCATGGTCGATGTTCACGAGCACGACCGGGCAGGCAGTGTGGGCAGCGTTGGTGCTGCTCGCCCTCATCCTCGCGACCATCGGTCTGCGCGGCATCTGCGTGCAGTTCGGTCTGCTAGGCTCGCGCAACCGCCCGGGCCTCGCCGGCAGCAACCAGACCCCGACGCTCGTCGACTCCGCGCGCGTGACCAAGCCTTCGGCCGCCGACTGGGACGAGGAGTTCTGAGCGGTCGCCGCCACGGCGCCACGCGCAGCTAAGGAGCCATGAGCAACCAGGTTTATCAGACCGCCGTCGAGGAGCTGGAGGCGCTGCTCTCGCCGAGAGTCGTGTCGCGCTCACTCAAGGAGGGGCTCTCGCAGGTCGGGCGCTCGCCCGAGACTGCCGACCTCGAGGCCCTCGAGCGGATCCTGAAGGACCACGTCTACCGGCAGCTGCAGGTGACGATGCCCGTTACCGAGGCGAAGAACGCCATCGCGCGGATCGTCGACAAGCTGCGCGACCTGAGCGTGAGCCTCGGTGGCGACGCCGGAGGCCGTTCCGGCTCGCAGGCGGCGTCACGCGGGCTCATCGCTCAGCAGGAGCGCCTCGACAGGCTTACCACCGCTCTGAAGCCGTTCAACCTCTACTTCGAGTGGCCCGAGGTCCAGAAGCTGAGGGCTCAGGTTCAACTGCTCGAGAACGAGCACGAGAGCGGCCGCGAGGCGTACGCGCTGAGCCTGGACGCAGAGGCGCAGCTCGAGCTCGTGATGCAGAAGCACGAGGACCAACTGGTCCTGCAGGCCAAGGAGTTGGCCGACCTGCGTGAGTCGTTCGAGCAGGTGCGCTCGTTGGGCGGGCCCAAGATCCGGCGTCTCGAGGCTTACGTGCAGCAGGTGACGTCGGCGCAAGAGGGCCGCCAGCTCGCCCCCGCCGAGATAGAGCGCGCCAGACGGCTCGCTCGCGACCTGCGCAAGCTGCTCGAGTCGAGCGTCTACGCCGAGCAAGCCGAGGCGGCCGCGGAGCGCGCCGCGCACGAGCATGCCGCGCAGGAGCCTTCCGCCCCCCACACGCCGTCGCCGTACGCCATCGACGCTCAAGTCCAATCGCCCGGTAACGAGAGCGTGCCGCTCGAGGCCGCGGCCGGCGGAGACGTCAGCCAACCGCCGAGCGCGGACTCTCTCGACGAAGGGCTCCTGACGACGAGGGTCGAGGAGTTGGTGGAGGTGGACGACCTACTGGCCGGCATGCTCGATGTCGACTCGGAGGAGGAAGAGCTCCTCAGCATCGACACCTCGAAGCTGGACCCGGAGGTCAACCAGCGCCTCCAGCTGATAGACCTCGACGGCGAGCTTCACGACCTCGCGGCTCTCGAGGCCGAGTTCTCTGAGCTGTTCAAGTACCGCCCAGGCCTGGCGACACGCATCGTCGAGCTGCGCGGCGAGGTCGAGCAGAGGCGCTCCGTGGCGGAGTTCGTCGGAGGGCTGAGGGAGGTCCTCGAGACCTCGAGCGCGGCCCTGAGGTCCGACCTGCGCGAGGAGCTCGAGGAGATCGATGGCGTCATCGGCAGGCTGCGACCCGAGGTCGAGATCTCGGAGCTCACCCAAGCCGTGCGCGTGACGCTCGGCATCCTCAGCAGCTCACTGCCGTCGCTGGCCGACGTCGACCACGTGAGGCAGCTCCGCCGGCTGGCCGAGGAGCAGGACTTGGCACAAGAGCGCGCGGAAGCCGCTCTCGCCGAGCAGCTCAAGGACCAAGAGGACCTGCTGGCGCGCTTGGAGAACACGCTCGTGCGCTACGAGGACGGCGAGTCGGCGGCCGACGAGGTCGAGCGCCTGCGCATGGAGCTGCTGACGCTGCGCGAGGCGAACACCAAGCGCACCATCATGCCGGAGGTAGTCGCGTCGGCGCTGCAGGCCGAGGAGCGCATCGCGCGCCTGCTGGCCGAGCGCGCCACCGAGGCGAGCGAACGCCGCCGCGCGCGCCTCGAAGCGCTGCGTGCCCAGGTCGAAGGGCTGCCCGTCACCGAGACCCACACCGACAGGCTGGCCGGGGTCAGGGTCGAGATCGACAGGCTCATCGCCGAGCAGGTGAGCGCCGAGGCCGCCTCTGCTCTGCTGCTCGACGACCCCAGCGGCTCGTTCGGCCCCGAGATCGGCAGCGCGACAGCCGAGGACGACATCAACGCCGTTCAGGGCGTCGTCGACGGCCTCAAGCGCGACCTCGCGGACAGCGTGCAGCATCGGCTGCAGGAGCTCGCTGCTGCGGCCGCCGAGTTCGGCGCCACCCGCCTCATCGAGCGGCTGCATCTGGCCGCGGAAGACCTGATCGAGCGCGGTCGCTTCCCCGACCTGAAGCAGCTCAACGCCGCGCTTCAGCAGGAACGCGAGGCGCACCGCCTCGACCAAGTTAGCGAGCTGCACCGCCTGACGCGAGCTTTCGCTCCGTTCGGAGGCGGCGCTGGCATCTCCGATCAGGTAGCGAGCCTGCTGGCTGAAGCCAAGCAGCAGCTCGACAGGGGCGTGCACGCCCCGCGCCTCAGCGAGGCGACCACGCTCGTCGCACAGCTCGAGTCGTCGCTGGCCATGAGGCTCGACGAGGTTCCGACCAGGCTCGATGCGGCTCTGGCGCGCTTCGAGACTGTCGCACCGCTGAACAGCGAAGACGTCGCTTCGGCCAGGCGCATCCTTACGCATCTCGATTCGCAGCGCGAAGCGCTCGGCAGGGTCTCGACCGGCCTGAAGCTACAGCTCGAAGCCTCCCTTACGCAGGCCGAGCAGCTTCTCGACAGGCTGGAGGAGGAGTTCGAGGCCACTCGCGCCATCGCCGACCAGCTCGTCACGGAAGGGCTGCTCGACGGCATGTTCGGCCTCGGCGCCAAGCTCGCCGCGCGCGAGGAGGAGCCGCAGAGCGCCGCTGACAGGTGGCTGGAAGACCTCCACCAACGCTACCTGCAGATGGAAGGCGTCACCGCTGCCGCCGTCAGGTCGCTGGCCGGCGAGGTCTCCTTCGGAGAGCCCCAAGCCTCATGGGAGAGACTGGCCGCCTTCATCGACGCGGCCTCGGCGCTCGACGGCGCGGTCTCAGAGCCGGGCGCCGACTGGCGCATAGCCTCGCTCGAGGCCGGTGGCGGAGCCACGCTCATCGGCATCGGCGCTGACCTGCAGGTCGCCCTGACGCTCGACTCACCCGCGCTGCTCACGGTCGTCGCGAACCGGCTCAGGCGCGACCTCAATGAACGCCGCCAGCTCGGCGCGCAAGGCAAGCAGCACGAGCGCATCCACGAAGCTGGATGACGGAGGCAGCAGCAGCGCCCATCCGGCTCGACAGCCTCGACGAGACCGCCGCGCTGGCGGCGGCGGCCCTCGAGCTCCTGCCCGAGGGAACGCTGCTGGTGCTCAGCGGTCCACTGGGCACCGGCAAGACGACCTTCACCCAGGCGCTGGTGGCGGCGCTCGACCCGCAGGTGCGGGCTAGCAGCCCCACCTACTCGTTGGTGCACGAGTACCCGACAGCCACCGGCCTCGTCGTGCACATGGACGCCTACCGCCTCGGCAACGCCGCGCTATTCGAGCAGCTGGGACTCGACGACTACTTGGAGAGATCGAGGCTGGTGATCGTCGAGTGGGGCGGCGAGCTCGGCGACCGAGACGGCGTCGCCTGGTTAGAGTTCGGCGTGGACGACGACTCGCGCTGGGCGCGCTGGCGCAAGCTTCCGTGACCGCAGGCGCCACAGCCGGAACCGGTGCCAGAACGGGCGCCGAAAAGGGAGCCGATACAGGCGCCGGGCGGGGCATGGTGTTGGCGCTCGACGGCGCGACCGAGTACCTCGCGCTCGCGGTCGCGACCGAAGGAACCGGCTTGGTGGCCTCGCGCACCATTCAGCTGGGTCGGGAGCACGCCGCACGCCTGCCCGGGGAGCTAGCCGGGTTCCTGGCGGACAATGCGTTGGCGGCGCGCGACCTCTCGACCATCGTAGTCGGCAGCGGGCCCGGCTCCTACACCGGCATCCGCGTGACCGTCGCCTTCGCCAAGGGGCTGGCGCGGGCCCTGCGCGTCCCGCTGTTCGGCGCCTCCTCGCTGCTGGCGCTCGGCGGGCCGAGCCTGACACCCGGCGCGGTGGGAGTGGCGCTGCTCGACGCCAGACGCGGCAACTGCTACGCCCAGCCCATACGACGCGAAACCGACCTGCCAGGCAGGGTCCCGGTCGTCTCGGCGCTCGGCGACCCGACGAAGGTCGCCCGCGAGGACCTCGTCACCGCCTTCCCCGGCCTCGCCCCACTGCCGGAGACGCAGCCAGACGCTGCCTTCTTGTGCGCGGTCGCGCTGCCGGGCGGCGTCGCAGTAGGAGCCGTCATCCCGCTCTACCTGTGAAGGGCGCTTGCGGCGCAGGCGGTATACTCTCCCCCGGAACTGACGCAGCTTGTCAAGCGTGCGAGGGTGGGCGGGAGAGAGCATGTTCTTCAGACTGGGCCAAGAGATCGGGGTCGACTTGGGAACGGCCACGGTCCTGATCTACGTCAAGGGCAAAGGGATCTTGCTGAGAGAGCCGTCGGTGATCGCCATGGTGCGCGACACCGGCGAGGTCAAGGCGGTTGGCGAAGAGGCGTATCGCATGCTGGGCCGCACGCCCGGCAACATCGTCGCGGTCAGGCCGATGCGCGACGGGGTCATCGCCGATTACGACCTGACGGAGAAGATGCTCAAGGCCTTCGTCCGCAAGGTGCTCACCGGTCCGAGCCGGCTGTTCAAGCCACAGATCATGGTCTGCGTCCCCTCCGGCGTGACCGAGGTCGAGCGTCGCGCCGTGTTGCAGGCGACGCGTGAGGTCGGCGCCCGCAAGGCCTTCCTCATCGAAGAGCCGCTCGCCGCAGCCATCGGCGCCGGCGTGAAGATCGCAGAGCCGACCGGTAGCATGATCGTCGACATCGGCGGCGGCACCACCGACATCGCGATCATCTCGCTCGGCGGGATCGTCGTGTCGGAGAGCCTGCGCATCGCCGGCAACGAGTTCGACGAGTCGATAATCCGCTACATCAGGCATAAGGAGAACCTCCTCATCGGCGACCGCACCGCCGAAGAGGTGAAGATGAAGGTCGGCGCCGCCACTCTGCGCGGCCCGAGCGACAACCTCGAGATCGAGGTGCGCGGCCGCGACCTGATCAACGGCCTGCCGAAGAGCATCAAGGTCACCAGCGAGGACATCGTCGAGGCGCTCAAGGAGCCGATCCAGAAGATCGCCGACGGCGTCCGCAGGGTGCTCGAGCAGGCGCCACCCGAGTTGGTCTCCGACGTCATCGACAGGGGCATCATCATGACCGGCGGCGGCGCGCTGCTGCGCAACTTCGACGAGCTGCTGAGGCAGACGACCGGCATCCCGGTGATGGTCGCCGACAGCGCCACCGACTCGGTCGCGCTCGGCACCGGTCAGGCGCTCGACATGATGCACGTGCTGCAGGACGCCCTGATCTCAGACAACTTCCTGCGCCGCTGAACGTGATGGCGCGCGCCGGCTGCGACGCGTCTAGCCCGGTCGAACGCCTGGTGCGCGCGGCGCTGCTGACGGCAGCGGTCGTCGTCACGCTGCATACCGCGTCGGCTCAGGGGTTCGGGGGCACGGGACCGGAGTTGGCGCTTAGCACGCCGGATCTCGCCCTCGAGGATGCGGCGCCGGGGACGACCGGCTTCGCCCTCACCGCCGGTCCCGGCAACACGGTCGAGGGCTTCGATGTCGAGGTCGTCGGCCTCCAGCGCGACAGCGTCAGCGGCATGGACCTGGTGCTGATCCGAGTGTCCGGAGCCGTCATCGACGCCAGCGGAGGCGTGGCGGCCGGCATGAGCGGCAGTCCGGTCTACCTGCGCCTTGGTGAGCGCACCGGTCTGTTAGGGGCCATAGCCTACGTCTTCCCCAACGCCGATCACAGCCTAGCGCTCGTGACGCCGATAGAGGCGATGCGAGCCGTGGCGCGCGCCGACGCGGCGGCGTCGGATCCGTTCGCGCTCGGTCAGCCGGCTTTCCCAGCCGAGGTGCTCGTCGATGGGATCGGGGCCTTCGTGCCCGTCGCCACCCCGATCCTGATGAGCGGTGCCGACACCAGAGCCGCTGAGCTGCTGAGCGCGCTGTTCCTGAACCCGGCCGTAGCGCCGCTCCCTATGCAGGCGGCCGCTGCCACGGTCGGTCCTGACGCGGAGTTCGACCTCAGGCCCGGCGCTGCCGTCGCGGTCCAGCTCATGCGCGGCGACGTCGAGCTCAGCGCCGTTGGCACTGTGACCACCGTCGACTCAGGCGGGCTGCTCGCCTTCGGGCACCCGTTCCTCGGCCTCGGCGCGACCTCGCTGCCGGTGGTGCCCGCCTACGTCACCACGATCGTCTCGAGCAGCGTCGTCCCGTTCAAGCTCGCCAACGTCGGCCAGGCGCAGCTTGCGACCGTCACGCAAGACCGACCCGCCGGCCTGTGGGCGCGCTTCGACTTGGACCCAGGCCTGGTGAGCGTGAGCGTCACCATCAACTACCCCGGCGGCGGCGACACGTTCCGCTTCGAGGTCGTCGACGACGAACGGCTGCTCCCGACGCTGGTCGCGATCGGCGTGCTGCGCCTGGCCGACAGGACCTTGCAGCGAGCTGGCGGCGGCTCCGCGGCGCTGGCCTGGCAGCTCGAGGTCGATGGCGGCACGAGCGTGAACGTGCTCGAGCAGGTCAGCGACGCCGCTGACATCGCGTTCGCGACCGCGCTGATGGCCGCCGAGCCGTTCTGGCTGCTCGCGACCAACGCCTTCAAGGAGCCGGGACTCACGTCGGCGTCGCTCGTCATCGACCTGAGCGACGAGTTGGCTCACGCCAGCCTCGAGGAGGTCGTCGTCGACAACGCTCCGCTCGTCAAGGGTGGCAGCGCGCTGCTTCACATCCGGCTGCAGCCGCACCGGCGCCCGGCCAGCGTCAGGACCTTGAGCGTGCCGCTGCCCGACGATCTCGGCGACGTCATCACGATCGTCGTCAGAGGCGGCGACGTGCCGTTGGAGTCCGACAAGCTCCCCGAGGACCCCAAGGAGGAGGACGGCGGGCCGCGCTCCTTCGGGGAGCTGCTCGATGCGCTCAGGGAGCAGTACCAGGCGAGCGAGATCGTCGTCGAGGCGATAACACCCGACGGCCGCGTCAGGCGTCTCCTGCGACTCCCCACGCCGCAGGTGGTGACGGGCAGCTTCGAGCTCGAGCTCGACCTCGGCCCCAACCCAGATTCCAGCCCAGACCCCAGCCAGGAAGAGGGCGCAGAGCCCGAGGACGGCGGCGCCTCGCGAGGCGCTCCTGCCGGTCAGCGTGGCTAGCGAGCCCGACAAGCCGGCCCGTTCGGTCGCCGACCTGGTGGAAGCGACGGGCGGGCGCCTACTCGACGGCTCGGGTAAGGTTCCTGCTACCGAAGCGCGCCTCAGGCACCTGCGCGACCCCTTGGAAGCCTTGGCCTCCGGCGCCTCCGCCGAGGACGTCGTCGTCGTGCCGCGCGCGCTGCCGGCCGGTCTGAACCTGCCTGGCTGGCCCGGCCTGCTCGTGCTCGCCGAAGCCGACGCACCCACCGAGGCGTTACCGTGCCCGGTTCTGGTAGTGCGAGACACGCGCCTCGCCTTCGCGCGCCTCAGTGCGCTCTTCTACCGCGCTGCGGCGCCCCGCCCCGGCATACACCCGACGGCCGTCGTCGAGCCGGGCGCGGAGGTGGCTGAGGACGCCGCGATCGAAGCCGGCGCGATCGTCGGGGCAGGAGCCGTCGTCGGCGGCGGCTGCGTCGTCGGCAAGCACTGCGTCGTCGGCGCGGGCGCCACGCTTGGGCCGAGCTGCCGCCTGCACGCCAACGTGACCCTCTACCCCGGCGTCAGGCTCGGCGCGCGCGTCGAGCTGCACTCAGGCTGCGTGATCGGCGCCGACGGCTTCGGCTACGCCGCCGGTCCGCGCGGCGCCGAGAAGGTTCACCACGGCGGCACGGTCGTGATCGACGACGACGTCGAGATCGGCGCCAACACCACTGTTGACCGCGCGACGCTCGGCGCCACGCGCATCGGAGCGCGCACCAAGATCGACAACCTGTGCACGGTCGCTCACAACGTCGTCATCGGCACGGACTGCCTCATCGCGGGCAAGGTGGGCATAGCCGGCAGCTCTCGCATCGGCGACCGCGTGATCATCGGTGGCGGAGCCGGCATCACCGACCACGTCACCGTCAACGACGACGCGCGCATCGGCGGGCTCGCCGGGGTCTCGAAGGACGTGCCGAAGGGCGAGGCTTGGAGCGGGACGCCGGCCAAGCCGCTCAAGCAGGTCGTCAGGGATCTGTACCTCAGAGGCAGGCTCGAGGAGATCTGGCGGCACGTCAGGAGCGCGGAGCGCTCGCGCGAGCGCGGCGATGCCGAGACGGCCGACGATGCCTAGGATCCAGGGCGTGGCTCTGCACAGCGGCGCCAACGTGACGGTCGACCTGTTCCGCGAGGACGGTCCGATCCGCTTCAGAAGGCGCGGCGTCGAGATTCGCGCCTGTCTCTCCAACGTCGCGGGAGCCGACAGGGCCACCACGCTGGCCGCAGACGGAGAGCGCGTCGCCCTCGTCGAGCACCTGTTGGCGGCGCTACGCGTCGCCGGACACCACGGCGGCGTCCTCGTCGAGGTCGACGCTGACGAGCTCCCCATCCTCGACGGCTCGGCGCAACCCTGGTACGAAGCGGCGCTGGCGCTCGGAGCTCCCGAGGCCGCGCCGGAGCCCCTGGTGGTGACCAAGCCGCTGAGCGTGACCAGGGGCGCGAGCACGGCCACGCTCACCCCGGGTCCCGAGCACCTAAGCTGCGAGATCGACTTCGACCACCCGGCCATCGGAGCGCAGAGTTGGAGCGGCGCGCCGGAGTCGTATCCCGACCTGCTAGGGGCTCGCACCTTCGGCTTCATGAACGAGGTAGCCGAGCTGAGGCGGCGCGGTCTGGTCAAAGGCGCCGCCCTGGAGCGTGCTATCGTCTTCGCAGATGAGGGACCGCTGCGTCCTCTGCGCTGGGTCGACGAGCCCGTCAGGCACAAGGCACTCGACGCTCTCGGCGACCTCAGCCTCCTCGGCCGACCGCTCGTCGGCTCCTTGCGCGTCGTGCGCGGCTCCCATGCGCTCCACCACCTCCTCATGAGCAGCCTCTTGGCACCTGACGACGCGGCCGGCGAGGAGCACCTAGCATGAGCGCCGGCGGGCGCCCTCTCAGGGTGGCCGTCGTCGGTGCCGGCGTCATGGGGCGCTACCACGCCCTCAACTACGCCATGCTTCCCGGCGTCGAGCTGTCGGCGGTCGTCGACCCCAACCCGGCTGCTCGGCACGCCGCGGTGGCATCGTTCGGTTGCCGCGCCTACGCCAGCCTCGACGAGCTGCTGGTCGCCGAACGGGTCGAGGCGGCAACCGTCGCTTCACCCACCAGCGATCACTACGCGACGACGAGGCGCCTGCTCAGCGAGGGCGTTCACGTCCTGGTCGAGAAGCCCGTCGCCACCGAGGTCGGCTTGGCCAACGAGCTGGCGCGCCTGTCGCGTTCGAACGGCCTCGTCTTGCAGGTCGGTCACATCACCCGCTTCTACCAGTCGGTGCAGCTGCTCAAGCTGATGGTGGGCACTCCCTTCCTGATCGAGGCGCGCAGGACCACCAACTCGTCGCGGGTCAAGGACGTGGGCGTGATCTTGGATCTGATGATCCACGACATCGACATCGTGCTCAGCCTCGTCGCCAGCCGCCCGCGCGAGCTGAGCGCTGCCGGCCTCGCTCTAAACGGCAGCCAGCACGAGGACGTCGCCTCCGCCCAGATAGTGTTCGAGAACGGCTGCGTCGTCAGGCTGCTGGCGAGCCGCGTGGCGCCGGAACCCGAACGTAACCTGAGTGTCACGGAACGCCATCAGTCGGTGAGCGTCGACTTCGCCAAGGAGCCTTACACCGAGCTCGTCGTCTACCGCACCCCTGACCTCGTGGTCGAGCCGGGCTTGGTTCAGCTCGACAGGCATGTGCTGCAAGAGGAGAACCCGCTGCTCAAGGAGCTCGGGCACTTCGCGGCGCGGATCCGCCAGGAGGCCGAGCCCATCGGCACCTTGGACGACGACCTCAGGTCGCTGTCGCTCGCGTCCGAGCTGCTGGCCAAGGTGCGCTCTCACATGGGAGCTCCGGTCTGAAGCGAGGTCTGGCGCGCGCCCACGCTGCGCTAAACTCATGCGCATGGGACTCGATGTCCGCGACATACTGCCTCACCGCTACCCTTTCCTGATGGTCGACGCGTTCGTCTCGCAGGATGGCGACTCCTTCGAGTGCGTAAAGAACGTCAGCTTCAACGAGCCGTTCTTCCAGGGCCACTTCCCGGCTGAGCCCGTCATGCCCGGCGTGCTCATCGTCGAGGCGCTGGCACAGGCCGCAGCCGTAGGCGTCGCGGTGCGCGAGGGGTTCGACCCCGACGCTCCCGCGCCCGGCACTCCGAACGTCGGCTACCTGGCGACGATCGAGTCAGCCAAGTTCAAGCGCAAGGTGGTCCCCGGCGACAGGCTGCGTCTGACCGGCGTCATCACCCTCTTCAGGCGCGGTTTGTGCCGCGTGGAGGCGCGAGCCCTCGTCGGCGAAGAGGTAGCGGCAGAGGCGACCCTATCCTTCGTCTACGCGCGCTGAGCCAGCCATGAACCAAACCACCGCCATCAGCCCGAGCGCCACCGTTCATGCGAGCGCCGTCATCGGCGACGGTGTCGTCATCGGGCCGGGGGTGGTCGTCGAGGCTGGTGTGAGTATCGGGGCGGGCAGCAGGATCTTGGTAGGCACCGTGCTGCACACCGGCAGCGTGATAGGTCAGCGGTGCGCCGTGGGGCCGTACGCCATCGTCGGCGGCGAACCGATGGACAGCGCCTTCAGGGGCGAGGAGAGCAGCGCGGTGCTGGAGGACGGCGTCAGCGTGCGCGAGTTCGCCTCCGTTCACCGGGCTACTGGCGAAGGCGCCGAGACCCGCGTCGGCGCCGGGACGCTGGTGATGAGCTACGTCCACGTCTCGCACAACGCCGCAGTCGGCCGCGGCTGCGTCCTCACCACCTGCGTGCAGCTGGGCGGCCACAGCGAGATCGGTGATCACGCCGTCATCGGCTCGAGCTCGGTGCTGCATCAGTTCTGCCGCGTCGGCGCCTACGCGATGTACGGAGCCGCCAGCGCCTCGAACATGGACATCCTCCCCTTCAGCCTGGCGCGCGGTAACCCGGCGCGTCACTACCGTCTCAACTCGGTCGGCTTGAAGCGCCACGGCATCGAGGGCGAGCGCTACCGCGCCATAGAGCGCGCGGTGCGACTGGTGCGCGCCCGCGACCTGGCTGAGTTGGAGACGCTCGCCGGTGACAACGAGGACGCGCGGGCGATCCTCGACTTCGTAAGGTCCTCGAGGCGTGGCGTCCTGCGCTTCGTCAAGGCCGGCTGAGCCGGATGCGCTTCGTCCTCGTCAGCAACGGACCCGGTGAGCTCTACACCTGGGTCGGGCCGGTGTTGCGCGAGATCAGGCGCCGCCTGCCGGACGCGCACGCCTCGATAGCCCTGGTCCCCTGCCAGTTCGCCTGTGGCGCGGAGGCGCAGATAGCGGCGTCGTTCGAGCCTGATGCTCTCACGACGCCCGCTCAGTTCGTGCGCGCCGCCGCCACCGGTTCGGCGCCAACCGAGTTGAAGGGCGAGGAAGGCGAAGGCGGCGCCGTAATCGGACTGGGCGGGAACGGCGCCTTCGCCGTGAAGCTGGCTCGCAACCTCGGACTGCCTGCGTTCAGGTACAGCTTCGAGCCGGCGTGGCTCACAGGCCTCGATGCGCTGCTGCTGCCCGACGCCGGCACCCAACAGCGCGCCCTGCGCGCTGGGGCGCCGAGCGCTCGCACAGCCGTCGTTGGCAATCTGGTCGCTGACGCGGTCGAGTCGGCCGACAGCGTCCCGAACCGAGGAGCACCGCACGTGCTGCTCTTCGCAGGCAGCCGCGACGCCTTCGCTCTCCATCTGATCCCGTTCATGATCGCGCTCGTCGACAGGCTCGGGCCGGCGCTGCCGGGTGCGCGTTTCGTGTGGCCCGTGAGCTCGCTGCTCTCTGAGCAGACCCTGACGAACGGCATCGCCGGCACACTGGCCTCCACGCTCGGCGGAACCGGTGGCAGGCGCGAAGGCGACGCTGTGATCACACCCGGCGGTTACCGGCTCGAGCTGGCACCGGAAGCCGAGCGGTACGCGCACATGGTCAGTGCCGACGTCGCTGTTACCATTCCCGGTACCAACACGCTCGAGCTCGGCGTCGCAGGCGTGCCGTCCGTCGTGATGCTCCCGCTCAACCGGCCCGAAGTCATCCCGCTCGAAGGAGTCGGGCATTGGCTAGGACTGATACCGCTCGTCGGGCGGTACCTGAAGCGCTACGCGGTCAGACTGTTCGTGCAGGGCCTGAAGCGTCCGGTCTCGCTCCCCAACATCATCGCGCGCGAGGAGCTCTTCGACGAGGTCAAGGGGATCGTCTCCCCCGCCCTGGTGGCCGACCACGTTCTGGCGCTGCTGAACGACAGCCCCCGCCTGGAACTGGTGCGCGCACGCCTGAGCCAGACGATGCCGAAACCGGGCGCGGCCGCACTGTTGCTCGACACGGTGCTGGAGCGCACGGGGAAGCTCGCCTCTTGAGCGCTGGCGATCTACTCTGGCCCAGGCAGGCGAGTACCTACGTCGGTACCTTCGCCGCGATCTGCAACGCGGCGCTGCGGGTGGCGATAGTGCCGCTGTTCGTCGCTCCGCTGTTCGACAAGGTGCTGGCAGTGGGTGACGCCAAAGCGCTGCCTGGCGTGCTGGCGACGGCGGCCGCCGTCGCGCTGCTCGGCAGCCTGGCCCTGTGGGCGCAAGACGCGCTCCTAGGTCACTCGGCGGCGGCGGGGGCGGCGCGCAGCAGGAGTCGCGCCTACCGCGCGCTGTTGGCGAGGCGGCCCGGCACGCTCGGCGCCTCGAGCGGCGCGCTGGCGGCGCGTCTCGCCGGGGACGTGCGCGAGGTCGAGACCTTCGTGCGCTTCGGCCTCGGGACGCTGGTGGCTGAGTCCGCGACACTGCTCGGCATCCTGGCGCTGATGCTGCACACAGATCCTCGCTCCGCGCTGGCTCTGATCGTGTTGGCGGTGCCGACGGCGCTGGCGCTGCGCTACAGCGGCGCCGCTCTGCAGCGCGCGGCCGAGAGGTCGATGCGAGGGAGCGAGAGCGTCGGGCAGCACCTGCAGGAGGGCCTGAAGCACCACGAGGCGATCAGGGCGTTCGGCGCCTCGGAGTTCATGGTCGACCGCTTCGAGCGCCACAACCTGCTGACGGCGCGAGCCATGTCGCGCAGGCACCTGATCGCGGGCGCGCAGGTGCCTTTGGTGCAGGCGCTCGTCTTCGCCGCCGTCGGTGTGCTGGTGGTGCTCCTCGTCGGCGGCGTAGAACGCGGCGCGCTCAGCGTCGGACAGGTCGTCTCGTTCCTCACCCTCGCCGCTCTCGCGAGCACGCCGACCCAGCTGCTGCCTCAGGGCTACGCGCTGCTCAGTCAGGCGAGGGCGGCTGCCGGCAGGCTCAGGGAGCTGTTCTGGGTCGAGCGGCGACCCTCTGCCGCGACGAGCCACCCAACGCCCGACCCCGACGCTCCCGTGCTGTCGGTGAGAGCCCTGACCGCCGGATACGACGAGGCGGACAGCGAGAGCCAGGTCTTGGCAGACAGCCGCGTCGTGGCGGTCGGCAGCGGCCGACCCGTCATCGAGAGCCTCGATCTCGACCTTCCCGAAACCGGGCTCGTCGCGATCACCGGACCGAGCGGGAGCGGCAAGACGACGCTGCTTCGCAGCGTGCTCGGGTTCCTGACGCCGAGAGCCGGCACGGTGCTGTGGCGCGGCAGGTCGGTCGAGGAGCTGGACGAGGTGGAGCTCGCAGCGACCGTCGGCTACGTCCCGCAGGGCCACGAGCTGCTGTCGGGTGAGCTGATCGACACGTTGAGGATGGGCAGAGAGGTGTCAGTTGAGCAGGTCGAGAGGGCTGTGGCGGCAGTCGGGCTGTCCGATACGGTAGCGGCGCTGCCGGCGGGGCTGCGAACCTCGCTGGGAGAGGACGGTGGCGGACTCTCCGGCGGTCAGCGCCAACGCATAGCCATCGCGAGAGCGTTGATCGGGGAGCCGGTCGCGCTGCTGCTCGACGAGCCGACTTCCAACCTCGATGCCGCCAGCGAGCGCGAGATAGTCGAGTTGCTCTCGAGCCTTGCTCGCGACCGCCTCGTCGTGGCGGTCACGCATCGGCCCGCGCTGGCGCAGGCCGCCGATCTGGTGGTGGCGTTGACAGACGGCGCGGCGGTCTCCGAGACCAGACAGCGCGCCGCTCAGGGAAGCGCACAGGGTCGTGCCCAGTGATCTACGACGACGATCCGGAGCTTTACGACCTGCAGTACGCGGGCTACCGCGACGACATCCCGTTCTACCTGCGGCTCGCCGCCGAGCTTGGCGGTCCGATCCTGGAGATCGGCGCCGGCACTGGTCGGCTGACGGAGGCGTTGGCGGCAGCTCGTCACGAGGTCGTGGCCGTCGACTACTCCGAAGCCATGCTGGCTCGCGCGCGGGGGCGGCTGGGCGCTTACACGGCGACGGGACAGGTGAGACTGTTGCGCCGCGACATGCGAGAGCTCGACCTCGCCGACGAGGCGCCCGGCGGCTTCGCGCTGGTGATCGCACCGTTCAACACGCTGATGCATGCCTACACACCAGACGACCAGGACCAGACCCTGAGCGGTGTCCGGCGTCAGCTCGCGGCGGGCGCGAGCTTCGCTTTCGACGTCTACCAGCCGCATCTCTCGCAGCTCGGCGTTCTCCGCCGCGAACCCGAGTGGTCGGGCCTGACGGGTCCGGGCAGCGAGCTGTTCCTGGTGCAGCATCACGACCCCGACGCTCAGACGGTCGAGAGCATCTACTACTTGGACGAGACCGGGTCGGACGGCTCGTTGCGAAGGCGCAGCGCCCGGCTGTTGCAGCGCTACTTCACCCGCTTCGAGCTACAGCGCGCCCTGGCGCAAGCAGGCCTCGGCAGCGTGAGGCTGTTCGGTGGCTTCGAGAAGCAGCGGCTGACCAGCGCCAGCCTGATGATCGTGGGCTTGGCGAAGCCGAGCTGAGCCTATGCCTGCAGCTTGAGCCGTTCCACGATGCGCCAGTCTGCGCTGCGCACGACGAGAGCCTCAGGCATCGACAACGACGACCAGAGCGAGAACGGGTCCAGACCGTTCGGAGCGGCCAGCAGCAGGGTCAACACGGTTCCGTGGCTCACGATCGCGAGCCTCTGCTCAGGTCTCGACTCGATCACGGCTGTCACGGCTCCTCTGAACCTCGCGCCGGCCTCGTGCGCCGTCTCCTCGCCGAACACCAGCGCATCAGGACTGGCGAAGAGACGCCTCATGGTCCGCTCGAACTCCGAGCGCTCTAGCAGCTGAGCAGCGTTCCGATGGTGCTCCTCCAGGCCAGGAGCCGTGCTGAGCTCGGCACCCAGAGCGTGAGCCAAGCTCCTGGCGGTAGCTACCGCCTTCAGCTCGTGGCTGGCGATGACCGCGTCGATCCCGGGACTCACCGGCGCGCTCGCTCGTTCGAGGTGGACCTTGGCGAGGGCGAGCCCAAGGGCGGCAGTCTCCTCCATGGCGCCCGGAGCCAAGCCCCACGCCTCGGGTCGAACGCCGGCTACGGGCAAGGTCGGCGCATGCCTCACCAACACCAGGTCGGGGCCGCCGGTCAACGCGCATCCAGCGCGGCGAGGGCAGCCGCCACGGCCGCGCCACGCGTCGGCACCGCTTCAGGTGCTACCTCCAGCAGCGCATCCTCCAACGCGGCGGCGACGACCACCACGTCGTAACCGTCGCACCAGCCGAGCAGCGACGGGCGTATCAGGGTCGGCTTGAGCGAGTCCTGACCCCCTGCGATCGTCAGGCCGCGCCCGAGCAGCGCGTCGACGACGGCCGGCGCGGGAACGCCATCCGGCACCGTGAGCGCGGCTACCGCCGGGCTAGAGCGCGCGGCGAAACGCTCCATCCGGAGCGCCTCGCCAGCGCTGAGCACCGCCTCGTTGAGGCGCGCTCTGTGCCGCCACAGCTCGGAGAGCGGCACTGCGAGGAGCAGCTCCAGCGCGGCGTCGAGCGCGGCCACGAGGCTGACGGCGGGCGTGAACGCCGTCTCACCCTTGCGCTGCACCTGCAGCTCGCGGCGCAGGTCGAGGTAGTAGTTGGTTCCAGAGCGAGCAGCGGCTTCGGCTCGTGCCCAGCCCCGCTGCGAGAGCCAGGCGAACGCCAAGCCTGGCGGGGTCATCACGCCCTTCTGCGAGCCGGACACGACGACGTCGAGATCCCAAGCCAGGGGTCTCAGCTCCGCCGCTCCGAGACTGGTGACGGCGTCGACGACGACGAGCGCCTCAGGGTGCGCGGCTCTGACGACTCTCGCGATCCGCTCGACGTCGTGCAGCACGCCCGTCGACGTCTCCGAGTGGACCACGGTGACCGCAGCGAGCGCCGGTAGCGAGGTCAGCGTCCGCTCCAGCTCGGATAAGTCGAAGTCGGCGCCGTACTCCGAGGTGAAGGGGGTCACGGCGTGGCCGAGGCGCGCGGCGAGCTTCGCCCAGCGCTCGCCGAACTTGCCGGCGCTGAGCGCCATCACCCGCGAGCCGGGCGCCAACGCCGTGCCCAGCGCCGCCTCGAAACCGGCGGTGCCGCTGCCGGTGACGATCAGGACGTCTTGGCCGTCCTCTTGGCCGTCCACGCAGAACAGCTCCGCGAGGCGGGAGCGCGTCCTGAGGAACAGCTCGGTGAAAGCTCTGGAACGGTGGTGCTCCACCGGTCGGGCCAACGCCGCTAGCACCTGCGGCGGCACCTCGACTGGTCCGGGCGCGTAGAGGCGCTCCTTCAGCAGCGCGTCGCGGCGGCTCACAGCCTTCACGCCTTCACGCTTTCACAGCCGCGCCACGCGCAGGCTGTGGATGACGTCGCTCATGCCGCGCAGCACGTCGAGGACACCATCGGTGGGCGCCTGGTCGACGGTGAGAACGAACATCGCCAGCCCCTCCTTGCCGAGGAGGCCCTCCTCGCCCAAGCGTGCGAGCTGCATGCTGTTGATGTTCACTCCCGCCTCGCCGAGCACCGTGCCGACCTTGCCGACGGCACCGGGCCTGTCGAAGTTGGTGCACACCAGCATCGTGCCTTCCGGCCTGATCTCGAGCGGGTAGCCGTCGATGCTGGTTATGCGCGGTTTGCCGGCGAGAACCGTGCCGCCTACTCGCGTCTTGCCCTCCGAGGTCGCGGCGGTGACGAGCACGTGCGTCGTGTAACCCCTGTCCTCGACGGCCGTCGCGCGACTGACGCGCACGTCGCGGTCCTTGGCGAGCGACGGCGCGTTGACGTAGGTAGGAGGCTCGTTGAGGTAGGGCTCGAGCGCGCCCTTGATGACGGCCGTCGCGATCGGGTCCGGGTCGATGCCGAAGTCGCCCGCGAACTCGATCTCGAGCTCCCTGACGCGCCCGTTGGCGAGCTGCGCCGCGGCGCTGCCCAGCGCCTCCCCCAGGGTCAGGTGGGAGCCGAGCAGGCGCATCACCTCGGGGGCGAGAGCGGGCGCGTTGACGATGCCGCGCGAGTAGTCTCCGCGCAGCGCCATCGCGGTGCGCTCGAGGATCTCGCTGCCGACCCTGTCTTGCGCCTCCATGGTGTTGGCGCCCAGGTGCGAGGTCAGCACCACGTCGTCGCGGTTCAGGAGCGGGTTGTCGGGCGTGGGCGGCTCGATGGTGAACACGTCCAGCCCGGCGCCGAACACGGCGCCGGAGTCGAGGGCGGCCGCGAGCGCACCCTCGTCGATGATCCCGCCGCGCGCGGCGTTCACGACGACGGCCCCGCGAGGCAGCCTTGAGAGCTCGCCTGCGCCGATCATGCCGTGCGTCTCCTCGGTCAGCGGGGTGTGGACGGTGAGGAAGTCCGAGCGGGAGAGCATCTCGCCGAGGTCGTCGAACAGCTCTACCTTCAGATCGACGGCGCGCTGGCGGTTTATGTAGGGGTCGTAGGCGGCGACGTGCATGCCGAGCGCAGCGGCCCGCTTGGCCACGAGCGTACCGATGCGACCGAGGCCGACGACCCCGAGGCGCGCGTCCTTGACCTCGCGCCCCAGGTACTTGCGGTCCCACTGGCCTGCGCGGATCAAGCGGTCGGAGCGCGCCACGCCACGCGCGGCAGCCAGCATCAGCGCGATGGCCAGCTCGGCGGCGGAGACGTTGTTCGCCTCGGGCGCGTTGACGACCAGGATCCCACGGCGGCTGGCGGCTTCGAGGTCGATGTTGTCGACGCCGACGCCGCCGCGCCCCACCACCTTCAAGCGGGCGCCGCGGCCTAACAGCTCCTCGTCGACCGTGGTGCGGCTGCGCGTGACTATCGCCTCGAAGTCGCCGACTATCTCGAGCAGCTCGGCTCTCCCGATGCCGGCTCTGTCGACGATCTCGATACCCGCTGGGCGAAGCGTTCCGAGGTTCATGCTGTCGGTGACTAGAATCCTCACGCTGCGGTCCTCACACTGAGATCCTCACTCCGCGATCCTCACTCGGCCGTCCTTGATTCGGCGCTTCTCATTCAGCGCGAAACGATAGCACTTGCGACGCCGCTGTTGTCGGCGCGCTGGGTCGGGACTCCGGTAGGTGTCTCAGTAGACGAAGCCGGTGACGAACCAGCCGTCGGGCACCTGGAAGCTGTCGACGCCGAGGACGTCCATGAACAGCTCGCCCGACAGACGCAGCAGCGTGGCGTTGCCGGCGAGCGCGGCCTCGAGCGCCACGCGCGCCTCAGGTGACAGGTCGGCGACGTTCGGGTAGAAGATTATGTCGATGCGCGTCGTCTGACCCGCGGCGATCGGCACCGGCCGCATGTCCTCCTTGGCCAGGGGCCAGTTGGCGAGGGTCAGCTGAAGCTCCTTGCCGTGGAGGAAGTAACCGATGTCGCCGGGGTTGTTGGCCTGCAGGACCAACTGCACGACCGGCACGTCCGGGCGCAGCAGGTAGACGCTCGATTCGGCCTCGTTGAGCCTGAGCAGGGGCGCCTGCACTGTCTGTCTGGCGAGAGTAGCGCCCTGCACCAGCTCGCGCGAGCGGGTCTCGAACGCGTAGCTGGCGGAGCTGAAGCGCAGCGTGCCCTCGATGCGGAAGCGCAGCGGCCTGTCGGCGAACGAGCGCGCGGCGGCGCGCAGCAGGTCGGTGCGCCCGGAGAGCTCGGCGGTGATGTCGAAGCGTATCGGTACCGTCGCCCCTGCCTCTAAGAACACCGCGGGGGCGAGGCCGCCTCTCACCACCGACTTATCCTCGAGGAAGACCTCGTACGAGACAGCCTCCAAGGTGATGCCGAACTGGTTCGGGTTGGTGGCGAGGGTTCCGACGACCATCTCGAGGCCGCCGCCGGCGCCAGGCGGGTCGAAGCGTTCGATGCTCGTCTGGCCGGCTATGACCTCGAAGGTCGGCGGGATGATGTCTTGGATCTGCTCGGTGCGTCTGATCTCGGAGCGAGGCGCGCAAGCCGCGACGAGCAGCAGCGCGGCGACGAGCGCTAGCGCAACTCTCCCCTTCGCCGACGCCCCGCGGAGTCTCACTCCGCGAGTTTAGCACCGGTGTCGCCGGGCTGGTGAGCGTGGGCCACGGCACAGGCCGGTCTCGGCTAGTCGCGCCCGGCGCGCCTGCTGCCGCGGCCGCTCAGCGAGAACGCCGGCGGCGCGAAAGCCACGAGGACGCAGGTGATGAAGATCGTCCCCGTGACCATGCCTGTGGTGGTGAGCACGTCGAAGGCCCGTCCCTCCGCGCGCAGCGCGAGGCTGATCAGCACCAACGCCGTCGCGGAGTAGGCTGCCGTGCTGAGCAGCGGCGTGAACACGGCGAGCCACGGGCGCGCGTCGACGTTGCGGCGACCGACCAACACCCCCACGGCACAGATGGCTAGGCCGAGGACGAGATGAGCGGCGATCGTCACCGCCTGGACGTCAGCGCGGACTGCCGCGATCAGCGACAGCACCGTGTGAGCGAGCACCGGCAGGGTCGCGAAGCTCACGACCGCGCGGAAGCGGGAGCGCCCGAACCAGATCCTGAGGACCAGTCCGACGCCGACCCCGCCGAGTACGGCTAGTACCAGCAACCGAGTGAGCACGGTTCAGATCACCTCCCTGACCATGACGGCCTGTCCTCTGCGCCGCAGCTCGAGCTTCAGCCGCTCGGCCCAGCGTGCCTCGAGGTCGAAGTCCGCCCCTAAGATCTGCTTGGCGAGGTCGCGCGCCTGCTCGATGATCTCGACGTCGTCAGCTATGTCGCCGATGCTCAGCTCGGGCAGTCCCGCCTGCCGGGTACCGCGCAGGTCACCGGGACCCCTGAGTTTCAGGTCGAACTCCGCGATGGCGAAGCCGTCGGCGTTCTTGGCGACGAAGTCGAGACGTCTCTGCGTGCTCCTGCTGCGCTCGCCGGCGACGAGGATGCAGTGGCTCTCGTGCTCGCCGCGTCCCACGCGGCCGCGTAGCTGATGCAGCTGCGACAGACCGAAGCGCTCGGCGTTCTCGATGATCATCACGCTGGCGTTGGGAACGTCGACGCCGACCTCGATCACGGTCGTGGAGACGAGCAGGTCGAGGCGGTGCGCCCTGAAGTCGGCCATCACCTCGTCCTTCTCTGCGGTGCTCATGCGGCCGTGCAGCAGCGCGATGCGGCACTGCTCAGGCAGCAGCTTGGCGAGGTCCTCGACCAGGCTGGTGGCGGCCAAGACCTCGTCCAAGGCCTCGCTCTCGTCGATGAGCGCCGTCACGACGTAGACCTGGCGCCCCGCCCTCACCTGCTGCCAGGCGAAGTCGTAGACCTCGCGCCTCTTCGCGGCGTTGACGAGCCTGCTCTTGATCGGCTTGCGACCCGGCGGCAAGCCGGTGATGGTGGTCAGGTCGAGGTCGCCGTAGGTGGTGAGCGCCAGCGAGCGCGGGATCGGCGTCGCGCTCATCACCAGCACGTCGCAGTTGTCCTTGATCAGCGCGCGGCGCTGCTGTACGCCGAAGCGGTGCTCCTCGTCGACTATCGCCAAGCCGAGCTCCTTGAACGCGACGCCGTCCTGGATGAGGGCATGCGTGCCGACGGCCAGGTCGATCTCACCGTTGGCGAGGCGCGCCAGCGCCGCACGCCGCTCGCCCGCGGTCATGGCGCCGATCAGCAGCTCGCAGCGCAGTCCCAGCGGGAACAGGTAGCGCTGCAGGTTGGCGAAGTGCTGGCGCGCCAAGATCTCGGTCGGCGCCATCAGAGCGGCTTGCGCGCCGGAGCGCGCGGCCACCAGCACGGCCGCGGCCGCGACCGCTGTCTTGCCCGAGCCGACATCGCCCTGCAATAGGCGCGCCATCTGCTTGGGCGCGGCCATGTCCCTGAGGATCTCGGCGAGGGCCGCCTCCTGCTGCTGCGTCAGCTTGAACGGCAGCACCGACCTGAACTCGTCCAGATCGGCAACCCTGACCTCGAACGCGCGACCCAGCTTGTTGGGATCGCGGCTGCGCAGCAGCGCCAGCTCGAAGAAGAGGAAGTCGTCGAACTTCAACCGCCTGAGCGCGCTCTGTAGGTCCGACTCGCTGCGAGGCTGATGTGCGAGGCGCCAGGCGGTGTCGAGCGGCACCACCTGGTAGCGCTCGAGCCACGGCTTCGGCAGGTGGTCGGGGATGGCGGCCAGGGCGTCCAGCAGGCGCTGTGTGGCGCGCCTCAGGTAGGCCTGCGACAGGCCCTGCACGCTCGGGTAGATGCCGACGATCCGGTTGAACGACAGCGACTCGCCGCTGTCGTCATCGACCTCGTGGGCTGTCACGTGCAGCTCGGCGTTGCCCCCCGCGCGCTTGACCTTGCCGGCAACGATCAGCCTCAGCCCCGGGTAGAGCTGCTTCTCGAGCCACGGCTGGTTGAACCAGACCGCCGTGAGGTGCCTGCCGCGCCCGTCGGCGAGGCGGCAGCGCATCACGTGCAGCCCTCTCTGACCGCGCGTGCCGATGCGGCTCATCAGCGTGCCGGCGATGGTGGCGTTCTCGCCCTCGACCAGCGCGCCGAAGTCGGGCAGGGCCCGCCTGTCCTCGTAGCGGCGCGGAAGGTGGTAGAGCAGGTCGCGGAAGGTGACCAGACCGATCTCGCGCAGCTTCTTCCCCGCCTGAGCGCCGAGGTCGAGCGTGCGCGACGCGATGTCGAGATCCAAGTCCGCCGCGCTGAGCACCGTCCTGCTCTCGGACTGAGCGACGCGAGCTGCCCCGGCTGCCTCCACCCGTCAACTGTATCGTCAGGGAGGCTAGCGAGTCCTCCCTGCGCCTACCGCACGCGACCATTAGCGAACGGTTTACGCGACTCATACGCGCCCGTTGCTTGACGTCTCTCACGTAGTTATGCTTCGATTCGACGTCCGACGCGCGCCTTGGCGTGTTCCTAGCCCCGTGCGTCGGCTCTATCAAGCTTGGCCGGGCGTTGGCTCCGGCACCAGAAGGGAAGAACATGATGAAGAGGTTCCGTTCCGCGCTGCTAGCTGTCGTAGCCGTCGCCTTGAGCGTGTCTGTGTTCGCGCAGGACCTCGGTGGCCGCGTGATCATCGTCGGCTCAGACACCACCTACCCGCCGTTCGAGACCGTCGACGAGAACAACCAGATCGTCGGCTTCGACGTCGACGTCGTCAACGCGATCTGCGAGCGCGTCAACTGCGTCGCCCAGTTCCAGACCACCGCCTGGGACGGCATCATCCCCGCGCTCCAGAACGGCGAGTTCGACATGATCGCCTCCGGCATGTCGATCACCGCCGAGCGCGCGCTCCAGGTCGACTTCACCGACCCCTACCACTCCGTCAGCCAGTCGATCGCGCTGCGCACCGCCGACCAGGGCATCACCGTCGAAGACTTCACCGGCGGCAGCCTGAGGCTCGGCGCTCAGGTCGGCACCACCAACGCCGACCTCGCCGAAGAGCTCGTAGGGCGTGACCGCGTCAGCCTCTACGACGATTTCAACGCCGCCATCCTCGCGCTGATCAACGGCGACGTCGACGGCGTCGTCATCGACGACACCTCCGCCGACGCCTTCGCCGCCTCCTACGCCGGCCAGGTGATCATCGGCGTGCGCGAGCTCGCCGGCGACAGCCTCGGCTTCGCCGTGCGCCTCGGCGACGAGCTCCTCGACGCGCTCAACGCCGGCCTGGCGATGATCCGCGCCGACGGCACCCTCGACGCCCTCACGCAGAAGTGGCTCGTGGAGTCAGAAGAGTAAACTAGCCCCTAGTCATGGCTGGGCGGCGCGCGTCGAATCCTCGGAGGGTCGAATCTTGACCCGGGCAGGAGGCGGCGCGCGCCGTCGTTTGCTCAGTAACATCCGGCCGAGCTACCTGATCCTGCTGACGGCTCTGCCGTTCGTCATCTACCTCTTCGCGACCTCTTCACGCTACCAGGCGGCGCTCAGCTTCCTGTGGCCCGGCATCGGCATCACCGCGATGGTCACGGTGATCGCGTACCTGGTCGCCTCGCTGCTCGGGCTCGTGCTCGCCGGCCTGCAGATGCTGCCGCTGGGCGAGCGGACGCTGCGCAACTACCTGATCGCGGCCGCCGCGGTGCTCCTCGTCTCGACGGCGCTTCACACGCGTCCCAAGGAGCAGTACGCCCTGTTCGGCGAGACGGGTGGGCGCGTCGCGATCATCCAGGGCACGCCGGCCGCGCAGGCCGACCAGGTCAGGCTCGGGCAGTACCCGGGCGCCGAAGGGCCTCTGGGAGTGAGAGCCGTCCTCGACGCCGCCGCGGCCCTCGAGCGCATCGAGACCGGCGTCGTCACGTCTGCCTTCGTGCCGCGCGACGTCGTGCCGGAGGGCGCCAACGTCTTGTGGGAGACATCGTTCCTTGCACCGAGCCTCAAGCGCCCCGCCATGCTGCTGCTAGTCCTCGGAGCGATCCTCCTGGCTCTGACGTTCGCCGCCTGGCAGAGCGGTCACCATCCGCTGCGCCTGGCATCGGAGCTCTACGTCGACCTGCTCAGGGGCATCCCGATGCTGGTCGTGATCCTGTACGTCGGTTTCCCGCTCCAGGGCGCCATCCGCGACGCCACCGGCGGACTCATCGACATGTCGCGCGTCACGCGCGGGATCGTCGGCATCGGGCTCGGTTACGCCGCTTACATGGCGGAGATCTTCAGGGCCGGTATCGAGGCCATCGGTCGCGGGCAGACCGAGGCGGCGCGCAGCCTGGGGCTCACCAACTGGCAGACGGCTCGCTACGTCATCCTGCCGCAGGCGCTGCGCATCGTGGTGCCGCCACTGGGTAACGAGTTCATCGCGATGCTCAAGGACACCTCGCTGCTCTCCGTCCTCTCGGTGCGCGACATCACCCAGCGCGCCAGGGAGTTCCAGGCCGCGAACTTCGAGGTCTTCCCTCCCTTCAACACCGTCGCGCTGCTCTACATCGTGCTGACCCTCGCCGCTTCGAGCCTGGCGAAGTCGGTCGAGCGCCGCGCGACCTGGTCGCGCTAGTCGCCCCGAGGTACGACTGCGCCAAGCGCGCCGCACCGCGGATGTAGACTCGCCCAATATGTTCGATGGACCTACCGCCGCGATCGACCTCGACGCTCTCGCCTACAACCTGGCCAGGCTCCGCGCCAGGCTCGGACCACAGACCTCGGTCATGGCCGCGGTGAAAGCCGACGCTTACGGTCACGGTCTCGTCGAGGTGTCGCGCGCGCTGGCTCAGCTCGGCGTCAAATGGTTCGGCGTCGCGACGCCAGAGGAGGCGATGGCGCTGCGGCGCGCCGGTGTGCCGGGCGACATCCTGCTGCTGAGCCCGCTGCTGCACCGCTCGGCGGTGACGGAGCTGGCGGAGGCCGACGTCACGCTGACCGTCACCGATCTGGCGAACCTGAACTTGATCAGGTCGGCGGACCTGCCGGGTGGAGCCAAGCTGCACCTGAAGGTCGACACCGGCATGGGACGGCTCGGCCTGCCGCCGCGGCAGGCAGTCGAGGTGGCGCGCGAGGTCGGCAGAGACCACCGGCTCGAGCTGCGGGGCGTGTGGACGCACCTCGCCGACTCCGACGATCCCGACCGCACCCGCACCGAGCAGCAGATCGACGACTTCGAGACGGCGCTCGACCTGCTGGCCAGGGACGGCAACCTGCCGCCGCTCAGGCACGCTTCCAACTCGGCGGGGATCGTCGCGTACCCGCGCGCTCACTTCGAGCTGGTGCGCGCCGGCATCTGCCTCTACGGCTACTACCCGAGCGATCACATCGCCCAGGCGGAGCCGGGCCTCAAGCCTGTCATGACGCTCACCGCGCCAGTCACCTTCGTCAAGCAGATCGAGGCCGGCGCCACGCTCTCGTACGCGGGGCTCTGGTACTCGCCGGCGCGGACCAGGATCGCCACCGTGCGCATCGGTTACGCCGACGGCTACCCGCGCTCGCTCACCGGCAAGACGTGGGTCAACTTCGGCGACGAGCAGCTCCCTGTGGTCGGGCGCATCTGCATGGATCAGATGCTCGTCGACATCGGCGACTCGGACGTCAAGGTCGGCGACAGGGTGACCTTGTGGGGCGCCGACGGTCCCAGCGCCGAGTACCTGGCCCGCTCGTTGGGCACGGTGTCGTACGAGTTGCTGACCGGCGTCGGCACCCGGATCGCGCGGGTGTATCGGCGCAACGAGGCTGCCAGCCGCTCGGGTGCCGGGCTGTTGCGCAGCCTGTAACCGAGCACGTCTGGCCTGCTCAGTTGGTCTTGAGAGCCTCGGTCTCCAGGCGTACGGAAGCCTCGGCCGCGTCTTCGCTTGCGACTTCGGCGTCAGGGATCTCTTCAGGCGGAGCCTGCAGCGACGCGATCACGGAGATCACACGCCTGCCGTCGGCCTGCTCGACGGTGAACGTGACACCTTCGTACTCGACGGTCTCACCCGGCTCAGGTATGTGCCCGAGCTCGTCGATCATGAAGCCTGCGATCGTGTCGTAGTCACCATCCTCGTCGAAGTCGAGGTCCAACTCGTCACCGACCGTCTCTAGGTGGACGGAGCCCAGGATGCGCGTGCGGCCGTCCTCGAGCTCCAAGATCTCGCGCTCGTCGTCCTCGTCGGTCTCGTCGTAGATCTCCCCCGTTATCTCCTCGACGATGTCTTCGAGCGTGATCACGCCTGAGGTGCCGCCGAACTCGTCGACCACGACGGCCAGGTGGCTCTTGCGCAGGCGCATGTCGCGCAGCAGGGCCATGACCGAGACCGTCTCCGGGATGTACTGGACCGAGGTCATGATATCCGCCACGGTCACGGCGCTGAGCTCCGCGTCGCGGCCGAGGTAAGGGAGCAGGTCGCGAGCGTAGACGAGACCTTTGATGTTGTCGATCGTGCCCGAGTAGACAGGCAGGCGGCTGTAACCGTGCTCGGTGACCAGCTCGAGCAGCTGTCGCAGGCTCGCCTCTTCCGGGATGCCGACGACGTCGACGCGCGGGGTCATGATCTCGCGCACGACCGTCTCCTCGAGGTCGATGACGCCCATGATCATCTCTTGCTCCTGCGCCTCGAGCACGCCGGACTCCTCTGCGCTCATCAGCACCTGGTGCAACTCGGTCTCCGACATCTGCGGGTTCGCCTGGTGCTCGATGCGCAGCAGGCGCAGCGCTGCGCCTGTCAGGTAGGTGAAAGCGACCCCTATCGGGTAGACGACTATCGACAGCACGTAGAGCGGCCACACCGCGGCGCCGGCGACACCGACAGCGTGGCGGGCAACGATCGAGCGCGGCACGATCTCTGCGAAGAGCAGGCGCAGCGCGGTAGTGATCAACACCGCGTACACGATCGTGAGGGGCGCGGAGACCTCGCCGGCGGCGGCGAGCTCGAACGCCATCAGCGCGACCAGTATCGCTACGGCGGCGTTGACCATCGTCTTGCCAACCAGCAGCGTGGCGCTGAACCGCTGTGGATGCTTGGCCAGCAGCTCGAACGCGCGCCTGCGGCTGCTCTCCTCGCTGCGCAACTGGCGCAGGCGCCACTCGCCCAGCGCGCTGAAGGCGGTCTCGGACGCCGTGAGGAAAGCCGAGACCAGCAGCAGGCCGACCAGCAGCAGCGCGCGCGTGCCGGTGACGACGGAGCCGAGCGTCGCTGCCGCTCCGGCGGACAGCTCGGCCGACTGCGCCACGGCCAGGGCAGTGAGGTTAAGGGTCAGTAGAAGGGCGGCTACGGGCAATGTGCGACGACTAGGTCGCTCTGAGGGTTCGTCTTCCATCGTTCGGGCGGATGATAGCACAGGGTTCTCAGCGTTCTCGGTATGCTCCGGTCGCTGATGTCGATAGTGGTCGTCGAAGGTCCCATCGGAGCGGGCAAGACCACGCTGGCGCGCCTGCTTGCCGAACGTCTGAGCGCGCGCCTGCTGCTCGAGGTGGTCGAGGAGAACCCGTTCCTGGCGGCGTTCTACCGCGAGAAGGAGCGCGTCGCGTTCCAGACAGAGACGTTCTTCCTGCTGTCACGGTTCAGGCAGCATGGCGAGTTGGCGCAGACCGGTCTGTTCGAGCAGCACACCGTCGCGGACTACCTGTTCGACAAGTCGCTGCTGTTCGCGTCGCTCAACCTGGCCGGCGACGAGTTCGAGCTCTACCGGACCCTGTTCGAGCAGTTGCGCTCGAAGCTCTCGCAGCCCGATCTGGTGGTCTACTTGCGGGCCGATCCGCCTCTGCTGCTGCACCGCATCGACATGCGCGGCCGGGAGTTCGAACGCGACATGCAGGCCGAGTACCTCGCTCGCCTCGGCGCGGCGTACGACGACTACTTCGCGGCCTCGGACCTGCCGCTGGAGGTGGTCGAGGCGTCGGAGTACGACTTCGTGGCTAGACCTGCCGACCGCGAGGCGCTCGTCGAACGCGTCTGCGCCCGGCTGTCGGTGAGGCGATGACCGAGGGTGTCTACGTCGCCGTGGCCGGGAACATCGGCGCGGGCAAGTCGACGCTGACGAGGATCCTGTCGGCTCGCTACCACCTCTCCCCCGTGTTCGAGGCCGTCGACGAGAACCCGTACCTCGAGGAGTTCTACGCCGACATGCGCCGCTACGCCTTCCACTCGCAGGTCTACTTCCTCGCCAGCCGCCTCAAGCAGCACGTGCGCGAAGTCAACCCGGGCCGGCGCGTCATCCAGGACCGCACCGTTTACGAGGACGCGGCCGTGTTCGCGCGCTCGCTGCACGTGAGCGGCGTGATGGACGACCGCGATCACGCCTCCTACCGGATGTTGTACGAGTCCGTCGCCGCGGCGCTGAGGCCGCCCGACCTACTCATCTACCTGCGGGCGAGCCTGCCGACGTTGAAGCGGCACATCCGTCAACGTGGGCGCGCCTACGAGGCCGACATCGACGACGCCTACCTGCTGCGGCTCGGCGACCTTTACGAACGCTGGGTCGAAGACTACTCGCTCAGTCCCGTCGTGGTGGTTCCCACCGACGAGCTCGACTTCGTGGCCTCGGACGACGATCTCAGGTCGGTGCTCGAGCTGGTCGAGCGGGCTGGTCTGGCGCGGCCGGTGATCCCGTGAGAACGCCGGCTGGTCGCAGGAAGCTCGCGGTGCGGCGCCGATGAACGCGCCGACGGGGATGCGCTTCTCGCAGCTCCTGGCCGCGGCAGCAGCCAGCGGCCCCGAGGCTTTGGCGGCTCTGGGGCCTGCTGCCACGAGCCCGCTGCTCGGCGGCTCGCCCATCGACCCGTTCGTGACCTCTGTGGTTCACGATCACCGCCTCGTCGAACCCGGGAGCCTGTTCGTGGCGCGGCGCGGCGAGCGGTTCGATGCTCATGAGCATCTGCTGGACGCGGTCGCCGCTGGTGCCGTGGCGATCGCCGGTGAGGTCGCACCCGGTGCGCTGCCGCTCGGTCTAGGCGTGCCGTATGCGCGCGTGGCGGATGGGCGTCTGGCGTTGCCGCAGCTGGCGGCGGCGCTCCACCACTTCCCTTCGCGCTCGGTGCGGGTCGTGGGTGTGACCGGCACCGACGGCAAGACGACGACGGCGTTCATGCTCCACCATCTCCTTGAAATAGACCGACCGGTCGGTCTTATCTCGACGGCTTCCGTCAGGATCGGCTCTGTCGAGCAGAACCTGCCTGGCCACTTCACAACCCCCGAGGCGAGCGACGTGCAGAGGCTGCTGGCGGCCGCGAGGGACGCCGGCGCAGCTCATGCGGTGCTCGAGTCGAGCTCACACGGCTTCGCGCTGCACCGCCTCGATGCGGTCGAGTACGCCGTGGGCGTCTGGACCAACCTCAGCCCCGAGCACCTCGACCACCACGCCACGTACGCCGCCTATCGCGACGCGAAGCTCGAACTCGTCAGACGCGCCAAGTCTGCGGTGCTCAACTTGGACGATCCGGAGTACGGGGAGTTCTCGGCCGCCTCGAGCGGGCCGGTCACGAGCTACGGCGTCGCCGCCGAAGCCGACTTCCGGCTCCTCTCGGTCGCAGGGAGGCAAGGCGCGTTGGAGCTGGAGATCGCCGCTCTCGGCGAGTGGCTGACCCTCACCTTGCCGATGGTGGGCGCTTACAACGCTCACAACGCGGCAGCCGCGCTCGCCGCCGCGGTCCTGGAAGGCGTGCCGCTCGAAGCTGCGGCCCAACGGCTCAAGACCTTCCCGGGGGTGCCGGGACGCATGCAGATCGTGGCGGGGCCGTCGACAGCAGCGCCCGTTGCGGCGCCGTTCACGGTGGTCGTCGACTTCGCTCATACGGGACCGGCGCTCGTGAAAGCGCTGACGGCGGTCAAGCCGGCGGCGCCCGGTCGGCTCATCGTCGTCGTTGGGGCAGCCGGGGAGCGCGATCCAGGGAAGCGGGCACCTATCGCCCGGGCCGCCGCGGAGCTGGCCGATCTCGCCGTGTTCACCGAGGAGGACTCCCGCTCGGAGCCGACCGACGCGATCCTGGCCCAACTCGCCGCCGCGGCCACCGGAGCCGGCGCACTACGGGGCCGCGACTACACGCTGGTAGCCGACCGGCGTGAGGCGATCGCGGCCGCGCTGGATGCGGCCTTACCCGGCGACGTCGTGCTGCTCGCGGGCAAGGGCCACGAGCGGACGCTTGAGCGCGCCGACGAGGTCATCGCCTGGGACGAGGCCGCCGAGGTCAAACGCGCGCTGGGCGCGGCCGGCTGACGTACTAGCATGGCAGCGTGGCGAATCACATGAAGAACGACGAGCCGCTCCACGCTCCGAGCACCGCGCGGGCGGTCACTGGTCCGCGCCCGCTCGACATGATCCTGCGCAAGAAGGCCGGCCATCAGCACAGCTCGGCCGATCTGGAGAGCCTGATCGGCGGCTACGTCGCCGGCAGCGTGCCCGACTATCAGATGGCGGCCTGGCTGATGGCCGTGTGCTGGCGCGGCATGAGCGCTGAGGAGACAGCCGCGCTCACTCAGGCCATGGCGGGGTCCGGCGAGGTGCTCGACCTCTCTTCCCTGCCGCATACCGTCGACAAGCACTCGACCGGCGGGGTCGGTGACAAGACGACCATCGTGTTGGCGCCGCTTCTGGCGGCGTGCGGCGGGACCGTCGCCAAGATGAGCGGTCGCGGCCTCGGGCACACCGGCGGCACCGTCGACAAGCTCGAGAGCATCCCTGGCTTCACCGCCGACCTGAGCGAGGAGCGCTTCATGCGCCAGGCGCGCGAGGTCGGCATCGTCGTGACCGGCCAGTCGAAGGACCTGGCACCCGCCGACGGCCTGATCTACGCGCTGCGCGACTCCACCGGCACCGTCGACTCGATCCCGCTCATCGCCAGTAGCATCATGAGCAAGAAGCTCGCCGGTGGCTCGCAGTCGATCGTCTTGGACGTGAAGGTCGGCAGCGGCGCGTTCATGACCACGCTGAGCGAGGCGCGCGCGCTGGCTCTCGCCATGACCGCCATCGGCCGCGCGGCCGGCCGCAAGGTCAGCGCGATCATCTCCGACATGTCCGAGCCGCTCGGCCTGGCCGTCGGCAACGCGCTGGAGGTCGACGAGGCGGTGCGCTGCCTCAGGGGCGAGGGACCTAGCGACCTCGAGGACCTGTGCGTGACGCTCGCGCTGCAAGTACTTAGGGACTCCGGCCTGGTGAAGGGCGAGGACGAGGTGAGACAGGCTCTGAGCAGCGGCCGCGCGTTCGAGAAGCTCGAGCAGTGGGTGGTGGCGCAGAGCGGCGACGCAAGGGCGCTCGGCCGGCTCGAGCTGGCGCCGGGCGAGTACGTGGTGACCGCGACCTCGAGCGGATACCTGGCGCTTGCCGAGGCCCGCGCCATCGGCGAGGCCGTGGGGCTGCTGGGCGGCGGCCGCGCCAAGAAGGGCGATCCGATCGACTACGGTGTCGGCGTCACGCTGCACGCCAAGGTCGGGGACAGGATCGAGGTGGGGCAGCCGCTGGCGACGGTCAGGCACCGTCGTGATGGGCGGGGGTTGGAGGCGGCGGTGGACAAGCTCGCTGGGGCTTTGGGGGTTGGTGCGACGGCGGCGCGCCCCAGCCTCGTTCTCGAGACCGGCATCTCCTAGGGCAGCGGCGTGTTCACCCGCGAGCAACTCGACCGCTACGGCCGTCAGATCGTCCTGCCGGGCGTCGGCGCTGCCGGGCAGGCCAGGCTCATGGCTGCCTCGGTGCTGATGGTCGGCGCCGGGGGATTGGGGTCGCCGGCGGCGCTGTATCTTGCCGCAGCAGGGGTCGGACGCCTGACGATCGTCGACGACGACAGCGTCGAGCTGTCCAACCTCCAGCGGCAGGTGCTGCACGACACGGCGGCCATCGGGCAGCCTAAGACGGCCTCGGCGGCGGCGCGGCTGACAGCGCTCAACCCGGCCGTCGAGGTGCGCCAAGTGCGGTCCCATCTGAACACCGACAACGCAAGGGGGATCGTGCGTGGTCACGACGTGGTCATCGACGGCAGCGACTCGTTCGCCACTCGTTACGCGGTGAACGACGCGTGCTTCGCCGAGCGCGTTCCGCTCGTGTATGGGGCGCTGTCGCGGTTCGATGCGCAGGTGAGCGTGTTTCAGGCGTACCAGGCCGAAGGCGTGCGCCTCTCACGACTGCCCACGCCGTGCTACCGCTGCGTCTACCCTCAGGCTCCCCCACCGGACGCGGCGCCGAGTTGTGCAGAGGCTGGTGTCTGGGCTCCCTTACCCGGCGTGGTGGGCAGTCTGATGGCGAGCGAAGCTCTGAAGCTCCTGCTAGGCATCGGCGAGCCGCTATGGGGGCGGCTGCTAGTCCTCGACGTGTTCGGCGCTCAGACGATGGCGATCGAGTTGGTCAGGGATCCGGATTGCCCGGTGTGTGGTCGACAGTCACACTGAGCATGAGCCGGTGAGGCGCCGATCAGTGCTCTTGCAGAAGTGACTCCAACAACGGGTGGCGGGTGGCGACGAAGGGGTTCGCTACCGTCACCCCACCCCAAGTGAAGCCGTCTTGCAGGTCCTCGGACAGGAGCAACCGGCAGCCTGCGTGCGAAACAGCGGCCATGATGACCGCATCCCAGATACCAAAACGGTGATCGGTCGCGAGATCAGCCGCCGCCACCATGACCTCCGACGTGGTCTCGACAACCGGAAAGGTGTCGCGCCAGCTCAGAATGGCCTCGCGAGCCTCGTCCCGCGGCCTTCCGGCCTTACGGGTGAGAACGCTGTACAGCTCTCCAAGCGCCTGAACCGGTATGACGACGGCTTCCTGCGGCAGTCGCCGCACCAGGTCGAGAGCAGTGCCCCGTTTCTCGTCGTCGTTGACGCCCTCGGCATAGGCGAGCACGTTGGTGTCAAACGCGACCTTCACACCTCGTCCTGGTAGAGCTCATCGCGTGTCCAGCGGCCGGCGTCTAGGACGGTCTGCCCTTCAAGGCGCGATAGCAGGGTCGTTCGCGCACCCGACACGACTCGTTCGCGTTCGTTAGCGGGGACGATCCGTGCGACGGGTCGTCCGTGGCTCGTTACGACAAAGCTGTTGCCTTCGCGGACGCTGCGAAGGATGAGGGAGAACTTTCGGTTGGCATCCGCTGCCGATACGGCTTCATCCATGATCGAATCCCTCTTCGGTAGTGATATTGACTACTATAGACTCATGGGTGGGGCTTAACAAGTCCGGCCGAGATCGAGCACTTTCGAATCGCGTAACCTCAAAGCGAGGTGACCACTATCGGACCTAAACCCAGAGTCATCGCGACCGCTCCAGTGATCCTCGTGCGGGACGTCGTCCGCGCCGAAGCCTACTACCGCGAGAAGCTAGGCTTCGACCCGGGACGGCTCTACAACCATCCGCCAGATTTCTGCATCCAGAGCCGGGACGGCTGCTCGGTCATGCTGGCCGCGTCACCCGATGTCGTCCCTCATTGGAAGGTGGTGCCGAGCACCTGGACCGCCTACTTCTGGGTCGACGACGCGCGAGCCCTTTACGAGGAGATGATCGAGCGCGGCGCGACGATCGATTACGAGCTCGGGCTCAAGCCGTATGGCGTGCTCGAGTTCGGCGTGCAGGACCTCGATGGACACGATCTTGGGTTCGGGGAGGTGGTGGGGTGACTTCCCTTCGCGAACTCATCGTTCGAGCCGCGGAAGAACTCGACAGAGGTTGGTCAGCCACCACCTTCGCTTGACACCCTTCCAAGAGGCTCGGTACACTACACTTTGCGCGTCAGGGAGCCGAAGGCTCGCAGGCGCGACCGCAACGCGGGGTGGAGCAGTCTGGTAGCTCGTCGGGCTCATAACCCGAAGGTCACAGGTTCAAATCCTGTCCCCGCAACCATGTGTCATCTCTCAGGAGATAGGAAACGTCCGAACCTACG
>CAYMRL010000012.1:0-49052 GCA_964392895.1 uncultured bacterium
AGTAAAAAACCTGATAACTCGTCTTATCAGCCCACTCTAAACTACCCACAATGCCCCCCGAGCTAACCACCTACGAACCCTCAACCACGCTAGCCCGAGCCGAGTCCTGGGCCACCTTACCGCCCGACGAGCTCAAGCGCCGCGCCGCGCTCGCCGCCACGACCCGCGACGCCGAGCAGCTCTGGGCGCTCACCGAGGCGTACCTGTTCCTGCACGGCTCCAGCGGCGCGCGGATCAGCCGGCACACGCTGCGCACCTACAAGCGCGGCGTCCAGGATCTCGTTGAGTCCTGGTCCGGTGAGAACTTCCTGAGGCCGGCTCGCGACGCCGGCGTGGTCTACATGCGGCGGCTCGAGGTCGGCGACGCCGAATCGGGCCCGCTTAGCGTGCCGACTCTCAACGTCAAGCTGGCGGCCGCCAGGACGCTCTACAAGGCTCTGAGATGGTCGGGTGCCACCGAAGCCCACCCGTTCGACGACGTGCGCGTCGGCAAGGACCCGACGCCGGCCTGGGAGAAACGTCGGCCGTACACGGACGATGAGATCGAGGCGCTGCTACAGAACGCCGAGGACGCCGAGAAGGTCATGGTCCTCCTGGGCGCTCATGCCGGGCTGCGCATCGGTGAGATGGCCGATCTGCGCTGGGCCGACCTCGAGCTCGACCGCAACCGGCTCCGCGTCCGGTCCGGCAAGGGCGGCAAGGCGGCGACGGTGAGTGTCACCAAGCGGCTCAGGGACGCGCTCTCTGAGCTGATGCTTGCCAAGAGCACCGGTGAGCACGAGAAGAACCGGCAGCGCGACCCGGGTTACGTGCTGCCGTGGGCGGCCGATCACGCCAGGAAGCGCTTCAGGCGGATCTGCGCCCAAGCAGGCGTCGATTACCAGAGCGCCGGCGTGCACGGCCTCAGGCACGGCGCCGGCACGCGCTACTACCGTCAGACGGGCGACCTGGGGCGCGTGGCGGCCCACCTGCGGCACGCCGACATCCAGACGACGCGCATCTACGCGAAGATCGACGCCGAGTCGATCGGCGACGACATCGAGGACTGGTGAGTTCAGAATCGCCCGGAGCGTATGCGCGGTGCCAGAGCAGACGGCTAAGGATCACTCACCGACTCGGCAATCTCGGCTAACCTAAGTCACCTTGGTGATGGACCTGAATCAGCGGCTAGCCGTGGACCGAGAGGCGATCTTGAAGATCGGCGCTCGACATGGCGCCCATAATCTACGTGTCTTCGGCTCAGTGGCTCGGGGTGAGGCTGACTTAGCGAGTGATGTCGACTTCCTCGTCGAGATGGAGCCTGGCCGCAGCCTCTTTGACCTAGGGGGGCTCCAGTACGACTTGGAGCAGCTGCTTGGTAGACCGGTCGATGTTGTCACTGAGCGTGCGCTCAAACCTAGGATTCGAGACCGGGTGCTCCAGGAGGCCGTTCCGTTGTGAGGGACCCAGTAAGTCGCACGACGATCGGCGTTTGAAGCCAATCGTGACTCATCAGCTGAACCGCTTGCGAACCATCACGCCCCACTTGCCGCGGCTGCTGCGCACGCGGAAGGTCGCGACGACGCGCACGAACGCCATCCACGGCCGGTACCACAGGGCCTCGGTGACGACGGCGTTCAGCAGCCGCAAGCGGTCGGATAACAGCTTCGAGGAGTGCGGCAGCGTGAGGTCGAGGGCGGCCGCCCCGAGCCCCACGAGCATCCCGTAGAGCACCGACAGCGACAGGAACGCCGCCGCGAACGGGGTGTTCAGGTGCCCGGTGATCGCGAGGATGACGATCAGCAGGTAGCCGGTCAGCTCCAGGATCGGCGAGATGCCTTCGACGTAGAGCGCGTACGGCAACGCCACCAGACCGATGCGTCCGTAACGCGGGTTGAAGATCATGTCCTTGTGGATCCACAGGGTCTCCCACAGCCCGCGGTGCCAGCGGTCGCGCTGCGCGCCGAGCACCTTGGCGCGGTCGGGCACCTGCGTCCAGCAGACCGGGTCGACCATGAACTCGAGGCGGTAAGGCACGCCCTTGTCGCGGTAGTGCTTGTGGAGCCTGATGGTCAGCTCGAGGTCTTCCCCGACCGTGTCGGTGCGCATCCCCCCTACCTCGAGCAGCGCGTTGCGGCGGAAGATCCCGAACGCGCCCGATATCGATATCAGGCAGCCGACAGCGCTCATCGCCACGCGTGCAGCCACGAACGCCCTTATGTACTCGAGTAGCTGGAGCCTGGCGAGCATGTTGCGCGGCGTGCGCGCCTGGCGCACGGCGCCGTCGATCACGTCGGCCTCGTTGACGACGCGGATGGTCCCTCCGAGCCCGATGAGCTCGGGCGTGTCGAGGAACCTGGTGCCGGCTCGCATCAGGGCGGTCGGGTCGATGAGGCTGTCGGCGTCGGTGATGACGACTAGCGGGAAGCGTGCCTGTTCGAGAGCGGCGTTGATGGCGTCAGACCTGCCGCCGTTGGCCTTGTCGAGGACCATGAGGTTCGGGTGCGTGACGCTGCGCCACGCACCTCTGAGCTCGGCGTGCGGGGCGAAGCTGCGAGGGCTCGGCTCGCACGGGGCCATGGCGAACTCGCGCTTCAGCGCCTCGAGCGTGTCGTCCTTCGAGCCGTCGTTGGTGACGACGACCTCGAACTCGGGGTAGTGCATCGACAGCAGGCTCCTGAGGCTGCTGACGATGGTCGCTTCCTCGTTGTAGGCCGGGATGATGAAGCTGACGGGGATGTAGGTCGACGCGCGCGTCAGCACCTTCTCCTCGAGCTCGGAGACGCGCCGGTCGCGCATCACCAGGGTCCTGGCCGACAGCACCAGGCTCGCCGCGTTCGCGCCGTTGATGACGATGAACGTCGCCAAGACCAGCAGCTCGAGGGTGCTTAGGATGGCCACGTTCGCCTAGACCTCGATCCCGGGCGCGCTCGGCTGGCGCGCGTGAGAGCGGAGCGGCACGACGAGGCCTTCCGCACGCGGCTGCGAATCGACCATGGTCGCGATGCCGCGAGCGAAAGCATCGGGATGCGACTCGACAGCTCGCCTAAGCGTCTCGCGCCCGACGATCCCAATGCGGCGCAGGGCTTCGGCCGCGGCCAGACGCACCTCGAACGACCTGTCGCCCAGGAGCCTCCACAACGCGGGCACCGCGATCGAAGCGCGCGTGCCGACCAGCGCGTGAGTCGCCTGGACGCGGACGCCTTCGTGCTCGTCCTCGCTCGCGACCAGGACGGCGTCGACGGCGCTGGCCGGCACCTGGCCGATCCTGGCCAACGTCCTGAGCGCGGCCGCCCTGGTCTCGTCGTCGGTGCCGACGAGGAGCATCTCGGTCGCGATCTCCTTGGCCTCGGGCGACTGGGCCATCGACAGCGCGTCGAGGGCCGCGGCGTGAGCCACGCTCGGGAGCGTGTTGCTGAGCACGGCGGCGCAGAGCCACACCAGGTGGGGGCCGGCAGCCACCATCACCGACGTCATGTAGGCGCGGGCGCCGGCCTGGTCGGGGGCGAAGTAGATGTAGCCTTCGAAGATCCGCACCACCTGGTCGCCGAACTCCTCCGGCCGCTCCTGCGCCGCCAGCACCCGCGAGGCTCCGAGCAGCGCGGCGCGGGCCGCTCGCGGGTCGCTGACCGCGACGGCGCGCTGGAAGACGGGCAGCGCCTCGGGCGCCGCGATCCAAGCGAGCCGCTCGAGGGCGGGAGTCGCGCGTCCCAGCCGCGACTGCAGCGCCACACTGGCCTCGGCGATGTCGGCCGCGACCAGCCCGGTGGCGAGCAGGGCGCCTCTGATCCGCGACGCCCCTTCGCCGGTCACGTCCTGCAAGACCAGGGCGGCGGCCTGCGAGGGGATGTCGCTCTCCCCTTCTGGTAGCGCCGGGGTCGGTCCGCCGACGGCCACCTCGCTCCACAGCTCGGTCCACGCGGTCAGCAGGCGCTCGCGGCGGTTCAGCGCGGTGTGTCTGACGGCCAGCAGCGAGAGATGGACGATCGCCACCACGCTCAGCGCGATCCCGGCGCCGCCGAGCGAGACGACGAGCGCGCGCCAGACCGTCGCCTGCTGGGCGCCGACCTGGAACTGGACCAGCAGCCCGACCATCGTGATCAGCACCGTCAGCGCCGCCGCCAGGATGGCGACGAAAAGCGCTGCCATCTTCCTGCTCGTCATCACAACCACTGCGTGACGAACACGTCGGCGTACTCGCTGGTCGGTTCATGGGTCTTGTGGCTCGCGGGCGCCCCGGTCGACGGCGCCTCGGCGCGAGGCGGCGGCGGAACCCAGCGCAGCGCCCTCTCGGCGCGGGCGACCAGGCTGCGCAGGTCGAAGGGTTTGGCGACGATGTCGATGGCGCCGGCGGCGAAGGCGCGCTCCACCTGGTCGGGGCCGGCGAGGTTCGACAGCATCACGACTATCGCGCCGGCGGCGGTGAAGGTCTTGACGTGATCCAGACCGTTGCCGTCGGGCAGGTGGATGTCGAGGAGCACGGCCGTAGGCGGCCTGCCGGTCCTCAGGGCAAGCTGCGCGGAGCCGAGGTCGGCGAACTCGGTCACCTGCCACGAGGCGCGCTCGAAGGCGCTGCGGGCCAACACCCTGATGGCGGTGCTGTCGTCCACGACCCACAGATCGGGTCCAGCGCTTCCCACGGGGACCGTGCTGGCGCCAGGCACGCTCGGCCGTGGCGCCGTGCTCGTGGGCACGACCAAGACCTTGGAAGCTCCGACGGCGGTGGCCAGCGCGATGGTGTGGTCGTCGCGCTCACTGGATACGAGCACGATGCGGGGCCGGTGACCGATGGCGCCGAGCGAGATCAGGGCTTCGGCGGGGTGCCTGCCGTCAGGGAGCGCTGCGAAGGTGGCGTCGACCACGATCAGCTCGGGGAGCTCGGCGTTGGCGATGGCGATGAGCGACTCGGCGGAGTCGACGACGGTGACCCGCCACCCGGCACTCGCGAGGCCGCGCGCGATCGTCGTGGGCTCCTTGTCGCCCCTTAGGCCGACGAGCGCCGCGACCTGAGGCGCCGACTCGCGGCCAGCCACGTAGTGCATCGACAAACTCTAAGCGCGTCGGGAACGGCGTCGTAGGGGTGAACCGCACAGATAGTTGTCTGTGACGCGTCTTCCGCGGCACGGGACGCCAGAGACGCGTCAGGGTGAGGCTAGCCGATGGTCAGCACGGTCCCCGAACAGATCTTCTCGAGCTTCCAGACCTTGCTCTCGCGGCCTGGCGGCTGCACGCCCTCAGGCGTGTGCTCTGCCAGCACCTCGCGCGTCTGCTTCTGGCCGGTGACGTCGCGGCCGAGCAGCAGGCAGCCGTCCTTGTCGATGCCGACGACGACGCCGCTGGTGATGCGCGAGCGGCCGGCAGCGAGCAACTCGCCGGGATCCTCGCTCGAGTCGGCGAACGGGTCGAAGCTACCGACGGTCACGCTCTTGCCGGCCAACCAGTCGAACTGCGCGTAGCGGCGTCTGAGCTCGTCGGACAGCGCACCGCCTTCGGCGGCCAGCATCTCGATGGCGTTGCCGACGCCGCGCATCACGATCGCGTGCACCGACTCAAGCGGCCAGGAGCGCAACGCGATGGCGCCGCGCGGCACGTCGTTCTCGACGTTGACGCCGACCCCGATGACGAGGTGGCCCTTGGTCCTCTCGACCAGCACACCGGCCAGCTTGCGGTTGAGGTAGTAGAGGTCGTTCGGCCATTTGACCGCGGCTCTGACGCCGGCTTCCTGCATCGCCTCGGCGAGGCAGACGCCGATGGCGAGGGTGATCCCACCGCCCGCGCTGGGGCCGTACGGGTCGGCGACGGCGAAGGTCTGGTAGCTGCCGCCGACGTCCGAGCGCCACGGCGTGCCGCGCCTGCCGCGCCCGGCCGACTGTGAGCGCGCCCTCACCACGAGCCCATCGACGGGCTGCCCGGCCGCCAGGCGGCGCTTCACTACCTCCTGGGTGGAGTCGACGTGGCCGAACTCCTCGACGCGCCAGGTCACACCGCCAGCTCCTCTTCCCTGCGCATGCTGAACACCCTGCTTACCCCCTGTTCGGTAGTGATGCCCCACAGAGTGTCGGCGACCTCGAACGTCGCCTTCTGGTGCGTGATCAGCACGAACTGGGTGCCGTGCTTGGCGAGGCGCGACACGAAGGTGCAGAAGCGCCGGATGTTGGCCTCGTCCAAGGGAGCGTCGACCTCGTCGAGGACCGCCACCGGCAGCCCACCGCCGCCGTCAGGGCTGGCCATGAGCGCGAACAGGAACGCCAGAGCGCCCATCGTCCGCTCGCCGACCGAGAGGAGCTGCAGCGACTGGGTCTGCTTGCCGGGCGGCGTCAACGCGATGCGGACGCCGACGGGTCGGCCGGATTCGGAGTTGACCTCGATCGAGCCGCTGCCGCCCTCACCGAACAGGTGCTGCACCTGACGCGCGAACGCCACCTTGAGCCTGTCCAGCTCCGCCGTGAGCCTCGCCGTCGTCTCCTTGTCGATGCGCTCTAGCGAGGTCTCGAGCTCGGTGAGGGCGAGCGCGGCTTGCACCGTCTCGACCTCGATCAGCTCCTTGCGCTCCGTAACCTCGGCCAGGTCGGCCTTGGCGCGGTGGTTGACGGCGCCGAGCGCGTCGAGCGCCTCGTTGACCTCGCGCAGCCGCGTTCTGGCGGCTCGCTCGCTCATGTCGGCACGGGGCACGCCGGCCGGGAAGCCGCTCAGCTCCTCGACCGCTAGCTCGAGGCTGGCCTCGCGCCGCGCCAACGCCACGCGGATGTCCTCCAGGTCGGCCGCGCGGGCAGCGTGCTCGTCGTTGAGCTGCGCCAGGGAGCGCTCGAGCTCGGTGAGTCGGTCGGACGCTGCCCGCGCCGCCTGCTCCTCGGCCTGCACACCCGCGGGCACGGCCGCCTCGGCGGCTGTCTGGGCCTTGGCGGCGGCCTCAGCCTCGGCCCTGAGCTCCGCCTCGCGTGACCGCAACGTCTCTAGCTCGCCGCCCAACTGCGCCAGGCGCGCCTGAGACGCTTTGAACCGCTCCGCCTCGGCGCCGTACGCACTCCAAGCCTGAGCCAAGATCTGCGAGGCGTGCCGGGTCTCCGCGAACGCCGCCACCGCTGCGTTGCGCTCCGACCGCGCCGCCTCGAGCCGCGCCAGCGCCTCGACGTGGTCTGACTCGCTCGGCTCGAAGCCGTCGCTCTCGCCCTCGCGCGCTGGTGCCGCGAGGCCGGTGAGCTCAGACTCGACGGCCGCCAGGCGCGTGCGCACCTCCTGCAGCAGCCGCTCGCGCGTGGCCGTCTCGTTGACCGCGGCCGACCAGGCGAGCCGCGTCTCCTCCTGTCTCGAGCCCGCCTCTGACGCCGCGCGTTGAGCAGCAGCCAGTCGCGCCTGGGCGGCGGCCAGCCTCTCGCTGCGAGCCTGAGCCTCATCCGCTGCCGCCCGCGCTGCCTCCTCGGCCTCTTCGAGTTCGGCGGCAGCGCCTAGCACGCCAGCCTGTTGGTTGCGCCTGCCGCCGCTCATGGCGCCCGAGGTCTCGAGGAGGTCGCCGTCCAATGTCACGAGCCGCGAGCGCGCGCCGGGTCGGCGTGCCAGCTCGGTGGCCGAGTCGAGCGTGTCGACGATCAGGGTGCCGCCGAGCAGCATCTCGGCGACGCGGCTGAAGCGGGTCTCGAAGCTGATCGCGTCGACGGCGGCCGAGAGCACGCCCGGCGCGTTCGTCGACGGTTGCGGGTAGTTGGGCACGCGCAGGAGGTCGAGCGGCAGCAGCGTGACGTAGCCGCCGCTGGCGCGCACGTGCTCGAGCACGCGCTTGGCGACGTTCGAGTCCTCGACCACCACGTACTCGGCGCGCCTGCCCAGCGCCGCCGCGACCGCGGTCTGGAAGCGCGGCTCGGGTCGGAACAGGTCGGCGACGGAGCCGATGACGCCCTTGACCGGCGCCGTCAGGGCCGCGCGGGGTCCGTGGGAGTAGCCGCGTCGTGACTCGAACGCGGACCGCGCCCGCTCGGCCGCCCGCGCCCTGGCTGTCGCCTCGGCAGCCGCCAGTGCGTGCACACGCTGCTCCTCCGCGACCGTGCGGCGCGTGGCTTCGAGCTGCTCGCCGGCCGCTGTCGCCGCTGCGGTCGCGGAGGCAGCGGCGGTTTCCAGCTCCCCGAGGTCGGTGACGGCGGGTCCCGACTCGAGCTGCTCGAGGCGCTGGGCGTAGGCGTCATGCTGCTCCGACAGACCCTGCCGGCGCGACTCGTGCGCCGCGACGGCGCGCTCATAGGCGAGCACGCGCTCACGTGACAGGCGAAGACGCGCCGCGATGCGTTGCTCCTCGGCCTGCGCGCGCTCGAGCACCAGCCCGGCAGCGTCGGCCGCCACGCGCGCCAAGTCGACGGCGGCATCTGACGAAGCCTGCGACGACTCCGGTGGCACGGGCTCGCTCAGCGCGGCGAGCGCGGCGGACTCGGCCGTCAGCGCCGCCTGCTGGCGCCTCAGGGCCTCGAGGCCCTCGTCGAGGCGCCGCCTCGTCTCGGCCGCGACGCGCAGGTCGCCGCGCCTCAGCTCCAGCAGCGCCACGGCGGCGCGCAACAGCTCCTCGCTGCGAGCGCGCACGCCTCTCGCCGCTTCGATGTCGCGACGGTAGTCACCGAACGCCGCCCGCCCCTCCGCCAGGGCGTCTTCCAGGCCGGCGGCGCGCTGCAACAGCGCCTGGATCTCGGCCTCGTAGCCCTCCTTGCGCAGGCTGGCGGCGGTGAAGCTCAGCGACAACGCCTCGGCGCTGAGCTCCGCGTGCTTCTGTGCGTCGGCCGCCTCGCTCGCCAGGTGGGCGGCGCGGTCCTCGAGCTCCCTCAGGACGTCGGCGAGACGCTCCAGGTGCTGCTTGGCGGTGTCGAGGCGCGCCTGGGTCTGGTCGCGCCTGGCGCTGAGGCGCGCGGCGCCGGCCGACTCCGCCACGTACTCGAGCAGCCGCTCTGGATCGGCCATCAGGACCTGGCCGATCTCGCCCTGGCCGATGACAGCCAGTCCGCTGCGCCCCAACCCGCTGCCGGCGAGCGCCTCCTCCATGTCGAGGAAGCGCGCGCTTCTGCCGTTGAGGCGTAGGCGCGTGTTGCCGTCCTTGTCGAGGCTGCGGTAGAGCTTCATGCGCTGGTGCTTGCCGACGAGCTCGATCTCGACCTCGGCCAGCGACACGCCGCGCTTGCCGACGGCGCCGTGGAAGATCAGGTCGGTCTTGTCGTCGGCGCGGAAGGTGCTGGCGCGGCCGCCGCCCGTCGTCCACTTGAGCGCGTCTATGACGTTGGACTTGCCGGAGCCGTTCGGTCCGACGATGGCGGTGACGCCAGGGGCGAACTCGAGCACGGCGCGGTTGCCGAAGCTCTTGAACCCCTGCAGGGTCATCGTCGCTATTCGCACGTACGCAAGATACCGTTCGGCCGGCTTATGAGGCGCTCAGTCCTCGTCGATCTCGGAGTCTTCCGGCGCGGGCAGCATCCGCTGCCACAGGTCAGCCATGTGGTCGGAGAGCTGAGACTGCAGGTTGGAGATGCGACCCTCCATGTTCGACTGCAGCTCGTCGAGCCGCTGCCTGAGCCTGATGATCTCCTCGACCCCGGCGAGGTTGACGCCGAGCTCCTGCGTGAGCCGCCGTATCTCGCGGAGCTGCTCGATGTTGCGCTGCGAGTAGAGCCTCGTCTTGCCTGCGCTGCGGCTCGGCTCGATCAGACCCTTGCGTTCGTACAGGCGCAGCGTCTGCGGGTGCATGTCGACGAGTTCGGCAGCCACGCTGATCACGTACAGCGGCTTGTCCTGGTCGACCTGCCTCTGCTCTGGCTTGCCGGCCGAACGGCCGGGATCGGGTCGACTAGGGTCGTCGCCATGCGTCATGCGGCTAGGCCTCCGGGTACCAGCTTACGCAACCAACCCGAGATGGAGCGCGCCACGCCGCCGAAGAGGTCGACACGAGCTTTCAGCACCAGGTCCTTGCCGGCGAGCCCCGCGCCGCGCACCCTGATGTCGGCGCCTGACTTGGTGCGGGGCGGCACCGTCACGCTCACGCCCTCGTAGTCGACGGTGCCGCCAGACGAGGCCAGCCACGGCGCGATGTCGAGCCTGTCGCGCACCTCTCCCCCCGCGACCACGGCGGCGGAGGCCGGTAGCCGGATCGTCAGCTTGGCGATCAGGTCGCCCGGCGGGTTGCCCGGTCCGCCCAGCCCCTTGAGGCGCAGCTTGCCGCCGTTGGTGCTGCGTGGCGGCACCCTGACTTCCACGGCCGCGGTGCCGCGCCTGACGCCCTGCCCGCGACAGGCGTAGCAGGTGCCGATCGTCGTGGTCGTTACTTCGAAGGGTCGCGGGCTCGATGCCGTGGTGGCCTGGCCGGCACTGGCGCGTCCGGTGCCGCCGCACACTGCGCAGACGCTCGGGCCGGGCACGCTCAGTCGTTTGTCGGTGCCCGCGTACGCCTCGCCGAGGGTCAGCGGCAGCGGGACCTCGCGCGTCTCGCCCGGCAGCATGCCGCTGCGACGCATGAAGCCGGTCACCATGCCGAACAGGACGTCGAAGACGGCGTTGCCTGTCGTCGGGACGCCGGCGTGCCGGCTCCAGTCGATCGGGATGTCGGCTTCCGTGAACACCGTGCGCCAGTCGACGCCTGTGCTCGAGCCTGGGCCTGGCGCGGCCGGCCCACGTTGTGGCATGCTCTGGCGGCCGTACCTGTCGTACCTGGCGCGCTGCTCGGGGTCGCGCAGCAGCGCGTACGCTTCCGAGAGCTCCTTGAACCTCTCCTCGGCGACCGCGTCGCCGGGGTTGCGGTCGGGGTGGTACTGCATCGCTCGGCGCCGGTAAGCCGACTTGATCGTCTCGGCGTCCGCATCGCGCGGCACACCGAGGACCAGGTACGGATCCTGCTGGCGATTCACGGACGAATGATACATAACTTGAGCGTCAAGCGCTAAACCTTGAGGTGCGGTTCCGAGGCTGTAGCATTGAGGAGTTGATGCCGCTGAGCCGCCGCCGTGGCAGTGGCGGCGGCGCGGGCATCTCTCGGGAGGGACCATGAGAAGAAGAACGCTGATCATCGCCGCCCTACTGCTACTGGTAGTCGCGTTGGCAGGCTGCCGCAACGAGACGCAGAACCGGCTCAGGCGCAACATCCAGGACTTCACCGCCCAACGCATGTACATAACGATCTACTCGTACGACGGCAAGACCGTCTTCACCGGCATAGTCGACGGTAAGGTCACGCGCTCTGAGACGACGTCGGAGGGTGGCGGCAGCGGCGAGGCGCAAGGCGCGTACATCTACTGGTACGACGAGCGCGGCCGCTACTTCCAGACCGACCTGCCGTACATCCTCTCCACGGCCGAGAGCACCGAGTGACGCCGCGGCTCACCGCTCGCTCAACGCAACGTGAAGGCGCGCGCTTAGTCTTGCACCACGCCGACGCCCGCAGCGGCTACGCTTGGTAGACGTGGAGGCTTCCATGCAACGCAAGTCCATTCGACTCCTGATCGCCGCGGTGCTCGCCGCCATCGTCCTCTCCTCCTGCACCATCTACGTCAAGCCCTACTGGCCGTCGGACAGCGGTGTCGAGCTCAGCGGCGTCATCCAAGACTTCCGCCCCACGCGCGGTTCCGGCGCCACCTACTTCGTCGGCGAGAGCATCGAGTTCGTGATCCGCACGACGCACCCCGGTTACGTCACGCTTACCGCCATCGACCCGGATGGGCGGGTGTACGTGTTGGCTCGCAACGTCTACGTCGACGGCGGCCGCACCATCCTGCCGACCCCGTCGCAGCGGGTCGTGTACAGCGCCGGCACGCCGCGCGGCTTCCACCGCGTGCGCGCCTCGTTCACCAGCGACCGGACCAGCGAGTCGTCCGTCTCCTACCAAGGGGTCTACGGCGAGGGGAACTGGACCAGCAGCATCTCGGTCGACATACGGCCATCGCCGGTGCGCGATGTGTCGGAGACCAGCCTCTACATCCGCTAGACGACCGCTGAAACCGCCTCCCGCTTGCCAGGTGCGGTAGAATGGTCCGATTCGTAGCGGCCTGCGTCGACTTACGTTTGACGCCTGCGCCGCCCGTGGAGGAACCCAGTCTTGGCCGGCCACAGCAAGTGGGCACAGATCAAGCGCAAGAAGGCGGTGAACGACCGCCAGCGCGGCAAAGTGATCAGCAAGCACATTCGGGCCATCCAGTCGGCCGTCAGAAGTGGCGGCGGCGGTGACCCTAGCAGCAACCTGCCGCTGAAGAACGCGCTCGCAGCCGCGAAGGGCGACAACGTCCCGGTCGACAACATCGACCGCGCCATCGAACGCGCGCTCGGCGGCGCGGAAGGCGGCGCCTTCGAGGAGGTCTTCTACGAAGGCTACGGCCCCGCCGGGGTCGCGATGCTCGTCGAGGGCATCACCGACAACAAGAACCGCACGGTGGCCGAGGTGCGCCATGTGTTCAGCAAGCATGGCGGCAACCTCTCCGGCTCGACCGCTTGGCAGTTCGACACCAAGGGCATGATCGTTATCGAGGATGCCAGCGAGCAGCTCGAGGAGCTCGCCATCGACCTCGGCGCCGAGGACATCGAGTCCGAGGACGGCGCCACCACCATCTACACCTCCCCCGCGAGCCTCTTCCTGCTCGTCGAGGGTTTCCAGAAGAACGGCTTCGAGCCGGCGCTGGCGCAGCTCACGCGCGTCCCGCAGACGCAGACGGAGCTGAAGGCCGACGAAGCGCGCAAGGTCATGAACTTCATGGAGACGTTAGAGGACTTAGACGACGTTCAGAACGTGTACACGACGGCCGATCTCGCGGCCGTCGAACTGGTCGGCTGAGCCTTGAAAGGACTGCGATGAGCTTCCCGGTGGTCTCGTGGGACTCGCTTCCCGCCATCAACGCGAGCCAGATGCAGCAGCTGATAATGCTGGCTACGGGTAAGTTCGGGCTCGACAACCGCGTGCTGGTCGAGCACACCGCGCGCAACCTCGTCAGCATGGTCGAGGAGTTCGCAGGCGACGGGCCGATCCTGGTCGTTGCCGGCCGCGGTAACAACGGCTCGGGCGGGCTCGCGGCCGCGCGGCTCCTGGCTGCCAGGGGCAGGCGCGTCTGGGTGGTGCCGACGCACGAGGCGGAGAACTACTCCGGCACACCGAAGGAGCAACTCGAGTACCTCAAGCACTTCGACAAGGCCAAGGTGCGCACCAGCCTGCCGAAGATGAAGTTCAGCTGCATCATCGACGCCGCCATCGGCACCAACCTCGAGGGGCCGCCGCGCGGTCGCAGCCTCGACGTGATCACCGTCATCAACCACGTTCAGAACGGGTGTCTCGTCATCGCGCTCGACACTCCGACCGGCATGAACGTCGATGACGGCTCTACTCCCGGCGACGTGGTCGAGGCGACGATGACGCTGAGCGTCGCGCTACCCAAGGTCGGCGTGAGGCCCGGCGGGCACGTCGGGCGGCTGTTCGTCGGGGACCTTAGCCTGCCTGCCGGTCTGCTCGAAGCTCTGAGGCTGCCGCCCGTCGAGTTGCCGGGGTTCGTCACCGAGGTCGTCGACAAGTAGCGAGTAACGCGCTGCTAGATCGGCACCAAGGGCAGTCAGCTTGTGGCCGACCCGCTGCTTCCCTCCGCCCCGTGCGAGAGGGCGTTACTCAGCATCGAGCGCACGTGGTCGTCGGCTAGCCCGTAGTAGACGTGCCTGCCTTTGCGGCGGCCGACGACGAGGTCGGCTTCGCGCAGTGCGCGCAGTTGGTGGCTGACGCCGGACTGTGAGATGCCGAGCGCGGTCACGAGGTCGTGAACGCAGGTCTCCCTGTCGGCGATGAGGCATAAGATCTTCAGCCTGGTCGGGTCGGCGAACCCCTTGAGCTGTGCCGTTACCCTGCTGAGCACCTTCTCGTCCGGCAGCGGGCCAGGCACGTTCACGCCGCAGCATGCTTCGAAGGTGCCGGCCGCGTCCGTGGCCAGGCTGGCGCCGTCTGGAGTCGGTTCTGCTGCGTCGGGTCGTGCCACGCCTTCGATGATACGCGTGAATCCCGACAAGAACACTCGTTGAACATATGAACAGATACTCATATAATGTCCTCATGGCAGACGTCGCCCAACCGAGACTTCCACATGCGACCGTTACTCAGGGCGTCGCGAGGCGCTTCGGCGTCCCTAACGAGCTGTGGCCCAGCGTCATCGCAGGGATAGCGCTCGTAGTCGGGTGGACCGCGCAGCGCTTCGGCTACCTGAGCGACCCGCTGCCGCTCGTCGCCTACGCCGTCGCCTACTTCGCCGGCGGCAAGACGGCGGTAGTCAACGCCTTCCAGGCCGCCAAACGTGGCCACTTCGACGTCGACCTGCTGATGGTGGTCGCGGCGCTCGGTGCCGCTGCGCTCGGCGACTACGCCGAAGGCGCACTGCTGCTCCTGCTGTTCAGCCTGGCACACGCACTCGAGAACCTCGCGATGGACAGGGCGAGGGGCGCGATCAGGGCCCTCGCCCACCTGAGCCCCGACGAAGCCATGGTCAGGCGTCCCGACGGCGACTACGTCATCCCCACCGCCGAGCTCGTCATCGGTGACCTGGTCGTGGTCAGGCCCGGCGAACGCCTACCGGCGGACGGCGAAGTCGTCGAGGGCGAGAGCTACGTCGATCAGTCGCCCATCACCGGCGAGTCGATCCCGGTCGAGAAGAGTAAGGGAGCGGCGGTCTTCGCCGGCACCATCAACGGCAGCGGTCCGCTGCTGCTGAGAACTACGCGGCAGGCGAACGACACCACCTTGGCGCGCGTGGTGCGCCTCGTCGAGGAGGCGCGCGAGTCGCAGGCGCCCACCCACCGCTTCGCACAGCGGTTCACGCGGGTCTTGACGCCAGTGGTGATCCTCAGCGCCATCGCCGTCATCTTCGTGCCGCCGCTGTTCGGGATGGAGCGCGACGAGTCGTTCCGCCGCGCGATGCTGCTGCTGGTCGCCGCCAGCCCGTGTGCGTTGGCGCTGTCGACGCCTTCCGCCGTGCTGGCCGGCATCGCGCGGGCAGCGCGCGGCGGCGTGCTGATCAAAGGCGGCGCCTACCTCGAGCTCGCGGGTGTGGCGAAGGTCGTCGTCTTGGACAAGACCGGCACACTGACGGAGGGCGAGCCGAAGCTTACCGACGTCTGGAGCGCCTCGCCACACGACGCTGACGGCGACCGCCTCCTGGCGCTGGCCGCGGCGGTGGAGCGGCTCAGCGCGCACCCGCTGGCGGCGGCCGTCGTCACGGGGGCAGAGGCGCGCGGCCTCGCCTTGCCGGAGGCGAGCGCGATGCAGTCGCTGACCGGCAAGGGCCTGAGTGGGACCGTAGCGGGCCGCGACGTGCTGATCGGCAGCGTCGCGCTCTTGAGCGAGCACGGTGTCGCTGTGCCGGCTGCAGCGCTCGAGCGGAAGGCCGAGCTCGAGGCAGACGGCAAGTCGGTCGTGTGGGTGGCAGAAGGCCGCGAGCTGCTCGGCATCCTCGCCATGCGTGACGAGCCGCGTCCCCAGGCCGCCGGCCTGATCCGCTCGCTCAAGGAGTTGGGCATCGCCAAGGTCGTGCTGCTCAGCGGCGATCAGCGCGCGGTGGTAGAGGCCGTCGGCCGGGTCGTCGGCGTCGACGAGGTCATCGCAGAGGCGCTGCCGGAGACGAAGGCGGAGGTCGTCAAGGAGCTACGCGGCCGGTACGGACCCGTCGTGATGGTCGGCGACGGTGTCAACGACGCTCCCGCCCTGGCGCTCGCCGACGTCGGTGTCGCGATGGGCGGAGCCGGCACCGACGTCGCTCTCGAGACCGCCGACATGGTGCTGATGGCAGACGACCTGTCGCGTCTCCCCTTCGCGATCGGTCTGTCGCGCGCTGCCCGTCGCAACATCGTCACCAACCTCGCGATCAGCCTCGGAGTGATGCTGCTGCTGATCCCGAGCGTGCTGTTCGGCTACGCAGGGATGGCCGTCGCGGTCGTGCTGCACGAGGGCAGCACTCTCGTCGTCGTCGGCAACGCCCTGAGGCTGCTCGGCTACCAGGGCCCAACAGAGCGAGGGACCGCGCGCTAGCGAGGTCCCTCTAGGTCGGTTGGTAGGCGCGGGCGGGATTGAACCGCCGACCCCCACAGTGTCAGTGTGGTGCTCTCCCGCTGAGCTACGCGCCTACGCCAAGTTGTGCGCCCCGGTACCGCCGTAACTGCGGGTGAGGCTGGAGGCGCCGACCGGATTCGAACCGGTGAATCGAGGTTTTGCAGACCTCTGCCTTACCACTTGGCTACGGCGCCAAGACGCAAAAGCGTAACACGCGCGCACCGAAACCTCAACGGGTGGAGCACAAGCCGCGCGGCGTTACACTCGCCCTATGTCGGACGCGGCCGTGCGCTTCGCGCATCTTCATCAACACACCGCTTATAGCCTCCTAGACGGCGCTGCGCGCATCAAGGACCTCGTCAACTGGGTGAAGGAGGTCTCCCCCGACCGCCCCGCCGTCGCCATGACCGACCACGGCAACATGCACGGCGCCATCGAGTTCTACAAGGCCGCCTCCGGCGCGGGTGTCAAACCGATCTTGGGGTTCGAGGCCTACGTCGCGCCCGGCTCGCGTTTCGAGAAGCGCCGCGGCTCGAGCAAGATCGACGGCGGCTACTTCCACCTCACGCTCCTCGCCAAAGACTTCGAGGGTTACAAGAACCTCTGCAAGCTCTCGAGCCGCGCCTACCTGGAGGGCTTCTACATGAAGCCGCGCATCGACCTCGAGCTGCTCGGCGAGCACTCGCAAGGCGTGATCGCGCTGTCCGGCTGCCTCGGCGCACAGTTGCCGCGCACCATCCTCGACCTCGGCGTCGAGGAGGGCGAGCGTGTACTCAACCAGTACCTGAGCATCTTCGGCGACAGGTACTTCATCGAGATCCAGAACCACGGCCTCGCCGAACAGGCGCGCCTCAACCCGGTGCTGCGCAGCCTGGCCGACAAGTACGGCGTCGGCATGGTCGCCACCAACGACGGTCACTACGTCAGGCGCGAGGACGCTCACGCGCACGACGCGCTACTAGCCATCCAGATGAAGAAGCGCGTGTCGGACAAGGATCGGATGCGCTTCGAGTGCGAGGAGTTCTACGTCAAGACGCCGAGCGAGATGGCCGCCGCCGTGCCGGAGGCCGACTACCCCGGTGCGCTCGACAACACCAACGTGGTGGCGGACATGTGCGACGTCGAGCTGCCGATCGGGAGCAGGCGCGTCTACCAGATGCCGGAGCTGAAGCTCGACGTCGGCGTGACGCTGGTCGAGCAGCTGCGCGTGGACGTCTACCGCGGGCTGACGCAGCGCTACCCGGAGGTCGATGAGGCGGCGTTGGCGCACTACCTCGGCGCCCCCACTACGCCCGACGGCCTGCACCTCGAGCTCGCGCGCGCCGCCGAGGCGAGCCGCGTCGAGCGCACGCAGCAGCAGCCCGAAGCCGACAGGTTCGGGCACGAGCTGATCGAGACGTTCACGGCCGCGCGCGGCGCCGACAGGGCCAGTGAGATCCTGAAGCGAGCCGAGTACGAGCTCGGCGTGATCATCTCGATGGGGTTCTCCGACTACTTCCTCATCGTCTCCGACTACGTCAACTGGGCGAAGCGCAACGGCATCGCTGTCGGGCCGGGTCGCGGTTCCGGCTCAGGGTCGATAGTCGCGTACTCGCTCGGCATCACCAACATCGAGCCGCTCACTTACGACCTGCTGTTCGAACGCTTCCTCAACCCTGAGCGCGTGTCGATGCCCGACTTCGACGTCGACTTCTCGGACGTGCGCCGCGGCGAGGTCGTCGACTACGTCAGGGAGAAGTACGGCGAGGACCGTGTCACGCTCATCGCCACCTTCGGGACGATGGCTTCCAAGGCCGCGATCAAGGACGCGGCCAGGGTGCTCGAGGTGCCGTTCAACCAGTCGGACGAGGCGTCGAAACTGGTGCCTGTAGTGCAGGGGCGCAGCGTCAGCATCGAGAAGGCGCTCAGCGAGGTGCCTGAGCTCAAGAAGCTCTACGACGAGGGCGCCAAACACTACATCGACGTCGCGAAGTCGCTCGAGGGTCTCACCAGGCACGCCAGCGTGCACGCGGCGGGCGTGATCATCGCCCGCGACCCCGTGCAGGAGCTAGCTCCCGTGTTCAGGACCGGCGACGGTCCCGTCGTGTGCCAGTACGACATGGGCTCGATCGAGGAGCTCGGCTTCCTCAAGATGGACATCCTGGGCTTGAGGACGCTGTCGTTCATCGAAGCCGCGGTGCGCATCGTCGAGGAGTCCTCAGGGGTCAAGCTCGACCCCGACTCGTTCCCGATGGACGACCCCGCCGTCTACGAGCTGCTGTCGCGCGGCGACACCGCCGGTGTCTTCCAGTTCGAGTCGAGCGGGATGACGGACACGCTGCGCAAGCTCAAGCCGACGCGCATCCACGACCTGATAGCCGTCGGTGCGCTGTTCAGGCCGGGCCCGATGGGCAACATCCCCACCTACATCCGCCGCCACCACGGGCTCGAGCGCACCGACTACTCGGACTTCCCGAAGTCGGAGGAGCGCCTCGCGCCGATCCTGGCCGAGACCTACGGCATCCCGGTCTACCAGGAGCAGGTGATGCAGATCGCGCGTGCCGTCGCCGGGTTCACCCTCGGTCAGGCCGACATCATGCGCCGCGCGATGGGCAAGAAGAAGAAAGACGAGATGGCCAGGCAGCGCGAGCTGTTCCAGGCGGGCGCCAAGGCGAACGGCATCGACGCGGCCGAGTCCGGGCGCATCTTCGACATGCTCGAGCGCTTCGCCGACTACGGCTTCCCCAAGGGCCACGCCGCCGCCTACGGCGTTCTCTCCTACCAGACGGCTTACCTCAAGACCCACTACCCCGTCGAGTTCGCCGCCGCCCTGCTCTCGGTCGAACGCGGCGACTCCGACAAGGTCGCCCAGTACATCGCCGACGCGCGGCACATGCACATCGACGTGCTCGCGCCCGACATCAACGCCTCGGGCGCCGACTTCACGCCCGACGACGGCGTCATCCGCTTCGGCCTCTACGGCATCAAGAACGTGGGCGAGAGCGCGGTCGACCACCTGATGACCGAGCGCAGGACCGGCGGGCCGTTCAAGGACCTGTTCGACTTCTGCCGGCGCGTCGACAGCACGGTCGTCAACAAGCGCGCCGTCGAGTACCTGATTAAGGCGGGAGCGTTCGACTCTCTGGCGCCCCGACAAGCCGGCGTCACCGATGACCACGCCGCGCGCGCCGTGCTGCTCGCCAACCTGGAGCACGCCGTCAAGTGGGGCGCCGCCCAGCGCGAGCAGGAGCAGCTCGGCCAGCTGAGCCTGTTCGGAGCGGCGACCGGGCAGGCCGAGCCGGTGCCGGAGCTGCGCGAAGCCGCCGGCGCCGACGCTCTCGACCGCTTGGAGATCCTGCGTTTCGAGAAGGAAGCGCTCGGCATCTACATCAGCGAGCACCCGATCAACTCCTACCCAGGCCTGCTGGAAGCGGCTAGCTGCAGCATCAGCCAGGTCGAAGGCTTCTACCTGCGCGAGGGTGGCGCCCTCGGCGGGCGCGCCAGGGCGGTGCTGTCCGGTCTCATCCAGAACGTGTCCAAACGCCCGACCAAAGCGGGTGGGATGATGGCGCGCTTCGACCTCGCCGACGAGAGCGGCTCGGTGGAGCTGGTGGCGTTCAACCGGCGCTACGAGCAGATAGCCGCGCAGCTGGAGGAGGACAAGCCGGCGATCGTCGTGGTCGAGCTCTCTCCCGACGGCGAGGGGATGAAGGTCGTGGTCGAGCGGCTGATCAGGTGGGACCTGAGCGCGGCCGGCGTACTCGCTGACGAGAACGGCGGCAACGCTGGCTCGGTCCCCGAGATAGCTCGCCTCTCGTTCGAAGCCGAGGCCGTCGACAAGACGCGCCTGCTCGAGCTGCGCAGCGCGCTCGACGAGCACAGCGGCGCTCTGCCGCTGCAACTCGAGCTGCGAGCTGCCACCGGCAGCGTGCTCTACCGCGCCGACGGTGTGCGCGTCGCCTCGCAGCGGCTGGGCAGGCTCAGCGAGGAGTTCCCATGGGTGAAGGTCAGCCGCACGGTCGACCGCGACGCGCTGCTCGCCCAGAGAGTGGAGCCGGCCTGGGGCAAGAAGAAGGAGCCGGAGGGCGAGCTCTCCCCCTTCTAGCTCGCGGCTGCGAAAGCCGCAGCTGCCCTAGCTCGCCACCGCCACTGGGCGGTTGAGGTCGATCTGGGTGGCGCCCATCTTGAACGCCTGGCTGCTCGTGGCCGATGCGTAACCGACCTCGTAGGAGATGATGCCGTCGGCGTACAGCTCGGTCAGGTGGTCGTCGAAGGCGCGCATGCCGTCGAGCCGCGCCTCGCGCAGCACGTCGTAGAGCTCGCCGGTGCGGTTCTCGTCGCGGACCAGGTCCTTGACGCGCAGGGTGCCCTTGAGGATCTCGGTCGCTGCCACGCGCCCCTTGCCGCTGGCGCGCGGCAGCAGGCGCTGCGAGACGATCCCGACCAGAGCCTCGGAGAACAGGATGCGAGCGACGTCGCGCTCGTGCGGCGGGAACAGCTCGAGCATCCTGTTGACGGTCTTGACCGAGTCCTCGGTGTGCAGGGTGCTGAAGACGAGGTGACCGGTCTGGGCGGCGCTGAGCGCGGCGGCGGCGGTGGCGTGATCGCGGATCTCGCCGATCATGATCACGTCGGGGTCCTGACGCATGGCGGCGGTGAGAGCTTCCGAGAACGTCGGCGCGTCGACGCCGAGCTCGCGCTGCACCACGATCGAGCTCTTCGACTTGTGCAGGTACTCGATCGGGTCCTCGACGGTGACGATCATCTTCGCGTGGTCCCTGTTTATCTCGTCGACGATGCGCGCCAAGGTCGTCGACTTGCCCGAGCCCGTCGGGCCGGTGACGAGCACCAGGCCCTTCTCCATGTTCTTGAAGTAGTCGATGGTCTCCTGCGGCAGGTTGACGACTCTTAGCGCCTCCTCGCCGGAGTTGATGATGCGCAGCACCGCGCTGACGCTGCCGCGCTGCTTGAAGAGGTTGACACGGAAGCGGCCGAGGCCCGAGACGCTGTAAGCCAGGTCGACCTGGTGCCGCTCGGCGAAGGTCGTCTTCTGCTTCGGGTTGCACATCAACTCGACGAGAGACTCGGTGGCGCGTGGGCTCATCGTGGCCGCGCTTATCGGGGTGAGGCGTCCGCTGATGCGCGCCATCGCCGGCAGGCCGACGTGCAGGTGGAGATCGGAGGCGCCTTGGTCGAGCGCGAGCTTGATGAGGTCGTTGAAGTGCATGAGGCAGAGGTTAGAGCTCGGACTCTGACGAGGGCCTTTCGGCATCCTTACGGTCCTCTTACTTCGTGCCCGCGACCAGAGAGTAGACTGGCCCGTCATGAACCAGCCACTCTCATCAGGCAAGGCCACCAGATGCGCGTAGTCGCGTTGGCGCTTGCCGCTCTCCTGATCGTCATCAGCGGTTTCTGGCTCGCCCGTGAGCGCTCGGCCGGCCGTCAGGCCGCCTCCGACTCGACCACCCAGAGCGCTTCGGCGGCGCCGTCCACCGACAGCACAGGCGCCGAGGCCGCGGGACCTGAGGTCGCAGACGGCGCCATCGCGGTCACAGGATCCGCCGGCTCCCTGCCCGAGGGCTTCACGGCGGTAACGCCGTTGACCGACGAGCCCAAGCGCGTCTTCGACGCGGCAGGCGACGTGCTGGAAGACGGCGTCGACTACATCGCCGCCATCCAGACCAACCGCGGTACCTTCCTGGTCGACCTGTTCGAGGACCAGACGCCAGTGACCGTCAACAACTTCGTGTTCCTCGCCCTCAACCTCTACTACGACGGCGTGCCCTTCCACCGCGTCATCGAGGGCTTCATGGCCCAGACCGGCGACCCCACAGGCACCGGCACCGGCGGCCCCGGTTACCAGTTCCAGGACGAGATCGTCTCGACGCTGACCTTCGACTCGGCGGGTCTGGTCGCCATGGCCAACGCCGGCCCCGGCACCAACGGCTCGCAGTTCTTCATCACCTTCGACGCCACGGCCTGGCTCAACGGCGGCCACACCATCTTCGGGCGCCTCCTGGAGGGTGAGAGCCTGCTGCCGAGCATCACCCGCGTCGACCCGCAGAGCCCCTCGGCGGTCGTCTACCTCGACTCGCCGCTGAGCGAGCTCGCCGATCAGGGCGTCAACCTGCCCGGCAACGCCAACGACACCGTCGCCAGCGTCGTCGAGCAGGAGCTCGGCACCATGCCCGTCATGGGCCAATCGTTCACCGTCGCCGGCTACCGCGGGGCGATGGGCCAGGTCGGCGGCACGCCGGCGTTCGGGTTCTTCGCGCAACCGGATAGCATCGAGCGCGTGATCATCGCGACGCGGCCCCGCTGAGGCGGCGCGTCACTTAAGGAGCAAACATGTCTGAAGCCGTCTCCGGGTTCGAGCGTCTCGAGCCCATCTCCGCCGAACGCGTCACCAGGTTCTCCGCCCCCAAGCAGGTCATCGAGGACGGCAAGCAGTACCGCGCCGTCATCAGCACCAACAAGGGCGACATCACCGTCGAGCTCTTCCCCGGCTCGGCGCCCAAGACGGTCAACAACTTCGTCTTCCTCGCCCTCAACAGGTACTACGACGGCATCGTCTTCCACCGCGTGCTCGAGGACTTCATGGCCCAGACGGGTGACCCTACCGGCACGGGCTCGGGGGGCCCCGGCTACCAGTTCGGCGACGAGTTCGACCCCAAGCGCCGCCACCACGGCCCCGGCGTGCTCAGCATGGCCAACGCCGGCCCCGGAACCAACGGCTCGCAGTTCTTCATCACCTTCATCCCGACCCCGTGGCTCGACGGCAAGCACAGCGTGTTCGGCGAGGTGGTCGACGGCGTCGAGGTGCTCGACAAGATCCAGCGCATCGATCCGGGCCGCAGGGGCGGCGCGCAGCCTGACGTTATGGAGAGCGTCACCGTTTACGTCAAGTAGCGCGTCGGCTAGGCACGCGCCTAGTTGCTTTGGGCGAGGGGTCAGGGGTGTCTGTTGCTCAACCCCTAGGCTAGGCTCAGGCCTAGCCTAGGGGTCAGCGATCAGGGGTGCCCTGCCTTCAACCCCTAACCTAGGCTCAGGCCTAGCCTAGGGGTCAGCGATCTGGGGTGCCCTACCCCACAACCAAAACCTAGCCCTAGGCTCAGGCCAAGGGAGGCATCTTCAGCGTCCGCTCCCGAGCGTGCAGAGCCAAGTGCGCCAGGAACCTCTCGACGGGCACGCCCTGCTGCTCCGGCTCCTGCCGGCTGCGGAAGCTCACCTGGTCGGCAGCCTCCTCCTTGTCGCCGACGATGACGATGTAGGGCACCTTGTAGAGCTCGGCGTCGCGGATCTTGGCGTTCATGCGGTCCGACCTCGCGTCGATCTCGGAGCGCAGCCCAGCGCCGGTCAGACGCTCCTTGAGCCGCTCGGCGTACGGCACGTGACGGTCCGAGATCGGCACGATGCGCACCTGTTCCGGCGCCAGCCACAGCGGGAAGTCGCCGGCGAAGTGCTCGATCAGGAAGCCTATGAGGCGCTCGTGGGTCGAGAGCGGCGCGCGGTGCAGGCACAGCGGGGTCTTGCGCTCGTTGTTCTCATCCACGTAGACGAGGTCGAAGCGCTCCGGCACCGCGAAGTCGACCTGGTTGGTGGCGAGGCTGAACTCGCGGCCGATGGCGCTCTTGATCTGCACGTCGATCTTCGGGCCGTAGAACGCGGCCTCGTCCTCGACCTCGACGAAGGGCACGCCGGCGTTCTGCATGGCGCGGCGCACCATCGCCTCGGTCTTCAGCCACAGCTCCGGCTCGTCGACGTACTTCTTGCCCAGGCCGCCGGGCGCGTGCTTCGAGAGGCGCATGACGTACTCGGTGATCCCGAACAGCTCGAAGTACTTCAGGTACATGTCGACGACGCCGAGGAACTCGCTCTCGAACTGCTCCTCGGTGCAGTAGATGTGCGCGTCGTTCATCTGCATGCTGCGCACCCGCATCAGGCCCATCAGCGCGCCCGAGTCCTCGTAGCGATAGACGGTGCCGTACTCGGTGAGCCTCAGCGGCAGGTCGCGGTAGGAGCGCGGCCTGGCGGCGTAGATCTTGTGGTGGAACGGGCAGTTCATCGGCTTGAGGTAGTACTTCTCGCCGTCGTCGAACTCCATCGGGGGGTACATCGACTCGGCGTAGTACGGCAGGTGGCCCGACCGGATGAAGAGCTGCTCCTTGGTGATCTGAGGGGTGCGCACCCGGTCGTAACCGGCGGCGTCCTCGACTTCCTTGGCCAGCTTCTCGAGCTCGTCGGCCATAATGGCGCCGCGCGGCAGCCACAGCGGCAGGCCGGGGCCGATCTCCTCGTCGATGACGAAGATGTCGAGCTCGGCGCCGAGCTTGCGGTGGTCGCGCTTCTTCGCCTCCTCGAGCTGCCACAGGTGGTGCTCGAGCTCCTCCTTGGTCGCGAACGCCACCCCGTAGATGCGCTGCAGCATCGGACGGCTCTCGTCGCCACGCCAGTAAGCGCCCGCGACGCTCATCAGCTTGAAGTGCGGGTCGATCACGCCGGTGCGCGGCACGTGAGGGCCGCGGCACAGATCGGTGAAGCCGTCTTCTCCGCCCTGCTGGTAGAAGCTGATCGCTTCACCCTCCGGCAGGTCGGTGATCAGCTCGACCTTGTACGGGTCGCCGAGGCGCTCGAAGCGCGCGAGAGCCTCGGACCGCGGCAGCTCGAACTTCACCAGCGGCATGTCGGCCGCGACGAGGGCACGCATCCGCTCCTCGATGACCGGCAGGTCCTCGGGCACCAGCGAGCGCGGCAGGTCGAAGTCGTAGTAGAAGCCGTTCTCGATCACCGGGCCGATGGCCATGTGGACGCTGTTGGGCTCGAAGCCCTCGCTCACGAGCTGCTCCCTGACCGCCTGCGCGAGGACGTGCGCGAGGGTGTGGCGCTTGAGGAACAGCGATTCGGGGTCGCGCTTGGTGATGATCGCGACCTCGGCACCGTCTGCTACCTTGCTCTGGAGGTCGGAGAGCTTGCCGGCGAACTTGATGCCGAGAGCGGCCTTGGCGAGCCCCGGCCCGATGCCGGCGGCGACGTCCGCTCCTGTAGCACCGTCTTGAAGGTCTAAGCGTTTACCGTCCGGAAGTACGACGTGCATCGTTCACCCCATCGAGGTCGCGAGCGCATGGAGGTCGTCGCGAGTCGGTATCACGAAGTTGTAAGTGGGCAGCAGGCGCCGCGAACGGCGCGAGGTAGCGCGCTCAGCAAGACGTTCGTTGACCGCGAGCAATCACCAGGGAAGGATACCACGGGAGCCGGGTTACACTTACCGAGTGCACCTAGTCGCGCTGTTGAGCGATGATCCCGAAGTACGCGGCGCAATCGGGGCCTACCGCGACCCCGCCGCCCGCTTCCACCTCCACAGCGTTCCTGCCGGCGCCATGGGCGAGCTGATGCGAGCGCTCTCGCGGCTCGACTTCGCCGGCGCCCTGGTACTCGACGAGAACAGGCAGCTCGAAGCGCAACGCCTCGCCGAACGCAGCTCGCTGGTGGCGCAAGAGCTGGGTGCGGCCGACACGCTCACCGTCACGCAGGCCGGCATCATCGCCGACCACACCCTCGGCCGGGCCGTCACCGGCATGCTCACCAGCCACCGCTGGGACGCCGCCGGCTCGCGCGTGGTCGTGCTGGGTTCGGGACCGACGGCCAAGGCGTTGGGGCGCGAGCTCGTCAGCCTCGGCGCGCGCTCGCTGGCGGTGCTGGCGGCCGATCGCGTGGCCGCCGAGCGCTCGTTGCCGCACACTCACGCCGGCGTCGAGCTCCTGGCTCGGGCCAGCGCCGACCCGCTGTCTGGCACCCTGTTCGAGAGCGCCGACCTCGTCGTGCGCGTCGACGGCACCCTGCGCGTGCCATCCGGCTCGCTCGGACCGCACCTGACCCTCATCGACCTCGGCAGCGAGCCGGTCTCCGCGCTGCGCTCGCAGGCGATGTCGCTCGGCTCGCTCACCTTCAACCGCCGCGACGTCGAGGCCTACCGTTTGGAGCTCGGCCTCAGCCAGGTGCTCGGTGGCTCGATCGGCGTCGAGCCGCTGCTCGCGCTCTTCCACGCCATCTGAGTAACCGCCGAGACTCTCACACTGCTTAGCCTGGGGTCTGGGAGACTCGCGGAAGTGTCTCTCCCCCGCCCACCTCGTCTCAGACCGCTCCTCGCCGCCGCGTTGGCGCTGCTCACGCTGCTCGGCGCTGCGTCGGCGCAGCTCGCGACCGACTCCTTGGAGCCTGCCGACGAGGCGCTCTACCGTCTACCAGGAGCGACGGCGACGCTCGGCGCCGACGCCATCACCGTCAGTTACGGCGGTCGCTCGCTCACCTACGTCGCCGGCATCGGTTGGAGCGAGGGGATCGACGCGCCCGCCCCGCTGGTGCTCGGGTCGGAGGTGGCGCTGGCGCCTGCTGTGCTGAGCGCTCTCGACGTCTTCCTACCGCGGCTGCTGTCCGTCCGCACCAGTGGCGAGGCCGAGGTCCGCATCGTGCTCGACCTGCACGACCTCGACTACGCCATGCTGGCGGGCCTCGGCGGCGAGGGTGCGCTCAGCGCCGGTCAGCCGCTGACGCTGACACTGCCTCAGCTGCTGCTGCCGGTGGCTCAGCCGGAGGAGTTCGCAGGGATCGAGCTGCAGCTGGCCAGTGGGATCGGCCAGACGCAGTTCACGGCGGTCGGCCCGGCCATGACCTACCGCTACTTCGCGCTTAGCGCTCCTAACAGACTCGTGCTGGACCTGATTCCTCAAAGGCAATTCGATCAGCCGGAGACGCTTCAGGTCTTGGGTCCCGGTGCGACCTACCGGCGCATCAACTACCGCGGCAGCGCAGGTAGTAGCGCGGGTGGCAGCGTGGTGCATGTGGTGAGCGTCGCCCCAGGGTTCGGCGAGTTCCGGGTGGTAGGTGAGAGCCGCGGCGCCGCGACTGTCACCCAGCTCGCGTCGGGCGCGCCCCTCGCCATCAACGCCGGCTACTTCGACACCGCCAACTTCGACGCCATCGGCTACCTGCTGGTCGACAACGGCCTCCTCTCACTGCCGAGCCGCAACAGGGCGAGCATCGCGTTCGGTGAGGGCGTGCCGGTCATCGACAGGGTCCGAGCCAGCGTCAAGCTGCACACGCCGACCGGCCTCGTCGAGCTGGCTCTCGGCAACGGCGAGCGGACCGGTGTGGTCAGCGTCCCAGGAGCGTTCGCCGGCACTCCTGACATGGGCGTGCTGGTGGTGGCGGACGGCGTCGTCGTCGAGAACAAGATCGGGCCGCGGCGGGTGCCGAACGCATCTGGCGCCTACGCGCTCATCTACCCGCCCGCGAACCGGCAGTTGGCGCTCCTGGACAGCGGCGACCGCGTCTACCTCGACGCGCTGCTCGAGCCTGCCGGCTTCGTCGGCGCGCGCTACGCCGTCGAGGCGGGGCCGCTGCTGCTCAAGGGCGGCGTAGATGCGTACCAGCCCGACATCGAAGGCTTCGCGCTGGGGCAGCGCATCCTCGACGGCCTGACGCAGCAGGCCGCCATCGGCGTGACCGCCGACGGCACCGTGCTGATGGTGGTGGCGGAGACGATGCGCGCCGCCGATCTCATACCGCTCTTCCAACTGCTAGGCGCTCAGGACGCGATGCGGCTCGACAGCGGCAGCAGCTCTACCCTGCTCGTCGACGGTCGCGTCGTCAACCGGCGCACCCAGCGGCGCGTGGTCTCCGCGATCGTGTACCTGCCGACCGTCGCTTGGCGCTGAGTCGGCGGGAGGCTTGGGGGCTCAGTCGCGCTACCCCTCTACCTGGACGATTGCCTAGAACGCACAGGCGAGACCGACGCTGACGCCGGTCGCCCTTATACTCCGCCTAAGATGCCGAAGCTGGGCGTGGACAGGTCGAAACTGAGGGTGGCGGCGCGTGTCGCTGCTGCACTCGTGCTGCTTCTCGGCGTGGTGAGTACGGTGTACGCCCAAGATCTCGTCAACCCCAACCGGCTCGAGGTCGGCATCGCGTCGCAGGTCGTCGCCAACGCCTGGAACCCACTCAGGTTCGTCTCGCGCGACACGCCACCGGCCACGCTGACCGTGGTCGTGGACCAGGGCTCGCTCAGGCAGGGCTCGGTGCCGCTGGTACTGCGGCAGGAGATCGGAGGCGGCGCCGGCGTCAGCGTCTTCGAGACCCTCGTCTACCTCAACTCCTTCAGCAGCATCAGCTGGACGCTGAGGACGGCCGACGCGACGCTGGCCAGCGGAAGCATCGCCGGGCGCGACGCCGACTCGCGGCCGCTCGACCTGGTGGTCAGCCGCGCGCCGGGCAGTCTGCGCGGCGCCTACCCACCCGACGCGCGCCTCGTCGACGTGCCCGCCTCCTCCCTGCCTCTCGACAGCGCCGCCTACTCGGGCGTCAGGACGCTCGTAATCGACGGCACCTCGGCCGCTCCACGCCTCGAGGCCGTGGCTGCCGCGGCGCTGGGCGGCGCTCACGTCATCCTCCATGGCGCGCTGCCCGCCAGCCACGCCGAGCTCGGGTTGTTGATCGAGCCGGGGCGAGACAGCGCACGGCTCGGCGCCGGCGCTGTGACCAGGACCGGGACCCAGGCCATCAGCACGCTCGCGGCGGCGCTGAGCGGCGAGCAGAAGATCGCCGTCGACGCCCTCGTCGAGGCCCTGACAGCCGCCCCCATGGTGGCGCGACCCGCCTCCGTCCCGCAGCCGCTGGTCTTGGCGGTGGCGGGCGCCTTCGCGCTGCTGAGCGTGCTGCTGGTGCGCTCGTTCGCCGGGCCCGGCTTGATCGGGGCGCTCGCGCTGGCAGCCATCTTGTCGTTCGCGTCGTGGCGCGTGCTGCGGCCGCCTGAACCCCTGATCTCCGCCGCCGGACGGCTAGGGATCAGCGGCGGAGCGCTGGCGCTGGTCGTCGAGACCCAGGAGCATCTGACGCTGCCGCCCGGCACCGTCGGCGTCGTCGGCGGCGCCAGGCCGCTGAGCCCGGTGCCGTACCGGATCGAGACCGGCGGTGCGTTCTTCGACCTATCGCGCTGGCGCTCCTTGCTACTGGCCCTGCCTCCCAGCGTCGAGGACGCTCCGCTGCGCTACGAGAGCGGCGAGCTGCGCAACGCCGGCGGCGCTCCGCTCGTCGACGTTCACGTCGTCGGACTCGGCTCGCACGGACGGCTCGAGCCTGGCGCGCGCTCCGTGGCCACCCCCCAAGAGTCGACGGCGGCCCCCAACGCCGTCTACGGCCGCCTCGAGTCGCACCTGCCGTTCGGCAGCGCGCTCGCCACGTCGTGCTCCGAGGTGTGCACCGTCTGGGTCGTCGCTGCCAGCGAGGTAAGGCCATGAGCGCGCTCGACGCCATCGCCGGCCGGTTACGCCGCTCCGACATGATCCAGGTGCTGGCTGTCGGGCTGCTCGCGCTCGCGTTCGTCGTCGCGGTGCGCTGGCCGACCGGTTCGGCCGAGGTCAACGAGGTCTGGTTCGTCATGGCGCCGGCGCGAGCCGTGCTGCTGGCCGTCGCCAGCCTCGTCTTCGGCGCTCTGTGGGGGATCGGCGGTGGCGCCGATGAGCCCGTGAGACCCGACGGCACGCCGGTGCCCCCGTCACTGGAGCCGGCCGAAGGCAGAGCCACGCTCGGCGCGCTGTTGGTCGTCGCGCTGCTGACCTGGCCGTTCGAGATCGCGGGTCACGCTGCCAGCTACCCCGACGCCAACTTCGCGCTCTCGGCACTGGCGCCGTTTCTCGTCGTCGGCGCGTTCTTCGCCATCGGCGCCTGGGTCGGGGCCGGGGCGCGCCGCTCAGGATTGCTGTTCTTGGCGCCGCTGGCGTCGATCGCAGTGGTCGGAGCCGCCATCTGGTTCGAGTCGGTGTCAGGCGTCAACCTGATCAACCCCGCGCGCGGAGTCCTGGAGGGCGGCGCCTCGTTCCTGACCGTCGGCGGCGCGTTGACTCTCAGCCTCGCTCCCCTGCTCCTGAGGCGGAGCGCCGGATGATCAACCCGAGCCGTAGACGCGCATCGGGGCCCGCCAACGGCGACGCGCTCGAGCTCCACCTGCGCCTAGCGCGGCGAGCGGCCCTCGACCGTCGCCTTCTCAGCGGCGCGGTGGGAGCGCTCATCGCGTCGCTGCTGGGCCTGCTGCTCGCGCCGGCGCTGAGCGTTCATGCCCTGATCGCCGCGGCCGGGTTCGCGGTGGGTGCCGCCCTGCCGACTCCCGGCAGCCGGGCACGAGCCTTCGGCACCATCCGCGATCAGGCCGGCCTCAGCTACGAGACCGCCCTCGAGCTGCGCGCCAAGGCCGCCGCCGGCGCGGACGCCGCCGACGCCGCGCAGGCTGAGGACCCTTACGACTTCCGCGAGCGGGTCGAGACCCGGGCGCGGCTCAGCGTCAGAGACGTCAGGGCGCAGGCGCAGCCGGCTTGGTGGTTGCCCCTGATCGTGGTCGCGTTCGGCCTGCTGCTGATCCCCGGCTTCGCTCCTGCCGGCAGCGGTAACGGGAACCAGGGCTTCGCGTCCGGCTCCCAGCAGTCGGGTGAGTCGTCGCCGGCTGAGCAGGAGCCGTCTGACGACGAGACCGACGTCGGCCTCGTCGACCCGTCGAGCGAGAGGGGCGCGGAGCCGGAGGATGCCGGCTCTGACGACGAAGGCGACACCCCACCCGCCGACTCGCGAGCACCGGGCGAGGGTGATGGCGCCGCTCCGCTCTCACGCTTCCTCGACTCGCTGCGCGAACGCCCCGCCGACGCGGGCGGCGGTCGGACGCAGGAGCAGCGCGACGAGGGACCCCAGGAGCAGTCGGGCTCGCAAAGTGGCGACCAGGGCGCCAACGGCGAGGCAGACCCGCGCCGCTTCGAGGTGGGAGACGGTAGCGGCGACGGCAACCGCGATCTCGTCTCCGGCACCGGCGAATCGGATGGCGAGTCGCCCGACGGCGAGGAGAGCGCACAGGGCAGCGGCGATGGACAGGAGCAGGGTGAAGGACCCGATCCAGCGAGCGGCCCTCGCAACCCGTTCGAGCAGGCGGGTGGCCCCAGCGAGGAGTCGGGTCAGGAGCCCGCGGGCGGAGAGAGCGCCGGTGAAGGTGACGAGGGCCTGACCCCGTCAGCCGACGGCGGTGGTGACGACGGCGCCGACGGCGTCTCGGGCGAGGGTGGGGCCGGCGAGTCCCCCGCAGGCACAGCCGCCTCGCAGTCCGACGACGAACCGGAGGTCCTGCGCGGCGTCCTTACCGAGGGCCCCGAGAACCTGCTCGGTACAGTGCTGCTGCCTGGTCGCGACGAGGTCGAGCTACCCAGCGGCGTCTCGTTCGCGCAGTACGCCGCCGCGGCGGAGGACGCGCTGACAGAGGGCGACATACCCCTCGAGTACCAGGAGATCCTGCGTCGTTACTTCAGGTGAGAACCGGCGTCAGCGCAGCAGCAGTTGGCTGAACAGGTACGGCAGCTCGGCCCGCAACGCCACGGCCAGCTCGCGCGCCGCCTCTGCCACCAACGTCATCAGCGTGCCGTCCTGAACGGGATCGGGCAGGGCGAAGTCGTTGGCCTCGACGCGCGAGCCGTAGTGACTGCGCGTCCTGAGCGTCTGGACGATCGCGTCAGTGCGAGCGTCGACGACCTGAGCCTCGAGCACCAGCTCGATGTCGACGCGGCGGCTCGCCTCGTCGCGCGAGACGGTCACCGAGCGCGTCTGTATCGGAGCGCCGATCATTATCGCGAAGTCGGCGTCCTGGCCGCGGGCGATGCGAGCCGCCGACGGTGCCGCGCGGTCGTCGAACAGGTCGGTGTGCGACTCGAGGAACCGCAGCGCGAAGGTGCTGACCAGCTCGAAGCCGCGCTCTGGGTCGTCGGCGAAGTGACCGTGCACCGCCTGAGCGCTGCCGTCGATGGCGTGCTGCGCCGGACCGTTGATGACGGCGACGACGCGCTGACCATCGCTGCTGACCTGCGGCGCGCAGGCGGCGAGCAGCGAACCCAGTACGAACAGTGCCGTGACGGACAGCGCCGCAGCGAGTCTGTGGCGGATTCTCATTCCGCTATCGTGACACTCGGATGTCCACGAGACCTTGAGCCAGGCTTCATCTCCTTAACCGACGACGCTCCCAAGGGCCTCGAGCGTCGCCGCTCCGCGACTGGCGTCGCGCAGCCGCACGCGCAGCGGTTCGAGCGCGTCGTCGTCTACCTCGGTGTGTACGAGCAGCCCGGCGGCGTCGAAGCCGGCCGTCACTCCCGGCAGCAGGCGCAACACCGCGTCGGCGTGGGCGAACGGCGCCCTCACCAGCACTCTCGTGCGCGGAACGAACTCACTGACCGAGCCGACATCGAGCGCATGAGAGACCGCGCCAGAGTACGCGCGCACCAGACCCCCCGCCCCCAGCTTGCGGCCACCGAAGTAGCGCACCACGACAGCGGAGCAGCGGTCCAGCTCGCGCTTGATGATCACCTCGAGCATCGGCCTGCCGGCGGTGCCGCCTGGCTCGCCATCGTCGGAGAAGCGCATCTCCGAGCCGATCAGGTAAGCCCAGCAGTGGTGGCTCGCCTCAGGATGCTCGAGCCTCACGGCCTCGAGGTGGTCGCGCGCTTCTGCTACCGACGAGATCGGTGTGAGGTACGCGATGAACCTCGAGCCCAGAACCTCGGTCTGAGCCACGACGGGCGTGTCGAGTCTCATCCTTCCCACGCCTCATGCTAGTGCTAAGCTTCTGAGCATGTCGGTGCACCAGGACCGCGCGAATACCGCGCTGCGATGTCGCCGGGCGGCGTGTTGAGCCTCCCCGAGCACCCGACTGCCTCGATCCCGAAATCTTGAACCGTGAGAACCCCGGCGCCTGTTGACGCCGGCAACTGGAGTTAGCGATGCCCCTCGAGCTCTACAACACCCTGACCCGCACCAAGGAGCCGTTCAGGCCGGTCGTGCCCGGCCGCGCAGGCCTCTACAACTGCGGACCCACCGTCTACTCCGAGCCGCACCTCGGCCACGCCCGCGGACCTATCGTCTTCGACGTGCTGCGCCGCTGGCTCGAGCACGAGGGCTTCACCGTACGGCTCGTCACCAACATCACCGACGTCGGCCACCTAGTCGACGACGCCGACGACGGCGAGGACAAGCTCGCCAAGCGCGCGCAACTGGAGCGCATCGAGCCGATGGAGGTCGCTGAGAAGTACTTCTGGGCCTACTTCGATGCGATGGCCAAACTGAACGTCAGGCGCCCCAGCATCGTGCCGCGCGCGTCCGGGCACATCACAGAGCAGATCGCGATGACGCAGGAGCTCATCGACAGGGGCGTCGCTTACGAGTCGGACGGCAGCGTGTACTTCGAGGTCGCCAAGTGGCCGGAGTACGGCGAGCTGTCGGGCCGCGACCCCGGCGAGCTGCTCGAAGGCACCCGCGTCGATGTCAGGTCCGACAAGCGCGACCCGCGCGACTTCGCTCTGTGGAAACGCGCCGACGACGGCCACATCATGCGCTGGGACAGCCCGTGGGGTGAGGGCTTCCCCGGCTGGCACATCGAGTGCTCGGTGATGAGCACCAAGTACCTGGGCGAGGAGTTCGACGTCCACGGCGGCGGACTCGACCTCGTCTTCCCTCACCACGAGTGCGAGATCGCGCAGGCGAAGGCGGCCGGCAAGCCCTTCGCGCGCACCTGGATCCACTGGAACATGATCACCCTCGGCGGCGAGAAGATGGCGAAGTCGAAGAACCACTTCGTGACGCTGACCGAGCTGTTCGAGCGCTTCCATCCCGTTGCGGTGCGCTTCCACTTGCTGCGTTCGCACTACCGCAGCGTCTCCGACTTCACCGACGACAGCCTCTCCTCTTCTAACCAGGGCCTGAGGCGCCTGCAGGAGGCGCACGCCGCCGCGCTGGAGCGTGTCGCTGCGGCCGGGGGCTCCTTGGGCTCGCGCGAGGACGGCCCGTTCGCCCCCTACCGCGAGGCGTTCACCTCGGCCCTCAACGACGACCTGAACACGCCCCAGGCGATCGCCGCGCTGTTCGACGCCGCGCGCGAGCTGCGCCGCGGGCTCGATGCCGGCTGCTCAGCCGAGTTCGCGTCCGCCGGCGCCGCGCTGCTCGAGGAGTTTCTCGTCGGTGTGCTCGGCGTGCCGCTGGCGCTCACGGGTGGCGCCGATGCCGGCGGTGCCACCGAGACGCTCTCCGGCGTCGTCGAGCTGCTGCTGGAGCAGCGCCAACGCGCGCGTGACCGACGCGATTTCCCCGCTGCGGACGCGCTGCGAGTCAGGCTCGAGGAACTGGGGATCGAAGTCGAGGACACGCCTGCCGGGAGCCGCTGGCGGCTCAAGTCCTAGGCTTCTGCCAACCGGGATCCGACCCGCTACCTCACTACCCCTATCCTAGGCTCCTGCCAACCTAACTCCGACCACCTACCCCGCTACCCCTATCCTAGGCACGAGCCTAGCTTAGGGGTAGCGCCTCATCACCCTCGACCCCCGAAGTCCGCAGCCTAATCAACCTAGGCAGAAGCCCGTCCAGCACGCACTCGCGCGCCTGATCCGGTACACAATCGGGCATGGAAGAACGGGCAGCACTTCACCTGGCCCTGGCGGCGATCCCGGGCATCGGTCCGGTCTCCGCCGCTCAGCTCATAGCGGCGTTCGGATCGATAGACGCGCTGGCCGCTGGCCGGGAGCCCGCACGCGGTTGGGACTCGCTTCCGCCCGAGCTGATCAGGCGCTTGGACCGGGTGTTCCTTCACGAGAGCACCGATTCGAGCAGGCACGACGTACGCACGGCGGGATGGTCACGCGCTCTGCGAGCAGCGCTGCATGCCGGACGCGTCAAGGCCGCGGCGACCGTCGCGGCCGCGCGCGACCTGGGGCTCGAGATCGTCTGCCGCGAGGACGACGGCTACCCGGTCAACCTCTTGAACGACCTCGCTGCGCCGCCCAGCGTGCTGTTCGTGTCTGGAACCCTGCCGGAGGCGTGCTGTCGGCGGCACCCTGAGCAGGTGTCGCTCGCGATAGTCGGTGCCCGCGCGGCCAGCCGGTATGCGCTCAGTCTCGCGCGCGACTTGGCGGCGGACGTGGCGGACGAGGGAGTGGTCGTCGTGTCTGGGCTGGCGCTCGGCGTCGACGCGGCCGCTCACGAGGGCGCTCTGGAGACGGGGACGACAGTAGCGGTCCTCGGCGGCGGCCACGACAGGCTGCACCCTCAGACGCACACCGACTTGGCGCGGCGCATAACCGAGTCCGGCGGCGCCGTCATCAGCGAATGGCCGCCCGACACGAACCCGCAGCAGGGCTACTTCCCGTGGCGCAACCGCATCGTCAGCGGCCTCAGTCGGGCCGTTGTCGTGGTGGAAGCCGCGGAGAGGTCGGGCGCTCTCTCCACCGTCGACCACGCGCTGGCGCAGGGTCGACACGTGCTGGCGGTGCCGGACCGGCCCGACAGTCAGCGCACGGCCGGCAACCTGGCTCTGTTGCGCGACGGAGCCACGCCGCTCATCGACGCATCCGACGCGCTAGCGCTCTACCCGGACGTAGTGGCCAAGGCGCGGGAGCGTCCGAAGCCGCCGCGTCCGGAGGACCCGGTCCTGGCTGCGCTGGTCGGCGGAGGGTGGCACAGCGCCGAGTCGTTGCTGACGAGCACCAAGCTGCCGGTCTCGACCCTTCTCGTGTCCCTGACGACGTTGGAACTCGCCGGCAGCATAGAGATGGAGTCGGGTAGGTACAGACTTGTTTCACCCCGGCGGAAAGGGGCATGATGTCCTGGCGTGGCCGCAACGTAGTCGTTATCCTGGTGCAGACGTCTCGAGTCGCGCCGCGGGGAGGACCGACAGGCGGGGCCGGGCACGCCCTAGCTCGAAGGGAGCATCACCTTGAGGAAGATCCTAGTAGTACTTGCCGTGGCGGTGGCCAGCCTCGGCATGGCTTTCGGCCAGACACTGACCGTGTGGACCACATTCGGCGACCAGTCGCTCGACTGGCTGCGCGAAGAGGCCGCTTCGTTCTCGGCCGCGTTCGGTGTCGAGGTCAGCATCGTTCGCCTCGACGTCAACGAGCTCAAGCAGCAGGCGCTGCTCAGTGCGCCCGAAGGCCAGGCCGGTGACGTGTTCGTCGGCGTCCCGCACGACCAGATCGGCGAGATGGCCGTCGGTGGCGTGCTGCTCGACATGACCTCCTACGCCACGGCCCCCTACCTCGCCGACCTCGGCGAGCAGGCTCGCCTCGCGTACACGGTCAACGGCCGCCTGTTCGGTCTGCCGATGTTCGTCGAAGGCCCGGCGCTGGTCGTCAACAACGACCTCGTCGCCCAGGTGCCGGCCACCTACGAGGGCATGCTCGACCTCGCCCAGGAGCTCACCACCGCCGACACCTTCGGCTTCATGTACGACATTAACAACTTCTACTTCTCCTACGGCTGGCTCCACACCTACGGCGGCTACGTATTCGGCCGCGACGCCAGCGGCTCGCTGGTGGCCTCCGACGTCGGCCTCGCCACCGAGGGTGCCATCGCGGGTGCGCAGGCTCTCAAGGAGCTGCGTTTCGACCGCGCCCTGATCCCCGCCGGCACCACCGGCGACGTCGCCAACGGCCTGTTCGTCGACGGTGTCCTCGCCATGATCTACACCGGCCCCTGGGCGATCAGCCAGTACCACAGCGCCGGGCTCGACGTCAGCGTCGTCCCCGTGCCCTCCCTCGCCAGCGGTGCCGTCTTCTCGGGCTTCATGGGCGTGCAGGGCGCGCTCGTCAACTCGTTCAGCAACCTCAAGGTCGAGTCGGCGAACTTCGCCAAGTGGCTCACCCGCAAGGACGCTCAGGTTTCGCTGGCGCGCTTCTCCGGCCGCATCCCGGCCTCCATCTCCGCTCTCGGCGACGTCGAGGACGACCCGATCATCGCCGGCTTCGGCGCCGCACTCCTCAACTCCGAGCCGATGCCGAACATCCCCGAGATGGGCTCCGTCTGGGGCCCGATGGGCAGCGCCCTCTCGGTCATCACGGACAGCGCCGCCTCCGACCCGTCCGCGCTGCTGCAGCAGGCGGTCAACGAGATCACGGGCCAGTAAGCCCGAAGACCAGTCTGAGGCGTTAAGCTGACGCCTAACCGTGACAGCGGCCAGGGGACCATCCCCTGGCCGCAAACCTAACAGAGCTAAGGGGCCGGGCCTTGGACATCTCCAAGCCTTTATCCGAACATCTCCCGCGCAGCCGCACGGTGGCTGGTGGGCTGCTCAAGTCGGTGGCGCTGCTCGCCTTGGCGCTGGTTGTGGCCGCGGCCGCCGGCGTGCTCGGCGTGTTGCTGCTGCGCGTGCTCGATCCGGGTATGCCGGCCTTCGTCGGGATACCCATCGCCGTCGTGATCCTGGTGTTGGTCCTGCGGGTGATCGCGCATCGGTACGCGTGGATCATGCCGTGGTACTACCTGCTCCCCGCGATTATCTTCCTGCTGGTATTCACTGTCTTCCCCGTCGTGCTGACGGTGATCCTCGCGTTCACCGACTACGCCGGCATCCGCAACGGACAGCTGAACATCGCAACCCGCACCGAGATCACTGCCGTCGATGGCGCGCGCCTGAGCATCGCCAGCGCCGCCAGCCTCGACTGCGAGGACCTGCGCGACGGTTGCAACGACGTCCGCGCCGTCGTCTACGCCTCCGGTGAGGTAGCGCTCGCCGGCGAGTCGTGGGAGGGCACCACCATCACCCTCGCCGAGGGCGTGCCTGACGGCCGCGTCGTCGAGTCGGTAGGGATGCTGCTGCCCGATCTCGGCTTCGAGTTCGAGGTGCGCGTCATCTCGCAAGAGGGACGCGTCCTGACCCTGGAGCGCGCGCCGCCGTTCGAGCCGGAGATCAGCGAGCTGAGCGTGCGCCTCGACGCCAGACCGCTCGAGGTGCTCATCGTCCAAGACCTCGGTGACGTCATGGTGCTGAGCGAGCCGCTGCCGGAGGGCGCCGAGGTCACAGCCATCGCGCGCTACAACGACTTCGGCTACGTGGGCCTGAGGAACTTTAGGCGCATCGCGGCGTCGGCCACCAGCGCGCTCTTCCCCGTCTTCGGCTGGAACGTCACCTTCGCCGTCCTCACCGTGCTGCTCAACACCGCGGCCGGCGTGTTCCTGGCGGTGCTGCTCAACAACAAGGCGCTGCGCTTCCGCAACCTATACCGCACGCTGCTGATCATCCCGTGGGCGCTGCCGGCGGTCATCACCATCCAGGTGTGGCGCGGCTTCCTCAACCAGAACTTCGGCGCCATCAACAGGCTGCTCGCCCTGCTCGACATCAGCCCCGAGCCGATCAACTGGCTGCTCGGCGACCCGATTTGGGCACGAGCCGCCGTGCTCGGCGTCAACCTGTGGCTGGGACTGCCCTTCCTCCTCACCGCCACCCTCGGCGCTCTCTCCGCCATCCCTGACGACGTCTACGAGGCGGCCCGCATCGACGGCGCCAGCGGCTGGCAGGCCTTCTGGAACGTCACCGGCCCGCTGCTGCGCACGGCGCTGGTCCCGATCACGCTCAGCGGCTTCGCGTTCAACTTCAACAACTTCAACGTCATCTTCCTCCTCACCGACGGCGGCCCCGCCGTCTCGTGGGGCAGTGCCACGGCCAGAGGCACCGACATCCTCATCAGTTGGGCCTACAACGAGGCGTTCCGCAGCCAGGGCGGCTACGCGTACGGCTTCGGGTCCGCGATCTCGCTGATCATCTTCGTCATCACCCTGGGGGTGAGCCTCATCAACTTCCGCGTCACCGGCGCACTGAAAGACGAGGTGCGAACATGAGCGCGACCACTGGACAGAGCTGGGGCGGCGGCCGTGGCGGGCGCGCCGGGCTGAACACCGGCTCGCGCGTTCACTACCTGACGATGCTGATCATCGCCGCGCTGGTGGTCGGCGGCGTCTGGTGGCTCATCGCGACCGCTCCCGAGCCGATCGTGCGCGACCGCATGCTCGTCATACCCGGCGGCTGGCGCAGGTTCCTCGGCGTCTTCGCGCTCGTGTGCGGCGGCATCGGTGCCATGGCCTACCTGTACGGCCTCGCCACCCGTCCGCTCCGAGCTGCTCGCTACGCCCTCACCGCCGCCACTCACATCTTCATCTGGCTGGTCATCGGCATCGTCTTCTACCCCGTCGTCTACCTGCTGGCCGTCTCGTTCAACCGCAACGACACCCTCGCCGGCGCCCTGCCACGCGTCGGCAACCTGCTGGTCCGCTCCGGGGTCTTCCCCGACCCGACCAACATCTCGACGGTCCAGTACGACAAGGTCACCAACCAGTTCCACATGCTGTGGTTCCAGTGGCTGCTCGTCGCCGTGCTGGCGCTGGCGGTCGCTGGCCTCGCGTTCATGATCCTCGCGCCGCGCATCGGCATCTACCTCAGGCGCGCCGACAGGTGGCGCGGCGTGCTCGGCTGGGTAGTGTTCGGCTCGGCGGCCGTGCTCGTCTACAGCGTTCAGCCCTCGCAGTTCTACGAGATACTGCCGAACGGGAACCGGGCGCCGGCCAGCATCGGAGGCATGGTCCCGCTCTACATACGCAACACCCTGCTCATCTCGGGGACTACCGGCATCTTGGCCGTGCTTCTTTCGACCACCGCGGCTTACGCGTTCTCGCGCATGAAGTTCCAGGGACGCTACAGCACGCTCCTGTCGTTCGTGTTCGTGCAGATGTTCCCGACGTTCATGGCGCTGGTCGCGATCTTCTACCTGATGAGCCGGCTGCAGCTCATCAACACCTTCCCCGGCCTGATCCTCGCTTACTCGGGTGGTGCGATCGCGTTCTCGACGTGGATCTTCAAGGGCTACCTCGACTCGATCTCGCCCGCGCTCGAGGAGTCGGCGATGGTCGACGGCGCCACGCGCCTCGGCGCCTTCTGGCGCATCATCCTGCCCGTCAGCGTCCCGATGCTGCTGTTCATCTTCCTCAACCAGTTCATCGGCACCTACAGCGAGTTCATCCTCGCCAACACGCTGCTGATCGGGCAGGAGCAGTGGACCGTCGGCATCGGCCTGCGCAACTTCTCGACCAACCAGTTCTCGACGCAGTGGGGTGCGATGGCGGCAGCTTCCGTGCTCGGCAGCATCCCCATCCTCGTCATCTTCTACTCGTTCCAAGACGCCCTGACTGGGCAGTACACGGCCGGAGGGGTCAAAGGCTGATGACGGAGAAGACAGACGTGCTAGGCACGAACCGCACCTTAGGCAACCTCGAGTACGGTACCCAGGTCATCGTCGACCTGCGCGGCGCGCCTAGCGAGGCGCTCGGGAACGCCGAGTTCCTCAGGTCGAGCGTCGGCGCGCTCCTCGACCACCTCGAAGGCGAGTGCGTCTCCTGCACCAGCGTCGGGTCGGTGGAGAGCTCGGATGGGTTCACCGCCGCCGGCGCCCGCAGCGGCTCGGGCGTGGTGCTGCACGCCTTCCCTGCCCTCAGGCGCGCCTCGCTGAGGCTCTACTCCGGTCGGGCGGTGTCGGCGTTCGAGTCGATAGCCCAGTTCCGCAAGGCCTTCCCCATCGGCAAGGTCGAGATGAACGTCAGCGGCAGGTACCGGCAGTTGGCCGAAGGCGACGCCACGCTGCAGGCGGAGTTGGCGGGCGAGCGGCAGTACGTCGCGCTGCGCCTCGCCGCGCTCAACGAGAAGCTGTAGATGGCGCGAGGCTTCGTGCTCGCCCTCGACCAGGGCACGACGAGCTCGCGGGCCATCGTCTTCGACGCCGCCGGCAGGGTGCGAGGCACCGGCCAGATCGAGCTCGAGCAGCACTACCCGCAGCCCGGCTGGGTCGAGCACGACCCGCGCGACATCTGGCGCGACCAGATGGACGCCGCCAGCCAGGCCCTGGCCGCGGCCGGGATCACGGCGGCGGAGCTGGCGGGTGTGGGGATCACCAACCAGCGCGAGACCACCGTGCTGTGGGACCGGCGGACGCTCGAGCCGCTCGCCAACGCCATCGTGTGGCAGGACCGCCGCACCGCGCACGAGTTGCAGCGCTTGCGGCAAGCGGGGGTCGTGGACGAGGTCAGGGCGCTCACGGGCCTGGAGCTCGACCCGTACTTCTCGGCGTCGAAGCTGGCGTGGCTGCTCGCCAGCGTGCCCGACGCCCGCCGCCGAGCCGAGGCCGGCGAGCTGGCTTTCGGGACGGTCGACGCCTGGCTCGCCGCCAAGCTGACCGGCGAGCACGTCACCGACGTCAGCAACGCCTCGCGCACTCTGCTGTTCGACATCGGCGAGTTGGCGTGGAGCGAGCGGCTGCTCGAGCTGTTCGATATCCCCGCCCCGCTACTGCCGCGGGTCGTGCCTACCTCCGCGCCGGTGGCCGAGATCAGAGAAGGGCCACTGGCCGGCGCCACCTTGGCTGCGCTCGTCGGCGACCAGCACGCCGCCACCTTCGGCCAGGCGTGCCTGACGCCGGGCCAGGCCAAGAACACCTACGGCACCGGCTGCTTCATCATGCTCAACACCGGTCCTGAGCCGAGACCCTCGCGACATCGGCTGCTGACGACCGTCGGTTGGGACCTGCCCGGCGCCGGAGTCACCTACGCGCTCGAGGGTTCCGTGTTCATGGCGGGAGCCGTGGTGCAGTGGCTGCGCGACGGGCTCGGCGTGATCAGAAGGGCCGAGGACGTCGAGGCGTTGGCGGCCAGCGTGCCGGATTCGGGCGGCGTGACCTTCGTGCCGGCGCTGACAGGGCTGGGCGCGCCGCACTGGGACGCGTACGCGCGCGGCGCCGCTCTCGGCCTGACGCGCGGCACCACCGCGGGGCATCTGGCGCGGGCGGCGCTGGAGGGCATCGCGCTGCAGGTGGCCGATGTCGTCGACGTGCTCGAGGCCGACAGCGGCGGCGCGCTGACCGAGCTGCGCGTCGACGGCGGCGCCTCCCGCAACGACCTGCTGATGCAACTGCAGGCCGACCTGCTCGACCTGCCGGTCGTCAGACCAGAGATCACCGAGACGACGGCGCTGGGAGCCGCCTATCTGGCGGGCCTCGCCGTGGGCGTTTGGCCTAGCGCCGGTGACGTCGCCGAGCAGTGGCGCGAGGAGCGGCGGTTCGAGCCGCGGATGGCCGACGCGGAGCGCGACGCGATGCGCGAGCGCTGGCTCCGCGGCGTCGAGCGGGCCAAGGGGTGGGAGCAGCCGCTGTAGCCTCGCTGTGATCTCGCGGCGCGTGGTACTTTCTGCCAACCGTGGGTCCTGAAGAGACCGCCATCTCGCTCGCCGGGTACCGGCCGGGGGAAGCCTTCGACGAGGCTTTCGACCCGCACGGCAAGGTGCGCCCCCTCTACCGCGAGATAGTGCGCCGCCTCAAGCAGTACGGCGTGCGCGAGTACCAGCGCCGCGTCCAGCTCATCGACCTGGTGTTCCGGCAGCAGGGCATCACCTTCACCGTCTACGGCGACGAGCGCGGCACCGAGCGCAGCTTCCCGTTCGACCCGGTTCCGCGGCTGATCGCGGCCGCCGAATGGGAGCACCTCGAGGCCGGTCTGAAGCAGCGCGTGAAGGCGCTGAACCTCTTCCTCGCGGACCTGTATCACGAGGCGCAGGTGCTCGCCGACGGGATCATCCCGCGCGCGCTCATCGAGGGCCACCCGCATCTGAGGGCTCAGGTGCGCGGTCACCTGCCCCCTCTCGGCGTCTACACGCACATCGTCGGGGTCGACCTGATCCGCTCCGAGGGGGGCCGCTGGCTGGTGCTCGAGGACAACCTGCGCAGCCCCAGCGGCGTCTCGTACATGATCGCCAACCGCGGCGTGATGGCTCGCAGCTTCCCGAACATGATGCGCGCCCACGCCGTCAGGCCGGTCCGGCACTACCCTGTCGAGCTGCTGAACGTGCTGCGCGAGCTGAGCCCGCGCGACGTCGCAGTGCCGACCGTCGTGGTGCTGACCCCGGGGCCGTACAACTCGGCTTACTTCGAGCACTCCTTCTTGGCGCAACAGATGGGCGTAGAGCTCGTCGAGGGCCGCGACCTGTTCGTCGACGACGGTCGCCTGTGGATGCGCACCACCGCCGGCAAGCAGCAGGTCGACGTGGTGTACCGGCGCATCGACGACGACTTCCTCGACCCGCTGGCCTTCCGACCCGACTCCGCCCTCGGCGTGCCCGGCCTCCTGGAGGTGTACCTGGCGGGTCGCGTGGCGCTCGCCAACGCGATCGGCACCGGCGTGGCGGACGACAAGGCCGTCTACGCCTACGTTCCCGACCTGATCCGCTACTACCTGGGCGAGGACGCGATCTTAGAGAACGTCCCTACCTACCGCTGCGGCGACCCCGACCAGCTCGCGCACGTGCTCGCCAACGCGTCCGAGCTGGTGATCAAGGAGGTCGGCGGGGCGGGCGGCTACGGCATGATGATCGGCACCGAGACCGAAGCCGCTGCCATGGCGACGTACTTGGAGAAGGTGCGCGAGCAGCCGGGTAACTACGTCGCGCAGCCGATAATCTCGCTCTCCACCCACCCGACCTACGATCCGGTGACGCAGTCGTTCGACCCCTGTCACGTCGACCTCCGGCCGTACGTGCTGGTGGGTTCGGAGATCAGCATCGTGCCCGGCGGCCTGACGCGGGTGGCGCTGCAGCGCGGGTCGCTGGTGGTGAACTCGTCGCAGGGCGGCGGTTCCAAGGACACCTGGGTGCTCGACGGCGGCGACGATGACATCGAGGGTCCGGATGCTTAGCCGCATCGCCGAGTCGCTCTACTGGTTCGGGCGCTACCTCGAGCGCGCGGAGCACACCGCCAGGCTGCTCGACGTCAACTACCACGCGCTGGTCGAGGCTCCCCTGGCGACGGGCGGTCGTTCGATCGTGGCAGAGCAGTGGGCGCCGCTGCTGGCCAGCACCGGCTCGGAAGACGGCTTCCGCATGCACTTCGACAGGGCGGACGCGAACAGCGTGCCGCACTGGCTGACGCTGCACCCCGACAACCCCGTGTCGATCCGCGCCAGCCTCAGCTTCGCGCGCGAGAACGCCCGCGCCCTGCGCGACCGCATCTCGACCGAGATGTGGGAGGCCGTCAACCGCGCCTACCTCGACCTCGCCCAGAGCCCGAACCTGTGGGACGAGGCCGACCTGCACGACTACTGCGTCGCGGTGCGGGAGGCCAGTCACCTGCTCCTTGGGATCGCCCACGCGACGCTGCTCCGTGACGACGGCTGGGGCTTCCTGCGCGCCGGGCACTACCTCGAGCGCGGCGGAAGCACGGTGAGGCTGCTGCAGGTGCGGCAGCGCGTGCGCTCCGACGAACCGGTATCAGCCGGGCTGGCGCTGCACCGCGCCATGTCGCTGCTGCGCTCGGCTTCGGCTTACGAGGCGTTCCGCAAGCGTCACCACGGGTCGCCGGATCTGGCTTCGATCAGCGCGTTCTTGCTGCTCGATCCGACGTTCCCGCGCTCGCTGCTGTACTGCTGCGAGAACCTCGACTTGGTCCTGCGCGAGATCGGTCTGCGCCACCCCGTCGGCAGCTCCCGCGAGCCGCAGCGCCAAGCCGGGTGGCTGGCCGCGCAGCTGCGCTACTGCGGTGACGTGTCAGAGATCCTGGACGGAGGCTCGCCCGGGTTGGACGAGCTCGGTTCGCGTCTGGACGGTCTGTCCGATGAGATCGGGCGGAGCTACTTCTTGCAGTAGGTGGTTGCTGGTGGGGGGCAGTTGTCTTCCTCGCTGACCCCTATGCTAGGCAGTTGCCTAGGTTAGGGGTACACGCATAGACCCTATGACTCCTGCCGACGATTGCCTAGATCGGTCGCCTAGACCTCGTCAGCCACCGCCCAGGCCATCGCCGGTGCCGAGGACAAGCCGTCGGCCTCGTGCCTGACGCGCACCTCGACCTCGAGGCGACCGGCTCCACCGCCGCGGCGCAGGCCCCAAACGGGTGGAACGCCGTCATAATCGTCACCGACGCCGATCTTGACGTGCGCCTCCTCCACCGGCCGGCCGTTCGTCGGGTCGAAGCCGACCCAGCCGTTGCCGGGGAGGAACGCCTCGACCCATGCGTGGGAGCCCTCGCTGCCCAGCAAACGGTGCTCGTTGGCGGGGTCGGCGTGGACGTAGCCTGAGACGTAGCGGCTCGGGATGCCGGCGGTGCGGCACAGCGCCAGCATCGCGTGGGTGTAGTCCTGGCAGACGCCGGCGCCCGCGGCGACGAACTCGGCCAGCGGCGTGTCGACGTCGGTGGCGTCGGGGACGTACCTGAAGCGCTCGCGCAGGTAAGAGGTCATCTCGGTCAGGTAGCTGACCAGCTCGACCTCGCCGATCAGTGGCAGAGCGCCGAGGACGGCGAACCAGTCCCGGTCGAGGGGCACGCGGTCGGTAGGCGCCAGGTACTCGAAGAAGCGATGGCGCAGGTTCGGCAGGGTCCGAGACGAGACCGGCGCCGGGATCGGCACCGCGTAGGTCTCGACGACCGAGTTGGCGCGGATCGTCAGCTCGTCGTGTGGTGCCGCCACGTGGAACTGATGCGTGAGCGTGCCGTGGCTGTCGCGTTGACTGCGCAGCTCGGCGTGCGGCTCGACCCGCAGGTCGAACGCGATGAGCGTCTGGCGATAGTCGTCGGCGGGGCGCAGGCGCAGCTCGTTGAAAGAGTCCCAGGCCGGCGTCTCGTAACGGTAGCGGGTTAGGTGCTCGACGCGCAGGAGCATCGCTGAGAGTCTAACAGCGCTTCGCCGGCTCCAGAGTGCGCGTTTCGGCGCCTATACTTGTCTGCGGAGCCCGGCGCGACGCCCGGCGCCGGCGTGCCGGGATGGCGGAACGGTAGACGCAACAGACTTAAAATCTGTCGCCCCTCGGGGCGTGCGGGTTCGAGCCCCGCTCCCGGCACCACTGTTCAGCACGCAATAACTCCGCATCTGCCATGCCGACACCGGCATGACGAGTCGGCAGCGTAGTGGCAGATCAGTGGCAGAAGCGCTTCGAATCGACCTAGAAGACGTCGCTAGGGAGACAGACAAAGCTACTTCTTCGCATGGCATACTTCCCGCTACCTCAATAACTGAGGTAGCGCATGGAGGTCAGTGTGCCAACCGCCGCCAAGCTCGATGTCGCCCCGCCGGCGAGGCTCAAGCCGCATAGGTCCGACGCGACGCGACTCTCTGCGAACGCGATCCTGTTCACCACTCGCAACGAAGGCGCGCCGATCGAGGTCGCCTACGGCGTCGGCCGACCGAACCGCGAGGCGCGCGACGCCGGCTGCAAGACGCTCCTGGACGCCCTCCTCTGGGACGCCCGCAGTCGAGGAGCGACCGGCCTCAGCTTGCGGCACGAGCCGGACCGCGGTAACGGCGGGCTGCCTGACGTCGCCACTCTAGAGACCCCGGACGTCGTCTACGAAGCCGACGGCTGGCAGGAACAGGCGGCGCTCGGTCGTGTCTGGCTCTATGCCTACGCTCGCGAGGCGCTCGCCAGGCAGGAGACGAAGGAACGACCTGAGAGCGAGGTGCAGTTCCCCCGGCACTGGTGGAGGTCGGGCGAGCCGGAAGCGCCTCCGCTGGACCCGAACGGCGAGGGCGGCAGGCTCGACGGGCACGCCGAGCGCGGCAGGCGTTACCCCGCCCTCAGGGAGTACGCGATCGAGTTCCTAGCCAGGCACAACATGCCGTACCGCGAGGACGACATCCACGATCCAGTTGAACAAGCCGAGCTGCTGATCGCCTCTGGCAGCCTGCCTCACGAAGAGTGGGTGCAGCGCGCCGGCGAGATCATGGGCTTACCTTGGGACGGCCTCGGGAAGATACCGTTCTGGACGAGCCTGGGGCGCCTCAGGTCGAAGGAGCGTAGTGCGGGTCGGCGCCGGCGGCGCTAGACTCTCGCCATGTGCGGACGAATCGGCAAGATGGACCGAGCGACCAAGCTACACGTGGCCGACATCGGCCTGGACGAGTACTACGATCGCATCAGGCGCGCCATGCGACAGGGCCGGCTCGGCTACAACATCCCTCCGACAGAGAAGCTCGCGTACGTCCGCGAACCGCGCGACGGAGGCGACGACGTGCTGGTCGGCCGCTGGGGTCTCGAACCACACTGGGTGAAGTCGCCTGACAAGGTGATGGGCTTGTGGCACCTCGCCCGCTCCGAGGGGGCTGCCGACAAGAACGCGTTCAGGGACGCCCTGCGCACCGCGCGCTGCATCGTGCCCATCTCGGGGTTCTACGAGTGGCAGCGCGTCGACGGCGGGAAGCAGCCTTGGTGGACGTACCGCGCCGACGCCCAACCTCTGCTCCTCGCGGGCCTCTACGCCCGCCACAGTTGGGGTGACTCGTTCGCAATCCTGACTACCGAACCTAACGAGCTGCTGAAGGCAGTCCACGACCGGATGCCGGTGATTCTCGACCTGGCCGATGTGCCGCGCTGGTTGGATCCCGAGATCACTGACCCCGACCTGGTCTCGGACCTGATGGGCCCGTGCCCGAGCGAATGGCTGAAGACGCACAAGGTCAGTCAGGCTGTTGGCAACGTCCGCAACGACTACCCCGGGCTGATCGAGCCCATCGAGGAGGTCGAGTGAACCGCGAACAGCACGAACGCATAGCGATTAGGTGTCAGGTCGGGTTCCTAGACGCGGAGACCTCAGACCGCTTCTGGCAGGGCGAGCGTCCTCAGCAGTGGCAGTCGCTCATCGTCGACGTAGTCGTTCGTGGGAGCAACGCCGCCTACTATCTGGTTGACGTCGACTCTGGCGAGCGCGCTGCAGAGCCGTTACGGTCCGAGACGCTCCCTGGGGACGAGCTTGATGCGCTGTGGGCGAACCTCGCCGAGATCGCGGAGAACCGCCGTAAGACGCCGTCCTGGCTGACCGACGAGGAAGCCGAGGCGGGCGTCAAGCGGGTGCGCGGCGAAGCCTAGCTCACTTCCCGTTCGGGTGCTTCTGAAGCGTCCTGGGTCTTGTAGAGACTCTGTGCTCACGCGGCCTGCCTTGGCAGGCTCTGTTGTTGATGGTATCGGTTCTCGTAGGTAGTGGGGCTCTGGTAGCCGAGGGCCGAGTGTAGCCTCCTTTCGTTGAACCATCTCACCCACGCTGCTGTGGCGGTCTCTACCTCTTGTCTCGAGGTCCATCTCTTGGTGTTGATGAGTTCGGTCTTGTACAAGCCGATGGTGGTCTCCATGGCGGCGTTGTACAGTGCGGTGCCGGTCCTGCCGGTGCTAGCGGCGATACCAAGCTCGCTGAGGCGCTTCGAGAGCGCCAGGCTGGTGTACTGGCTGCCGCGGTCGGCGTGATAAATCAGGCCGCTGGCGGTGAAGCCCGGCCCGGCCGGCGGCGGCGGGTCGCTACCGCCTGCTCCAAGGCTCTGGTGACGATGCTGGTCATCATGCTGGTGGCGACGGTGAAACCCAGGATGTGCTTGCTGCCGGCGTCCTGAACGAAGCTGGTGTAGATCGTGCCTTCGCTGGAGGGTACGTAGGTCAGGTCAGCGACCCACACCCGATCGGGTTCACCGGTATCCCACCGTCGTTTGACCAGGTCAGGCAGCTCGCGCTGGGTCGACGCTGGCACCGTCGTGACGATTCGTTTCTCACGCCGCGCACCGCGGATGCCGGCTAACTTCATCAACCTACCTACCCGGTCGCGGCCGACTTCGAGGCCCTCGTTCCTGAGCTCGCGCCAAAGCTTGCGGGCGCCGTAACAGGAGAAGTTGAGTTCGAACGCCCGCTTGAGTCTGGGTAGTAGCAGCGCGTCGCTGCGGCTCCTGGCCGACGCCGGTCGGCTCTTGCGGGCGTAGTAAGTGCTCGGAGCGATCGGCACACCATGCCCTCTGAGCACGCGGCAGATCGGCTCGACTCCGAACTGGTACTTGTACACGTCGATGTAAGCGACGATCACTGAGTACGGCGGTCGAGCTCCGCTGCCGCGAAAAACGCCGAAGCGGTCTTGAGGATCTCGTTAGCGCGCCTCAACTCGGCGTTCTCACGCTTCAAGCGCCTGATCTCCTCACGCTCCGAACTGCTCGTCCCCGGCCGCTCGCCCGCGTCGATCTGCGCCCTGGTCACCCAACCGCGCATGGTGTCGACCGGAATGCCGGTCAGCTCCCTGACGCGACGGAACGAAGCGAGGAACGACTCGGTAGGAGCATCCTCCCGACGCTCATGGAAGAGCCTGACAACCCGCTCCTTAGTCTCAGCATCGTACTTACTAGGCATAACCCATTCTCTCCAATCCTCGTGAACGGAGAGCCTCTATCAAACCCAGGGCGCTTCACC
>CAYMRL010000013.1:0-38235 GCA_964392895.1 uncultured bacterium
CAGGATCGCGGCCACGCCCTTCTCGCTGGAGGCGACCAGGATCGCTCCGAGCGAGGACTCGCCGATCGCGAAGCGGACGTCCTCTTCGCTGCCGCCCGCCCGGTACTTCGACGGCGTCATGCCCAGCATGTCCGTCGACTGCGCGTAGAAGCGGCCGCTCGAGTTGAAGCCGGCGTCGTAGAGCGCCTCTGTCACGGTGCTCCCCTCGGCCAGGCTGCGCCTGACCCGGTTCGCCCGGCTGGCGCTGGCGTACGCCTTCGGCGTCAGTCCGGTGCTCGCCCTGAACATGCGGTGGAAGTGGCCCGGGCTCAGCCCCACCGCTGCGGCGATCTCGCTCAGGGTCGGCTCCTCCTCGCTCTGCTCGATGAGGCGGCAAGCCCGCTCGACCAGCGCCGCGCGCTTCTCGGCCAGGCTGGGCCCGTCGGGATCGCAGCGCAGGCAGGGGCGGAAGCCGGCCGCTCTGGCGCTCTCGATGGTGTCGTGGATGCGCACGTTGACAGCTCTCGCCGTGCGCGACGGGCACGAGGGGCGGCAGTAGACGCCGGTGGTCGCGACCGAGTACCAGAACTGGCCGTCGGCGGTCTCGTCGCGAGCCCGGATCCTCGCCAAGCGGGGGTCGGTCTCCACGTGGTTCGCGGTGCCAGAAGGTGCCATCTGTCTCATAGTGATTCTCCTCCAAGGCTAGGTGCTGACGCCAGCATGACCAGCACGGGGGAGAGATGCACTCCACTCCTTGCTCTCGAATCCGCCAGATTCGAGAGCAGGAACCGGATATCGCGGGCAGGGTCGTCGCTCATAGTCTCCCGGGCATGCAAAACAGCGCTCGAGCTCTCGCCTCCCACCGGACACCTCTGCCGATCGCATTTCGCAACCTGGCCTGGTCGGGTCTCTGCGCCACTGGCGCCGACCAGTTAGCCGTGGCGGCAGCGCCGCTTTCCGCGGTCCTGCTGTTCGCGGCTACCCCCGCCGAGGTCGGCTGGCTTCAGACGGTTCAACTGTTGCCGTTCCTGCTCTTCGCGATACCTGCCGGTCTCTTCGCTGACAGGTGGTCGCGGCGGAACCTGATGCTAGGAGCAGAGACCCTGAGGTTCTTGGGTCTCACGGCTGTCGCCGCGTTCGCCGCGCTCGGGGTTCTCAGCTTGCGGTCGTTGGCGTTGCTCGGCTTCATGGCGGCGCTCGGCACGGTCAGTTACTTCGTCGTGGTGCCCGCCATGGTCCCGCGTGTCGTGCCGCGTTCGCGCCTGACCGAGGCCAACAGGTGGCTGGAGTTGGCTCGCAGCGTGGCTTACATCGGCGGGCCCGCGCTTGCCGGGGTCGTCATCGCCGGGGGCGGGGTGCTGGCGGCGTACGCGCTCGCTGCGGCCACGGCGCTTGCGGGTGTGGCGCTGCTGTCGCGTCTGCCGAGGGAGGCCAGACCGGTCCATCGGCCGAGGAGACCGCTCGCAGAGCTGAGGCAGGCGGCCGTCTTCGTCGTCGGTCACAGGCTGCTGCGGCCGATCTTCATCACCGCCGTGGTGTTCAACGGCGCATGGTTCGTCTTGCAGGCGGTTTTCGTGGCTTACGCGGTCGGCGACCTCGGCATGAACGCGACGTCCGTGGGGCTCACGCTCGGGCTGGCCGGTGTCGGGATGGTCGTCGGTGCCGCCCTCGCCCCGACGCTGGGACGTCGGCTCGCGTTCGGCACGATAGTCGTGCTGGGCCCGTGCGCCGGCTTCGCTGCGGCCGTACTCGTGCTGGCCACCAGCTGGCTGCCGGCGCCTGGTCTGGCCGGCGTCGCGTTCCTGCTCTTCGGCCTCGGACCGATCCTGTGGACCATCTCGACGACCACCCTGAGGCAGGTAGTGACGCCCGATGAGATGTTGGGCCGTGTGTCCGCCCTACTGGTGACGGCCACCTTCGGAGCCAGACCGATCGGGGCGGCCATCGGAGCGGCGCTCGCGACGCTGTCCGGTCCGACGGCCTGCCTGATCGCTGCGGCGTGTGGATTCCTGGTTCAGCTGGCGGTGATCTGGCTGTCCGAGGTCAGAAGCCTGCGCTCACTGCCCGACGCGGGGTGACCACGCGGCAGGGTCATCGCCAGCCGATCGACAGGGATGTCAGTTCGGCCGGCCTAACGCAACCTCTCCACCACGCTGCGGTCCTCGAGCGTGCTGACGTCCCCCGACAGCTCCTGGCCGGAGGCGACCGAGCGCAGCAACCTGCGCATGATCTTGCCGGAGCGCGTCTTGGGCAGAGCGTCGGCGAAGCGGATCTCGTCGGGCCTGGCGATCGCGCCGATCTCGCGCGCGACGTGGCCGCGCAGTTCCTCGCGCAGCCTGTCGCTCGGCTCGTTGCCGACCTCCAGCGATACGAACGCCACGATCCCCTGGCCCTTGATCTCGTCAGGACGGCCGACGACGGCCGCCTCGGCCACGGCGGGGTGCGAGACCAGCGCCGACTCGACCTCCATCGTTCCCAGCCGGTGGCCAGAGACGTTCACCACGTCGTCGACGCGGCCCATGATCCAGAAGTAGCCGTCCTCGTCGCGCCGCGCGCCGTCGCCGGCGAAGTAGGCGTGCTCGACCTCGCCCCAGTACTGGTTGCGGTAGCGGTCGTCGTCGCCGAACACGGTGCGGAGCATGCCGGGCCACGGCTTACGGATCACCAGGTAACCGCCCTGGTTGGTCGCGACCTGATTGCCGTCCGCATCGACGATCTCGGCCTCGACACCGAACAGCGGCACACCGGCCGAGCCGGGCTTCGTCGTGTGCACGCCCGGCAGGGTCGAGATCATGATGGCGCCGGTCTCGGTCTGCCACCAGGTGTCGACGACGGGGCAGCGGTCGCCGCCGATGACGCGGCGGTACCAGATCCACGCCTCCGGGTTGATGGGCTCGCCGACCGTGCCGATGAGCCGCAGGCTGGTGAGGTCGTGGCGGCCAGGATGCTCGGTGCCGAGCTTCATGAACGCCCGGATCGCCGTCGGGGCCGTGTAGAAGACCGTCACCTTGTAACGAGCGATCATCTCCCACAGGCGGTCGGGGCCGGGGTAAGTGGGGTTGCCCTCGTACATCACCTGTGTGACGCCGTTGGAGAGCATGCCGTAGACCACGTAGCTGTGGCCGGTGACCCAACCGATGTCGGCCGTGCACCAGAAGACGTCGTTGGGTTTCAGGTCGAAGACGTATCTGCTCGTCAGGTTGGTGTGGACCAGGTAGCCGCCGGTGGTGTGCAGCACGCCTTTCGGCTTGCCGGTCGAGCCGGAGGTGTAGAGGACGTACGCAGGGTGCTCGGAGTCGACCGGCACGGCCTCGAACTCGGAGCTGGCATGGCGCATCAGGTCGTGGTACCAGACGTCGCGCTTAGGCTCCATATCGATGTCGTTCTGCGCGCGCCTCACGACGATCACGCTCTTGACGCTGGGGCAGCGTCCTATGGCCTCGTCCACCGCCGGCTTGAGCGGCAGCACGGCGCCGCGGCGGTAACCGCCATCGGCAGTGATGACCAGCTTTGCCTTGGCATCGTTGATGCGGTCGGCCAGCGCGCTGGAGCTGAAGCCGCCGAACACTACCGAGTGAGTGGCTCCGATGCGGGCGCAGGCGAGCATGGCCACGAGAGCCTCGGGGATCATCGGCATGTAGATGGCGACGACGTCGCCCAAGCCGACACCCTTGTCCTGCAGCACGTTGGAGAGCTTGGAGACCTCGCGCAAGAGCTCGCCGTAGGTGATGACGCGGCGGTCGCCCGGCTCACCCTCCCAGTAGAGGGCGACCTTGTTGGCCAGCCCGCGAGCGACCTGCAGGTCGAGGCAGTTGTAGCTGAGGTTGGTGGTGGCGCCGACGAACCACTTGGCGTGCGGCTCGTTCCACTCCAGGACCTTGTCCCACGGTTTGAACCAGTGCAGGTCGGAGGCCGCGTTCGACCAGAACGTCTCGGGATCGTCGAGAGACTGCCGGTAGAGTCGTTCGAACTCCTCAGCGTCAGAGAGCCTCGCGGCAGATTTGAAACCCTTGGGCGGGGCGAAGCGCCTCGCTTCTTGAAGTACCGACTCGATGCTGTCAGTCACGTCGCCTCCGGTTGAGTACCCAGGGAGCATAGCTCAGGAGCGCGGCGAGTTGCAGCCTCACCGGCAGCGTGTCAGGGACGCGTTGCGCGCGCCTCAGCGCCGGCGCGGGCGCTGCCACCAAGAGGGCACCAGGACGACGAACACCGTGATCACCTCGAGGCGACCGGCGTACATCCCGAAGATCAACATTCCGCGCGCGACGGGATCGAGGGCGGCGAAGGTGCCGTGTGGACCCACCTGCTCGAGGCCGACCCCGATGTTCCCGACGGCGGCGGCTGCCGCGCTGAACGAGGTGATGAAGCTGTGGCCCGTGAACACGAGCCCGATCGTCAGAGCCGCGAACAGGGCGATGTAGAGCGTGATGAAGCCGGAGACAGAGCGCAGGACGGCGTCGCTGACGACCCTCTGTCCGAGCGTGATCGGCAAGACGGCCCGCGGGTGTAGCGCGTGCCTGACCTCGCGGATGGCGATCTTGGCGATGATCAGCCAGCGCGCGACCTTCACCCCACCGCCCGCCGAGCCAGTGCTGCCGCCTATGAACATCAACAGCACGAGCACAGCCTGTGCGCTCGGGACCCACGCGCCGAAGTTGTCGGTCGCGTAACCGGTCGAAGTCATGACGCTCAGTGCGTTGAAAAGCCCGTGGCGGACGGCGTCGAGCGGCTCCAGGCCCGACTGGGAGGCGAGAACCCCAGCTATGACGAGCCCTGCAGACACCACGATGATGGCGTAGAGCCTGAACTCGGGATCGCGCAGCAGAATGCGCGGCCGACGGCTGAAGGCGCGGTAGAGCAGCGCGAAGCTGACGCCGGCCACGAACATGAAGACGATGGCGATCCACTCGAGACCGGCGTTGTCGAAAGACATGAACCCGCTGGCGCGGGTCGAGAACCCGCCTGCGGACACCGTCGACAGCGCGTGTGCCACGGCCTCGAACGGTGTCATGCCGGCCAACGCGTACGCGGCGGCGCACGCCAACGTCGTCGCCGTGTAGACGCTGATGACGGCGAACGCCGTCGTCCTCAGGCGGGGTAGGAGCCGCAGGTCGTCCAGAGCCCCCGGCGCCTCTGCGAAGAAGAGCTGCCTCCCTGCGATGGCCAATTGAGGGAACACGGCGACGAACAGTACGAGGATGCCGACGCCGCCCACCCATTGAGACAGCGCCCGCCACAGCATCAGGGCGTGTGAGACCGTCGAGAAGTCGATGATCACGCTGGCGCCGGTCGTCGTGATGCCACTCATCGCTTCGAACAGCGCGTTGAGCGGAGACAGCGGTCCAGCGACAACGAAAGGGACGGCCGCCCCGAGCGGCAGTACCAGCCAGATGAGTAGTACCGTCGCGATCGCTTCGCGCCTGCTCGGCTCCGCGCCGGCCCGACCGAAGAAGCGTAGTGCGAGCCCTATCGGAAGCGTGGTGCCGAAACAGACGAGGAAACCGAGGAACTCATCGCGAGCGATGGCGGCAGCTATGGCGAAGAGACCCGCCGTCGCCCCCAAGACCACCAGGCTGATCCCGAGCACGTAGGGAGCGAATCGTCCTCTCTTGTCCCCACTGTTGGGCATGCCGACTCGACTAGACCCGACCGGCCGAGCGTTGGCCGTCGAGCCAGCGTTCGACGTCATCGACTCGGTCGGGGGTCGTCACGACCAGGAGGTGATCGCCAGGGCGCACGACGGTGTCGCCGTGAGGGACTATCACGTTGGTATCGCGCTCGATCGCACCTATCAGCACCTCCGTCGGCGTGTCGAGGTCAGCGACGCGCCCTCCTTGCGCCTCCTTCGGGTACTCGACGTCCATCACCTCGGCACGGTCCTCGATGGTGGCGAGGTGGTCTACCTTGTCGACTTTGAGCCAGTTCAGGACCTCTTTCACGGCAGCGCGACGCGGCGTGAGCGGCGAATCGATGCCGACGCGCGTGAAGAGTTGCCGGTTGCGTGTCCGGCCGACGCGCGTGATCACCTTCGGGATCTTCAACTGCTGGCTTATAAGCGAGACAAGCAGGTTCTTGGCGTCGTCATCCGTCACAGCGACCATCACATCGACGTCCATCAACCGCTCCTGCTGCAGCAGCTCGATGTCGGTGCCGTCGCCGTTCAGCACCAGGGTGTCAGGGAGCCATTGCGCGAGTTTTTGGCAGCGCTCGGGATCCTCTTCGATGATCGTCACCGAGCTGCGCTCGTTGCAGAGCGCTTCGGCGACCATGAAGCCGACGTTCCCCCCGCCGACGATAGCGACGCGCGCGCTCCTGCGCCGTGGCGCGAACTGCCGCTGCAGCTCGCGCATGCTCTCGCTGAGTCCAAGGAAGACGATCCTATCGCCTGCGGTCAGCACGGTCGCACCGGTGGGGATGGCGAAGACCTCGTCGCGAACGAGTCCGACGACGAGAACTCCATCCGGCAGCTTCACGGCCTCCAACGACTGGCCGACGTAGCGGTCCTCGGCGTAGAGCCGGTACTCGAGCAGCGTGATGCGACCGTTCTTGAAGGTCGCGCTGTCGATCGCTCTCGGTACCCTGACGATGTCGGCGATCTGCAAGGCCAGCAGCCGCTGGGGCCACACGATACGGTCGATGATCAGACCCATCTTCTCGTAAGCGCCCTTGCGCTTGAACGCGTCTATGTAGCGCTGGCGCGTCACGAACGCCATCGTCAGCTTCGCCCCCAGACCCTTGGCTGCGAGGCAGGCGAGCACGTTGACGTCGTCGTTGGTGGTACAGGCCACGAACGCGCCGGCTTTGTCGACGCCGGCAGCGAGCAAGTCGTTGGGGTCAGCGGCGTTGCCTCTGACGAACTGCACGTCGAGATGCTCGAACGCCGTCTCACGAGACTCGTCGAGATCCACGACCGAGACACTGTGTTGGCTATGCAACTCCTCTGCGATGAGTGTGCCGATCTCGCCTCCACCGGCGACTACTACGTTCATGACCGCGCCATTGAAGCACGTTTCAGGCTGCGGGCGCCATGTCTCGCCTTCAGGGCGGGGCCATGACGCCTCAACTGCGCTTGAGCATCCTGTCGCCGACGGTCGGCCTCTCGACGGGTTTCTGCATCAGCAACACGACGCCGACGAGCGCGAGGTAGGTGATGAGCAGCGGCGAGGTCAGCGACCCGTACCTGACCCAGGGCGTGATCTCGTCGGCGATGTCGAAGTCGGCCACCAGGTAGCCGGGTACACGGCGTTCGAGCCGAGCGGTGACCGCGCCGGTCGGGTCGACGACGGCAGTGATCCCGTCGTTGCCGGCCCTGAGCAGCCAGCGCCGCGTCTCTATCGCCCTGAGCCTGCCCATCGCGAAGTGCTGCTCGCCGCCGTCGCCGTAGGCGAACCACGCGTCGTTGGTGATCAACAGGAGCACGCGAGCGCCCTTGGCCACCATCGCCTGCTGCACCTGTGGGAAGACGGACTCGTAACAGACGAAGGCTGCGACGGCGCCGACCGACGTCGCGAGCGGAACGGGACCGGGGCCGGCCGAGGTGCCGGCGAGCAGAGGCAGGCCCAGCCACGAGAAGACGGTCTGATACAGGCCGGGGAGGCTCTCGATGAACGGCCAGCGCTCGCCGAACGGCACCAGGTAGTGCTTGTCGTAGCGCCCTACGACCTCGCCGCCGGCGATGCTGTAGGCGCTGTTGTAGTTCCTGACGTCTGGGCGGTAGCGGCCGCCGATGACGAAGTTGGCGCCTTGCGCCGCTGCCTGGATGTCGCGCCTGGTGACGAGCGAGCCGGGACCCTCGAGGTCGTAGCCGAGCACCGCGCCCTCAGGCCACAGGACTAGGTCGAAAGGGGCGTCGCCGTTGGTCACCCGCTCGCGTTCGGCGTCTCTCGTCAGATCCAGTTGCACGTCGAGCTCGCGGCGCAGGCTGGTGAGGCGTCCGAACGCGTCGAGGTTGCCTTGCACCAGCAGAGCGCTGAGGCTGCCGCCTTCCGAGTGCCCGGTGGCGGTCGGCAGCGCGGTGGCGGCGCGCCGCTCGCCGAGCTCGAAGGCTCCGATGACGAGCAGCACGGCCGCGGCCGGCGCCAGCAGCGCGCTGCGGCCGCTGCTGAGGAACTCGCTCTGCCGCGGCGACACCAGCGGCACCGCGAACAGCGCGGCGGCCACCGTCGTCAGGAGGCTGAGCCCGTAGACACCGACTGTGTCGGCGATCTGCGCTGCCGGCGTGTCGAGCCATAGGTAGCCGAGCGTGCCCCAGGGGAAGGCGAAGTAGCCCTGGGTGCGCGCCCACTCGACCAGCACCCAGGCGGCGGGCAGCACCAGCAGTGCGCGCCGGCCGCCGCCGCCCGACAGGAACCACGATGCCCAGGTGGTAGCGCCCCAGAAGACGGCGAGCACGCCGACCAGCAGAGGGAACAACGCCCAGAAGGCCGGGCCGAGCAGCGTCGAGAAGCTCTGCGGCAGCCAGAAGATGTAGATCGCGAAGAACGGCACCGCGAAGACGGCGCCGAGCGCGAACGCCCTGCGGCCGGTGCGCGCGTTCGCCACCGCCGCGAACAGACCGGCGACGGCGAGCGCCAGCGGCCACCAGCCGGTCGGCGGCAGCGCGAAGCTCAGCAGCGCGCCGCAGACGGCCACGATGGCCAGGGGAGCCCTCGAAGCCGCGGCGCCGCGCCTCACGGCCCCACCTCGGGCGTCGCAGCCGCGCGCTCGGCGCGGAGCTTGGGTCGGGCGCGCTTCAGGAGCTCGCCAGCAGGCCGGCTAGCAGCGCGACCCTCTCGAGGGTCTCCCTGATCCTGATGTGCTCGTGCCTGGCGTGTGGACCGCCGCCGACCGAACCGAGCCCGTCGAGTGTCGCCACCCCGATGGCGGAGGTGAAGTTGCCGTCGGAGCCCCCGCCGACGACGGCGCCGTCCAGGTCGAGGCCCAGGTCGTCTAGCACGCTCTGCGCGAGCTCGAACAGCCGCTCGTTGGCGGAGGTCAACTCGAGCGGCGGCCGGTTGAGACCGCCGGTGACGCTGAGCGTGACGCGTTCGTCGCGGGGCTGGTAGTGCCTGACAGCGTCGTCGACGCGCCCGCCCTCGCTCGCTTTCAGCACGCGTAGGTCGACGACGGCTGTCGCCTCCTCGGCGATGACGTTGCTGGCGAAGCCGCCGTTGGCGCGCGTCAGGTTGACGGTCGTGCCGGCGACCTCGTCGGCGAGGTCCTCGACGAACAGCAGGAAGTGCGACAGCTCGCGCAGCGCGCTGGCGCCATCGGACGGGTTGTTACCCGCGTGGGCGCTCCTGCCCGTGAAGACGATCTGGTAGCCGCCGACGCCCTTGCGGCCGGTCTTGAGGGCGCCGTCGTCGCGGCCGGGCTCGAGCACCAGCACCCGGTCGTGGTGCCTGGCTAGGTCCTCGATGAGTTCGCGCGAGTCGTGGCTGCCCGTCTCCTCGTCGGAGGTGAGCAGCAGGGTCACGTCGCCGGCGAGCGGGATGCCCGCCGCCTCCAGCACCGACGCGGCGTGGATGGCGTTGGCGATGCCGCCTTTCATGTCGACCGCCCCCGGTCCCGAGAACACGTCGCCCTCGCGCCTGATCGGCATGCGTTCGAGCGTGCCGAGCGGCCACACGGTGTCGTAGTGAGTCAGCAGCAGCGTGCGAGGACCGCCGCTGTCAGGAGCCGCCAACTTGGCTTCGAGGATGTCCCCATGACTCGCGCGAGCGTGGCGCTGAAGGCGCCAGCCGCGTGCCGTCAGCAGCGCTTGCAGGTGGTCGGCGAGCGCGTCGCAGGCGGCTTTGTCGTGAGTCGGGCTCTCGCGCTCGACGAGGCCCGTCAGTGTCGCGAGAAAGGCGGCCTCAGCCGCGTACGCGTGCTCGAGGAGGGGTGAGCGAGTCATGCCTCATGCTACCCCCGGTGCGCCGACAAGCGCTCGCGCCACAGCCTCTCGGCGAGCGACCTCACCGATGGCTCCTGGGTGGTCCTGGCGTAGCTGTAGCCGAAGCGCAGGTCGCTCTCGGCGCGCTCCACGCCGAGCCGTCTGGCGACCTGGTAACGCGAGAGGTAGACCTGGGCGAGCAACACGTCGCGCATGCGCTGCGGCTTGACGGCATGCAGGTCGACCAACGCATCGTCGTATGCGGCGAGCGCGCCCCTGACGTCGCCGCGCTCGGCCAGCGACTTGCCGCGCTTGAAGTGCCTGGCGGCGTTGTAGAGAAGCTCACGCACGCCTCGAATGATACGACTACGCCGGACCGGCGCGCCCGTCTCGTCGGCGACCGGCGAGGAACGCCGCGATCGTCACGGCCGCCGCGAGGTTCAACGACTCGGCGCGATCGTCGATGTCGATCCGGTGCAGCGCCAGCCCGAACGGCTCGGCCGCTCTGGAGCGCGCCGCCACCGCCGCTAGCAAAGGCTCGGTCCAGTCCGCGTCGGCGCGCGCTTCGGAAAGCGCGGGGGCGCCTGGCGGACCCTCGGGCCCGAAGGCGAGGGTGAACGGACGCTCGAACACGGCGGCCCTTGCGTCAGCGGCGGCGGCGGCGTCGAACAGGTGCAGCGTGCGAGGTCCGCAGGCGGCCAGGTACTCGGAGATGTCCGAGAACGTCCGGCACCGCACCGCGAACCTGAGACCGACCGACGCCCGCACCACGTGCGGGCTCCAACTGTCCACGCGCGGGGCGAGCAGCGCGATCTCGTCGATCCCGAACGCCAGCAGGCTGCGGATGGCGGTGCCGAGGTTCCCGCCGTGGCTCGGCGCGACGAACAGCGCGTGGTCGCACGAGGGGGAGAGCGGCTCGTCGGCCTTCGTCACCACCGCCACCATCTCGACGTCGCTGCGGTGGCGCAGGCGCTCCAAGGTGCGCGCGTCCTGCTCCAGAGGCGCGCCGGCCGCCGCGCACGCGCGCTCGAGCGCCGCCAACCGCTCGGGGCTGATCCTGCCGTCGTGGAGCACGACCCTCACTGCGGTCGGCCTGTGAGCCAACGCCTCGAGCACCGCGTAGACCCCGAACGCGTAGGCGTGCTCGGCGGCGCTGTCGTAGGGGGCGTAACGCACGCTTCGGACCTACTCGTCGCGAGCCGCGGCCAGACCGGCGCGCGCGAGCTCGGCCGCCGCTTCGGGGAGGAAGTCGAGAGCCAGCGCTCCGCGGTAGCAGCGGGCGGCGGCATGCGAGTCGCCGGCGAGGTCGTGGAGCTGCCCCAGCCTGGTCAGCGCGAAGCCAGGCAGGTAGTAAGGTTCCGAGAAGTCGCCGGCTACCAGCTCCTCGAGACGCGCGCGCGCCGCCCCGAGGTGGCCGAGGCCGAAGAGCAGGTTGGCTTCGTGATAGCGGGCTTCGGCTTCCGTCATGTCAGAGAGGCTCGCTAGCAGGGCCGCCGGATCGTCGCCGCCGCCCTCGAAGGCCAGGTCGAGCAGCGACCTCGTCCGGGCAGCGGCGCTCGGTTCCCGCGAGCGGTGCTCGTCGAGCTCGAAGGTTCTTGCATGCGGAGCCAAAGCGTTCTTGACCGCTGGGTAGTAGTCGAGGGGCAGCAGCGCGGCGACCCGTACCGGCTCCACGGCCTCCACCGACCCTGCTGACCCTGCCGACTCTGCCGCCGCGCTTGCGCTCGCGAGGATGCGGCTCGCCAACAGGGCGCTGCGCTCCCGCAGCCACCCGGTGCCCGGACCGGCGTCCATGATCCGCTCGCGCTCGGCCTGGTAAGCGGTGACAGCCGGCACGACCCGCCCGAGCAGGGTGGCGACGTCGACGCTCCGAGCCAGGAGGTCGCGCAGCGGTGCGGCTGCGGCAGCCAGTTCGGCGAGGCGCTCGCGGCCCAGCTGGTACTGCTCCATGAACGTCAGCAGGTCGCTCTCGGCCGCGTAGTCACCGGGGTCCTCCGGGTCGTCACGACCGATGCCCACGGCGACGACCGGGACTCCAGCACGGCGCGCCCACGGCACGACCGTAAGTGGGAGCGCGACCTCCTCGGTTCCCTGCCAGGCCGGCGTCGCGAAGACGCCGCGCGGCAGAGGGACGCAGACGACGTCGGGCTTGAACGCCTCCACGGCCTCGCGCACATGCACGGCGTTGAAGGCCGGCCAGCGCGTGTGAAAGGCTCCCGCCAAGGGGACGAGTTTGACGGCGCGGGCTCGAGCCATGACCACATGCTACGAGGCGGGGTAATCTGGCGGAGCGCGTGCGCACCATGCGCACCTCGAGCGGCGCGGAAGGGTGAGCCGATGTACCGAACAGAGCGCCAGCCAGCCTGGCAGCGCGACATCGCTTGGGCCAGCGCAGTCCTGCTGGTGCTCACGATCCTCGCCGGCACACTGCTGTTCACCCAGGCCCAGCTCTCGACCCAGTCGACCGGCACCGAGGTGATCCGCTCGGTCCTCAGCATGACGTTGCAGCCGAGCGGGGCGGAGCCGGCCGAGGTCGGTGTCAGGGCCGGCGCCTCCTACCAGGCGGGCCAACCGTTGACGCTGCTGCCGGGCATCGAGGTCTTCGCCGACGCGACCGAGGTTCCCGGCTTCACGGTCGAGGGAGCCGTCGGCCGCATCGCCGGTGTGCTCACCGACAGGCTCATAACCTCGGGCAGCCAGACTCTGCTGGCCTCGGTCGGCGATCCGGTCATCGCCGGCCAGCTCCAGACCGCCCTCACGGGTCCGGTAGCGGCGCTGATGCGCGGTGCCCTGGAAGCCGAGATGCTGCCTTCAGGGCTCGACGACGGCTCTCGCATGGCCGACTGGCGCGCTCAGCAGGCGGCCAACCCCGGCAGCCTGGTCCAACCGATAGTCGGCATCTTCGTCTACGAGTCGCCGAACCGCCTGGCGCAGATGAACGCCAGGCAGATCGGCGTCAGCGTCATCGGTCAGCTCGCCGACCAGGTGCTGGAAGAGGGTCTTGCTTCCGCCACCGCCCTCGTGACGAACCAGAACCTCAGCGTTCGCTTGCAGACCGGCGTCGACGTCGTCGCGCGCTCGCAGATCCACCAACTCTTCGGCAGCCTCATCGCTGGCAGGGCGGGAGAGCTCGAGTCGCGGTTGGCCGAGGCGCGAGCCATTGCGGCCGGTCAGGCGGAGAGCGAGACCAGCGGGCTCAGCGGCCTCTTGCCCGCGTCTCAGCTCGCAGGGCTCACGCCCGAGCAGGCCAACGAGGCCGTGCTCGACGCGCTCGCACAACGCGCCTACCAGGGCGGTTCCGCCATCGCGGCCGCGCAGTTGACGCGCCCCGAGCAGGCCACGAAGGTGCGCGGCGTCGGCAGCATCATCGACGCTTTCAGCGCCAGGGCGCATGGGCGCTACACCGGCTGGACGACGATGGCGGGCGTGATAGCGCTGGTGCTCGCGTCGCTGCTGGTCGGCTTCTCGCGCGGTGCTCAGCGGCTCGTCAACCTGGGGATAGTCGTAGCCGTCGCCGTGGCTCCGGGAGCGTGGCTGTTCAGCCGCGTCGACAGCTGGCTGCCGCAGGTGGCGAGCCTACCCGCGGGAGCGCAGGCTCAGGGCGTGTTCGGCGCCACCTTCGGGCTGCTCGGGTTCGCCTACGCGAACCTCCCGGACGAGATCGTCGCCCTCGCTGCTCGCAACCACCTGTACGCGCTGCTGTTCGCGGGCGGACTCGTCGTGCTCGCCCTGCTGCTGTGGCTGGTGCGCGGCATGCGGCCGCGGCGGCGTTACTGAACCTCTAAGAGCAGCCTGGTCACTGTCGCCGATCGCTCAGCGGGGGAGCGTACTCGTACGCGAACGCGGCGAGCGCGCCCTCGGGATCCGCCAGCTCGAGCACCGCGTGGTACGCGAGCGCGACCTCGAAGCCGCCCTGCACGTACGGACCCATCTGGTACGGATCGAAGTGGAACGTCAAGCCGTCAGGGCCGATCGTGGCGACGCGCAGGTCGCGCTCGGTGATCTCGGTGACGTCGCCCTCTGTCACCCACATCGCGTCCTGCCGCGCCAGGTCGGCCAGGACCAAAGGCCCGACCGCGGCCACCCAGTCGGTGTCGGCGGCGAAGAGGTCGGCGACCTGCCACCTCACCAGGCTCTCGCCGTCGACCTCGAGCAGGTAAGAGTCGGCGAAGGAGTTGCCGTGCGCGCCGCCCGTGTAGGTGTAGGTGAACCCGACGAGGCTGATGAACCCGCCGGCTTGGCCCGTCACGTGCACCTCCTCGTCGTACTCCATCCCCCAGGCGCCGCTGAGCTCGTCCTCGCTGACCAGCAGCTCGCGCGAGAACGTCACGAAGTCGTCGACGGCGCCGCGCTGCAGCGATTCCAGAAATGCGTTCACGCGTCGGAACTGGCCGCGCACGAAGTAGGGGAACGAAGCCGCAGCGTGGATGCGGCCCTGCTTGAGACTCGACTCGGAGAACAGCGCCAGCCGCTCCAGCGCCAGCTCATGCTCCGCAACAGGCGTGACCGCTGGCGCTTCTGCGTCCTCGTACACGGTAAGCGTGGCCTCGATCGGGTCGTGGTCGGCGTCCCAGTCGACGTGAGCGACGCCGGTCAGGTGGGCGATGAGATTGCCGAACGGCTCGATCTCGTAACCGTCGTATGGGAGCTGCGCCGACTCTCCCGCCTCCAGCAGCTTCGCGTCGTACATGACGGACGCAGCCTCGTACGACTCGCCGTCGCCGCTGCGCCGGTGGTGGAACCTCAGGTCGAGCCGCCCGTCGCTCTCGAGGCGCCCGTGACCGCTGAGCGTCAGCTGCGAGCCGGTCTGCCACAGGCGCGCGAACGCGTCACCGTCGCCATACACCCGGATGTCGAGGGTGAAGGTCGAGCCGGCCGCTGTGCCCGTGTAGAGCGCGCGCCACTGCAGCTCGGAGACCTGAGCCGCCGCGACGCCGGCGAGTGACGCGCCCAGGACGAGCAGGAGCGAGACGAGACGGGTCCGAAGCATGCCCCAGTCTACGCGGGGCCCGCTAATGCTAGCTTTGTCGGCGTGACGCCACGTGCAGCCTCAATGAAGAGTGAAGTCGCCACGCGCCCGCGCATCGGCGTGGTCGGAGCGGGCATGGCCGGCAGCGACGCGGCCCTGGCCGCCGCCGCGCTGGGGGTCGAGGTCGACCTTTACGAGATGCGGCCGCGGCGGCTGACGCCGGCGCACGCGACCGGCGACTTCGCCGAGATGGTGTGCTCGAACAGCTTCGGCGGCGAGGCGCGCAGCAACGCCAAGGGCCTGCTTCAGGCCGAGATGAGCGCGGCGGGTGGGATCGTGATGTCGAGCGCGCTGGCCAACCGCGTGCCGGCCGGCGGCGCGCTGGCCGTCGATCGCTCGACCTTCAGCGCTGCTGTCACGGCGGCGGTCAGGTCGAGAGCGCTGATAACGGTTCACGAGCGCGAGCTGACGCAAGTACCTGACGGGATCTGCGTTCTGGCCACGGGTCCGCTCACCAGCGACGCGCTCTCGACCGCCATCGCCGCGAAGCTCGGCTCTGAGTTCCTCGGCTTCTACGACGCCGCCGCACCGGTAGTGGCTTTCGAGAGCATCGATTTGACCGTCGCCTACCGCCGCGGCCGCTACGAGCAGAGCGGCGACTACCTCAACCTGCCGTTCGATGAGGCCGAGTACGACGCCTTCTTCCAGGCACTCAGCGAGGCGCGCAGCCACACGCCCCACGACTGGGAGAACCTCGAGTTCTTCGAAGGCTGCATGCCGATCGAGGAGATCGCCAGGCGCGGCCGCGACACCCCGCGGTTCGGGCCGATGAAACCCGTCGGACTAGAGCATCCTGTCACCGGCAAGCGCCCTTACGCCGTCGCCCAACTGCGCCAGGAGGACGCCGCCGGCCGCATGTGGTCGCTGGTCGGGTTCCAGACCGGACTCAAGTGGGGCGACCAGGCCGAGGTGGTGCGCAAGATCCCTGGTCTCGCCGATGCCGAGATCGTGCGTTACGGCGTCATGCACCGCAACACCTACCTGAACGCCCCGCGGCTGCTCGGTCCCGACCTCGGGTTCCGCGACCACCACGGCCTGTTCACCGCCGGCGTGCTCGCGGGCACCGAGGGCTACCTCGAGTCCTCGGCCACCGGCTGGCTGGCGGGCACCAACGCCGCGCGCCTCGCGCTCGGGCTCGAGCCGGTCGTGCCGCCGGAGGAGAGCATGCTGGGCGGGCTGGTGCGCTACCTCGCCAGCGCCAACCCCGAAGGCTTCCAGCCGATGAACGCCAACTGGGGCCTGGTGCCGGAGACGCAGAAGGTGAAAGGTCAAGGCAAGCGCGAGCGGCGCGAAGCCGCGTTCGAGCGCGGTCTCGCGGCGTTCACGACCTGGCTGGACGGCATCAGGAGCGAAGCGCAGCCGAAGGAGATGTTGGTGTGAGTCAGGCCGCCGACTCGATCGACCTCAGGAGCGACACTGTCACGGTTCCCACGCAGTCGATGCGCGCGGCGATGGCCGCCGCCGCCGTCGGCGACGACGTTTACGGCGAGGACCCGACCGTGAACGCGTTGCAGCGGCGCGTCGCGGAGCTGACTGGCTTCGAGCGTGGACTGTTCGTGCCGAGCGGAACCATGAGCAACCAGATCGCCATCGCCGCTCACGTCGGCGCCGGTACCGAGGTCGTGTGCCCAGAGGGCTCGCACATCTACGAGTACGAGCCCGGCTCGCTCGCCGTCATCTCCGGCAGCCAGGCGCGCCTGGTGCCGGCGCCGGGAGGAGTGCCCGACCCGGCAGACGTCGCCGCAGCGCTCCACGACAGCATCCATCAGGCGCCGACCGGCCTGATCTCGCTCGAGAACACACACAACCGCGCCGGCGGCACCGTCGTGCCGCTCGACGTCTGCGCCGCCGTCCAGGCGCTGGGCAGGAGCGCCGGCGTACGCGTCCACCTCGACGGCGCCAGGGCCTTCAACGCCGCGGCGGCTCTGGGCGTGAGCATCGCGGAGGTGTGCCGCGGCTTCGACAGCGTCTCTATCTGCCTGAGCAAGGGACTCGGCGCGCCCGTCGGCAGCGTGCTGGTCGGCAGTGAGGAGCTCGTCGGCAAGGCGCACCGCTGGCGCAAGCTCCTCGGCGGCGGCATGCGTCAGGCTGGGGTGCTGGCGGCTGCGGCGCTCGTCGCGCTCGAGGAGGGGCCTGCCAAGCTGCCGGGCGACCATCGGCGCGCGCGCCGCATCGCCGAGGGGCTGGCGAACGTTCCGGGCGTCGGCGTCGACCTAGCCAGCGTGCAGACGAACATGGTCTACCTCCGCATCGCCAAGGCCTTCGACTTCGCCGCCGCGTGCCGCGCGCGCGGCGTGCTGGTCAACGCCTTGGGCCGCGACGTCGTCAGGATCGTCACGCATCACCAGGTCTCCGACGAGCAGGCCGAGGTCGCGCTCGGCGTGCTTGCCGGCGTCGCGGCCGAGCTGACCGCAGCGCCCGTCGGTAGCCCCGCTTGACCAAGCGCCTCTACCTTCTCGCCTACCCTGCGGGGCACTCGGTCAGCCCGCAGATGCAGGGCGCGGCGCTGGCTCATCACGGCATCGACGCCACCTACGAGGCGCTGACCGTCCCACCTGAAGACCTGGGCAGCGTCTTGACCCGGCTGCGGTCGGACCCGTCGTTCATGGGCGCCAACGTGACGGTGCCGCACAAGGAGAGCGTCGCGCAGTACTTGGACGCGCTCACCGGCGACGCCAAGGCGATCGGGGCGGTCAACACGCTGAGGTTCGAAGGCGACTCGTTGGTCGGCGACAACACCGATGCCAGCGGCTTCCTGCGCTCACTGCTCGAGGCCGGTTGCGCGCCAGACGGTGCGACCGCGGTCCTGCTCGGCTCGGGCGGCTCGGCCCGGGCCGTGGCGGCCGCGCTGCTCGGCGCCGGAGCCTCGGTCGTGATAGCCAACCGCAGCGTCGAGAGAGCGAGGGGCCTCGCCGCTCACCTGACCGAGCCCTCGCGCGCGCGGCGCGGGAAACGCACCGTCGCTGTGACCGAAGATCTGCCACGCGCCCTGGCGGGCTGCGACGTCCTCGTCAACTGCACGTCGGTCGGCATGGCGGGTGGGCCGGCCCCAGACTCGGTGCCGCTCGGCGCCGACGTCACCCTGCTCCCGCGCGGCGCGGTCGTCGTCGACCTCGTGTACAGGCCCGAGGCGACGCCACTGCTAGTGGCCGCGCGCGCCGGCGGCCTGCGAACCGTTGGCGGCATCGGGATGCTGGTGCATCAGGGCGCCGCCGCGTTCGAGGCGTGGACGGGACTGCCGGCGCCCGTCGAGCTGATGCGCACCGTGGCGGCCGCAGCAGCGGCCGCCACGCCGGAACGGCGGTAGACTCGCCCGATGCGCATCGCGCTGATCGCTGACGTCCACGGCAACATACACGCGCTCGAAGCGGTGCTGGCCGACGTGGCGGAGCAGCGCGTCGACAGGATCATCGTCAACGGCGACTTCGCCAACCGTGGCGCCGATACGCTCGCCGTGTACCAGCGCCTCTCGCCCCTGCTCCACGACGCGACGCTCGGCAACCACGACGACCTGATGGTCATCTGGAACGCACCGCGCGACCCTGCGCGCTACGACTGGCTCGACGACAGGTTCTGGGCAGGCGGCGCGCAGGCGGCCACGCGGCTCGCCCCGACGGGCGCTCTCGACGCCATCCGCGCCCTGCCGATGACGATCCGCGTCGAGCCCGCCGGCGCTCCCTCGCTACTGATCTCGCACGGGAGCCCGCGCCACTACCGCGAGGGCTACGGCCGCGACGTCACCCCAGAGCTGATCTCAGAGATCGTCGACGAGTACCCGTCCGACGTGCTCGTCGGCTCGCATACTCACAGGCCGCTGCTGAAGTCGTGGGGGCGCTACACCGTCATGAACACAGGCGCCGTCGGAGCCCCCTTCAACGGCGATGCCAGGGCCCAGTACCTGATCCTCACCCTGAAGGGTGGCGAGTGGCTGCCCGAGTTCAGGCGCGTGCCTTACGACTTGGACGCGGCCGTCGCCGCGTACGACGCCAACGGTCTCATCGACGAGCTGGCGGCGAGCGGCGAGTTGGCGGCGCACCTGCTCGACATGTACGTCTTCAGGGAGGAGCTCAGGCACGCCCGCTCCTACCTGGTGCCCTACATGATGTGGGCGGAGGTCGAAGGACTGCCCAAGTCGATGGCGTCGTGGGAGCTGTTCAGGGCAAGGCACCAGGAGCGCTTCGCGCCGCCGCTTCGCTCAGGCCAGATCAGCTCGTCCCCCGAGCCATGAACGAACCGGAATCGGCCAAGAAGTGGCGGCGCTGGCGCGACCTGCCGAGGGCGTTCGGAGCCATGGCAGGCCGCTGCCCCAACTGCGGGCGCGGCGCGATCTTCAAGAGCCTGTGGGGCACCCACGCCACCTGCGAGGTCTGCGGGGTGCGCTTCGAGCGCGATGCCGGCGCGTGGCTCGGCGCGATGGTCATCTCCTACGCTTTCGCCGTGGTGCTGCTGCTCGCCCTCGCCGTCGTGCTGATCCTGCGCTGGGGTCTGTTCCAGGGCCTCGAGTGGGTGCTCGTCGGCGCGGGGATCCTCATCACGGCGCTGCTGTACCGACCGTCGAAGGGGCTGTGGATCTGGTGGATGTGGGGCGCCGGCTTCCTCATCGCCGACGACCAGCAGGCGCCCGGTTGAGACGCTAGGCGAGGCTCAGGGAGACGTCCAGGAGCGGGCGCTCAGGCCCGAGTCTGCCTGGCGGCCGCGCTCCTACTCAGCACCAGCAGCACGGTGATGATGGTGAAGGCGGTCAGCGCCAGCACCGGGATCGTGATGAACCCGAGCCAGTTGATGTAGATGACGTCGCAGGGCACGCCGCCGCCGCGGCACACGGCCGCGAAGCCGAAACCCGGTATCCGCTCGTACAGCACGTGGTAGCCGGCGACGATCATCCCCAGCACCGACAGCGGCAGCGTGTAGGCGAACGCCTTGCCGTCCTGACGGTAGGTCTGCACGCCGAGCAGCAGCACGAGCGGGTACATCAGGATCCGCTGGTACCAGCAGAGCACGCACGGTACGAACATGCGCACCTCGCTGAAGTAGAGGCTGCCGACGGTCGCGACTATCGCGACCAGCCAGGCGGGGTAGAGCAGCGGCAGCGAGAGCCGCAACTCAGTTGCTCGCGTTCCTGATGGCGTTGCGGATGTTGGCGAGGCTCGGGTTGGTGACGACGGTGCCGTTGACGGTGACGGACGGGGTGCCGCCGATGCCGAGTGCGCGGGCGGCGGCGGCATCAGCGTCGACGTTGGCCGCCGTCTCGTTGCCGTTGGCGCAGGCGCGCAGCGCGGCGCCGTCGAGGTTGGGGGCGAACTCCAGCGCCAGGTCGAATGCGCGCGAGGTCGTCTGGATCTGCGACTGAGAGCGCAGGAAGATCGGCTCGAGCGTGACGAAGGCGTCGTTGTCCTGCCTGGCGATGCACTCCCCGATCACGGCGAGTGTGCGAGAGCGCGCCGGGTCTACGACAGGGAAGTTGAAGAAGTAGATGGCCGCCACGCCGGTGTCGACGAATTCGCGCTTGAGGATCGGCGTGATCGTCTCAGAGAACGTCGCGCAGTGCGGGCAGAGGAAGTCGAAGAAGATCCCGACCTTCACCGGAGCGTCGCGCGAGCCGGCGACCGGCTGTGAAGCGTGATCGAGCTCGGCCGAAGCCGGCTGGCTGGTGAGGCGCGGCACGATCACGAAGCCCAGGACCACGAGGGCGATGACGATCGCAGAGACGACCGTGAGGCGTTGAGAGTTCATGGGTGCCAGTTTAGAACGCCGAGCGCGCTCTCGAATGGCGTCTGGACGCCGTAGCATGGACCATGGGTCGACAAGTAGCGCCTTCGACATTCGCCGCGCTCAGGGTCCACGTTCGCGAGGGTCAGGTGACGCGCGCTGTGGAGCTCGTCGACCCTGCGGTCCTGCCTGACAACGACGTGTGCGTGCGCGTCGAGTACTCCTCGCTCAACTACAAGGATGCGCTGTCGGCCAGCGGTAACCGTGGGGTGACCAAGACCTACCCTCATACGCCTGGTATCGACGCCGCCGGCGTCGTAGTCACGAGCCGCGATCCGCGCTGGCGTGAGGGCGACCGCGTGCTGTGCACGGGTTTCGACCTCGGCATGGACACGCCGGGCGGCTTCGGGGAGTACATCAGCGTGCCAGGTGAGTGGCTGGTCGCCATCCCGAGGGGTGTCGGCGGTGTGGACGGTGTGGACGGTGTGGACAGTCGCTGGGCCATGGCCGTCGGCACGGCGGGCCTGACGGCGGCGATCGGTCTCGAGCGCCTGTTGGCGGCCGGCGTCACGCCTGACATGGGTCCGCTGGTGGTGACTGGCGCCAGCGGCGGTGTCGGAAGCCTCGGCGTGGCGGTGCTGGCGCGCGCAGGGTTCGAGGTCGTGGCGAGCACCGGCAAGGAGGGCGCTCACGAGCTGCTCTCGCGGCTCGGTGCCCTGCGCGTGATACCTCGCTCAGCTCTGGCGGACCAGACCCCGGAAGAGGCGCGGCGCCCGCTTCTGAAGGCCGAGTACGCGGGCGGCCTCGACACCGTCGGAGGGAGCACCCTCGCCAAGCTGCTACGCAGCACGGCCGTGGGCGGCGCGGTGGCCGCGTGTGGGCTGGTCGCGGGGGCGGGTCTGGAGCTCAGCGTTCACCCGTTCATCTTGCGAGGGGCGGCCCTCCTCGGCATCTCGAGCCAGCACCTCTCAGCGGGCAGACGCCCAGGGTTATGGGGCAGGATCGCGACAGAGCTGCTGCCGCCAGAGGTCATCGCCACTCCCGGTCTCGTCGCCGAGGTCGGCTTGCGCGAGCTCGAGCCGAGGATCGAGGCGATCCTCGCCGGCGGTGTCACCGGCAGGGTCGTCGTGAGGCACGGCGCCTGACCGGCCCGACCGGGGCGCGCTCTGTCGCTTGCGTCCGTGAGCACCGCCCGACGCTTGTTACACTCACGAGAACCGAAGGGAGCCACACACCATGTCCTTCTCCTTGCCTGACCTGCCCTACACGAAAGACGCCCTCGAGCCGCACATCGACGCGCGCACGATGGAGATCCATCACGACAAGCACCACGCCGCGTACACGAACAACCTCAACGCCGCCATCGAGAAGCACCCGGAGTTGGCGGGCAAGAGCGCCGAGGAGCTCGTCTCCGACCTCTCGAAGGTGCCGGAAGGTATCCGCACGGCAGTCCAGAACAACGGCGGCGGCTACCTCAACCACAACCTCTTCTGGACGATCATGGGTCCCAATGGCGGCGGCAAGCCGAGCGGCGATCTCGCCGCAGCCATCGACAGCGCCTTCGGCAGCTTCGACGCCTTCAAGGAGCAGCTGAGTGCTGCCGCGGCCGCGCGTTTCGGCTCCGGCTGGGCCTGGCTCGTCGTCTCCGGCGGCAAGCTCAAGGTCTACTCGACGGCCAACCAGGACTCGCCGCTGATGCAGGGCGACACGCCGCTCCTCGGCCTCGATGTCTGGGAGCACGCCTACTACCTCAACTACCAGAACCGCCGCCCCGACTACGTCAAGGCCTTCTTCGAGGTCGTTGACTGGGGTGCTGTGGCCAAGAACTACGCGGCTGCGCGCAGCTGACAATCCGACCTAGGTAGCAGCGCCGCGCGCCTGGGAGGCGCAAGTGGTGCACGCGCTGAGGCCTAGAACAGCTAGGCAAGTGCCGGGCGGCCGAACGTGGCCGCCCGGTGCGTTCTCTACCCTGGGCACATGCGTACGCCTCGACAGGAGCGGTTGACCAGGGCGCTCGTCGTCGGCTGTTGCGTGCTCGCGCTGGCGGCCAACGCGCGCCGAGTTCTGCCCGGCGCGGCGGCTGCGCTGCGCGTGCCGTGGCTGGCGCAGGCTTCGGCCGTGCACATCGAGCAGCCGGAGATAGAGGTAGCGGTCTCGGGCGAGGTGTTCAACCCTGGGACGTACCGCTTCGCCTTCGGCGCCCGCGTTTCCGACCTGCTGGCGGCAGCCGGCGGCCTCACGCGTCGAGCCGCGGCCGCGTTGATAAACCCGGCCGATCCCCTGACCGACGGCGAGCTGGTTCACGTACCCAGCTTCATGACGCAGCTCGGCAGCGAGCGCGTCTCCGTCAACTCCGGCAGCCTCGCCGAGCTCGACGGTCTGCCCGGCATCGGTCCTGTGATGGCGCAGCGCATCGTCTCCCACAGGCCGTACTCGCGCGTCGAGGATCTCCTGAGGGTGCCAGGTATCGGCGAGAAGACCCTCGAGCGCTTGCGAGGGTTGGTGACCCTGTGAGCGCCGCCAAGACCGGCCCCGTTTCCAACCCGGTCTTCATGCCGTGGTCGTATCCGGCCGCCGTCGGCGCGCTCGTCGGTGCGGTGACCGCGGCCGCCGCCTCGACCTCGGCCGCGGTGCTCTCGCTGCCGGCCCTGCTCGCTCTGGTCGCGGTACTCTCCGCCCTGACCCTGCTGGCGCTCGGTTTCGTGGCGGCGCGCACGGTGCCGGGCGCGGTGTCGCGGCGCGCGCTGGCGCTGGCTGTCGCATGCGCGCTGCTAGCTGGCGGCAGGTACGGCGCTTGGGACCGTTCGGCCGACCCTCTCCTCGGTTGGCACGAGATCGAGACGACGTGGACCGGCTACCACGACGGCGTCTACTTCCGCGCCTCCGCGCCGGTCAGAGCCAAGCTGGTCCTCGCAGCCGGCGCCTCGCAGCCGCGCGGCGAGCTGGTGCTGAGCGGTAGCGCCGCGGCGGCGCAAGGGCGCAGGAACCCCGGTGGATTCGATCACGCCGCTTACCTGCGACGCCGCGGCGTCAGCGGGCAGCTGTTCGTGACGCGGGTGCTGAGCGTCTCGGGCACCGCACCGGTGAGGGAGCGCCTCAGGGCGGGCGTCGAGGCGGGGCTGGCACCCGAGGCCGCGGCTCTGATGACCGCGATGACGCTCGGACTGCGTGAGGACCTGGGCGCGCTCTCCGACAGCTTCACCGCCGCGGGCCTCGCCCATCTGCTGGCGCTGTCGGGACTGCACGTCAGCGTGCTGCTGATCGGCGCGGGCAGGGCGCTGTCGCGCCACGCACGCTCTCGGCCTTACCTGCTGATGGCGCTGACGGTCGGCTTCGTGGCGCTCGTCGGGCCGTCGCCCAGCGTGGTGCGCGCAGCCGGCATGGCTCTGGCAGTCCTGGTGGCGCTGACTTTGGGCGCGGGCCGACCTCAGGCCTGGCCCGTGTTCGCGCTGGCCCTGGCCGGCGGTCTCGTGGCGCAACCGCAGATGCTGCTCGACGTATCGTTCCAGCTCTCCTACCTCGCTGTCGGCGGCATGCTGCTGTTCTTACCGCCCTGGACGCGTGCGCTGGGGCTCCGCCCCGCTGACCGGCCGAGCAGGCTCAAGCTGCTGGTGGTGGGTGGCGGCCTGACCTCCGTGGCGGCTCAGCTTCCCAGCGTCTCGCTGGTGGCCGGAGGCTTCGGGCAGCTCCCGCTGTTGTCGCCGCTCGTCAACATCGTCGCCGTTCCGCTCTCGGTGGTATCGCTCCCGCTCGCGTTCGCCGCCGGGATCCTCGGGGTCGTGTGGTTGCCGCTGGCGTGGCTGGTCAACCGGGTGCAGGCCCTGTTGGCCGCTGCCCTGATCGCTTGCGCGCGCCTCGGTGAGCGGCTGCCGATCCTGACCTGGGGAGAGGTCGGTTGGGTCGGCCACGTCGCTTGGGCAGTGGTGCTGGTGGTCACGGCTCTGTGGGCCAGAGGTCGCCTGCGGGCGAGGAGCGTGGTCCTCATCGCGCTGGCGGCAGCGTCGAGCACCGCCTTGGCCGGGCCCCGTTTCGCCGCACCCGACGTCTGGTTCCTCGACGTCGGGCAGGGCGACAGCGTGTTGATCCGGCTTCCGCGCGGCGTGGCGGTGTTGATAGACGGAGGAGGCACACCGTTCTCCGACTTCGACGTCGGTGAGCGCATCGTGCTCAGGGCCCTGCGCGCCCTCGGCGTCAGGAGGCTCGACGCCGTCGTCGCCACCCACCCCGACACCGACCATATCGAGGGCCTCGTCACCGTCTTGGAGCGCTACTCCGTCGGCCTGCTGATCACCGGTCCTCCGTCTGACGCTCCGCTGGACCTGCGGCTGCGCGCCGTGGCCGAACGCCGCGGCGTGCCGGTGCACGAGGCGCGCCGCGGCGAGAGGTTGGCCATCGCCGGTGGCCGCTACTCGTTCGACGTCCTACACCCGCCGGCAAGCGCCGGCGCCGACGACTCGAACGAGCGCTCGGTCGCGCTGGCGTTGCGGGAAGGCGCCAGGGCGCTCGCGGTGTTCATCGGGGATCTCGGCAGCGATAGCGAGAGCGCCCTCGCCGCTCCGCCCGCCGAGCTGCTGATGGCCGGCCATCACGGCTCGCGGCACAGCACGTCGGACTTCTTGTTGAGCGCGGTGTCGCCGCGCTTCGCGGTGATCTCCGTCGGTCGCAACAACTACGGTCATCCGCACCCCGACGTCTTCTGGCGTTTGGAGCACCACGGGGTAGAGGTGTTGGTGACGCAGCGTGACGGCGCGGTGCGCTTCGATATCTCGACGGGCTCGGCGCGAGCGCCGTTTCGCGTGAGGGACGGTGCACGATGAAGCGTTCAGGACGCGACTTGTACGTGATAGATTGTTCACAGATGCTGATGACCGTGCGCGTGCTTTCGGACCGGGGGCCGGTCAGGGTAGAGCTGGCGCGGTGGCACGACGAGCTCGTCGTCGTCAAGAGCTTGAAGGGCTTTCACCCCGTCTACAGCCAGCGGCTCGAGCGCGAGGCGGCCGTCGTCAGCAAGCTCCGGCACGCCAACATCGTGCCTCTGCTGGCGCTGGAGGCGGGCTCGCTGATCTACGCGTACTGTCCCGGCGTGTCGCTCGAGGAGGCGCTCGAGCAGGGCCCGCTCAGACCCAGGCGCGCCGCCAAGATCCTGGCAGACATCCTCTCGGCGCTCGCTTACTCGCACGCCAACGGTGTCATCCACCTCGACGTCAAGCCCGGCAACATCCTCGTCAAGGGCGAGGCTGCCCTGCTGACGGACTTCGGCTTCGCCAAGGACCTTGGACTGACGGCGATAACCAGTCAAGACATGATGATGGGCACACCCAACTACATGGCTCCGGAGCAGTTCCAGGGCGTCAGGACCGACCACCGCTCCGATCTGTACGGGGCCGCCGCCGTCTTCTATCACGCGCTCACCGGCGCGCCGCCCTACGGCGGTCAGGTCGTGCGCTACCTGGCCGGTGACGACAGGGTCCCGCTCGAGCCGCTACCGACGGCCGCCGAGGCGTACGCCGGGTTCTTGAAGCGCGGCCTGGCGCGCGACCCGGAGCTGAGGTTCGCGACCGCCGACGAGATGGCGGCGGCTTTGCACGCCGTCGTCACCGGCGTCTGAAACCTCGGGGTAGCGGTGATCGTCTCGTTCACGGGCGACGCGTTCCTGGCGCGCAGAGCCGCGAAACGTCACCTGGCCGAGCGCGGGTTCAAAGGCGCGAACGTCGTCGAGTTCGGAGCGCCGTTAGACCTCGCCACGGTGGTGCAGGCCGCCGGTCAGGGTGGCCTCTTCGCCGAGATCGCACTGCTGCTTGACCTGACCGACGCGTTCCCCGGTCAGGCTGGAACCAAGCCTCGCAACGAGTTGCTCGCCGTGCTCTCGAACCTACAGACTGACACCCTCATCGTCATCTGCGAGCCCGAAGCGACAGACGCGCGCCGCCGCGCGCTGGCCGCCATCAGCAAGCACCTCGACCTGCCTACGCCTCGCTACGACGCGCTGCCTCGTTGGGTCGCCGCCGAGCTCAAGGAGGCCGGCGTCGACCACGACAGAGACGTACCGCAGCTCCTCGCCGACATCTTCGGGGAACAGCCCGCCGAGATCGCCTCGGAGATCGGCAAGCTCTCCCTGCTGCGCGAGAGGCTGACCGGCGAGCGCGTGCGCCGGGTCGTCAACCGGTACGCGGCAAGGAACGCTTTCGACCTCATCGACGCCATCGCCGCAGGCGACGCCGCCGGCGCCGTAGCCATCGCCGCGCAGCTGGGCGACGAGGGCGAGGCGCCACAGCGGGTGCTGGGCGCGTTGAGCTGGCAGTTCTCGCTCGTCGCCAAAGCCGTCGCCCTGCGTTCGAGACTCGCTCCCCGGCGGGTCTCCGCGCAGCAGGTCGCCACCGAGCTGAAGATAAGGCCCTTCCAGGCGCAGAAGGCGCTCAACCTCGCCGAGAAGCTCGACGAGGACGCGTTGCTGGAGGTGCTGGACCGGCTACTGACGGCCGACGTGCGGGCCAAGAGCGGAGGAGACGCTCAGTTGGCGCTCGAGAGCGTCGTGATCGCACTCGCGAGTCGCTGGGACGCAGGCGGCTCGCGCGCTGCCGCCGGCCGCGCTGCGCCGACCAGCAGGTCGCGGTAGCCTCGCAGCGTGAGCGAGTCGACCGCTTCTGAGCTCAACCGCTTGTTGGCAGGGCTGCTCGCCTCCGACGAGCGGGCGTTGGCGCGGGCGATAAGCGCCGTCGACGCCAATGGCGAGCTTGGTGACGCACTGCTCAGGGCGGCGCGGCCTCGTGGCGGCGCGGCGCGCGTGCTCGGCGTGACCGGGTCGCCGGGTTCCGGCAAGAGCACGCTCGTCGATGCGCTGATCGGCGTGGCGCGCGCCAGAGGGTGGCGTGTGGCCGTCGTCGCCGTGGACCCGAGCAGCCCCTTCAGCGGCGGTTCGATCCTCGGCGACAGGATCCGGATGATGCGCTGGCACGACGATCCGGGCGTGTTCATCAGGTCGATGGCGAGCCGCGGTCACCTGGGCGGTCTCGCCGCCGGAACCCTCAAGGTCGTGGCGTTGCTGGAGGCTGCCGGGTTCGACCTGATCATCATCGAGACGGTAGGGGTCGGGCAGTCGGAGGTAGCCGTCGTCGAGGCGGCCGACACGACGGTGCTGGTGCTCACCCCGGGCGCCGGCGACGGCGTCCAGGCGTTCAAGGCGGGGATCATGGAGATCGCTGACGTCATCTGCCTCAACAAGGCCGACCTGCCCGGCGTGAGGCGGTTGGCGCAGGAGGTGCGGTCGGCCCTCGACCTCGCGCATCCCGAACCCGGAGCCTGGCGCACGCCGCTGGTCCAGACCGTCGCCACCGACGCGGCCAAAGCCGCCGACGCAGCCCAAGCAGCCGGCGTCGGCGATCTGCTGGAGCGAGCGGAGGGGCACAGGGAGTGGCTGGCTGCCACCGGCAGGCTCGCAGGCAAGCGCCACGGCCGGGTGAGAGCTGAGATCATGGCGACGCTGGAGACGAGGCTGCGCCGGCGTGTGGTCGCGCTCGATGCCGTCGCCGTCGAACGCGTGTTGTCCGGCTCGGCCAGCCCCGAGGAGATCGCTGGCGAGCTGCTAGCGGCCGGCTGAACCCACGCTGGAACCCGTCCCTCAGTAAGCCTCGAAGAAGCCAGTGGCCCTGTCGACGAGCAGCGGGCCGTCCGCTAAGCGGCGCTCGAGGCTCTCGAGCCACGCGCCGAAGCGTCCGGCGGCAGCCGGGTCGGCCGCGACTGCTTCCGCCAGCGTCTTGGGCGCGAGCGAGAGCACGTAGCGCGCGTACGGCTCGCTTTCGGTGACGACGAGCGCCTCGCGGCGCTCCGACAGCGTCACGTGCTCGAAGTGGCGCTCTAGCGCTGCCCCGCCCGTCTCGAGGCTGAAGCCGGCGATGTCGATAGGCGCCAGGCCAAGCTCAGGCACAGCGGCGGCGAGCGTCGCGCTGTCCTCCTGCACCTGGCGCATGTGCCCAGCGCCGTTGGTGGCGCAGTAGAGGCGCGCGCCGGGACGCAGCACGCGACGGAGCTCGGCGAGCGCCGCGGCGACGTCGGGGACGTGGTAGAGCATGTGGTTCGCGAACGCCAGGTCGAACGAGGAGTCGGTGAAGCCCAGGTCGTCGACCGAAAGCTGCCTGAACTCCGCTCGTAGCCCCGCGCCCCGCAACGTTGCGCGCGCCTCGGTCAACATCCCGGCGGAGAGGTCGGTGAGCATGAGCTTCCAGCCGCTCGGGACGTTGCTCGCGTTGAGGCTCCACAGCTGCCCGGTGCCGCAGCCGACCTCGAGCACCTCAGCGACCTGCGGCGCCTTTGCGCGCTCGAACAACCAGATGTGAAACGGGACCTCTGGTGGGCCGTAACGCGCATGGAGCGCCAGGCGGTCCTTCAGGCGGTCGGGAGTGGCGTACTGGCTGAGAACGGACACGACGGCGATGTTAGCGGATGTCGACGAAGCATCGTCCGACGCGCTCGGCATCTGGGAACGCCTCGGCGGCGCGCCGCGCGCGTAAACTGACTGGCATGGCTCGCGCCGTCTACCCAGGCAGCTTCGACCCCCTTCACAACGGTCATTTGGACATAATCCGGCGCGCGGCCGGTATCTACGATGACCTGACCGTGGCCGTGCTCCACAACCCGCACAAGAGCGACTCGCTGTTCAGCTCGGTCGAGCGAGTCGAGCTGATCCGCGAGGTGGCCGACGGTATCAAGGGCGTCACGGTCGCGAGCTTCGACGGGTTGCTCGCGGACTACTGTCGCCAGATCGGCGCCAACGTGATCGTCAAGGGCCTGAGGGCGATCTCCGACTTCGAGTACGAGCTGCAGATGGCGCACCTCAACCGCCAACTCAATCCTGACGTGGAGACGACGTTCATCATGACAGCGACCCGCTGGTCGTACGTATCCAGCACTCGAGTCAAGGAGATCGCGCGCTACGGTGCCGACGTCTCGAAGCTCGTGCCACGCGCCACGCTGAAGCGGCTTCACGAACGCTTCCCTACCGCGACACGCTGATGTCATACCTGATACGCGGCATGGCCGCCGACGGCGGCATCAGGGTCGTTGCTGCCGACACGACGAGCCTGGTACAGGAGATGGTGGCGAGGCAGGGCGCTTCGCTGACGGCGGGCGCCGCCATCGGTCGCACCGCTACCGCCGCGCTGCTCCTCGCTCACGTGCTGCTCAAGGCTCACCGCGACAGGGTGACGCTCAGGCTCATGGGCGGAGGCCCGCTCGGAGTGGTGCTGGCCGAAGCCGGCTTCGACGGCGCCGTCAGAGGCTACGCCGTCAACCCGACGGCCGAGCTGCCGCCGCGCGCCGACGGCAAGCTCGACGTCGGCGGCCTCGTCGGCAGGGGCGGTGAGATCCAGGTGATCCGCTCGCACGCCCCCTACGGAGAGCCGTACGCGAGCAGCATCCCGTTGAGCACGGGCGAGGTGGCCGAGGACGTCGCCAGCTACCTCGCCGTATCCGAGCAGATCCCCTCCGCCGTGCTGTTAGGCGTGCAGTACGACACCCGGCGCCGGGTGGCAGCAGCAGGCGGCGTGATACTTCAGGCATTGCCGGGAGCCGACGACGCGGCGCTGCAGCTTCTCGAAGCCAACGTGCGCGCCTTCGGGGGCCTGACGGACCAGATGCTCAAAGCGCCGTTCCAGCAGCTCGTCGCCGAGGAGCTGTGCTGGGGCCTCGGCTTCGAGTCGATGACGGAAGAGCCGCTGGCTGTTCGCTTCGAGTGCCGCTGCTCTGACGCCAGCGCGCTCGAGGCGCTCGCCTACTTCACGCACGCAGAGCGCGAGAGCATGGTGGCTGAAGAGGGCGGCGCCGAGGTCGTGTGCCACTGGTGCGGCGAGCGGCGCTGGATCGACGGCGAGCTGATGGCGACGCTCAGCGGCGCCGAGATCAGGTGCCCGGACTGCGGCACGCTGTGGCATCGGGAGGGCCAGCCGGCCGTGATGCGCGAGGGCGAGATCTGCTCCTGTGGTCGCCCCGTGACGGTCGCCTGAGCATGCCGGCGTCGGTGTTGCTGATGCTGCTGGTGCTGGCAGCGATCTGGGGCTCAGCCTTCCCGATGATCAAGCTCGGCCTCGAAGGCTTCTCCGCTCCTCACCTGACGCTGCTCAGGCACCTCGTCTCATCGGCAGCGTTCGTCGTGTTCATCCTGATACGACCCGGCAGGAAGCTGCCGCGCAGGCAGGACGTAGGCCACTACCTCCTCCTCGGCGCGCTCGGTCTCTTCATCTACCACCTGGCGCTGAACTTCGGCGAGATGCACGTAAGCGCCGGGGCCGCCAGCCTCATAATCGCGACGGCGCCCGTGCTCACCGCCATCGTCGCATCGTTCATGCTCTCCGACCGGCTGCCTCCGCTAGGTTGGCTCGGCTCGCTCCTGTCGTTCTCTGGCGTCTGCCTCATCGTGCTCGGTGACGGCGAGCTCGGCTTCAACGTCTACGCTCTGCTCATCTTGGGCGCCGCCGTCGCCACGGCGTTCTTCGCGGTGCTGCAGAAGCGCATGCTGGTGCGCTACCCCGCGGTCGAGGTCGCAGCGTTCGCTACTTGGGCCGGCACGCTGCCGATGCTCGCCTTCGCGCCCGGGCTCGGCCAAGCCGTCGCCAACGCCCCACTGAGCTCGCTGCTCGCGACCGTCTACAACGGCATCTTCCCGTCGGCTGTCGCTTACACGCTCTTCGCGATGGCCATGACGAAGTCGCCTGTCACGCTGGTCACCGCGTTCTTGTACATGGTGCCGGTGTTCGCGCTCGGCGCGTCGTGGCTGCTCATCGGCGAGGTGCCTTCGCTGCTGATGCTCGGCGGCGGGCTCGTCGCGATAGCCGGCATCGTGCTGGTCAACTTCGCCAAGCAGCGCAGGGCCGTGAGCGCCTGAAGCGCCGCCAGCGTCTGCGTTAGTGCTGCGTTACTGCTGCGTCACCGCGTCTTGACCTGAGGTTTCTCGCCCAGCCTGCGCTCGCTGCCTTTCAGCAGCCGCCTGATGTTGTCCTGATGTCTGATTATCGCCAAGGCGGCGAGCGCGATGGCCAAGACCAGGTTGGGAACCAGGAAGGTCCCGCCGGCCACCACGAACAGGGGCAGCGTGAAGAGGCCGACAAGCGACCCGAGCGAGACGTAGCGGCTCACCCCGATCGTGAAGAGACCAGTGACTATCGCCAGCAGGCTGGAGAGCGGATCGACGACGAGGTAGACCCCGATGCTGGTGGCGATGCCCTTGCCGCCGCGCAGGCGCAGCAGCACGTTGAAGTTGTTCCCCAGCACCGCCGCCAGCCCTGTCGCCGCGACGACCCAGGCTCCCAGACCGAGGAAGACGGGGATGAACGTCGCCAGAGCGCCCTTGAGCGGGTCCATCAGGGCGACGATGATCGCCGGACCCCAGCCGAGGGTGCGCTGAACGTTGGTGGCTCCGATGTTGCCCGAACCCGCCTGCTGGATGTTGACGCCGCGCGCCTTGGCCACGAGGTAACCCGTGGGGATGGTGCCTAGCAGGTACCCGATGATGATTGACGCGGCAGCGATGGCGACGTCGAGCACAGCAGCCTCCAGGCCGGTCCGTCGGTCGCGGCCGTCCCCGATTGTACCGACAAGAGTTAGCATCTGGCGATGTCGGGCCTGACGCTCTACCTTGTCGTGTTGACCGTCACGGGGCTGGCGGGCACGCGGCTGGCTCTGCGGCTGGCGCCTCCTCTCAGCGAGATCCCTCTGACGACGCTTGTGGCCTCGGCGTTCAGCGCCTACGCCGCCGCCATCGGCCTCGGTTACGCCTCTGGGCCGGCTTGGCTGCAGACGGCGGCGGTGCTGCTCGCCAGCATCGTCATACTCGGGCCGTTGGTCGCGTTGGCGCTGGTGCGCTCGGGTCGCTGGCGCGCGAGCAAGCTCATCGCCGAGCGGGTACTAGCCCACACGCCTGCGGGGCGTTCCGTGCTGGGGCGCTGGCTTTCGCAAGCCGCACTCAACGAAGGTGACGCCGAGGCCGCGCTCGCGCTGGCGCCGACGCGAGACCCGCTGTTGGCGAGCCACGCACATCTGCTGAGGGGCGAGTGGCAAGACGCTGTGCGTGAGGCCGTCGTGGCCGCCAACAGCCTCGACGAGCGCCGCGCAGCGCCTGCATCGCTGGCGCTGCCTGCCGCGGCCAAGGTCGAGGCCCTGCTCGAGCTGGGACGCCGGCCGGAGGCCGAGGCCGAGGTTCGCCGGCTGCGAGAGCTGTTCGACGCCAGTCAGGCCAACCCTGTCGCCTACCGGCTGCTAGTGGTCGGCGAGGCGCGCCTAGCTGCCGACCAGGGCGAGGTCGAGAAGGTGCAGGAGCTGCTGTCGCAGCCCTTGGCCGGCGCCAGGCCGTGGGTGCTGTTCCAGGTCATGGGCCGCGCGGCCGAGCGGCGTGGGCAGGCGAACCTGGCGGTCCGCGCCTACCAGGAGGCGTACCAGGCAGCCAAGGGGTCGATCCGCGAGAGGCTGGCTGCCGACTTGGCTCGTCTCGACGCCGAGCCGCCGACGGCCGCCGAGCCAGGTAGCGCTTCGCGCTTCGTTCCGACGGGCACGCTGACACTGGCAGGAGTGCTCGCCCTGAGCTACCTGGCGCAGGTCGTCGCCGACAGGGCGCTAGGCCTGGTGCGCGTGCTCGGTCAGGTGTACGAGGCGAGCACGTTGCTGGCAGCGTACTTACAGGGGCTGCCGGGTGTGCCCGGCCTCGGCGCCTGGTGGCGAACGCTCAGCTACGCCTTCGTGCACGGCAACCTCGTGCACATCGGCTTCAACCTGTGGGTGCTCTACGACATCGGCAGGCTGTACGAGCGGCGGCGTGGCTGGGGCGAGCTGCTGGCCGCCTTCACGGTGGGAACCGCTGCCGGAGCGCTGCTGACGGGGGTCGTCCAGGCCGGCCAGCCTCTCGCCCTCGTCGGAGCGTCCGGCGGGGTGCTGGGCGTTGCAGGGGCGCTGCTCGCCGACGCGCTGGCGCGGCGCGACGCCGCCGACAGGTCGCTGCTGCGCAGCCTGACTCAGTGGATGGCGTTCATGGTGCTGTTCTCGCTGGCGGTACCGGGGGTGTCGCTGTGGGGCCACGTAGGAGGGGTGATCGGCGGCTTCGCCTACGCCTACCTGCGCGCCGCGCTGCCCGCCTCGCGTCCGCTCAGCATCTTCCTCGGAGTGGCTGCTGCGGCGGTGCTCGCCGCCGCGGTTGCCACCGGGCTGGTCACCGTCTTGCCGCTGCTGTGAGGGACTGAGCCTCAGCTCTCGTCTCGCCGCAGCTAGTGCTTGCGCCCAGCACGGCGTCGGCGCAGAGCAGGCCGTGCCCTGCCGTCTCCGGAGGGTAGCTCCGTGCGGTGCTGGCGCCGGTCCCGAGTAGCTGCCTGACCCCGTCGGGCGTTGAAGCCGCGCCCTGCGAGAGCATCAGCGCCGCGACTCCCGCCACGAATGGCGTCGCCATCGAGGTTCCGCTCATGCAGCCGTACCTGCCGCTGGGGAGGGTGCTGAGGATGCCGCCGCAACCGCCGAAGCCGTAGCCGCCGGGCGCGACGATCTCGACCTCGGGGCCGGTGATGCTGAACGATGAGAGCTGACCGTTGCCGTCGACCGAGCCGACGGCGATGGCGCAAGGCGCGTTGGCGGGACTGAGCACGCCGCGGTCCGCCGTGCCTGTCACGCGGTTGCCGGCGGCGGCCACGACCACGGCCCCGGCCTGCCAAGCGGCCTGAACGGCGGCGTCGAGAGCCGGGAACGTGCCGGCCACGCCGATGCTCAGGTTGATCACCTGCGCCGGGTTGGCGTTGCGCGGCGCGCCTCCGACATGTAGGCCGGCCGCCCACCTGATCGCCAAGATCAGGTCGGCCATGGTGCCGCCCGCGCCTGCCTCGTCGAACACCTTCACCGGCAGGATCCCGATCTCCGGCGCGAAGCCGACGCCTGTCACGCCGGTGTCGTCACCGATGGCGGCAGCGATGCCAGCCACATGCGTGCCGTGAGCGGCCGCGCCGCTGGTGCCGGGCGAGGTGTCGGGGTCGCGGCCTTCGAAGTCCCAACCGGGCAGCAGCTTGGCCGCGAGGTCGGGGTGAGTCGAGTCGACACCAGTGTCGATGATCGCGACCACCACGTCGCGCTTCGACGCCGCACCGAGGAACGCGTCCCAGGCCTCGCGCATGCCGAAGTCGTTGAGGTGCCACTGCTGCGGGTAGAGCGCGTCGCTCGGCACGTGCAGCGTCTCGAGGTAGTAGTTGGGGTGGGCGTAGAGCACGCGCGGATCGGAACGCAGGCCGGCCAGCGCGCTTTCGGTGTCGGCGGCCCTCACGCGCTCGGGTAGGCCGAACGCGAGGCCGGCGCTGTCTGACTCGAGCGACGCCAGACCGTGCGCGGCGTGCACCGCTGCGGCGGTGGCAGTCAGCGCCTGGTCGCTTAGGGTAGTCGCTGAAGGCTCTAGGCCGACCGCATCGCCGCCGCCGCCGCGGAGCGCGCCTGGCGACTGAGCGAAGGGACCACGGTAGGCGACGAGCAGCTCGCCGGGCACCGGGACCGCTGTCGGGTGCGGAGCTGCGATACGCGCGGTGAAGTCCGAACCGGAGCGCGCGGCAGCGGCTGAGGTGAGGGCCGTGCACTGCATGCTCGCGTGCTGCCAGGCTTCGCGCGGCGTCTCCGCGACGCGTTGGCAGGCGCCCAGCAGCAGCGCGGCCGCCAGAGCCAGCAGCGCCGTCGTCGTGTTGCGGAAGGCCCTGCGCCCGGCGCCCGCCTGCGACTTGCTCGCGCGGGTTCGGCGCGCTCGACGGGCGCTGTGGCGAGGGGCAAAGTTCACTCATGGAACTCTAACCTAAGCCGGTCCGGTGCGCGGTGCGCGTTGCCGAGTCGCGCCCGGTTACCATTGCCGAATGGGCCTCTCGCAGCGCTGGGATCCACTCGAGTACGCACGCAACGCACGCTTCGTCGCCGAGCTCGGCGCACCCCTCGTCGACCTCCTCGAGCCGAAGGCGGGCGAGAGGATCCTCGACCTCGGCTGCGGCGACGGCGTGTTGAGCCTCGAGTTGATGGCCAGAGGAGCGAGCGTGGTAGGCGTCGACGGCAGCCCTGAGCAGGTCGAAGCCGCGCGGGAGCGCGGCGTCGACGCGCGGGAGGCGCGCGCCGAGCGGCTCCCGTTCGAGTCCGAGTTCGACGCCGTGTTCAGCAACGCCGTGCTGCACTGGGTCAAGGACGCTGCTGGGGCGGCTCGCTCGATGCACCGCGCGCTGGTGCCGGGCGGTCGGTTGGTGGCGGAGTTCGGAGCCGAGGGGAACGTGCAGGCGGTGCGGTCGGCGCTGCACGGCGCCCTGGCCGGTCGCGGCGTCGATCCCGCGCCGCTCGACCCGTGGTACTTCCCCTCGCCCAGCGAGTACGCCTCGGTGCTCAGCTCTGCGGGCTTCGAGGTGGTGGCGGCCGAGTCGTTCGCGAGGCCCACGCCGTTGCCGACCGGCATCGCCGGTTGGCTGATCGCGTTCGCAGGCTCGTTCCTCGCGCGGTTCGGTGCCGAGGAGCGCGCGGAGATCGTCGCCGAGGTCGAGCGGTTGGCGGCGCCGACGCTGCTGCGGTCGGGCGCATGGACGGCCGACTACGTGCGCTTGCGGGTCATCGCTCGTAAGCCTCCGGCGCCGGCTGAGTAGCCGCGCGAGCGCGCTATCATCGTGCGACGGGAGAATCTGATGACTGACTCAGCAACGGGCGCTGCGACCAGCGCCTCCTCTATCAGCGCACCAGTCGGCGGAGCGTTCCTCACCAAGCGTCAGGCCGCGGCCGAGGTTCTCACCCCCGAGGGTTTCGACAGCGAGCTCAGGCTGTTCGGTACCACTGCCTCGCAGTTCGTCGAGCGCGAGGTCGGGCCGGTGTTCGAGCAGCTGGAGGGCCTCGACTACCGGCTATCACGCGAGCTGATGGCCAAGGCCGGCGAGTTCGGCCTGCTCGGCGTCGAGGTCGATGAGGAGTACGGTGGGCTCGGACTCGGCAAGGCGGCGGCTGCGGTGGTCACCGAGAAGATCGCCGCTTCCGGCTCGTTCAACGTCACCTTCAACGCTCACTCAGGCATCGGCACGCTGCCGCTCGTCTACTTCGGCACGCCGGAGCAGAGAGAGCGCTACCTGCCGAAGCTGGTCACCGGCGAGTGGGTCGCCGCCTACTGCCTGACCGAGCCAGGATCCGGCTCCGACTCGCTGGCGGCGAAGTCGAAGGCGGTGCGCGACGGCGACGACTGGGTGCTGAACGGCACCAAGATGTGGATCTCCAACGCCGGGTTCGCCGATCTGTTCACTGTGTTCGCCCAGGTCGACGGCGACAAGTTCTCGGCCTTCCTCGTCGAGGCGGGCACAGCGGGTCTCAGCCTCGGCGCCGAGGAGAAGAAGATGGGCATCAAGGGCTCCTCGACCCGCATGGTCATCCTCGAGGACGTGCGCGTGCCGGTCGGCAACCTGCTCGGCGAGGTCGGCAAGGGCCACCACATCGCCTTCGGCATCCTCAACATCGGCCGCTTCAAGCTGGCTGCCGGGGCCGTCGGCGGCTGCAAGGACCTGATCGGGCTCGCTCAGGGCTACGCCAAGGAGCGTCGGCAGTTCGGCTCGCCCATCGCCGAGTTCGGGCTGATCAAGGAGAAGGTCGGCTGGATGGCCGCCGAGACGTACGCGCTCGAGAGCGCCATCTACCGCTTGGCGGGCGCCATGGACGCCGTCAGTGCGGGCCGCGTCACGCAGGCTGAGCGCATGCAGGCTATCAACGAGTACTCGGTCGAGTACTCCTTCATCAAGGTGTTCGGCTCCGAGGTGCTCGACCGGGTCGTCGACGAGGCCCTGCAGATCTACGGCGGCTACGGCTTCTCGGCCGACTACCCGATCGAGCTTCACTACCGCAACAGCCGCATCAACAGGATCTTCGAGGGCACCAACGAGATCAACAGGGCCCTGACCGTCGACCAGCTCATGAAGCGCGCCATGCGCGCTCAAGTCGACCTGCTGGGTCCGGCGCAGGCCGCGATGCAGGGCCGGCCCGTCACGGCGGCCGGCGGCGCTGCCGGCCTCGAGGACGCCGAGGTGGCTCTCGCCAACCTCAAGCTGGCCACGCTGCAGGTCGCCGGGTTCGGGGCGATGGCGTACATGCAGAGCCTCGCACGCGAGCAGGAGCTGGTGGCGCGCGTCGCCGACATGATCGGACTCGTCTACCTCGCCGAGTCTGGACTGCTGCGCGCCGAACGCGCTGCCGGCACTCAGCATGCCGAGCCGACGGCGTCCATGGCCAGGCTCTACGCGTTCGCGGCCGTCGACAAGGCTCGCGAGCTGGCGGCGGAGGCTCTGCGGCGCATCCCCAACGGGCGCGCGGGCAAGCCGCTCACCGACGCCTACCTGGCGGACCACGGCGTCGACCTGATCGCGCTGCGGCGCCAGGTCGCCGAGCAGGTCTACCAGGCAGACGGTTACCCGCTCAGCTGAAGCCCTCACCGCTCCGATCCCCGTGTCCGCGCCCCTCGGCTTCTGCCGAGGGGTTCTAGTTCGTCATCCCTTGCGCCGCCACCCTTCTTGCCTTAGTATTTAAGGTATCTATTGAGGCATCGTTCGCGACGCCGGAACTCGGGGAACGCGTATGGATCAGGGACGTAGACAAGCCATCGACTCGGCCATCTCTCAGATTGAGCGTCAGTTTGGTCGTGGTGCTGTTATGCGGTTGGGTG
>CAYMRL010000014.1:0-28944 GCA_964392895.1 uncultured bacterium
GCGCGTGCTGGAGCGAGTCGCCGTGGAGTTCTGCGGGCGCTAACGGCTCGCGGCGGTTGCGGCTAGGGCCTGCTCGAGGTCCGCGATGAGGTCTTCTGCGTCTTCGATCCCGGCCGAGTAGCGGATCAGCGTCTCGGGGATGCCCATCGCCGCTCGCTCTTCGGTCGTCAGCTCGACGTGGCTGCCGGTGCGCGGTGGCGCTACCGTCGTCTCGACGGCGCCGAGGTTGGCAGCGCGGTGCGCGAACCTCAGCCGCGGCAGCAGGTCCTTGACCGCCTCGAAGTCGCCCTTGAGCTGGAACGACAGCATGCCGCCGAAACCGCGCATCTGGCGCTTGGCGACGTCATGGTTCGGATGGCTCTCCAGGCCTGGGAAGAAGACGCGCTCGACGAAGTCGTGAGCGTCTAGGTAGCGCGCGATGCGCATGGCGTTCTCGTTCTGCCGCGCCACCCGAAGGTGCAGGGTCTTCATGCCGCGCAGCAGCATGTAAGCGCTGTCGGGGGCGATCGTCGCGCCGGTGATCTCGCGGAACCGGAAGACCTTCTCGACCAGAGCGCCGTCGCCGCACAGGGCGCCGCCGAGCGCGTCGGCGTGGCCGCCCAAGTACTTGGTGGCGCTGTGGATCACCAGGTCGGCGCCCAGCTCGAGCGGGCTCTGGTTGATCGGCGTGGCGAAGGTGTTGTCCACGACGACGATGGCGCCCTGCGCCTTGGCGCGGCGCGCCAGGAGCTCGATGTCGAGCACCTTGCACGTCGGGTTGGTCGGCGTCTCGAGGTAGACCAGGTCGCAGCCGGCGTCAACCTGCGCGAGGATCTGGGCCTCGTCGCTGGTGTCGCACAGAGCGACTTCGATGCCGAAGCGCGGCAGGTAGTCCAGGAAGATCCGGTTGGTCCCGCCGTAGGTGTCCTTGACGGAGACGACGCGCTGACCGGGCGAGAGCAGCGCGAACAACGTGGCGCTGATGCCGGCCATGCCGGTGGCGAAGCTCGTGCACGCCTCGGCGCCTTCGAGCAGGCGCAGCTTCTCCTCGAACACCGCCGTCGTCGGGTTGGTGTTGCGGCCGTATATGTGGCCCTGCGCATGTCCGAGCGCGACGTCGCGCCACAGGTCGAGGTCGTCGTAGCCGAACGCGACGCTGTGAACCACCGGCACTTGGGTGGCGCCGGCGATCAGCTCGCCGCCCTCACCGCCCCAGACGGAGAGCGTCGCTTGCTTAGTTGGGCCTTCATCCATAACGCTAGAACGTATCACTGGCGCTCGGCCGTTCAGCCGGGTCCGGACAGCCAATCCAACAACTCGCCGTCGCCGTAGGCCGGGCGCCAGGAGCCGTGGCCGACGCCGGGGTATACGGTCAGGCGCGGCTCGCCGCCATGGCGTCTGATCTCGTCGACCAGGTCGAGCGAGTGGCTCAGGGGCACGACCTCGTCTGCGTCGCCGTGGAAGACCCAGGTCGGCACCGCGGCCGAGGCGGCAGTCACGCCATGCCACGGACCGGGACCGCAGATCGGAGCGGCGCGAGCGAAGGTCTCCGGGTACGCGATGACGAGCTGGTACGCGCCCTCGCCGCCGAGACTGAGCCCGGTCACGGCCAGCTGGCGTGAGTCGACGCCGTACTCGCTCGCGACAGCGAGGGTCAGCGTGTGGAGCGCGGGAAGATGATCCGTCCACCTATCCTCTGCCGGACACTGCGGGGCGAGGACCAGCGCCGGGTACTCGAGGCCGTCGGCGATGCGCCGCGGCAGGCCGTGCACCTCGACCAGCTCGAGATCGGTACCTCGCTCGCCCGAGCCGTGCAGGCACAGGACCAACGCCCGCGGCGCGACCGCGGGGAGGTAGAGCACGAATCCGAGTTGACCGCCTGGCGCGTCACCGGCCGGGACCTTGATGCGTCTCATGGCGGCGAGCTTACCGGGTCGTCCGGCCACCCCACGCGCTTGCTACCATCGACATGTGCAAAAGGCGCCCACCCTGAGCATCGACATCAACGCCGACGCAGGCGAGTCGTTCGGCGCGTGGCGGATGGGCCAGGACGAAGCGCTCTTCGCGCACCTGACCAGCGTCAACCTCGCCTGCGGTTTCCACGCCGGTGACCCCGTGACGATGCTGAAGGCCATCGACCAGGCGACGCGCCTGGGCGTGGCGATAGGCGCGCACCCCGGCTACCCCGACCTGGTCGGGTTCGGGCGCCGCGCCCTCGCCATGTCCGGAAGCGAGCTCTACGCGGCGGTCGTCTACCAGGTGGGGGCCCTCGAATCGATGCTCAGGGCGCGGGGACAGGCGCTACACCACGTCAAGGCCCACGGAGCCCTCTACCTGCAGATGACGCGGGACGAGCTGACGGCGTTGACCGTGGCGCGGGCCGTCAGGGACGTCGCTCCCGACGCTCCGCTGGTGGTACTCGGCGGTCCGGGGGGCGACAAGATGCGCTCGGCGGCGCGCGAGTTCGGCTTGAGGCACGTCGACGAAGCGTTCCCCGACCGCGGTTACGAACCCTCCGGCCATCTGGTGGCACGCGCGCATGAGCAGGCGTTGGTGCTCGAGCCGGCGCTGGCGGCCGAGCGGGCCGTCAGCATGGCGACCGAGGGTCGCGTCAGGGCCGTCGATGGGAGCTGGGCGGAGATCAACGCCGACACCCTGTGCATACATGGCGACAACGCCGAGTCCGTACAGATCGCGGCGGCGGTGCGGGCGGCGCTCCTCGCCTCCGGGGTGAAAGTGGCCGCGTTCTGACGCCGTGCTGCTAGGCGCCAACTACCTGTACCTGCGCTTCCCCGGCGAGGGCACCTCTGGCGAGATGGGCAGATCGCTGAGCGCGCAGATCCATGCGGTCACACGAGCGCTTGTCGCGTCCGAGCTCCCCGGTCTGCTCGACGTGGTTCCCGGTTACGACACGCTGCTGGTCGAGTTCGACCCTGGCCTGATCGACGCCGACACGCTCCGCGGCCTGGTTGACGCGTCCCGCGACGACGGCGGCCCTTTGAGCGGCGCTCGCGCGGTCACGCTCGACACCGTCTACGACGGTCCCGACTTGGAAGAGGTCGCTCAGCGGGCCGGCTTGAGCGTGGCAGAAGTGATCCGCCGACACGCTGACATCGACTACTTCGTCTACGCGCTCGGCTTCACGCCCGGCTTCCCGTTCATGGGCGACGTCGATCCAGCCATCCGAACCCCGCGCCGCGACGAGCCGCGCAAGCATGTGCCGGCCGGGTCGGTGGGGATCGCTGACGCTCAGACCGGCGTGTACCCCAGCGCCTCGCCTGGCGGTTGGCGGCTGCTGGGGCGCACGGCGAGCCTCATGTACGACCCTCGCAGAGACGCGCCGTTCTTACTGGAGCCCGGCGACACCGTCAGGTTCAAGTCGGTCGAGACCGCAGCCCCGGTTGGCGAGCCGTCACCGATCGAGCTGCTACCCGAGGAGCCGCGCGCGCCGACGTTCCTCGTGCGTGCTGGTGGTCTGCTCGACCTGGTCCTCGACGCCGGCAGGCCGCTGGTCGGTCGCTACGGTCTGGCCCGGGGCGGGCCGCTCGACAAGGTCTCGGCGCGGATCGCCAACGCGCTCGTCGGCAACCCCGCTGACGCGCCCCTGCTGGAGATGAGCGTGCTAGGGCCGACGCTCGAGGCGCTTAGGGACGTCGTCATCGCGTTCACAGGGGGCGGAGTGGCGCCGCGGCTGGACGGCGCGCCGCTACCGCCGTACCTCAGTGCGCTCGTGAGGAAGGGGGCGCGGCTCCAGTTCCTTCCCGGCGGCAGCGGGAGAAGCGGCTACCTGGCGCTGGCAGGTGGGATCGAGGCCGCGTCGTTCATGGGATCGGCCTGTGTCGACATGCGCGGGATGATCGGGCGGCCGCTGCGGGAAGGCGACGTGATCGGAACCGCGCGAGACGTCAGGCCGCGCCGCCCTTTCGCGTTCTCTCCCTATCGGCGCGCCGAACAGACGCTACGAGTACGGCTCCTGCCGGGACCGCAGTTCGACCCCGACAGCATGCAGGCGCTGACCGAACGGCCGCTGCGCATCGAAAGCGCCGACAGGATGGGCATCCGCCTCTCGCCCACCTCGGCACTGGGAACCGGCATCAGGTCGGAGGGCAACCCGCTCGGCGCGGTGCAGCTCACCAGCGACGGCCATCCTCTCGTCCTACTCAACGACCGCGGCACCATGGGCGGCTACACCAAGCCGGCGCTCGTCGATCCGAGGGACCTGCCCAAGCTCGTCCAAGCGCGGGACGGAGCCTGGGTCAGCTTCCTTGCGGCTACTCGGCAGTAGTGGGGCTCGGGGCGTCAGGCGTTGGCGCGAACACGATCCCGAACTCGCGATTGATCTCCGAGATCAGCGCCATGTCAGGTGGCCCAGGCCGAGCGAACACCTCGGCACAGCGGGAGTAGTAGATCTCGAACCCGGCGGGCGTGGTGGTCACCAGCATCGTCGCGCTTTCCGGGCCGGTGTTCCTGAACGAGTGAAACGTCCCGCGCGGCATGAACGCCGACGCGCCAGGGGTCAACTCGGTCGACTCACCGGTCGCGACATCGAGGAGGGAGACCGTGCCGGAGAGCAGGTAGAACGCCTCGTCCTCGTTGGCATGCATGTGCGGGGGCACGCCGCCGCCAGGCGGTAGCTGCGAGATCCATTGGGTCATCGCACCGCCGGAGCGTTTGCCGTCGATGTGGAAGACGATGCGGTTGCCGAAGGCGGCGGCCGCGAGACCCTCGCCGGCACGAAGTAGGCTGAGCGACGGACGACCCTCGCCAGAGCCCGGTTCTGTCATGGCACAAGCTACTCGGCCGATGGTCGCGCCGACAACACAGCACAACGCAGGGCGTACCATCGCGCTCATGGCTACAGGTCCCGACGAGCACTTCGCCCAACTCGACGAGCATCTCCAAGAGCTGATCGCGAGGACCGCCACCCCGGGCCTCGCCTTCACCGTCTTCGACAGCCACGACACCCTGTTCGAGCGCCACTACGGATTCCGCAACCGCGAGGCGGGACTCCCGGTCACACCCGACACGATCTTCGGGATCGCCTCCGTCACGAAGTCGTTCACGGCTCTCACCGTGCTCGCGCAAGAAGCTGCCGGTCGGCTCAGGCTCAGCGACCGCGTCAGCGCTCACCTGCCGCTGACGCTTCCCGGCGAACCGCGCCTTCACCACCTGCTGACTCATTCGACGGGGCTGCCGCCGGCGCCGACGATGACGTGGCTGCGCGTGGCTTCCCAACGCGGAGATCCGGCGGCCGAAGCCTCTAACCTCAGCGAGGCGAAGCTGACCCTCGTCGACGGCGCCATGGGCGCCACGCCCGGCGAGGATTGGCGGAGCGTCTCGTGCCAGGACTTAGACGCCTACGCCGGTCGGCTCTCGGACGAAGAGGCGTGGCGCCGCTTAAGCGACCTCGCCGCGCAGATCGGCTCAGCAGAGGGCCTGTGCGGCTGGCTGCAGGCGCACGCCGCGCCGCTGTTCGGCTCGCCGGGCGAGGTGTACTCGTACAGCAACGACTCGTTCGCGCTCTCTGGCCACATCGTCGAGCGCGTCTCCGGCCGTCCCTTCGAGGAGGAGGTGAGCCGCGCCGTGCTCGCGCCGCTGGGGATGCGGCGCACGACCTTCGACGCGGGCGCGGTGCTGCAAGACGACGACCACACGACGCTGTACACGCGGGACGCCGGCGGCGAGGTACGCCGCTCGCCGCAGTGGCAGACGACCGGTCGCATGCTCGGCGGCGGGATGCTCAAGTCGACGCTCAACGACCTGAAGGCTTACGTGCGGTACCTGATGGCGCCGGATGGTCGCTCAGCACCGGTGCCGGGTGAGCGCGTCATCGGGATGCGAGCAGGCGCGATCAAGAGCGGACCGGACGAGCGCTACGGGCTCGGGCTCGCTGAGAACGCTCTAGGGGACATCACCGTCGTGTCTCACTCCGGTAGCCTCAAGGGCGTGTCGAGCGTCATCGGCTTCTCGCCGGAGTTGGGCGTCGGCGTCGTGGCGCTGTGCAACCTCGACGGTGTGCCGGTCACGCAGATCATCTACCCCGCCCTGAACGCCGTCATGGGTGCGCCGCTGGCAACGCGGCCGTACGAACCGCCTGCGTTCCAGGGCTCGGAACTCGAGGCGCGCGAGCTGCTGGCCGAACTGGCCGGCGAGTACCGCAGCGGCGAGCCTTACGGACGGCTCATCATCGAGGCGGACGGCGCCACTGCGCGGGTGAGGAGCGGCGCGCCCACGGTCGTCGAGGCCCCAGCGGTCTTGATACGCCGCGGCGAGCTGTCCGTGCGCTTCCCGATGTCCAGCACCGCCGTGACGGCGTATCGGGGCGCCGACGGGGCCGTCGCTGGGGTGCTGGCTGGGTCGCGTGTGTTGTGGAGAGTGGCCGCGCAGTGATCGGGTGTCCAGAGGCATCGGGGCGCCCTGATCGGCGTTGGGCCGCTTCGCGGTCGTGTAGACTTGGCGTCACCACAGCGCAGTTGAACGGCGGGCGGAGACGAGTTTAGGTCGTTAGGCCGACTCAGACGAACCGCGATCTGAACGTACGTTGGCCGACGAACAAGGGCGGAGGTCACGCGTGGCAGACAGAGTTGAACCCTACCTCTTCGAGCCGGGGAGCAGCGAGGTGCGCTGGATGGGAGCGACATCGACGCATTTCCTGGCGACCGGCGCTCTCACTGGCGGCGGGTTTGGCCTGGTCGAGGAGACGGCCGAGCGCGGCGTCGGAGCACCCCTTCACCGGCACGACGACGATGCCGAGTCGTTCTACGTGCTGGACGGATCGATAGCGTTCTATCTCGGCGGTCAACCGGCTGCCGTAGCCGGACCCGGCGCGTTCGTCCACATCCCGGGCGGTGCGGTTCATGGCTTCCGGATCCTGTCGGACACCGCGCGGTACCTGATCCTGACGACACCGCATCACGTCGACTTCTACCGAGCGATCACGGTGCCAACCACGAAAGGGGCCGTCGGCGGCGACGTGGTCAAGCGCGCGTGCCAAGAGTACGGGGTCAGCTTCATCGGCCCGCTGCCAGACCCGGCGTAGGCACCCAGTAGTACCCGCCGATATCGACCCGCCCGCAGCTCAGCGCCGTCCTTATGGCGGCCACGTTCCGGACGTCGATCGAGCCCCAGAGCAGCCGCAGCTCCGGCGCTAGCTCCTCCTGCACGGCTTCCGCGAACCGCCGCTGCACCGCCGCCCCGAGCCGCCTGCCGCGATGCTCGGAGTCCAGGAACATCTCGGCCACGGTGACGCCGCCGAGTCCCTGCTCCTGGTAGGGGTAGCAGCCCACCACGCCGGCCCAACGCGCGTCGACGTGGACCTGGTAGACCTGGCCGACGTCTAGGTAGTAGCGCATGTCCTCTAGGCTCTCGACGGTCGCGTAGTCGCGGTGCTCCGGGTAGCGTGAATGAAGCTCGTCGTAGGCAGCAGCGTAGTGGTCGTAGAAGCTCAGGTCCGTGGCGCGCTCGAGCGTGACCCTGTCGTAGCTCTCCGGCAGTGGCCGGTCACGCATGACGCTTATCGGCGCGGCCAGCAGGCGTCGCTCCCAGAACGCACCGCGGCCGAGCCCACCGAGATCCAGCGCCTCATGCGAGGGTGAGAAGGCCCGAACGTGCTTGGGCGCGAACAGCCGGTACGCCTCGGCGGCTCGGTCCACCACCGCGCTCAGCTCATCCGGCCAGCGCAGCGGCCTAGATGTCGCCCTCAGATCGACGAACGGCCGCGCCATGTCGAGACCCCTGAAGCGGATGCCCACGAGCGCCCAGCCGGAGCCTTCGAGGGCAAGGAGGCGGTTCCGGTAGTCGGCAGGAGCGGCGCCTGGCACGGGGCAGTGCTGCTGGAACCGCGCCGCCAGCTCCAGGTCGTCGAGGCGTTTGATGTCGGCGGTCAGGAACGTTGTGAAGTTGTGCCTGAGCTCCGTTGGCGAGTACCACGACTCGAGGGCGGGGTTGGCGGATGCGATCGCGGCGTCTACTAGCAGCGTCTCAAGGGCCTCCATCATCCACGACCCTAAGACATGCGCGGTTGCTGCGCATGTGATCCTAGTAGCGCACAAGTCGCGTGGGGTCAGGCAGATCTTCTGTCTCAGGCCGGCGATAGGGAGGTAGGAACCTAGCTCCGCGGCCCGCCTCGGGAGAATCACATAGTCGGACATCTTCGCGCCGTCTACCATCCGCTCGTGCGTCGCCTCTCCATCGTGCTGATCATTTTGACGCTCATAGGTGCCCTGGCGGCTTGCGGCTCGTTCGGCACCGAGCCACAAGGCGAAAGCCCCTGCGAGGACGAGAGGGTCGCCGATGCTTGGTGCGGAGACGAGCCAGAGGAACCCGGCGCCCCGACCAAGCCGAGCGACCCCGGCGCCCCCGAAACCCCCGACGAGCCAACCGAGCCAGGGCCAGAAGAGCCGACCGAGCCCGACCCCGGGCCAGACCCGGATCCACAACCCGATCCAACTCCTGACCCAGATCCTGACCCAGATCCTGATCCAGACCCCGATCCGAACCCGGACCCAGATCCGGACCCCAACCCTCCCGAACCGACCACCGCATCTCTCTTGCTAGCCGCAGTGAACGCCGCCCGCGCCGCCGGCGCCCAGTGCGGCGCCGTCTGGCGCGCGCCGACGACCCCGCTCACGCTCAACACGCTACTGGTGCGAGCGGCGCAGGCGCACAGCGACGACATGCTTGCCATGCGGAAAATGTCGCACACGGGTTCGGACGGCAGCGGCCCAGGCGACCGCATCGCCCGCACCGGGTACAGGGCGAGCTGGTGGGGAGAGAACATCGCTGCCGGCTACCGCAGCGTCGAGGCGGTCATGGCCGGCTGGTTGGGCAGCCCCGGGCACTGCGAGAACATCATGAACCCGAACTTCACCGAGTTCGGCGCCGGTGAGGCCGGCTACTACTGGACGCAGGTCTTCGGGCGACCGCGCTGATGGCGGGATGATGGTCGAGGCTACGTGCTCCGCTCACCTCTTGCAAGCACCGAAGGCCACCAGATCTTGGGACCTATGTCGAGCGCCAAGGCCGGCACGAGCAGCGAGCGGACGACGAAGGTGTCGATCAGCACACCGACGGACACGATGAAAGCGATCTGTACCAGGAACAGGATCGGTAGAACCGCGAGCGCGGCGAAGGTCGCAGCCAGGACCACGCCGGCAGAGGTGATGACGCCGCCGGTCAGGGTCAGCCCGCGCAACACGCCGAGCTTGGTGCCGTGCACCAGCGCCTCCTCACGCACGCGCGTCATCAGGAAGATGTTGTAGTCGATGCCGAGCGCCACCAGGAACACGAAGCCGTAGAGCGGCACCGCGGGATCAGCTCCGGGGAAGCCGAGCAGGTGGTTGAAGACGAGGGCTGCGACGCCGATGGTTGCGGCGAAGGACAGGACCGTGGTGAGGATGAGCAGTACCGGCGCCAGCACGGAACGCAGCAGCGCCATGAGTATCAGGGTTATCACCGCCAACACGATCGGGATGATGAGGGTGCGGTCGCGCAGCGATGCAGCCACCGTGTCTATGGCGATGGCTGTAGCGCCCCCGACAGCAACCCGGTCAGGAAGCTCGGCGGCTAGGGTGCGGCGCAACTCTCGCACAGTCTCCTGTGCCGGAGCCGAATCCGCCGTCTCCACCAGGGTCGCCTGGAGGAGTACTCTGCCCTCCACTACAGTCGGTTCCGCCGCGAGCCCGAACGGCCCGCCCGGGGCGACTCCATCCTCCGTCACGTCCACGGTTCCGGTGAACGAGCCCGTGGCGGTGACCGTCACTCGTGCGATACCCGGCTGCGCCAACAGCGCGTCGGCCGCAGCTTGCAGGTCCTCGGCCGCCGCCAGCACGTAGACGGGGCTACCGGAGCCACCCGGGAAGTGCTCCGACAACAGGCGCTGTCCAGTCAGCGCTTCTGAGCCGCCGAGTATCAGCTCGGATTGAGGTATCCCGACGGCCCTGAACTGCCCGTAGGCGAGAGCTCCTAACAGCAGCACGACCGTGGTGGTCAACCACACTCGCCTCGGACGCCTGGCGATCGAGGCGGCCAGCCGCGCCCACCAGCCGTCGGGTGCGCCCTCACCTTCAGGCCCTGGCCGGAACACGGGGCGCGGCCAGAAAGCGGACCGGCCCAACGCGTAGAGAACCGCCGGCAGGAAGGTCAGGGCCGCCAACATGGCGAACAGGATGCCGATGGTGGCCACCGGGCCCAGCGCCGAGTTGGAGCGCAGGTCGCTGACCAGCAGGCACAGCAGCCCAGCGATGACAGTGCCTCCTGACGCCAGGATCGGCTCGATCGAGCCGCGCACCGCCCGCTTGACCGCGGTCCAGGAGTCGGTCACCTGCCGCAGCTCCTCGCGGTAGCGCGCCACCAGGAGCAGCGAGTAGTCCGTGGCGGCGCCGATGACCAGGATGAACAAGATCCCCTGCGTCTGCCCGCTGAGCAGCAGCACACCGGCTCGAGCCAACCACCAGACGGCCAACAGCGCCACGCACAACGCGAACAGGCTGGTCGACAGAACCACGACCGGCAGCAGAGCCGACCGGTACACCATCACTAGGATGACGGCCACGGCTACCAGCGCCACGGCCAGAAGGAGCCCGTCTATCCCGCTGAACGCTTCGATCAGGGCGCCGCTGAAGCCGGCCGGGCCAGTCACGTGCACGCTCAGGGCCGGGGGCAGGCCGCGCCGCAGCGCGGTGCCGAGGCGTTCCAAGCTGTCCGCCAGCTCGTCGTCGGCGGCAAGCGGCACGAAGGCTTGGGCGGCCAGGCCATCGGTTGACGGGATGGCCGGGGAAACGCCGCCAACGACACCTTCGAGCTCGGCGGCTTCCACCAAACGCTCGGCGATGACGCTAAGATCGTCGCCGGTCAACGGGGCGACCGACGTGAAGACGACGACCGCCGGAATCGCCCCGGTGCCGACGAAGGCACCGAGCTGCCGCTGCACCGTGGTGGCTTCCGCCGAGTCGGGCAGGTAGGCACTCGGGTCGTTGCTGGACACCTCGTCGACGCGCCCGAAGTACGGACCGCCTACGGCTGCGACAGCCAGCCAGACGCAGATGAGTAGCGTCGTCACCGCGACCCGCTGCCACTTAGGCCTCAGCGTTCGCGCGGCCGAGGTCGACGTGCCGCTGTCCCTCATGCTGCGGCACGCTCCCAGGGCTCTACGTCACCATCGACCGGCTCGAACATCGGGTGGGCTCGGTACGCGAGATCTCGCTGCAGTTGCCACATCTCGGGCGCGCGCTGCCTCAGCTTCTCGAGCAGATGACCCCATTCGAACCCGAGCTGTCCACTGCTGACGCTCAAGGTCACACTGAGGTCGACCTTCGCGATACGGCTCCGATCGAAGCGATAACCCCGAACCTCCGCTTCGGTCGCGAGGTGATGCAGGTAGCACCCCATGGCCGCGACAGGATCGTGCAACGCCTCGAACCTGAGCAGCTGTGGATGATGACGGTAACCTCGCGTTCGCCCCGACAGCACCGCCTGCGCCAACAGCGCTTCGCGCCAGGTCGCGAGCAGTCCCTGCCGGTCGAGATGATGTGGGTGCAGGCTCCAGATACGCATCTGGGCTAGTAGACGCGTCTCGTAAGAACTTGCCCGACCAACCATCTCTCCATTCGCGTCGCCATCTCTCTCTCCCGTCACGGGCTGTTGACTAGCACCCAGACTTGAAACCTGCTACAAACATTGTACACCATGCGGTGAGTGGAGCCGAAGCCTCACGTGCCGACCGCCTCAGGCCCGGCGCTGTACCCTGTACCGCCTGGGGGGGGAGTACGTTCTGGGGCCATGAAAGGGTCGTCATGATCGGGAAGTACACGGTTGCCGAGACCGTGGAGCGCTCAGGCGTCAACGCGAACACGTTGCGTCAGTGGGAGCGTCGCTACGGCTTCCCCAGACCCGAGCGCGCAGGTAGCGGCTACCGTTACTACAGCGACGATGACCTTGAGCTGATCGGCAAGATGCGCGCGATGATCGCCGACGGTGTGCCGCCGTCGCGAGCCGCCACCATCCTGAGACATGGTCCGCTGGCGCCGTCGGGTGCTCGCTCTCCGCAGGCGCTATCACACGAGTTGGAGCAGGCGCTGTCTTCGGTCGACCCCGAAGCCGCCGAGGGCAAGCTGAGCGAAGCCATAGCGTTGCATCCGTTGGATGTCGTGCTGCTCGAAGTGATCGGGCCGGCGATGACGCGCATCGGCGAGAAGTGGCGCTCAGGCTCGATCAGCGTGGCCACCGAGCACTTCGCGAGCAACTTGGTGCTGGGGCGACTCCGCACCCTTCTCGCGCTGATGGCGACGCCGCGCGCGGGTCATCACGTGCTGGTCGCGTGCGCACCAGGAGAGCAGCACGAGATCGGTGCGTTGATCCTGGCGGTCATTCTGAAACGGGCAGGCCTCCGCGTGATCTACCTCGGCGCCAACACCCCTATAGTGGATCTGGTTGACATGGTTAGAAGAGAGCGGGCCGACGCCGTGCTGTTGTCGGTCACGATGAGCGATGCCGCTGCGGGGTTGCGAGCCGAGCGGATGCGCCTAAGGTCGCTCGACGCCGCCCTCGTCTTGGGAGGGAGCGGCGTCGAGAGAGAACCTGACTTGGCGGGGGAGTTAGGCGGCGTGTTCCTCGGCAACGACCTCACTAACCTGATCTCGGCGCTCGAATCGCTGTTGTCGCAAGTCGCTGACGAAACATCCAAGCGCTGAGCAGGTTCCCCGATCGGCCTCGTCACGCGACAACTTGATGCCTAAGGGCCCTTGCTCGAGTTGAACACGGAGGGAATCAACATCACACCCGCCAGGCCCACCAGCACGTAGACGATGCTCGACAGCGCGTTCTTGCCGCCGAAGCTGTTGCCCGTGATGGCGGCGACCAGATCGAAGCCGAAGAGTCCGACCAGCAACCAGTTCAGCGCCCCAACGATCACCAACACCAGAGACAGCGTCTTGATAGCACCCATAGAGAATCGCTCCTTCTCGGCCAACCTTGTGTACAAGGTTTGAACAACACTCTATGGGGGTGGCTACGCCTTGTCAATTCGCCGTCAAGCCTCGATGAGGCTATCTCACCGCCAGTTTCGAGCGAGCACATCGAGGTCGCGTTCTTGCGCGATCGGCCCAACCCCCTTGCGCTTCAGCCCCCCACCATCCCCCTGAACCGCGGATGCACCACGTCGGCCTCCTCGGGATGGCGCCGCAGGTAGGCCAGGACGTACGGGCACAGCGGCATGATGGCAAGACCCTGGGCGCGGATGTCGGCCAACGCGGCTCGCACCAGCCCGCTGGCGACCCCTTGGCCCTCCAGCGACGGCGCCACCTCGACGTGACTGAAGATCCAGGCGGTGTCCCCCGGCATCACATCGATGTACGCCTGGGCGTCGCTACCCTCGACCTTGGCGACGTAACGCTTCGACTCGGGCTGGTAGGCGACCTCGAGCTCCGGCATCAGTGGGCCGCGTCCACGGCATCGTTCCCGGTCTCGTTCCCAGCCGCCTCGGCGTCGTGGAGGTCGTAGCTCAGAGCGCCCGACGGACAGATGTCGATCCGGGCTGCCACCGTGTCGGGAGTCGCTAGGTCGGCGCGCACCCACGGCCGCCGCTTCACATCGAACACCTCCGGCAGGCCACGCACGCACACGCCGGAGTGGATGCACTTGCGGGCGTCGAAGTAGACGGTGATACCGGGCGCACGGTAGGCGCGGCCTCGCGTCTCGGCCTGGTCCCGACCCACCCGCTCCTCAGCGTTTCCTGGGGCCTCGCCCATGTCTCCCTCCTCCAAGACCCCGGTCGAGCGATCGAGGCGACGCCACGGATCACGAGCACCGGGTCTCAGATGAAGGGTACACGGCGGTTCTGAGGGTCAGTGGCGCCCAGCTCACCGTGCCAGCGTTCCTGTCGTCGCCAGCTTCGATGGCATCAGGTGCCGAGCGGAACCGCGATGCTCACGCGCAAGCCGAGCCCCACGGCCGATGTCGTTCTACATAATTACGAGCCTAAGCTCGCGCTAAGCTCCGACGATGAAGCCATCTCCACCTCAACGATGCACGACAACCTCGAAGCTCGCCTCCTCGACCCACTGGTACCAGAGCTCGACGCGTTCGCCGAGGTCTATCGGCAGCCCGATGTCGGACCAGTCCACGTTCGTGAAGAGATGCACGAGGAACTTCCCGCTGTCAGGGTCGACGAAAGCGGAGAACGTATGGGGCTGGGCAGCCCACTGTCCCTTCACCTTCCAGGTGCACACGCCGTTCCAGTCGGCGGCGTAACCCGTCTCGACCACGCTCCCGATCCACTGGGCAGCGGGATCGATGAACACGCTCTGGTTCGGACCGTTAAGTCGGAAGTCTTGGTTGGGGTTCCGCTGGTCGCCCTGACCACCGACGCCGCGAGCGTGCACCGTGTACGACTTCGCTCCCGGAACCGGGTCGAAGCGCAGGTACATCTCCGCGCAGCCGCGGCTCATTCTGGGGTTGCTGCTCTCTGCAGGAGTAGCTCCGAAGCTGACCACGATGCGCGAGTCGATGTCGCGGTCGTCACCTTTCACCTCGGCCGCCATGCGCGCGACGGGGCTGGCGCCCGGCGGGATGCTCGTGGCTCCCGGCTCGACCTCGTAGACCTCGACCGAGATCGTGTCGACGTCGGTGTCCTGGATGCTCTCAGGCGTGTCGTGGAAGTACCAGATCTCGCTGGAGTCGGTGTCGATGGTGAGGCCGTCTTGGAGGAGGTCGCTGAGTTCACCGAAGTCGCCGCTGGTGCGCCAGCGGTAGAGGAAGTCGCCCGTGGTGGCGCCCTTCGGGACGACCGTGAACCGGGCGGACGCGTTGTGGCGCGTCACCACCACGCGTTCCGGCGTCAACGCGAACAGCGACGGTGCCGAGACGGCCGTCCAATCCACGACGGCCGGCGAGCCTGCCAGGTCGTGCATGATCTTGGCCACGTCGCCGCTCACCAGCAGAGTCTGAACCGCCGCGGCGATGGCGCTGGCGCTGGCGCGGGAGCTGAGCCGCTTCTCTAGGGCGTCGATGGCCACCTTGTTCCTGTCGCTCTCCGTCAGAGCGTCCCTGATCAGGTTCACCATGTCGAGCCGGAGGTTGCGGTTATCGAGTAGCTCCTGGATCGCGTACTTGAGGCCGTTGACCATGCCGGTCTGGCGGTTGCGAAGCACTACCCCGAGGCCGGCCAGGTGCTGGTCGTGGATCAGCTTCACGCGGGCGCGTGTGCTGGCGAGCTTGGCGGCGTCGAACTTCGCCAGGCTGCCGAGCCCGAACACCTCGACCAACGGCAGCAACAGCTCGTCGAGGAACAGCTCAGTGGTCTTCTCGAGCTCAACGTCCTCCCAGTGACCGTGGAAGATGTCGAAGCGCGGGTCCTCCATGATGGGCCAGGTGGTGTCGGTGCCGCTCGCTCCGACGAGCACGAGCCGATAGTGGGTGCGGCTGGCGCCTTCGTGACCGGGGAGGTTGGTGTTCGGGCTGAGGACCGGCGACCAGGGCGACGCGCCCGTCACGACGTCGATGAGGGCGTTGAGGAACTCCAGTTGCCCGGTGGCGGGCACGTCGATGGTGTCGACAGGGATCGGCGGGTCGTTCTCGGTCAGCGCCCCGTCCGCGTCCTCCCAACCGGTCTCGTAGACGAGTAGGGCGACCGGGCGTCTGAACTCGTTCTGCGCCACCACACCCGCTCCGGAGGGGTTGTGCAGGATCTGCAGACCCGCCTGGGTCGCGGAGCCCGGCTCGATGACGATGTTGCTACCGTCCACCGCCGCGGGCACGAGCGTGGGCCCGCTCCCGCGACCGGCCAAGGCGCCCGACACGGCAGCCTCCGCCAGGCGCCTCAACGAGACGTCGCCTAGCAGCGAAGCGTGAGCCGTCTCCAAGGCTGCCAGCAGGCCGGCGTCAGGGTCCGTCATCCCGTTACCGCCGGCCGCGAGCTGCCGCGCGAGCTCCGCGGCGATATCGGCCACCTCCGGCACGCCTCGAAGCAGTGATCGCGCCTTGTCCTGATGTTCCGGCGGAAGCCACATCGCGCCGATCAGGTAGTAGAGGAGGGCCTCGGCCGTGCTGGTACTGGAGATCGCGACGCTCGCGCCGTCGGTTACGCCCAGCAGCACCAGGCCCCCGCCTGCGTCCTCGACACCCACCTCGGTGCTCGCGCCGGCGAACACCTCGGCCTCGAACGCCCCGCCGGCCGACACGGGATAGACACCGATGGGGGTGCTGACGCTCAAGCTCGCCAGCGTCAGGCCGCTCCCCGCGGGGAGCTCGACCGTGCCGGCCACCTTGACCACACCGGAGGGGTCGGTAGGCGTCGGCGTCCCCCCACACCCGGTCAACGCGAGGAGCAGGGTCATACCGATCGTCAGGATGACGACACCACGAGGGGCGCGAACGTAAGTGAGCATGTGGCAATCTAGGGGAGCGAAGCTTAAACGGCGCCTAAATCCGAGTGGGCAGCAGGGAGGACATCGTCGTGGAACTCGAGACGTACCAGAGGCGTTTCTTCGCCGATCCCCAGCCGTCGTCGCGCTTCGACTTCGTGGGCCTGAACGGCTTGACCCTCTTCTTCGCCGACTTCACGGCGGCGATCGCCTACTACGAGCAGGTCCTCGGCCCGCCCGCTTACCTCGAAGGCGATGACACCCGCGGTTGGCGTGTCGGTGAGACGTGGCTGACCCTTCTACGAGGTTCTGAAGGAGCTCCGCGCAACGTGGAGCTGCTGTTCGTCATGCGGTCTCCTGAGGAGGCCGAAAGTCTGCAGGCGGCCTTCGTGGCGGCCGGCGGCCGCGGCGACGCGCCCAGCGACCAGCTCATGTACCAGCGGGTACGCTACTGCCCGGTAAGAGACCCCTTCGGCACCGAGATCCTGGTCATCGCGTGGCTCCCTGACGAGCGGGCCGACGGGCCGCAACCGTAGGCGGCACCGCCGTGCCCATCCCCTGCTAGCCCCGAGCCAGACGATCCCCGTCTCGCCTCAGCCCTGCGCTCTCCGCCAACTCGTCCAAGAACCGGCTGCGGTCGGTGGGAGAGATCAACACGAAGCCGAACGCGCTCGAGCCGTAGCGGACGATCAGCCGGTCCATGGACAGCGCCGGGGAGGCCAGGGGGCTGCGCGAAGGCTCCACCTCGGTGATGTCGATCAAGCGGATCCGCTGGCGACAGAGCCCGTACCTGATGACCAGCAGGTCGTCACCCACGCCGTAACGCATGGGGAACACCAGGCCGGCGAGGATGCCCACCACGAACACGGTCGAGATGGCGGCCGCGATGAGGTCTTCGCTCGAGCCAGAGCGCAAGGTCGAGATCCATACGGCGACGAGCGTCAACGGCAACGCCGCTAGCAGTACGGCGAGCCACCAATCGACCTTCGTCGGGTACCAGCTCATCTGATCCTCCTACGTGTGGTGCGGCCGCGATACCCGCGTTCGACTCCTGACCGTGAGGATACCGGCGTTTGACATCCGGCTGAACAACGTTTACTATCCTGAACGATGTTCAGCCAGGAAGGTACCTGTGGACGAAGCCACGCATAGTCCCCAAGAGAGCCTCGCAGCGAGCCATGCCGACAAGACCGCGCGGGCGCGCATCCGTGACGCGGCCATCAGGCGCTTCGCGCGCGACGGAATAGCCGCTACCAGCGTGAGAGTCGTCGCCCAGGACGCCGGCGTCTCGGCTCCACTCGTCATGCACCACTTCGGCTCCAAAGACGGTCTACGAGCAGCGTGCGACCGGCACGTCAACGCCCTCATCTGGGAGATGAAGTCGCGGCTTGACGCGGAGTTGACCACCGATCCGCTGTCGGCGATACGGCAGGCGCAGGCGGAGCTGCCCGTCCTCGAGTACGTCGCTCGCACCGTCGCGGAGAGTTCCGAGCACACCGACGCGCTCGTCGACTCGATGGTCGAGGACACGCTCACGTACATGGCCAAGGCGGAGGCGGAGGGCCTCGTCAGGCCCGTAGCTGAGCCCCGTGAGCGCGCGGTAGTTCTGGTGCTATGGCAGCTCGGCGCCCTGGTACTTCACGAGCAGGCCAAGCGGCTGCTCGGTGCGGACCTCACGGGTCCAAGTAAGGCGACGCTGAAGTTCTGGGTACCCGCCGGCGAGATCCTCGCCAACGGCGTCCTTGACCCCCAGCGCTACGAGGAGCTGCGAGCCGCCTCACAGGCCGCGTTGGCTACCGAGGAGGACGAATGATGGCAGCGGTGATCAGCGTAGTAGGGCTGCGCAAGTCTTACGGCAAGGCGTTGGCGCTCGACGGGCTGGACCTCGAAGTCAGAGCGGGAGAGGTGCACGGCTTTCTCGGCCCCAACGGCGCTGGCAAGACGACGACGTTGAGGATCCTCCTGGGTCTGTTGCGCGCCGACGCAGGCGCCGTGAGAGTGTTGGACCTAGACCCGTGGCGCGACGCCGTGGCGTTGCACAGGCGCCTGGCCTACGTGCCGGGAGACGTGGAGCTGTGGCCCAGCCTCACCGGCGGGGAGGCCATCGACGTCCTTGGCAGACTGCGCGGCGGGCTCGACCCTCGCAAGCGTGAGGAGCTGGTGCAGCGCTTCGACCTCGACCCCACGAAGCGCGGCCGCACCTACTCGAAGGGGAACCGCCAGAAGGTCGCGCTGGTCGCCGCGTTGGCCGGGGATTCTGAGCTCCTCATACTCGACGAGCCGACCACAGGCCTCGACCCGTTGATGGAGGCGGAGTTCCAGAAGTGCGTGCAAGAGGCCAGAGCGGCGGGTCGCACGGTGCTGCTGTCGAGTCACATCCTGGCTCAGGTGGAGGTGCTGGCCGACCGCATCTCGATCGTCAGGCAGGGCACCGTAGTGGAGACCGGGACGCTCGACGACCTCAGGCACCTTACCCGCACGACCGTCGTGGCGCGGACGACGCTACCTCCCGAAGGGCTGGCGGGCTTGGAGGGGATACATCACCTGCACATCGGTAACGGCGAGGTCCGCTTCGACGTCGACAGCGAGCACATGGCGAAAGCCGTCTCCGAGCTCGCCAAGCTCGGCGTCGCGACGCTCGTCAGTCGCCCACCTACCCTGGAACAGCTGCTTCTCAAGCACTACTCGACCACGGCTGTCGGTGCGCGACCGCATGAGGCCCCGGGCGCATGACCGCAGCGTCTCTGCCAAACGCCGCTCTCGCCAACATCGGCACGCTGCTTGCATTCGCGCTGCGCCGGGAGCGCTGGAGCATCCTCGCCTGGGCGGTCGGCATCGCGGTCACCACCGCAGCGGTTCCCTTGAGCTACGTCGAGCTCTACCCCACTGCCGCCCAACGCGCCCTCATCGGCCAAACGATGTCGAGCCCCGCCGCGGTCGCCATGATGGGCGTCAATCACGCGCAGGGCGACTACCACTACGGCGCGATGACAGCGCACCAGCTGCTCTTCTTCACCGGCATCCTCGTCGCAATCGTGAGCGTACTCGTGACCGTACGCCACACACGGCAGGAGGAGTCGGCGGGCCGCTCAGAGCTCATCCTCTCGTCGGCCGTCGGCAGGCTAGCGCCGCTGGCGGCCGCGCTGCTGACCGCCCTCGCAGCCAACGTCGCGATCGCGCTGGCGCTGGCGCTGGGCCTTGGCTCTGTCGACGCCCTCGGTGTCGACTGGGCAGGCGCCTGGCTCTACGGCGCCGCACACCTGGCCGTTGGCATGTCGTTCGCGGGCATCGCGGCCGTTGCGGCCCAGTTGTACGAGAGCGGGCGCGCCGCCATCGGCGCGTCGCTCGCGATGCTCGGTCTGGCCTACCTGGTCAGAGCAGCCGGCGACGTGGCGGAGAACGGCCTCTCGTGGCTCTCCCCGCTTGGCTGGGCACAGGCCACGCAGGTGTTCGTGGACGACCGCTGGACACCGCTCCTGCCTGCCCTGGCGTTCACCGCCGTCACCATCGCGATCGCCGCTGTGCTGAACGCCCGGCGAGACGTGGCCGAAGGACTTTGGGCCGCGACGTCCGGACCGGCCGTGGCCGGTGGCGCCATGCGTACGCCCCTTGGCTTCGCCTGGCGCCTGCACCGCTCGACGATCTTCGGCTGGGCGGCCGCCAACCTTGTCTTGGGCGCCATGTACGGGGCGTTCCTCAACAGCATCGAGTCCATGCTCGAAGGGTCGGCTGTCCTCGAACAGATGTTCGCAGGAGCGCTCTCGTCCGACCTGACAACGACCTTCGGTGCCGTAATCGCGGCCGTCATGTCGGTGATCGTCGCGGCGTACGCCGTGCTCGCCGCGTCGAGGCCCCGCACCGAGGAACTCGCAGGCCGAGCAGAGCCGCTGTTGACCACCACCCTCTCGCGCGGCGGCTGGTTGGCCAGCCACGCAGTCGTGGTGGCGTTCGGCTCACTCCTGGTACTCACAGCCGGCGGTCTCGGCCTGGGTCTGGCCGGCAGCGCGTCCATGGGCGACTGGAGCGTACTGCCGCGCTTCGGCGCTGCGGTCGTCGCGTACACACCGGCACACTGGGTCGTGATGAGCGTGGTCCTCGTGCTGTTCGGTGCCGCGCCCCGGGCGATCCCTCTGGCGTGGGCCGTCGTAGGCTTCTCGTTCGTGACGATCTACCTAGGCGACCTTCTACAGCTACCGACGTGGCTACGTTCCCTCTCGCCCTTCGACCCGGTTCCGGACCTGCCTGTCGAACCGTTCTCCTGGTGGCCGTTGCTGGCACTGACCGTGGTCGCGCTTGTGATCCTCGCACTGGGCTTAGCGACCTTCAGGAGGCGGGACGTGCCCGCCTGAGCTCCCGCACTCTCACTACACGCCGCTAACGCATGCCACTCCCCACCTACCGGGCCTGAAGGGCCTTTCCCTCCACTTGGCAGACTTCACGACGGGGATCAGCACCTATGAGCAGGTCCTCGGTCCGCAGGTCGGAGGTATGCTGAGCGCTCCGGGAGCGTCGTAGATGCCGCCGTTTCAACCTGCCGAACCGTCGGAGGAGCTGCTCGCAGCCGTGCGAGCGAAGGGTCATGGCGTGTCCCGACTTCGTCCTGTCGGGGAGCGGTTGACACGGCTCCTGTTCGGAGCGACACCCGACGTGCTCGGCTTGAGGGTCACGTTGGGCGCCCCTCCGCGCGAGGCGTTCGCGGTGCTGGGCCGAGTGCTACCACACGAGCCGTACCTGCTTAGGCCGCACGACCTTCACGGCTCGCAGTCGATCCACGAGGGCGGAGTGCTCATCCTCGAGGTGCCGCCCTACACTGGCAGCGGAGCGACTGCTAGCTTCAGCTTCGCCATGCGGTCCGTCTTCATCGACCGCCTCTTCGTGCGTTTGGCGCCGGCCGGCGCGGTGCCAGGAGGTCAAGAGAGCGTGGAGCGCGCGGCCGGTCCCAGCCGGCACAAGGATGGCGCTGTCGATTCCAGCCACCTAGACCACGGGGTGCCTGGGTTCAGCCGGCTCGAGGTCGCCGCCGACCTTAGGCGCGAGAAGCGCGTCGCGCTACGTCAGGCGCTGCCAGCCAATCTCTTCATCTACGGAGCGCTGGGTTGTGGAGCTGCGTTACTCATCGCCAGGCTGCTGCTGGGGACCGGGCACGACCATTCGTTGACAGCGGCCCTGATCGGCGCAGTACTCGGCGCGGCGGTCGGTGCCCTCTCCCTCGCCGAGGCCTGCCGCCGCACTACCCAGGTGCGGGCCGCCAGGCATGTACGGGCACTGCTTGACGCCGTGGCGAGCCAGACGGAGGCCGGCTCGTAGTTCAGCCAGGCTCGACCAGCCCCGACCGGATCTCGGTGCTCGCGTCGGCCACCAGGGTAGTGATCTCTGCCAGGTCGTCTGGATGCATCGCCGCGCCCTCCTCGCCCAGCTCCCGCTCGGCCCCGGCCAGCTCATCGAGCGCGCGCGAACGTAGGCCGAGCCGACCGAGCGCCAGCGCTGCATGGACCCGTGATCGAACCCGCATCGCTGGGAACAGCGACTCCAGAGGCCCACTCAAAGCCGAGTCGACCAGGGCGAGGGCGGTGTCCGATCTGCCCGCGCGGGCCAGTTGCGCGGCCACCACCGCTGTCGGCTCGATCTCGCCGAGGCGCGCGTCTGACGTGGCCCCGATCGACCTTGCCTCGAGCCATGCGAAGGCTCCGCTCTCGACCAGTGCCCGGACCGCCTCGTCCTGCCGCGCTTCGACCAGTAGACTCCACAGCTCCTCCTGCACGTTCTCGGCATGGTGGCGTGCCAACTCTCGCGCCAGGGGTCCGGCCCGCAACGCCTCGACGCGCATGGCCAGCTCCTGGTTCCCCGCCAGACCCGAGCCTCCCCAAGCCCGGTGCCAACCCACGCCCACCCAGGTGAGCAGGGGGGCGATCACGCCGAGGTTGAGCGCCACCCTGACCAGGAAGGTGAGGAGGCTGCCGAGGAACGGCCGCTGCTCGATCGGGGGCGTGCCGATGGCGAAGATGTCGGGAACGCTGAAGAAGACCTGCAGCCTGAGCAGGTTGGATGCCAGGAAGGCAACGACCTCACGCGATCCTGCGGTCTGGCCGGCCGTGGTGAAGCTAGCGGGGTCGAGCACCAGCGCCCTGGCGAACACTAGGTAGGCGGTGAGCAACAGCAGCGAAGCGTTGGTCACGCTCCAGGCGAGGATGGCAGCTCCGAACCGCTCGGCGCTCGGCTGACCAACGATGCCGGCACGCGCCGTTCGTTCGATCGAACTGCGAGGGGTGACCAGTAGCCAGCCGAAGAAGCACAACGCCGCGACCCCGAGCATCAGCCCGAACCAGCCTGGCAGCAGCGCGACCGCGATGACGATGCCAGCCATCGCCAGCAGTGCCGCAAGTCGCCGTGAGGGCCGTGGCGCCAGCCGAAGCTGGACTTCGCGCTCATCCGGCGCTTCAGCCAAGTGCGCGAGGGCGTCCTCCACCAAGCCCCCCGGCTCGACGGACTGATGGCTGGTGAGCTGCGGCAGCGCCCACTCCCTCAGCGCCCACAACCCGTCGAGGGCCGCCTCTCTGCCTGGCCCGTCCAGCCTCCTTACCAGCCTGTCGATGGTCTGCCGAACGCCCTCCGCCAGCGCCCTGCCCTCGTGGCGAACCTCGACCCAGTCGTCCTCCTGAAGCGCAGAGGCCATGGCCGCGACGTGATCGGAGCCTCGCCCTAGGCCGTGGGCGCGGTACCAGGCGCCTCGCAGCAAGATGATGAGCACACGGATGAACGCCAGGCTGAGGATGACGCGCGTCGCGAACACCAGCAGCCTGCCCAGCACCTGACTCGGCTCCTGCACCAGACCCAACCGGAAGATGTCGACGAAGTCGAAGAAGACCTCGGTGTAGAGAAGGTTGTTGAGCGAGTGCAGCCAGGCGTCGCCCCAGCTCTCTCCCGGCAGCGTGCCTGGCAGGTACCGCATGACGAGACGGAACAGGATCGCCTGCCCGACCAGGTACAACGGCGTCGCAGCGACCACGATCAGCACAGGCAGGTGGGTGACGGTCTCGGCGCTCTCCCGCTCGCGCAACTCGAGCTGGTCATCCTTGCGGAACTCACGCGCCAACACCTCCGGCAGGAGCATCATCACCCCGAAGAAGAGGAGCGTCAGGCAGTGCAGCAGGAGCGCGAACCTGCCCAAGGGCAGCAGGCCGGCCAACGAGGACGGCACGACCAGAAGAAGCCATGCCAGCCAGAACGACGACGAGGTGCGGCGCGCCACGTGCCACGTGGCCGCCAGCTCGTCGGCTAGGCCACTCAACAGGCGTCGAGGGCCGATGCCGCCCTGGCTTGACATGCAGGCAGCCTAACTCGTGCGGGCCTCCGGGCGATCCGGCGAGTGCACACCGCAGGACGTGCCGACATGGTGGGCGCTGCCCCGCCGCTCCCTCTCAGAGACGCGCCCTGAGGTACTTCCCTGGGGTGACCCCGAACGACCGCCTGAACATCGTGACGAAGGCGCTGAGGCTCTCGTAACCGCACTCGCCGGCCACCTCGGTGACCTTCATCCCCTCCGCCAGACGCCTGACCGCATGCTGCAGGCGCGCGAGGCTGGTGTGCAGCTCATCCGTCTCGGACAGGAGGCCGAGACGCACCACCTCCAGCAGTAGCTCCCTGAGTAGCGGCGCGACCTCGAGGACACGAACGCCGGACCCCATCGCCGGCGCCAGCCACGGGCGTAGGTAGACCATGCGCATCCACGTCTCGCCGACAGTCTCGACCGCGTGGTGGATCCCGGCAGGCAGCCACAGGCAGCGTTGCGGCGGCACCACCCAGCGCTTCGCCGCGACCTCCACCGCCAGCGCACCGCGAGCCGCGTAGACGATCTGCGACCAGTCGTGCTTATGGTCGTCGATGCGGTGACCCGATGGCGGGCGCAGGGCGAGAGACCTGACGATGAGCCGGTCCGCTTCCTGGTCACCGGCGCCACCCTCTCGCAGCTCGCTCACGACTCCACGCTCTCTTGTCGGAAACGCAACATGAAGTGACGATATGGCGAGAACACGTCGCATGGCCAGCGGCGTATCGTTCCTTCAACCCCCGCCATGGACCACTAGCCGTGCTGCACAAAGGAGCGGAGCATGCCCAACGACCTCTCCCACTTCGCCATCCACGCCGACGATGTCGAGCGCGCCAAACGCTTCTACGAGAGCGTCTTCGGCTGGCACCTCCGGGCTTGGGGTCCACCCGACTTCTGGCTCATACAGACCAGCCAGGGCGCCGTCGGCGGCGCCCTACAGAAACGCCAGCAACCGGTCACCGGACGCGGCATGATCGGTTTCGAGTGCACCATCGCCGTCGAAGACGTCAGGCAGACGGCCGCCGCCATCGAGAACGCGGGCGGCAAGGTCGTGCTGCAGCCCTACGTGATAGAGCGCGTTGGGACCCTGATCCAGTTCGAGGACAGCGAGGGCAACTCGGTCAGCGCGATGCAGTACGAGCCGGAGGCGCGAGGCTGACGACTGCTCAACCCCCTAAGAGCCGCGCTCGTTGCCCCACTTGTCTACCTCGGTACCGCAGTGCCGGCAGGTCGAGCCGCCGTACATCGCCTGGCGCCACGAGGTGGGTCTCCGCACCCGAGGGAACGGCTGATCGCACTTAGGACAGCGAGCCGTGCCCAGGTTGAGGCCGTGGTCGTCCTTCTGTCGTGTGAGCGAGTAGATCCAAGTACCGAGGCCGATCAGGGTCACAACCGCGAGAAAGAGCTTAGATTCCAGCACTACCCGCTCCCTTCTGAGCGGCCCGACAGGCGGGCATCCTCGGTAGTCTGCGCGAAGAGGCGTTGCGGGTGCGTTGCAGTGGGATGGAGGCTCTGGCACAGTCGGTTGCATTAAGTCTAGACACGCTCGCAGACAACCCGGACCGGCCAGGCGTGCTCCCGCGCTAGTAGGAGGCTAATGAGGTCTCGGTTCCTAAACCGGCAGTATCACGTCCTCGATACCCCGCCGCGTCTGCGTCAGCGAGCGCGGCGGCTCCCCCACTACCACCGTGTCGTCGATACGGAAGCCGCCCAGCCCCGGCAGGTAGATTCCCGGCTCGATGGTGTAGACCTCACCGGCCGCAAGCGGCCTCTCGTTGAACGCCATGTCCGCCGGCTGGTCGTGGCCGCGCAGGCCGATGCCGTGGCCAGCGCGGTGCAGCACGCGGTCCGAGTAGCCGTGACGCTCGATCGCCGCCAACGCCGCTCGGTCGACGCCCGCCAACGGCGCACCCGGCACGCAGGCCGCCACTGCCGCCGCCTGCGCCTCGCGGATGCAGGCGTAGGCGCGGCGCTGCTCCTCACTCGCCTCGCCCACGAACAGGGTGCGCTCGTTCTCGACGAAGTAGCCACCCAGCGAGGTCACGATGATGTTGACGATGCCGTGGCCGCGCTCGATGCGGGCGTTGGAGCCGGCACCGGTGCCGTGGGGCGCGGCCGAATCCGGGCCGGTGAGGCTGAAGACGCGGGCGCTGACGTCGGCGCCAGGGAACAGCTCAGCACCGCGGACGCGCATGCGCAGCACGGTCTCGCTGTCAACCTCGGCCATGAGCTTGCCGGGGCGAGCCAGCTCGCGGAAGACCACTTGGCCGTAGTCCGCCAGCTCGGCCGCGCCCTGCATCAACGCCAGCTCCTCCTCAGACTTCACCGCCCTCAGGTCAATGAGCACGGAGGGGGTGGGCACGATCCGCAGGTCAGGCAGCAGGGCGGCGAGTTCGTCGAGGGCGGCCAGATGACCGTCAGAAGCGAGGCGCCCGCGCTCTAGGCCGCGACTGCGCAGCTTGCTGGCAACCAGCTCGGCCCAGGTGGTGCGGGTCCACACTCCGGGAGAGGTCGATGGCCGCTCCACATAGAAGGTCCGGTCGGAGATGATCAGCGTGCCGCGCTCCTGCGCCATGGCCACTCCGGGCGTGGATAGTTCGTGCAGAACCATGAACGGTTCGCCCTGTCGCTTAACCTGCCTCGGGATGACCGTCAGGAAAGGCCGCTCCCACGACTCCACGTCCGCCTTCCAACCGCTCAGGTAGGCGGTGTTCTCCGGGTTGCTGACCAAGTAGGCGTCGAAGCCGTTGGCGGCGAGCCATTGCCGTAGGGACTCGTGGCGCGCCAGGGTGGTTGGCGGTTGGATGGAGAAGCGGGCGGGGCTCATGTGTGAGGCTACCGCGGGGCGACGATGCGGGCCAAGGCCGCGTGTGGGGCGAGCGCTCTAGTACTTACCCGGAGATTCACTCACTCCCACGGTCTTCACCAGACTCCCACCGCCATACGGCCTCCCGGCAGTTCGCTCAACAACTGCAGCACGAACGAGCGATCACCGGGCTCACATTTGGCCACACGCTTCTCGTCACTGTCGAGGTCCGAGAGCCAGGCATAGTACTCGGGCAGGGCACTACCTAACTGATCGAGATCTGGCGGAGGAGTCGTCAACACGCCGATCTGCTCGTCGTCGAACGCTCTAGCCGATCTTGGTCTCAACCAATTGGCGCTGTCAAATGGCTGAGCGTCGGGAACAGGGGCCCAGGAGTGATGCGACGAGGTGAGCCCGTTCCTGTCGACCCAGCACTTGAGTACCGCAAGCCTCCGCACCAGCTCCCTGTCTATCCCGACTCCGGCCTGACCTGCCAGCCAGACGAGATCGTAAGCGTCGCGCGCGTACGTTCTTCGATTCAAGCGGGCGACTTTCTCAGCGATGTTCTCGTCCAGGCTCACCGTCGTGAGCAACGGAAGCGGTCCTCCGTAGACTGCGTGTATGGGCATCTGAATCCAAGGGCGGTCGATGGGGGCCAGCCAAGGTGGTGGCCCGACATCCAATTTGGAACTCAGTGTCGTTACTCCCGGCATCATCGAGCTTTCGTACGTGATGTGTAGGCGCCCACGTCTCTCCGTGACGCCGAAGCGAATGCCGCCCGCTTCGATCCCGGTGACTGTTCTGGCGAGCATGTCTAGCACTGCATCGGACTCGTCGTCCAAGTTCCTGATGGCGAAGTCTAGATCGGTAGAGAACCGCCCCGAGGCACCGGCAACTACCTTGCGGATAGCCGTTCCGCCCTTGAACGCAAGCAACTCCAGTATCCCGACGTCCGCAAGCTCCCTGAGCAGAAGGTCTTGAGCCACGTCTATCAATGCAGCCTCTCGACCTTGAACTGATCTGCTCGGGGCGTGTCGGCCCAGATGACCTACGGTGAGCCGGACTTGGTACTTGGTCACGCCTCTACCTGACCCTCGGAAGTTCGCCCGGCGACATGGGTAGGATGGTATCTGCCACCTCGAAACGAGCATTGTGTCGCTTCAGCGGGCCGCGGCGGCCGAACCACACCTTGCCATGGCTCGCAACGTCAAGCTCATCCGCCAAGGAAGGTGCTACCCCGTGTACGAGGTATGCAAGCCGCGTTCTAACTGCCGCGGGGCGACCCTCCAGCTCCCGATCGAGCCCACCTGGCTCACTCGCCTCTTCATCCATGACGGCAGCAACTAGGTCTCCCAGGCTGTCAAGCAGCGCTCCCCAGGAACGCACTTGCGTGGGCTTGGCTGCGAGGTGCACCAACACTGTCGTCAACTTGTGTACGGGCGCGTCCCTTATGAGTTCCAAAGACAGCCTGTGATCGAAGCGAACAACCCTACAGGCGCGAGTGAGTGGCTCGGATGTACGCGCTCCCACAGGAACGGCCACCTCTGGCCGCTCGGGTAAACGGTCTCCGAGACCATGGGCCCACAAGGCAGAGCTCAAACAGACAGCCAGATTCAGATACGGTTCGGCCAGCCTAGCCACCAAGATGTCCCTGAATGGGTGACCGCGGCTGACAGCCCCCGCATGCGCACCTGGAGAGAACTCCCAGATGCCCTCCCACTCCGTCTTCAGTAGCCAACCACGGTCCCGCAGTCGCTTGGCGATCAACGCCGCACCAGTGTCGATGCTGCGCTCCTTCGCTATCAGACGCAGTTCCTCCATGGTGACCAGGAACGCCTGGTTCAGTTCCAACTCTTCGATCACTGGGGCTAAATGAGCAGGTATCTCGCGTGTCATAAACTACCGTAATATATCCGATTTGGATATGTTGGTGGGTAGATGGACACCAAGCTTTGGGTGGCAGTTGCCAGGGACGCCTTACGAGAACCGCACCGCGGGAACGCGGTGGGCGATACTGTGTCTTGGTTCAGGAGATAAGAAACGCATCTCTCAAGACATAGGAAACCCTTCCAGGCAGTTGCTTGACGTCCCAAGCTGCACCTGTTGACCTCTAAATCACTCCTCGAAGGAGTATTGAAACGCTCGCAGGGCTTTGCAGCCGTACTTCTCGTTCCACTGGACCAGCAGCTGGACCGCACAGCGAGTGCCCTCGGAGACCGCCTGGAGCCCGATCTGAAGCGACTACGTGACCTCTGACTCACTGCCCGTCCGCTTTGGCCGGGCGCCCGAGGCGGCCGTCAACGCGCAGCACGTTCACCAAGCGACAGCCAAGCTCGCTTCGTGCAGCACAAAGCAAACGTCCGAACCAGTCGTAGGTTCGGACGTTTCCTATCTCCTGAGACATCACATGGTGGGCGGCACAGTGTCCTACCTCAGGACATAGGAAACGCATCTCTCAAGACATAGGAAACGCG
>CAYMRL010000015.1:0-28332 GCA_964392895.1 uncultured bacterium
GCGCCGGCCAACTTGAGGCGCGTGGTCGAGACGAACAGGACCGCCGCGGCGTTCGGAACGGCCGCGGCGGTCTTGGCCACCACCTCGCCATCCAGCGAGTCGAGCCAGACGACCTTAACGCCGCGCCGCTCCAAGGCTTGAGCCAGCGGCTCCGACGGCCGCGTGACGATGCGACTGGCGGCGTTGGCCCTGACCTGCGAGGCCGCCACCAGGATCACCTCGTCGCCCGGTCGCAACAGCGGCAGCTCGCCGATCCGCAGCAGGCTGCGCTTAGCGGCGTCGGCCAGCAGTCGCTCGTCCTCGGTAGCCCGAGCCCAGGCCGAGTCGGCGTCGGGCCGCGCCGCGCCGGGGAACGCAGCGGCCAGGTCGGCGACGCGGCGCACCGAAACCTGGAACTCGGCGCCGTCGAGCCTACCCTCGGCGACCGCCGACTCGATGGCGGCCAGCACGTCTCGGTGCTCGGCCAGCGGTCCGAGCGTCAGCGGCATGTCGGCACCGGCAGCCAACGACATCACGGCCGAGACAGGCGGGCTCCAGCGGTCGGCGACGGCGCGCATGTCGAGCGCGTCGGTGACTATCACGCCGTCGAACCCGAGGCGCCGGCGCAGCAGCTCCCACAGGACGCGCCGCGACAGTGTCCCCGGCATCTGAGGGTCGAGCGAGCGCATCACGATGTGCGCGGTCATGATCGCTGCCGCGCCCGCGACCATGCCGGCTACGAACGGCGGCAGGTCCACGCGCTCGACGGCCGCGAAGTCGCGAGAGAGGCTCGGCAGGTCGAGGTGCGAGTCGACGTCGGTGTCGCCATGGCCGGGGAAGTGCTTGAGCGTCGCTGCCACGCCCGCGCCCTGCAGTCCGCGCACCGAGGCGGCGACGTGCCGTCCGACCCGCTCAGGATCGGCGCCGAACGAGCGGTCCGCGATCACGGGGTTGGCCGGGTTGCTGTTGACGTCGGCGATCGGGGCGAAGTCGAGGTTGACGCCGACCGCGGCGAGCGAGCGCCCGGTGAGCGCCGCCACGCTCTCGGTAACCTCAGGGTCGTCGACGGCGCCGAGCGCCATGGCGGAGAGCGGCATCGGCACATCGCGCAACCGCAGCACGCCGCCACCCTCCTGATCGATGGCGACGATCAGCTCCGGGCCCGCCAGCTCCCGCAACTCGGCGACGTAGTCGGCCGTCTGGAACCTGTCGACGATGTTGTGCCCGAACAGGCACACGCCGGCGACGCGCCGCTCGGCCAGCAACTCGCGCTCGTCAGGCGTGATGGACGTGCCGGAGGTGTCGATCATCAGGGGCAGGCGCTCGGGTCGCGACATGCGCCTATCATCCACCCGTCAAGCGCGGCTGCCTATGGATAGGCATGAGCCTAGAGGGGTAGTTGCATCAGACGCAGCAAGACTACGATGCGCGAAATTCAGGACATAGACTCCCGAATTTCGCGGTAGCCGTCCCACTCGCGTTCCTCTCAGAGCCAGGAACACTGTTCGCGACTAGCTAGAGCAGAGAACCTCAGCCGAGCTCAGCCGACCACGAACGGGTTGGTCCAGGCGCGGCCGCCGCCCCGCTCGACCACGGTCAGCCGCAAGGTGGCGCCGCCGAGGCCGGTCAGGTCGAACGTCGCTTCGCTGAGCGCGACGCCCGCCACGCGTTTGGCCCTCGCACCCAACCCCGTCAGGTAGATCCTGACCGCAGGCGTGCACCGCACCAGCAGCTTCTCGCCCTCGCGGCTCACGCCTAAGATCCTCGGTCCGGTGGAGCTGTAGTAGCTGCCGCTCTTCAGAGCCGCTACCAGGTCGGCGGCGCTCGAGGACTCCGAGCGCACCATCACCCACGCCTTGAAGCTGTCGTCGTAGCCGTTGAAGTGCGTGTCGTCGGAGGCGAACAGGTCGAGCCTCGCTCCGGCCACCAGCAGCTCCTGGTAGACGGCGAAGCTGTCGCCACGGTCGTTCAGCTCCGTGCAGGCGGCGTTGTAGACCTCGACCGCGTGGATAGGTCCGAGCGTCGCGATGTCGGCAGCGGTGGCGCCGTACCAGGCCGGGTGAGCCGCACCTACCCAGGCGCCGGCAGCGAGGGCGCGCCGCGCCAACTGCGGCCCCGTCTCGCCCTCGGAGTTGTGGGCGAAGCCGGCGGGCAGGCCGACGGCCACGATGTGCCACAGGCTCTCGGGCCCCGAAAGTCCGGGGCCATGCAGCTCGGCGCCTCTGACTACGGTGAACGCGCCGTCTCCCAGCCCCGCCACCTCGGTCTGGCGCCAGCCGTAGTGCGCAAGCAGGTGATCGGTGAGGGCGACGAAGTCGTAGCCCGCTTCGCGGTAGCGCGCCACCACGTCGGCGGGCGGTAACAGGCCGTCGCTGGTGTTCGTGTGCGTATGGACGTTCCCGCGGTAGAAGCGGCCCGGCTTGTCGAACGGTAGGCGGTCCATGAGAAGGTAGTGCCAGCCCCTCCGAGCTCAGCGCGTGCGCACGTCGGCGGCGTCTCTAAGCGCGTCCCCGAGGAAGTTGAAAGCGAGCACGGACACGACGATCAGGATGCCGGGCAGCAGCAACCAGGGGTAGAGCCTGAGCGCCTCGAAGGTCTGGGCGTCCTTGAGCAGCAGGCCCCACGAGGTGAGCGGCTCCTTGATCCCGAGCCCCAGGAAGCTGAGCGCGCTCTCGCCCAGGATGTAACCGGGCAGAGCCAGGGTGGCCGCCACCACCAGGTACGAGGTCAGGTTCGGCACGACGTGCCTGACTATGATGCTCAGGTCGCGCGCGCCAAGGGCCTGTGCGGCGGTGACGAACTCCAGCTCGCGCGCCGAGAGGACCTGACCCCTGACCACGCGGGCGAGGCCGGCCCAGCCGATGGAGGCCAGCACGGCCACGATGCCGACGTAGACCCAGCTCGAAGGCCAGCTCGCGGGGATGACCGAGGCGAGCGCCAGGAGGATCGGCAGGCGCGGGAAGCTGAGCAGCACCTCGATGAAGCGTTGCAGCACCTGGTCGACCCAGCCGCGGTAGTAGCCGCTGATACCGCCGATGAGGATGCCGATGGTGAAGGAGATCAGGATGCCGATGATCCCCACCGTCAGCGAGACCTGGGCGCCGACCAGCATGCGCGACAGCAGGTCGCGGCCGAAACGGTCGGTGCCGAGCGGGAAGAACTCGCCGCCCTCGACGCCGAAGAGGCGTATGTCGGTGTTGAAGAGCCCGAGGAAGCGGTAGCTCTCGCCCCGCACGAAGAAGTTGATGGGCAGCGGCTCGGACTTGTCCTCGACGAAGATGCGCCTGAAGGTGACCGGGTCGCGCTCCTGGACCATGCGGTAGGCGAAGGGCCGCATCAGCCTGCCCTCGTGGAAGATATGTACCGGTTGCGGCGGCTGGTAGACGGCGCGGTACTGCCGGGTGATCGGGTGCGGCGCGAGGAACTGAGCGGTCAGCGCCATCAGGTAGAGCAGGATCAGGATCACGCCGCCCGCCAGGCCGGTGCGCGACCGTCGGAAGCGCCGCCAGGCGAGTTGGCCGGGCGAGAGGCTCTCCCGCTGCCTGCGGACCTCAGCCATAGCGGATTCTCGGATCCACCCAGGCCAAGGCGAGGTCGGCGAGCAGGTTGCCGATGATCAGTAGCAGACTTGAGAGCAGCAGCAGCGTCATCGCGACGTACTGGTCCTTGTTGATCAGCGAGTCATATAGCAGCGGCCCGATCGTCGGCAGGTTCAGCACGATGCTGGCGATGATGGTGCCGTTGATCAGGTCGGGCAGGCTGATGCCGGCCAGGGAGACCAGCGGGTTGATGGCGTTGCGCACCGCGTGGCGGTTGATGACGCGGCGCTCGCTGATGCCCTTCGAGCGCGCGGTGCGGACGTAGTCGGCGCTGAGCACGTCGAGTAGGTTGGCCCGCATCTGGCGCATCACGCCGGCGATGCTGTTGGTGCCGATGGCGATCATCGGGATCCACATGTGGTTGAGGAAGTCGACGACCCGCTCCCAACTCCAGGGCGCGGCGATGAACCTGGGGCTGAACAGCCCGCCGACGTTGGTGCCGCCTGTCTGCAGCACCAGCGCGACCAGCAGCAGCGCGATGAGGAAGTCGGGCATCGCCAGGCCGACGTAGCCGATGAAGCTAGCGACGGCGTCGGTGAAGCCGTTGCGTTTGAGCGCGGTGATGATCCCGAGCGGGATGGCGACCAGCCAGGCGAAGATCATCGTGATCCCAGCGACGGCGATGGTCCACCACAGCCTCTCGCCGATCACCGAGACGACCGGTCTGTTGGCGCCGAAGGCGTGACCGAAGTCGCCGCGCGTCACGATGCCTTGCACCCACAGCAGGTACTGCTCGTGCAGCGGCCGGTCGAGGCCCATCTGCGCGCGGATGCGGGCGACTGTGGCGGGGCTCATTCTCGGGTCCTCGAGGTAGCGGTCGGTGAACGAGCCAGGTGCGAGCTGGATGATGGCGAAGCAGATGACCGACACCAGCAGCAGCGTCGGTGGGATCACCAGCAGTCGCCTCAAGGTGTATACGAGCACCGGTCCTCACGCTCCAAGAGGACCGGGCCGGTCTCGAGTGCCGAGCGCGTCGAGCGCTGGTGCGCCGCGCAGCCTCACCCAGACCGACCCGGTCTAGAGGTCTTGCTCAGGTCCCGGCCGAAGGCCGACGACCGGGTGCTGCCATGAGCTTAACGCTCATGCACTAAGTCACCGCACGTAGTAGAGCGGTACCGGGTTGTAGCCGGGGATGACCCCGAGGTTGTAGACGAAGTTGCCGACGTGGTCGTAGACGGCGGCGATGTTGGACGGCTTGGCGATCATGATCACCGGGACGTTGACAGCGTTGAGAACCTGCCAGACGCGGTAGGCGGACGCGCGCGCCACCGGGTCGACCTCGGTCGTGCCGCTGTCGAAGATCTCGTAGATCTGGTGCTCCCACGGCGCCATGGCGGCGAAGTTGGGGCCCTGGCCCTCCCCTTGGGGCTGGGTCGAGCGGTGCCAGTAGTAGAGGGAGCCGCCGGGCTGCCAGATCGGCTTGCGCAGCTCGGGATCGGGCTGGTTGCCCAGCGCGACGATGATCGCCTGGTACTCGCCGGCGAGGCCGGTGCCGAGCAGGGCGGAGTTGAGCACGGCCTGCAGGTTGGCCTTGACGCCGATCTGGGCGAAGTCGTTCTGGATGATGGTGGCGATGTCGGTGAAGACCGCCGAGTCGGAGGCGTAGGTCAGCGCGAACTCGAGGTTCGGGCCGCCACCAGGCAGGTTGCGGATGCCGTCGCCGTCGGAGTCGAGGTAGCCGAGCCCGTCCAGCGCCGCTGCGGCGCTCTGCAGGTCGTACATGTTCATCAGCCCGGTGGTGTCCTCGTAGAAGGCACCGTTGGCGGGGGCGGTCGGGGTACCGGGCAGGGTAGCCAAGCCGTTGTAGACGTCATCGATGACGCGCCAGCGGTCGACGGCGTACTCCATGGCGCGACGGAACTCGACAGTGGAGAAGGCGGCGCCGAGCTGCGGATCGTCGAAGTTGAAGGCGAGGTGAGGCGGCGAGCCGAACAGGGCGTCGCTGACCACCACGCTGAAGCCGCCGCCGGCCAGCTCCTGCTCCTTGAAGTTGGGGAACTGGGCGCCGGAGATGTTGAGCGCGTCTAGGTTGCCGGCGAGGAACTGCGCGGTCTGCGCCTCGGTGCCGCTGACGACCAGGTACTCGAGGTTCTCGGCGTAGGGCAGCGAGGTGCCTTCGGCGTCGGTCTTCCAGTAGTTCGCGTTGCGCCTCAGGCTGACGAGCTGCCCGGCGACGTAGTTGTCGTACATGAACGGGCCGGTGCCGACGACGTCGGAGATCGGGCCGGTGGTCGGCCAGGCGCCGTTGATGGCGTCGCCACCCGCAGCAGCGATGCTCTCGAGCTTGTGCTTGGGCATCATGTAGAAGGCGCGCAGGTTCAGCAAGAAGGCGGCCGACGGTGCCGGCAGGTTGAACACGACGGTGTGATCGTCGGGCGCCTCGAAGGTGACGCGGCGCGGCTCGCCGTCGACGGTGTAGGTGAACTGGGCGGCGTCACCTGCCCTGGTCTCCGGGTTGGTGATGATCTGCTCGAACGTGAAGACGACGTCGTGAGCCGTGAACGGCACGCCGTCGTGCCAGGTCACGCCCTCGCGGATGGTGAAGGTGTAGGTGAGGCCGTCGGGCGAGACGCTCCAGCTGGTGGCGAGCGCCGGCTCGAGCTCGTAGTTGGCCAGGTTGAACTCGATCAGCGGATCGAAGGTCTGGGCCGTGAGCGCCTGTACGGCGTTGTCGATCTGGCCGTAGTAGAAGAACGATGGGGGCGCCGACCCGAGCGAAAGCGTCAGCGTGCCGCCAACGGTGCCGGGGCCAACCCCGAGTTCCGGCAGCGACATCACCTTCGGCTGCGCGAAGACCGCCGTCAACAGCAGCGCGGCGAACAGCATCACTACTCTTCTGCCTAGCATTCACGACCTCCTGTGGCGTGCCGGCAATCTACCGCGGCACTGGGGACAGCAGTCACAGAATAGACCACTTACAGACCAGCTACAAGGTACACTCTGGTTCATCAGCGCTCGGCGTACCTAACCACCGAGTTATGGAAGTGGAGTGTCGGTTACTCATGTCGTCGATAGCTCCGGCTCAAGCCGAACTTCGGGTCCTCATCGACAAAGAGCTGCCCACACCAGCGTACCTGCAGCTGAAGGAGCAGCTCTCGTCGGCCATCGACGACGGCAGGATGGCAGCCGGCAGCGCGCTGCCTTCCGAGCGCGGTCTGGCGGAGAGCCTCGGGCTCTCGCGCATGACGGTGCGCAGAGCGTTCGAGCGGCTCGTGGCCGAGGGGCTGGTGGAGCAGCGGCAGGGCTCCGGCACCTACGTCAAGGGCAGGCCGTTGGAGCAGTACATCGACCGGGTCCTCGGCTTCGCGGACGAGGCGCGCGTGCTCGGCTTCGAGGCCGGCACGAAGCTGCTGCAGGCGAAGGTGCTACCCGCCGACGAGCACCTCGCGGCGCAGTTGGGCGTCAGCGCCGGCGCGCCGATACTCAGCCTGGTCAGGCTGCGCACCGCCGACGGTGAGCCGTTGGCGCTGCAAGAGGCCAACCTGCATCCAGACCTGCGGAGCCTAGACCTCGACAAGCTGCACGCGTTAGGGAGCCTCTACCGCACCCTGGAGGCGCAGTTCGGCCTCACCCCGATCCGCGCGCGTCAGACGATAGGCGCCCGCCAGCCGACCTCTCACGAGAGCAGCGTGCTGGGCATCAGCCGCGAGGTGCCCGTCATGTCGCTCGAACGCACCACCTACGACGCGCAAGACCGCGCCTTCGAGTTCACGCGCAGCGCCTACCGCGGCGACATGTACCGCCTCGCTCTCGACCTCAGGGCGGTCTGATGAGGTCCCCTGCGGTGCCGCTGATACGGCAGCTCGAGCCGGCCGAGCGCGACCTGGTGCCGGCGCTGTGGAACGCCGCCTGGCGTCTGCGACCCGACTCCGTCCCGCAGGGGCAGCACCTGCTCGAAGGCCGCGTCTGGCGCGAGCGCCTGACCCGTTACCACGACGATGCGCTCCTCCTGGGCGCCTTCGACGGCTCGGAGCTGGTGGGAGTCGTGTACGGTCGCGCCAGCGAGGCGGGACGGGTCGCCGGCACGTGGCAGGCTCCGGGAGTCGGCTGGTTGTCGTTGCTGGCGGTGAAGCCGGAGTGGCAGGGCGTCGGCGTCGGTACGGCGTTGGCGCAGGCGCTCGTCGCCCGCTTGGTCGAGCGCGGTTGTCACACGCTGCGCATCGCCAGCGAGCCGAACCATCTCCTCCCCGGGATACCGATGAGCGCGTCAGCGGCCATGTGGCGTCTGGCGCGCCGCTTGGGCGCGCGCTTCACGGCCGCCGAGTTCGACCTGCACCTCGATCTGCGCCCACCCCTCTACGTTCCGGAGCTGCCTGACGGCTGGCGGATCAGCGCCGGCGAGCCGGAGGCGGGCCTCGGCTTCGTGCAGCGGGTGTTCCCTGGCCGCTGGGCCAGCGAGGTGGCCGAGCGGCTCGCGGCCGGCGCGACCGTCATGACGCTGCTCGACGAGCGCGCGGCGGGTGGCGCGGGTAGCAGGGCGGCCGAGGGCTTCTGCATGGTTTACCGCGGCGACGAGGGTTTGGTCGCGCCAAGCCTCGCTTGGGTGTCTGACCTCAGGCAGTCAGGCGACACCAAGGTCGCCGGCATGGGTCCGCTCGGCATCTCCGAGGAGGCGCGCGGACAACGGCTCGGGCTCACCCTCGTGGCGCACGCCGCTGCGTGGCTGAAGGAGCGCGGCGCCACCGACCTCTTCATCGATTGGACCACCCTCAGCGGCTTCTACGGACGCTTGGGCGCTCGCGTCTGGCGCGCCTACCACCGCGCCGAGGCCGAACTGACCGGCCTGGACGGCCGCGCCGACAACTCAGGTTCGACACCGGCCGCGAGTGCGGCCAGCGGAGGCGCTTAGCGCATGAGCAAGACCGACTCGCAACCGATCACCGCACGCTTCGCCACCGAGAGCGTCGACGACACCTACGCCGGCCTCGACTCCTGGCCGGCGCGCGACATAGTCGCGGCCGTGACCGCCGCCAACACCAGGGCCATCGCCGCCGTCGCCGCGGCCGAGCCTGAGCTGGCGGCCGCGGCCGAGGGCATCGAGGAGCGGCTGGCGCGCGGCGGCAGGCTCATCTACGTCGGCGCGGGCACCTCCGGTCGCATCGGCGTGCAGGACGCCGCCGAGCTGCCCCCCACCTTCGGGTACGACGACGCCGTGGTGCTGCTGGCCGGCGGCAGCCTCGCCCAGACGACGGCGAAGGAGGGGGCGGAAGACGACGTCGAGGCCGCCCTCCTCGACATCGCAGCCGCTGGAGTCACGGCGGACGACGCGGTCGTCGGCCTGGCCGCCAGCGGCGGGACGCCCTACACGATCGCTGCGCTGAGACGCGCGCGCGCGATAGGCGCGTTCACCGTCGGCATCGCGAACAACCCCGGCTCCGAGCTGCTGAGCACCGGCGAGGTCGGCATCCTGCTCGACACCGGACCGGAGGTGTTGGCCGGCAGCACGCGCCTGGCCGCGGGCACTGCCCAGAAGGCGGCGATCAACGCCGTCTCGACAGCGGTGCTCGTCAGGCTCGGCGGCGCCTACGACAACCTGATGATCGGCATGCGCCCCGTCAACGAGAAGCTGCGGCACAGAGCGGCGGCGATCGTCGCGCAGGCCACCGGCCTGGGTCTGGCAGGCGCGGCCAGGGTGCTGGCTGACGCCAGTCACGACATGCGCGTGGCGATAGTGATGGCCAAGTCGGGTCTGCCGGCCGAGGTCAGCCGCGAGCTGCTAGCGCGCAGCGGCGGGCACGTGCGGCGCGCGTTGGAGTTGGCGGCGGGCGACTAGCCTCCGTCCCTGCGGGTCACTCCCCCGGGCCGGCGCCCGCCCTCGGCAGGTAGCGCGGTCCTGGGCCTTCGCGCCCGGCCTCGTCGCCGGGATTGAGCAGGCTGCAGCGCTCCAACGACAGGCAACCGCAGCCTATGCAGCCGGTCAGGTCGTCGCGCAGCGCCTGCAGCGACTCGATGCGCCGGTCCAGCTTGTCGCGCCACGCCGCCGACATCTTCTGCCAGTCGGCCTTGCGGGCGTCGTGTCCCTCGGGCAGCTCCGCCAGCACCGCCGCGATCTCCTCGAGCGAGATCCCGCAGCGCTGTGCCGCGCGGATGACGGAGACGCGGCGCACCACCGCCCGCGGGAAGCGCCGCTGGTTCCCGCCGGTGCGCTGCGATGCGATCAGGCCGCGCTCCTCGTAGAAGCGCAGCGCGGAGGTCGCCACGCCGGTGCGTTCGGACAGCTCACCGATCGTTATCAGGTTGGGCAGCATGGGCCTCCTCGGTACCGCGCCCTCGCGGCGTCATAGCAGCATCCTGGCAGCGCCCTCGCCCCGCCCTCGCGCCGCCAGGCTTGACTTCAAGTTTACTTGAGGTTGTAGCTTCGGTTCAGGGACCGCGCGACCGGACCCTTGGCGTCCTCGGCCCCCTCGCAGGGAGAGGACCGATGAGAGAGGACCGAATGGGCAACGACTTCGAACGTGACGCCATCAAAGAGACGCAACGGGTGGCGATAGTCACCGGAGCCTCGCGGGGCCTAGGGCTCGAGTTGACCAGGAGCTTGGTGTCAGACGGTTGGCGGGTGGTGGTCGACGCCCGTGACGCAGAGGCGCTCCAGGCGGCGACGCGCGACCTCGGCGGTTCTGTGGCGGCCGTCCCGGGCGACGTCGGCCAGGCGGCCCATCGGCAGCGACTCGTCGACGAAGCGCTGTCGCTGGGCCGGCTCTCACTGCTCGTCAACAACGCCTCGGTGCTCGGTCCAAGCCCGCAGCCGCTGCTCGAGGACTACCCGCTCGACGTGCTGAGGCAGGTGTTCGAGATCGACGCAGTGGCGCCGCTGGCGCTCGCGCAGCTCTGCCTGCCCTACCTCGGCGAGGGCGCGATCATCGTCAACGTCAGCTCCGACGCGGCGGTGGAGGGCTACCCCGGTTGGGGCGGCTACGGCGCCGCCAAGGCTGCGCTCGAGCAGTTGAGCAGGGTGCTGGCGGCCGAGCGAGCTGAGCTGCGCGTCTACTGGGTCGACCCCGGCGACATGAACACCGCCATGCACCAGCAGGCGTTCCCCGGTGAGGACATCTCGGACAGGCCGCCGCCCAGCGCCAGCGTGCCCGAGTTCATGAGGCTGATCAGGGAACGGCCGCCATCGGGTCGCTACCAAGCGCGAGCGCTGGCGGGCCCTACCTGAGCGCAGCCGCTACGACGGCGGCGATGGCCGGATCCAACTCGACGCCCAAGCCTTCGAGCCGTGCTGCGGGGACGCCGTCGGCATCGAGGACCGTGACGACGTTCGTGTGAGCGAACATCCCGTTGCCGGCGTCGCGGTACTGAACGCCGAGCAGGGCGGCGAGCTGGCGGGTCTGGAGGTCGCTGCCGACGAGCCAGCGCCAGCCGTCGCGGTCGAGCCCCTTGGACTCGGCGTAGGCGCGGAGCTTCTCGGGGCTGTCGCGGGTCGTGTCGAAGCTGACCATCACGAACTCGACCGCAGCCTTCACCTCATCCGGCAACGCCTGCTCGATCAGCTCGGCCGCATGGACGAGGAGCGGGCAGGCGGTGGTGCAGTCGCCGTAGAACATGACGAACACCGCGGGGCGGCCGCGCAGCTCGCTGAGGACGAAGGCAGCGCCGCTCTGGTCGGTCCAAGCGCTGCGCAGGTGGTAGAGCGAGGTGCCCGGCAGCGCGGCCGACGGCAGGGTCGTGGCGGCGTGCGCGTGGTGAGCGTGCGCTGCGTGCGGACCTGCGTCGACATCGGAAACGGCGCCCTCTTGACCGGCGGCCGCGAGCGTCTCGGCATCTGCACCGCACCCGGCAAGCACGATGCCGATGGCGGCGAGCAGCAGCGCTGCGAGGAGTCGTCGTGTTCTCATGAGCTTGCGCACCTGAACCCCAGTCCTGAGCCGCTGTAGTCGCCGCTGAGCCCACCGCGGTAGGCGTAGCGCAGGAACGCCGCGTAGTCGGTGGTGTCGGTGGCGCCTACGCTGCCGCCCGCGCACACCAGCACCAGGCGCTTGTCGCCCTGGCTGCGGCTGTCGGCCGTGTTGAGGCTCGAGCCGACCTCGAAGACCCACTCCCAGACGAGGCCGTGCATGTCGTGGACGCCGTAGTAGTTGGGTGCTCCCGCCGCGACCGGGCCGGGGCGAGCGGCGCGGTTGGCTGTCGCGCTCAGCACAGCCTGGCTGAAACCCGGTTCGGACCTGCCGTCGGTGCCGCTCACGCCGGCGCGAGCCACCAGCTCCCACTCGGCTTCGGTGGGGAGGCGGGCGCCGCGAGCCTCGCAGTATGCCGCCGCCGCGAACCAGGAGACGTGGGTGACGGGCGCGTCAGGCGCGAGGTCGCCGAGGTCGAGATCGCCCGCCCAGGCTGCCAGGTAGCCGGCGCCGACGAACACGACGGGAACCGTGGAGCGCACCCACAGCGGGTCGGCGGTGACGAAGGTCAGGAACTCGGCGTTGGTGACGGGCGCGACGTCGATCTCGAAGGCTTCGACGCGGGCCGTCGGTTCGCCCTCCAGCGGGTAGAGCAGCTCGATCTCCCCGGCCGGAACCGCGACCATCCTGGCAGGCGACTGAGTCGGTGCCGGGACCGCGAGCGCCGCCACCGCGCTCGTCCCATGGGCTCGAGGCAGCTCGCCCGAGGAGGTGACGGGCACTGCTTCGTTCGCCCGTGCTGCGCCGAGGATCAGCGCGAGCAGGGAGAGCGCGGTGGCGGTGGTGCGGATCATCTCGATCTCCGATTACCTTTCGACGTCCGCTTAGCGAGTCCCGGCTTCGGTACCGCCGGCGCCATCCTCCGGCTGGTAGGCGGAGATGGAGATGCGCTCGGTGAAGACGACGTGGTCTGACTCGCCGGTGATGACCAGCGATCCGATGGCGCCCTTGTTGAAGGCGCGGAAGATCGCGTGGTCTACGAGGGTCAGGCTGGCTGGGACGTCGGCCACGAACTCGACCACCGCCGAGCCGCCGGCCGGGATGGTCGTCGTCTGGATGTCGCGGTTGACCAGCGCGCCGCCTTCGACCCAGACGCGGTCGAACACGTCGCCGATCACGTGGAAGCTGGAGCTGAGGTTGGGGCCGCCGTTGCCGACGAAGATGCGGATGGTCTCGCCGACCTTGCCCTGGAGGGCGTTGTCGCCGGTGAGGGAGCCGGCGCGGCCGTTGAAGAGGACGTAGGAGGCGTCTTCCTTGATCGCGCGCTGCATGTCGAAGTCCTGCAGGCCGCCGACGCCGAAGTCGCCGGGGGTGTAGAAGTCACCCTGCACCACGTAGTACTCGCGGTCGACGGGCGCGAAGCCCTCCTTCGGCTCGACGACGATCAGGCCGTACATGCCGTTGGCGATGTGCATGCCGACCGGCGCGGTCGCGCAGTGGTAGATGTACACGCCCGGGTTGAGAGCGGTGAAGCCGAACGTCGCCTGCTGGCCGGGGGCGATCAGCGTCGCCTCGGCGCCGCCGCCCTGGCCGCTGACGGCGTGCAGGTCGATGTTGTGCGGGAACATGCTCGTCGGGTGGTTCTGCAGGGTGAAGGTGACGAAGTCGCCTTCGCGGACGCGGATCATCGGGCCGGGGACGCTGCCGCCGAAGGTCCAGAACTTGTACTGGACGCCGTCGGCGATGTCCATGACCTCTTCTGTGACCTCGAGCGAGACTTGGACATGCGCGCGGTAGTCGCGGGCCACGGGCGGCGCGGCGTGCGGCGCGTAGCCGACCTCGCCGATGATCACCGGCAGGTCGGCGACGGGTATCTGGTCTTCCTCGTCGGCCATCAGGGCGCGCTCGCCCCAGACGCCGCCGCTGGCAAGACCCGGGATGGTGAGCTCGTGGCTCTGATGCGTGACCGCCGCCGCGGCGTGCTGCAGGTTCGGATCCTCGAAGGTCGCGGTCTGGGCGCTGACGCGGTCCTCGCCGAACAGCGCGACGGCGACGGCCAGCACCACCGCCAGAGCAGAGGCGCCGACTAGCGCCTTGAGCGAGATGTTGCCTTGTGACTTGCGCATGCTGCTCCTCCTGGTCCGGTTCGCCTCTGTCGACGAAACGGTCGCCTGTGGTTCTCGAGTAGATTCTTGGACGTGCATGTCCAGATTATGCGGGGGCTACAGCGCGCGCGGCAGGGACAGTTGTCCTAGCGCCGCGGCTAGGAACCCCGGCCCAGACGGAGCTTTCTCGGAGGTTCGCAGATGGTACCCGCGCCGCCGCCACGCTGTTACCATCGAGACGTGCCCGCCGACAACGGATCCCTGCCCTACCGCACCCTGCTGCGGCGCGAGGAGAGCTACGCGATCCACGCGCTCATCTACGCGGCCGAGAACCCAGGTGCGCCGACCGCCAAGATGGCCGCCGACCTCAAGTTCCCGCCGGCGTTCCTGGCCAAGGTGCTCAGGCGCCTGTCGGAAGCCGGCTTCCTCGACAACAGGACCGGCCGCAAAGGCGGCATCACGCTCAAGGCCGACCCGACCAGCATCACCTTGCTAGACGTGATCGAGACGGTCTCCGGCCCGCTGGTCCTCGACACCTGCCAGACGAAGGTGCGCTGCGCCACCACCGAGCGCAAGGGCTTCTGCCGCCTCAACGTCGCCTGGATAAACGCCAGCATCGGCCTGCGCGAGGTGTTCGGCAGCGTGAAGCTCGCCGCGCTCATCGACCCACCGAAGCGCGAACGCCCCGTCAGGACGAGGCCGGCGCGCCAGGCCGACGCCTAAGATGTGGCCATGACCCGCCAGACACCACCGATGACGTACCGCCGCGTCGGCCGCAGCGGCCTGCTGCTCCCCGCCATCTCCCTCGGCCTGTGGCACAACTTCGGCGACTCGACGCCCATCGACAGGATGCGCGAGGTGCTGCTGCGCGCCTGGGAGCTGGGCATCACCCACTTCGACCTCGCCAACAACTACGGTCCGCCGCCCGGCTCAGCCGAGGTCAACTTCGGCAAGGTGCTGGCAGAGGACCTCGCCGGCCTGCGGCACCGGATGGTCATATCGACGAAGGCCGGCTACTACATGTGGCCCGGTCCGTACGGCGAGTGGGGCTCGCGCAAGTACCTGCTCAACAGCCTCGATGAGAGCCTGGAGCGCATGGGCATCGACCAGGTCGACATCTTCTACTCGCACCGCTTCGACCCCGACACGCCGCTCGAGGAGACGATGGGCGCCCTGGCCACCGCGGTCAACCAGGGCAAGGCGCTCTACGCGGGCATCTCGTCGTACGGGCCCCAGCACACGCGCGAGGCGGCTCGCATCCTGCGCGAGATGGGCACACCCTGCCTGATCCACCAACCCTCCTACTCGCTCGTCAACCGCTGGATCGAGCCCGAGCTGTTGGACGCGCTCGAGGAGACGGGCATCGGCTGCATCGCGTTCTCGCCGCTGGCGCAGGGCCTGCTCACAGGCAAGTACCTCGGCGGCGTGCCCGAGGGCTCGCGCGCCACCAGGGCCGACTCGTTCAAGCCAGACTTCCTCTCCGACGAGAACCAGGCGCGGGTGCGGGCGCTGGCACAGGTGGCCGAGCGGCGCGGCCAGTCGCTGGCTCAGATGGCGATCGCCTGGGTGCTGCGCGACCAGCGGGTCACCTCGGCGCTGATCGGGGCCAGCAGCGTGGCGCAGCTCGAGGAGAACGTCGGTGCGCTCGCCAACCTCGACTTCTCTGACGAGGAGCTCGCAGAGATCGACGCGTACGCCACGGACGCCGCCGTCAACCTGTGGCGCCGCTCGAGCGAGACCCGCGCCTGAATGCCCCGCCGCTGGGGTGACACGGAGGCCTGGGCCGCGGTCTGGGCGGCGTTGGGGAGCGAGCAGCAGCGCCTGGCCGGCACACACATGCGCGAGCTCTTCGCCGCCGACCCCGAGCGCTTCGCGCGCTACTCGCTGAGAGTCGGGTCGGGCGAGAACGAGCTGCTCGTCGACTACAGCAAGAACCGCCTCGACGCCGCCGTGCTGGCTCGTCTGCTCGACCTGGCGCGGGCCTCGGGCGTACAGCCTGCGCGCGACGCGATGTTCGCCGGCGCGCGCATCAACGCCAGCGAGGACAGAGCCGTGCTGCACGTGGCCCTGAGGGATCCCGCCGGTCCGCCGCTGCTGGTGGACGGCGAGGACGTGCGCGCCGCGGTCGGCGAGGTCTTGAGGCGGATGCGCGAGTTCTGCGCGGCCGTGCGCAGCGGCGCCTGGCGCGGCTACCGCGGCGACAGGATCACTGACGTCGTCAACATCGGCATCGGCGGCTCGCACCTGGGTCCGCAGATGGTCGTGCGCGCGCTTAGGCCCTACGCCGACGGCCCGCGGGTCCACTTCATCTCCAACGTCGACGGCGCCGCGGCCAACGACACCCTCGCGAGCCTCGATCCTGCCGCGACCCTGTTCCTGGTGGCGTCGAAGACGTTCACGACCCAGGAGACGATGCGCAACGCCGCCACCGCGCGCGAGTGGACCGTCGCGGCGCTCGGCTCCGAAGCGGCGGTGGCGCGACACTTCGCGGCCCTGTCGACGAACCTGCAGGCTGTCGAAGCGTTCGGCATCGACGGCGCCAACATGTTCGGCTTCTGGGACTGGGTGGGCGGCCGCTACTCGCTCTGGTCGGCGATAGGCATGAGCATCGCACTGGCGGTCGGCTTCGAGCGCTTCGAGGAGCTGCTGGCCGGCGCCAAACTGATGGACGAGCACTTCGCAGCGGCGCCCTTGGAGCGCAACGCGCCGGTGCTGCTGGCGCTGCTCGGCGTCTGGTATCGCGACTTCTTCGGCGCCGAGACGTACGCCGTGCTGCCTTACGACGAGTCGCTCGAGTTCCTGCCCGCGTTCTTGCAGCAGCTCGACATGGAGTCCAACGGCAAGCGCGTGACGGTCGGCGGCGCGCCGGTTCCGTACTCGACGGGCCCAGTGCTGTTCGGGCAGTCTGGCACCAACGGTCAGCACGCGTTCTATCAGCTCATCCACCAGGGCACGTCGCTTGTGCCCGCCGACTTCATCGCGACGGCGCGGCCGCACCACGGCCTGGCCGAGCATCACAGGCTGCTGCTCGCCAACTTCGTCGCGCAGACGGAGGCGCTGCTGCGCGGCCGCACGGCCGAGGAGGCGCACGCCATGCTGGAGCTTGGCGGGGCCCCCGTCAGCGAGGCGCTGGTGGCGGCCAAGGTCTTCCCCGGCAACCGCCCATCGAACTCGCTGGTCGTCCCCCTGTTGACGCCGTTCACGCTGGGCATGTTGATCGCGCTGTACGAGCACAAGGTGTTCGTGCAGGGCGTGATCTGGGACATCAACAGCTTCGACCAGATGGGTGTCGAACTGGGCAAGGAGCTAGCCAACGCACTACTGGCCGATGCCGTCGGCGAGCACGACTCGTCTACGCTTGGGCTGCTGTCCTACCTGCGCGAGCGCGGCTAGGCTTCTGCCGTCGAGACGGGAAGGACTTTGGGCGTACCCCTATGCTAGGCAACTGCCTAGGACAGGGGTCCAGGAGTAGGGGTAGGGGATCCTAGGCCCTCCAAACCCCCCACGCTAGGCAACTGCCTACGATAGGGGTCCGCCAGATGAACCCTCGGAACTCCCGCCCCGCGGTGAAGGGTCGAACCTTAAGCCTCTCTCAAGCCGCGCCCACCGCCGCCTGAACCGCGCGCCCGGAACTTGGGCGAGAATCAGGGCCAGCCTTGGAGCCCCCGGGAGGCCGCGATGAGATACAACCCGAACACAGCCAGAGGAACGTGGCGGCTGAGCTGCGTCGCGGCGCTGCTCATCGTCACCGCCTGCCTGACCCAGCCACCGCCGGAGGTTACGCCTGACCTATCGGTGACGCCGACGAGCCTGGAAGGCGTCACGCACGCCACCGCTCACGTGCAGGCGCCTTCGAGCTGGACGCTGAGCGTCACGTCCGACAACCCCGCCCTCGCAGCCAACACCTCGCTGAGCCAAACGAGCGGCGACGGATCCGCGACCGTGGCGATAAGCATCGACCCGACAGGGATAGCGCCCGCCAGGTACCGGCTCACGCTGCGGCTCTTCGCCGAGACGACCGCTGGGCTGGAGGTGTTGAGTCGCGAGATCGCGTTCGCGTTCCCCAGGGTCTACGGCACCGTCGTCGTGCACGAAGACGACGGCTTGAGAGACGCGGCGCGGCTAGACGCTCCTGAGCTCTCGGCCGCGGACGCCGCTCTCAACCCCGACGGCAGCGTGACGCTGATAGTCGCGCTCGAAGGCGCTCATCGGCTCATGCTCGGCGCCGATGGAGTGCGCCACGAGGCCGTGAACGGCCAGGCGTCGAGCAGCCGGGCGGCGGCGCTCGCAGCGGTGAACGCGCTCACCGGCGCGAGGGTAGCGCTCGACTTCGCCGCTGCGGGGGTCGTGCTCGTCGACGCCCCTGCCTCCGAGGCCCAGAACGCGCTCGACCGGCTCGCCGCCACACCGGGCATATCGAGCGTGTCGCCCTCGATCGAGCTCGAGCAGCACCAGAGCGGCTTCCCCAACGACTTCCACTACCCGCGTCAGTGGGGCTTCGGCGGCGTGGGCATGGAGGCTGCCTGGGAGCTGGCGCGCGGCACCGGAGTGACGATCGCGGTCATCGATGGCGGCTTCTACCCAGCGCATCCCGACCTGAGCAGCAAGGTCGTCGGACAGTACGACTTCGGCGACGACAGGCCCGACGTGACCGCCCAGCACGCCGTCTGCGGCACCCACGGAACGCACGTGGCGGGCATCGCGGCCGCGGCGACCAACAACGGTATCGGCGTCGCCGGCGCCGCCCCCTCCGCGGGACTGCTGCTGCTCGACATCGACAGGTACGACGGGGTGCGCTGCCCCATGACGACAGCCGCTCTGGTAGCGGCGCTGCAGTACGTCTACAACGACGGCAACCCCAGGGCCCAGGTGGTCAACATGAGCCTCGGCTCCTCCAGCGGACTCGGTCAGGGCGTTGTGAACGCGCTCGATACCCTCTACGTCGCGGGTGTAGCGCTGGTCGCCTCCACCGGCAACGACGACCGCCTCTGCCCCTCGCCGACAGCCACTGCCGTGTCGTACCCGGCGGCTTACGACTCGGTGCTGGCGATAGGCGCCACACGGCCAGACGACGTCCGCGCCTGCTACAGCCAGGTCGGGCCCGAGCTGTTCCTGGTGGCGCCGGGCGGCGAGCAGTGGTACGGGCCCACCGACGCCGACATGATCTTCAGCACCGTCTACGACGCCCCTTCCGGCGTCGCCGAGTACGGCTACATGCAGGGCACGAGCATGTCATCACCGCTGGTCGCCGGCGTCATCGCCCTGATGATCGACGCGGCGCCGGCTGCGTCGCTCTTCGAGATCGAGCAGGCTCTGGTGGACACGGCCATCGACCTGGGTCCGATAGGCAGAGACAGCGAGTACGGCTACGGCCTGATCGACGCGGGCGCCGCGCTGGCCGCGCTCTCCGGCTCCGAGCCCCCGCCGCCCGACCCGCTCGGCCTGCTCCTCGACGTCGACCGCTACCCGCTGACGCCGCTCGGCCACCACCGCGAGTTCATACTCGTCGACTCGGTCACCGGTCCGGTCTCGATCCAGGTGTACGGCGACGACTACTACGGCTCGGCCACCCTCGACGTCCAGTTCGACAGGCACAACGCCGTCACCATCCACGTATACCGGCAGTAGGGCGGGCACAGCAACGTCGCGAGCGACGCGCAGCCTGATCAGCCGGGCAAGCTAAACTCGCGAACGATGGCGAACAAGAAGAAGACCTCGACGAAGACGAGCGACAAGTCTGCAGCCAAGCCGGCAGGCGACAAGCCGGCGGCCGACAAGCCGCGCCAAGCCGCCCGCCCCAGCCGCCGCCAGAAGCAGCAGCGGACGAACATCGCCATCGGAGCGGGGATCGCGACGGTGATAATCGCCGCGATCGCCCTGCAGGTGATCCGCGAGTCGGGCAAGCCGGGTGAGCGCTTCCGCAGCCAGGGCAACCTGCACATCGCCTCGCTGCAGACGCCGCACGTTCCCTACAACTCGAACCCGCCGACCTCAGGTCCTCACATGCCCGGCATCGCCGGCTGGGGGTCTTACACCTCGGCGCAACCAGACGAGCTCTTGGTGCACAACATGGAGGACGGCGGCGTGATCCTCTGGTACGAGCTCGGCACCGCCGAGGAGAACGACGCCAACGTCGACTTGCTCAACGACGTCGCGAGGAACTACAGCCGCATCGTCATCGCGCCGCGTGCCGACCTGGGCTCGCAGTACGTCCTGACTGCCTGGACACGCCTCCAACGCTTCGACGAGATAGACCGCGAGGGCATGCTCCGCTTCATCGAAGCCTACGAAGGCCTCGACCACCACCCGCGCAACTAGGCGGCACGCGGCGCCTAAGCGGCACGCGGCGCCTAAGCGGCACGCGGCGCCTAAGCGGCACGCGGCGCCTAAGCGGCGCCGGGCCCCTTCACGAACCGCCCGGGTGTGGCGCCCGTGTGCGTCCCGCCCGCCAGCACGCGCGTGCCGTTGACCCACACGTCGCTGACGCCGGTCGAGAGCTGGTGAGAGTCCTCGAAGGTCGCATGGTCCTGGATCGTGTCGGGGTCGAAGACGATCAGGTCCGCGAACATGCCCTCGCGCACCAGCCCACGCCCCTTCAGGCCGAGCCGGTCGGCGACCGACGACGTCATCTTGCGCACCGCGTCCTCGAGCGTGATCAGCCGCTCGTCGCGCACGTACTTGGCGAGCACGCGCGGGTAGGTGCCGTAAGCCCGCGGGTGGACCGGACCGTGCGCCTTGGCCCAGGCCGGATCGACACCGCCGGCATCGGTCGAGAACTTGATCCACGGCTGCTGCACCTGCAGGCGCAGGTTGGTCTCGTCCATCGAGAAGTAGATGGTGCCGATGCGTTGCCCCTCGTCGACGAGGATGTCGAGCGTCGCCTCGATCCAGTCCTGGCCGCGCATCTCGGCGATCTCGCTCAGGCGCTTGCCGACGTACTGCTGGTTGTGCGGCTTCATGAAGCCGACGGGCATGATGCCGTGAGGACCGCCGCGGGTCTCGAGGCCGAGCCCGTCGCTGACGACCTCGCCCTCCAGCGCCGCGCGCACGCGCTTGCGCACGTCGGGGTCGGCGAGGTTCTCGTACAACCTGCCGCCGGCCGCCGTCCAGGTCGGCAGGATGGCCGTGAGCCCCGTGCCGGAGCCGACATAGGGGTACATGTCGGCCGTCACGTCGAGACCGGCGTCGCGAGCGCGGGTGATCCTGTCGACGACCGAGGCCATCTTCCACCACGCCTCGGGATGAGCTGCCTTCAGGTGGTAGATCTCGGCGGGCAGGCCGGCGCGGATTGCGATCTGGAACGTCTCCTCCAGACCTTCGAAGATCGCGTGCGACTCCGAGCGCATGTGGGTGATGTAGATGCCCCCGTGCTTGGCGACGACCTTGCAGACCTCGACGAGCTCGTCCAGTTCGGTGTACGCGTCGGGCGGGTAGATCAGCGCGTAGGAGACGCCGAAGGCGCCGTCCTCCATCGCGTCAGCCGCCACGCGCCGCATGACCTCGAGCTGGTCGGTGTCGGGCGCGCCCATGTCCATGGCCATCGCGTAAGAACGAGTCGTGCCGCCGCCGAGGAACGAGCCGACGTTGGGCGAGACGCCCGCCTCCTCGTAAGCCTCGAGCCAGTCAGCGAAGCGCGACCAGCCGAACATCCGCTCGCGCCACTCGGCCGGCACGCGCTCGCCGACGATCGAGTTGCGCAGCGGCTCGAGGAAGCGGCCGCCGACCGGCGCAGGCGTCCACGCCTCGCCCATGATCTCGGTTGTCACGCCCTGAGTGATCTTCGAGAGGCAGCGACCGTCCATCATCAGCGGCATGATCGAGTGGCTCTGGATGTCGATGAAGCCCGGCGCGAGGACCTTGCCGGCGGCGTCGACGACCTCGCGGCAGTTCTCGGCAGGGATGGTTCCAGGCTGTGCGACCGCGGCGATGCGGTCGCTGCTGATGGCGACGTCGGCCCGGAACCACGGGTTGCCGGTGCCGTCGACGATGCGAGCGTTGCGGATCAAGGTGTCGAAGGTCGCCATCGGTGAGTGCCCTCCTGGGGTACGGCGCAGGTGTCCAGCCAGATTTCCTCGCGAGTCTATCGCTCATAGGGGCGCCAGGGTCCGGTAAGCTACCGCCACTCGCGGCAGCCTGAATCGGGCCGCGTTGCGCCCGTGACGCAACCGGGCGAGGAGACCTAGACATGCACCATCACGAGTACCGAGTGCTCACCGAAAACGACGCCGAACAGTACCGCACCTTGCGCCTCGAGGCGCTGATCGCCCACCCGACCGCGTTCAGCGGCGACTACGAGATGACAAGGCAGCGCAGCTTGGATCAGATCGCCGAGCGCATCCGCTCGACGCCCGACTCGTTCACGATGGGCGCCTTCAAGGACGGCCGGCTGGTGGCGACGGCGGGCATGTTGCGCGAGACTTACCCCAAGGTCCATCACAAGGCGACCTTGGTCGGCATGTACGTCTCCCCTGAGGCGCGCGGCAACGGCGTCGGGTACGAGGTCGCGCGCGCCGCGATGCAGCACATGGCCGCCGACACGGGCGTGCGCCAGATTCTCTGCGCGGTCGAGAGCAGCAACACCAGCGCCCGCAAGCTCTACGCCAAGCTCGGCTTCCAGGAGTTCGGCACCGAGCCGGCCGCCGTCATGGTCGACGGCGTGTCTTACGACCACGTGCACCTGGTGTGGTTCGTGCCTAGCTGAGTGGGTTCACCCAGCGTAAACCCTTGAATCTCCCGAAGTCGGCGTCTGTCGAGTGCACCTCCGCTTTGTTGTCGATAGCCAATGCAGCGAGGTGCGCGTCCGTCGTTAGGTTGCCCGCGGTACCCACGCCCTCCAACAACCCGAAGAGGAGTTCCGGGTGTCGTGTGCTCGGGTCAAGCACGAAGGAATAGGGCTGCTGTAGCCACTTTCGTACGTGACCACATGCGACGCCGACCGGAAGCGGGTTCTTGGTGACCCGCGGATTCGTGACGATTCGGATGAACCCGATCATCGTCACCCACGAGAAACCTACCGGGCGCTTAGAAGAGAGCAATCCCTCAAGCCACGTCTTCGCGACTTCATACCTAGGCGACTCCATATCGTAGGCGTGGAGGAGGACATTCACGTCTGGAACGATCATTCCGATGCCTTCCGAAGGTACTCCTCAACGTCAAGCTCATCCAGTAGTTGGTTGAGTTTGTCACGGTCGAATCCTGGCTTGAGGCCGAGCGGGCTAGCTTCGACCTTGAACGGGCGAGACTCGACCGGCGTGTCAGCGAGACCCAGACCCAGTCGCAGCGCCTCATTCACGGCGCTCTTCAGGCCGAGCCCCGTGCGTCGCATGTGGCGCTCAAGCGCCTCGGCTACGTCACTGTCAAGCGTCAAGGTGGTCCTCATGTTTGACATCATGATGTCGAGCATAAGTGCTGTCAAGATGACAGGATTTGCCAGATCTCGCAATGGACGGCTGCCTAGTTGATCTTGAACCTCGCCGAGAAATCGACCGGTCGGCGCCGCCGCCACGCTGTCGCCTAGCCCACGCTGCCGACCGGCTTCAGGTAGGAGGCCGTACGCAACCTGTGTGCGCGCGCGGCCAGCTCGATCTTGAGCGGGTCGGGATCGGCTTGCGCAAACAGCGCCAGCAGCTCGTCGTGCTCTCTGACGTCCTCCGAGGCTCGGTTCGGCACCAAGTGGAACGAGGTCGAGGCAAGCATGCTGTCGAGCTGGCTCCAGAAAACCCGGATGTTCTCGAGCAGGACGCCGTTGTCGGCGGCCTCGAAGATCGTGAAGTGGAACTCGCGGTTCAGCTCGATGAACCACGACCACATCTCCTGCTGCAGGGCGGCCTTGAGCTTCTGGTTGATGCCGGCGAGGTCTTTGCCGAGGCGGCGCGAACGCGGGGAGGCGAGCGCCGTCGCATAACCCTCTAGTATCGCCAATAGGTTGATGACCTCGACCACCTCGTCTGCCGACACCCACGCGACGACCGCGCCCACGTAGGGCGTGATGCTGACGAGGCGCTCGGCCTCGAGGCTGAGCAGAGCCTCGCGCACCGGCAGCACGCTGGTGCCGATCTCTTCGGCTACCTGGCTGGCGGTGATGCGCTGGCCGGGGAGCAGCCGCTTCTCGAGGATGCGCCTCTTGATGAACTCGTAGGCGATGTCCTTCTTAGTGGGATGCGCCATCTAGATCCTGAATATCTTATACGATTCTCTCACCAAGCTCGCCGAGAGGAGCTGCTGTATGGACCCGAAGCCTCCACCCAGCACCGGGAGGTTGTACGACGATTTCGAGGTCGGTGAAGCCTACCGCCACTGGCCGGGCCGCACCATCTCCGAGGCCGACAACGCCTGGTTCACGCTGCTGACGATGAACACGCACCCGCTTCACTTCGACGCGCACTACGCCGCCACGACACGCTTCGAGCGCCCCCTCGTCAACAGCTGCCTGACGCTGGCGATCGTCGTCGGCATGTCGGTGCGCGACGTCAGCCAGGCAGCGATCGCCAACCTCGGCTTCGACAAGGTCGAGCTGCCCAACCCCGTCTTCAACGGCGACACGCTCTACGCCCATTCGACGGTGCTGGGGAAGCGCGTCTCGCGGGCGGATCCGACGAGAGGCATCGTGACGGTCAGGACGGTCGGCACGAACCAGGACGGTGTCGAGGTGCTGCGGCTCGAGCGCTCCGTGATGGTGCCGGTCCGCGGAGACGTCTGACCCGCTGCGGCCAGCGCGGTGACACCTGAACGTTGACACGGGGCCATCCTGTTCCTATATTCTGTCTTATAAGATTCAAGCTTACCGATGACGCGCCGAGCAGTACGCGACCGCACCGCCCTAGGTTCGACTCGCGCTGGCGAAGCACATCAACGGTGGCAGAAGGCGCCCATAGGCGGCTTCGGGAGGAGACAGCGCATGGCGAGAGCAACTAGGTCGGTCGTAGCCGCACTGCTGATGTTCGGGCTGCTAGGGGCCTGGCTCGGGTCGGCGGCGCTCGCCCAGACCCCTTCCCGCGGAGGCGAGCTGCGCGTGGCCATCACCGGCGACCCGCCCACGCTGGATCCGCACACGAGCACGGCAGTCATCGTGCTGGAGATCACCTCTCACCTCTCCGAGGGTCTGTACGCCCGCGACGCAGAGGGCATGGTTCAGCCGATGCTGGCCGCTGCGCTGCCGACGATCAGCGATGACGGCCTGACATACACGATCCCGCTGCGCCAAGGCGTGGCCTTCCACAACGGAGAGACCTTCAGCGCCGTTGACGCCGTCGCCTCGCTCGATCGCTGGCGGCGCATCGGCTCCGGCCGCAACCTGCTCGGCAGCGCCGAGATCAGCGCAGCCGACGAACACACCGTCGTCATCGAGCTCACAGCGCCGGCCGGCACGCTCACCTCGGTGCTCGGCTGGTCGGAGGGCGCCGCGTTCATCTATCCCGCCTCGCAGATCGCCGAGATCGGCGACCAGCCCAACGACGCCCCCATCGGCACCGGCCCCTACCAGCTCCGCGAATGGGTCCGCGGCCAGGAAGTGATCATCGACCGCTTCGACGGCTACGTGGGCCTCGACACCGCTCCCTCGGGCGACGCGGGCGCCAAGCACGCCTACCTCGACACCATCCGCTTCATCGCCGTCACGGACGCCGCGACCCGACAGGCCGGCCTGGAGTCGGGCGAGTACGACGTCAACTACCGCGCAGCCGCCAGCGACCTGGCGCACATGCAAGCCTCAGATGCCATGAACCCCTGGCTGATGCGGCCCGGCTACAACTACATCGCGCTGATCAACCACACTTCACCGGTGATGCAAGACCTCAAGCTGCGCCAGGCCCTGCAGGCGGTGATCGACGTCTACCCGCTGATGCTCGGCGCCTTCGGCGACGACTCGGTGTTCGCCCTCACCCCGACCGTAGTCCCGCTCGAGTACGGCGCGATGGCCAACCTCGAGGCAGGAGCCGACCTCTACGACCAGGGCGACCTCGAGCGAGCCAGAGAGCTCATCGCCGAGTCCGACTACGACGGCGAGGTAGTCCGCTGGATCACCTCGCGCGACTTCGACTACCAGTACCGCGGCACGCTGATCGCCGTCGACCAGGCGAACCTCATCGGCCTCACCAGCGACATCATCGTGCGCGACTGGGCCACCACCGTCGCCACCCGCTCCGACCCGACGGCCTGGGACATCTTCATCGGCAACTTCACGATCGCTCCAGAGCCCGAGATGATCTCCTACCTGAACCCCAACTACCTCAACCACTACAACGGCAGCGAGGAGTACGCCGCGCTGCTCGCCGACCTGAAGCAGACCTCTGACCCTGCCGCCCGTCAGGCGATCTGGGCGCAGGCGCAGCAGGCGTTCTACGAGGACGTCGGCGCCCTGCAGCTGGCCAACACCTTCCTGATCAACGGCTACGCCTCCGACGTCCACGTCGAGGCTCGCTACTTCCTGTTCCAGGCTTGGAACACCTGGAAGGAGTAAGTCCGGCCTAGGGCCGCGCGATGCTCGCCTACCTGGTCCGCCGCGTCGGCTCGCTGATCGCCACCTTGCTGGTGGTGGGTGTGGTGGTGTTCTTCGTCGTCAGGGCCGTGCCGGGAGACGTGACCTCGGCGCTGTTGGGCCAAGACGCCACCCCCCAGCAGATCGCCGATCTGCGAGAGCGGCTCAACCTCGACCAGCCGCTGCCGGCGCAGTTCGCGGCCTGGTTCGGCGGGATACTGAGGCTCGACCTCGGCAGCAGCACCTACATGCGCATGCCGGTGCTCAGCGCCATCGCGCAGCGCATCGAACCGACGGCGATGCTGGCCCTAGCGGCCAGCATCGTCGCCATCACGCTCGGCGTCGCGCTGGGCGTGATCGCTGCCGTCAAGCACGGCACGCTCACCGACTACGCGGTGATGGTCATCGCCATGCTCGGCCTGTCGCTGCCTACGTTCTGGCTCGGGCTGCTGATGATCATGCTGTTCGCCGTCAACCTCCAGTGGCTGCCCGCGGCCGGCTACTCGCCGCTCTCCGAAGGCCTGCCCAACACGCTGCGCTACCTGATGATGCCGGCCGTAGCGCTGGGCTTCAGCCAGGCGGCGATCATCGCGCGCATGACCCGCTCCAGCGTGCTCGACATGCTGGGCGAGGATTTCGTGCGCACGGCGCGCAGCAAGGGGCTTCACCCGCGCGCCGTCGTGCTGCGCCACGCCCTGCGCAACGCGATGATCCCGGTTCTAACGGTTATCGGGCTGTCGGTGGCGACGCTCGCGGGCGGCGTGGTCGTCACCGAAACCGTCTTCAACATCCCCGGCGCCGGAAGGCTGGTCATCGAGTCGGTACAGCGCCGCGACTACCCGGTTATCCAGGGCGCTGTGATCGCCGTGGCGTTCGTTTACGCCCTGATCAACCTGCTCGTCGACCTCAGCTACCTGGCGCTCGACCCGCGGGTGCGCTACGCGTGAGCGCCGTCGTGCCGAGCCCGGCCCCCTCACCGGCCACCCCGCGCGCCCGGCGCAAGACCAGCCCGGCGCTCAAGGTGTTGCGGCGCCCGACGGTAGCCGTCGGCGCCTGCGTCTTCGCCCTCGTGGTAGCGCTCGCGCTGCTCGCTCCTGTGATCACACCGGCTGGTCCGAACCAGCTGGCGATCCTAGACAGGCTCAAGCCGCCCTCCTCACAACACCTGATGGGCACGGACGACCTCGGCCGCGACGTCTGGTCGAGGGTGGCCTTCGGAGCCCGGCTATCGCTCATCGTCGGCCTCTCGACCGCCCTGCTGAGCGCGTCGCTCGGCACCTTCTTGGCCCTGCTTGCCGGCTTCTACCGCTGGCTTGACGAGGCGGTCATGCGCGTCATGGACGGGCTGATGGCCCTGCCGGGTGTGCTGCTGGCGATAGCGATCATGGCCGCCATCGGCCCCAAGGTGATCAACATCGTGATCGCGCTGACCCTCGTCTACCTGCCGCGCTGCGCGCGCGTGGCGCGCTCGGCTGTCGTCGTCGTACGCGAGCACGTCTACGTCGAAGCGGCCAGTGCGCTGGGTGCCAGGGATCTAAGCCTCATGCTCCGCCATATCTTGCCAGGTACCTTCTCGCCCGTGCTCGTCCAAGCCACCTACGTGTTCGCTACCGCTGTGCTGCTCGAGGCCTCGCTATCGTTCCTCGGCGCCGGCGCCCCGCCGCACGTGCCTAGTTGGGGAGCCATGCTCGCCGAGGGGCGCATCCTGATGCGCAACGCCCCGTGGTTGACGGTGTTCCCAGGAGCCGTACTGGCGCTCACCGTCCTGTCGGTCAACCTGATCGGCGACGGCCTGCGCGACGCGCTCGACCCCCGGATGCGGAAGTGATCGACGTGACAGCCCAGCCGACCGACGTCCTCAACCCCGAAGACCGCGCACCGACGGCCTCCCAGCCGCTGCGCGGCGTGCGCGTGCTGGCCATCGAGCAGTACGGAGCGGGCCCGTTCGCCACCATGGTGCTCGCGGACCTCGGAGCCGAGGTGATCAAGATCGAGCCGCCAGGCCTCGGCGAAATCGGCCGCAGCGTGCCGCCGTGGACGCAAGACGGCGACAGCCTCTTCTTCCAGAGCCTCAACCGGGGGAAGAAGAGCGTGGTCATCGACCTCAAGGACCCGCGCGGCCGCGACGTGTTCACGCGCCTGGTGGCCAACTCCGACGCGGTGTTCTCGAACGCGCGCGGCACCTCGGCGGCCAGCCTGAAGATCACCTTCGAGGACCTAAAGGAGCACAACCCGCGCATCGTCTGCGCGTTCTTGACGGGCTTCGGGCGCACCGGCCCGCGCGCCGACCAGCCTGCCTATGACTACATAATCCAGGCCCTCTCTGGCATGGCCGC
>CAYMRL010000016.1:0-21049 GCA_964392895.1 uncultured bacterium
TTCCCAACCCAGTGACCACAAAGGCCCCAAGCACAAAACAACGGACAGTCCCGCGGAAGCATGCGCCCGCCGACTTGTTCTTCGCAGGCAAGCCCGACCTCCTTAGGCGCAGGCCACGAGTCTCCATCGTCGGCACTCGCTCACCTTCGTCTGCCGGCATCAAGCTGGCTGAGGAAGTCGCCAAGGCAGTCATCGAGGTAGGCGGCGTAGTCGTGAGCGGCCTCGCCAAAGGCATCGACACCGTCGCCCTCACCAGCGCCATCGCTGCCCGCGGAGACGTCATTGCTGTTATTGGCACGCCTCTCAACCGAGCCTACCCAGCCGAGAACGCGCCTCTCCAATCTAGAATCGCGAGCGAACACCTAGTCATATCGCAGTTCGCCGAAGGCACTCCCACCGGGAGGCACTCCTTCCCACTGCGCAATCGGACTATGGCGCTCCTGTCCGACGCAACGGTGATCATCGAAGCAGGTGAGTCAAGCGGAACGCAGCATCAGGGTTGGGATGCTATTCGCCTCGGCAGGATGCTCCTCTTGCCCGAGTCCATCGTCTTGGCCGGAGTTAAGTGGGCAGAGTCAATGCTGAAGTACGGCGCGATCACATACGCGTGTGCGAACGAGGTCCTAGCCATAATGAAGGACGAGCTTCCCGCTGTCCATGACATTCAGGCACTTCTGGAGCTCACATTTGCAGACGCTTGAACTGAACGTCGGAAGCTATCCGATCTACCGGACCTCCCCGGCCACACCGGCAGACAACGCGGCGGCAGGAGTTGTCCACCACTCGATCAAGGTGGGACAGGCGCGCGCGATCGAGACCTACGCATCTCAGATCGCGCGCCTGAGCGAAGGGACCGACTTGGGGTCGCACCTTGCCGACGCAGGAGTCCTGGTCCCAGTCCCCAAGAGCTCAATACATAGGGCCGAAGACCAATGGGTTCCGCTGATGATCGCTGAAGCTCTTCACGCGGAGGGCATCGGCAGCGGAGTTGAAGTCCTTCTCGAGAGACACTCACCGGTGCCCAAGTCGGGCGGGGTGAGAAGCTTAGGTAGCCGCCCAACGGTGGAGCAGCACTTCGAGTCCATGAGAGTGACAACCGGCATGTACGGCCCAGAGCGCGTAACACTCGTCGACGACGTAATCACGATAGGGCGCACGACCTTCGGCGCCGCGCTTCGCATCCTGGATGCCTACCCGGACACCGAGGTGCAAGTCTTCTCGCTTGTGCGAGCTCTCCGCTACACCTCGATCAACACGCTCCCTGAGATGCGACGTCCGATGGTGAGCCGGTACTGGAGAGACGAGTCACATGCCGAGTACTTCATCAAGCACGGGCCGCCGTACTGACCTGGAGCATCGTCCCGTTCGTTCCTAGGTAGGCATCGAAGGCAGGGGGTACTAATGGCTCGCAAGCGTAAGTCTCGTCGCTCGCCTGGCGAGGGCAGCGTCTACTTCCGGAAGGACACTGGCAAGTACGAAGGTGCGGTAGTCATCGGTTTGACACCTGCCGGGAACTCGAGGCGGATCAAGAAGTCGTTCACGACAGCCACCGAGGCGAGGGAATGGGTGGCCGAGCAGAACGCCGCGTTGGCCGGCGGTGCGAAGCTGGATCGCAACGCCAGTCTGCAGGAGGCGTACGAGGAGTGGATGGCTGCCGGCGAAACGCTGAACGGGTGGCTGCCGGCCACGACCGCCAACTACAAGGCGGTTGTCGGCAAGCACGTCTTGCCGGTGCTCGGCCGCATGCGGGTGCGGGACGTCTCCCCCACCGACGTCCGCGCGCTACTCCAAGGGCTGCTCAAGGGCGGTGCGAGCACAGACCTGGTGCGTCGGGTTCGCAAGTACCTGTCTATGCTCCTTCTGGACGCGAGGCGCATGCGGCTGACGTCAATCAATGCCGCTGAGGACGTGCCGGCGCCCACCGCGGCCAAGCCGGTTGTGCAGCGGTGGACGGAAGAAGAGGCTGCCGCCGTGCTGCGGCAGTGCCTCAAGCAGGACGACCAGGTTGCGCGGTACGTGCGAGTAGCACTCGGCACTGGCATGAGGCCAGAGGAGCTGCTCGGGCTGACCTGGGCGGCTGTCGACGTCCCTAACCAGGTCCTCGAGGTCGTGCAGGTTGCGACGGAGGTAGGCGGTCATCCCGAGCTGCGACGCGGCGGCAAGACCGTGGCGGCCGAGAGGCCAGTGACGTTCGACGAGTACACGGCGGCAGCGTTCATCGCTCAGCTAGAGCACGTGCGGGAGCTACGGCGCCTGAGGGCTGCGTTCAACGTGAAGCGGGCCGTAGAGGACCGCGACGCGATCGAGTGGACGGATCTCGACCTGGTGTTCCCTTCGGAGCGGGGCACGGTGTGGAGTCGGGCGGTGCTGCGGCGCGGCTTCGACAAGCTCCAGGCGGCCTCCAAGATCGAGGAAACCGACAAGGTCGTGACTCGGATCACGCTGAAGGCAACACGAGCGACGCACGCCAGCTTGTTGGCCGACTGGGGCGCGAACCTCGTCGCGGTGGGGCAACGCTTCGGGCACACTCGGCTGCGGCACACGGAGCCGTACCTGCGTGGCTCGGAGGCGGCGCAGCGCGCGCTGTCGGAGATGATGGGCGGTCTCTTGGCGTCCGCGGCGCGGGGCAGCTCCGGGGCAGACGGCACCGGACTACCTGTCACGGCAGCCTCTCACAGCGACTCAAGCGATAGTGAGCAGGCGGCCTAGAGCCGTACTGAAGGGTGTTTCGGTCCTGCGCGCTTCGCGGTCGGATTGTGCTTGGTGAGCCTGGGGGTCAAGTGGTCGTCGGTTCAAATCCGGCCACCCCGACCAAACAAGCCCGTCCTGGACGGGCTTTCTCATTGGTTAGAATACCGCAGATGGACGCCTCCCGGCTGCTTCGCGCTTACGACGAGCACCTCCGAACCGAGGCCGAGGTGCGGGGCGCGGCGTCCGTCACGCGTCAGGGACCCCTGTGGCTGGCGGTCTACCCCGGAGGCCGTGGCTTCGTGACGTACCGCGATCTCGGTGGTGCCGACGCAAGCGAGGTGGAACGGTTAGCGGCGGGCGCACGCGCGTTCTTCGAGGCCGAATCAACGATCGGGGAGGCCGAGTGGAAGACGCGGGGTCACGACCACGCGCCGGGACTGCACGATGCTCTGGTCGCCAATGGGTTCTTGCCGGAGGAACCAGAGTCGATCATGATAGGCGAGGCTCGCGCGCTGGCCGTGGCCGTTCCCCTACCGACGGGCGTTGCACTTCGCCGGGTACACGCCGAGCACGACGTCCGCGCCATGAGCGCGATGCAAGACCGCATCTTCGAGGGTGAGGTCTCGGAGGAACGGGCCCGCGAGCTCTTGGACCGCCTCGAGCACGCTGACGGCATGGAGCTGTGGGTAGCGGAGGTAGGTGGCGAGATCATCTCAGCCGGGCGATTGGAGCCCGTCGCTGGAACGGTGTTCGCAGGGCTCTGGGGCGGGGCGACGGTGACCGAGTGGCGCGGCAGAGGTGTCTACCGCGCGCTGACGGCGGCGCGCGCCAGAGCCGCGCTCGCGCTCGGCAAGACGCTGTTGCATAGCGACTCGACCGAGTTCTCTCGTCCGATCTTAGAGCGCGCAGGGCTCGTCAGGGTCTCGACGACGACGCCTTACGTCTGGCGTCGTTGAGACGCGGCCGCAGCCGGCGGCAGCTGCACACGCATGGCCAAGGTCACCGTCGAGCCACGGCGACAAGGTACCGCCCTCCAACCCGTGACGACCTGGCGCAACCCAGGGTGTATTCTCGCCGCTGAAACCAACTCGAGCAGCACGACCGAAGCGGGTGCCCGCCGCGAAGCCGGCTCTCGCCAAGTCTTGGAGGGCCTTGTGAGAGCGCAACGGTTCGAGGCTTGCGGGCTGTATCAACCTCACGCGGCGGCGACCCGAGCCAGCCAGTTGGCCGCAACATGGCGCCGCCTGTTGGCGGTGGGGCTGTTGGCGTGGTGCGGCCTCGCCGCGGCCCAGGTCCACGTCGAGCTGATCCTCGACGCGTCAGGCTCGATGTACAACCGCCTCGGCGACGGCCGCTACCGCATCGAGGCCGCCAAGCAGGTCCTCGCCGACCTCATCGCGACGCTGCCGGAGAGCCCCGAGCTCAACGTCGGGCTGCGCGTGTACGGCGCGCGCATGTTGGCCACCGAGGACGGGGCCTGCGAGGATACGCACCTCGTGGTGCCGATCTCCGGGGTCGACAGGCAGGCGTTGCGGAGCACGGTCGAGAACACGCAGGCCAGGGGCGCCACCCCGATCGCCTACTCCCTGCAGCTAGCCGCCCAGGACCTGCCCACCAGCGGTGTGCGGCGCGTCGTGTTGGTGACCGACGGGATCGAGGCGTGCGGCGGAGACCTCGCGGCCGTCGCGCAGCTCTACGCCGAGCTGGGCATCGAGCTCAAGATCGTCGGGTTCGACCTTGGTGCGTCCGCGGCAGCGGCCTTCGCGGCGGTCGCCGACTTCGAGAACGCCGCGAGCGCCGAGGAGCTCTCTAGCGCGCTGCAGGACGCTCTCGTGGACGTCGCGGTACCCAGCGCCGAGCGCCTTCCCGTCACGGTCGTCGTCACGCGCAATCGCGAGAGGACCAGCGAGGGCGTGAGCGTGACGTTCGTCAGCGGCCTGAGCTCGGTGCGTGTGCCGCTCGTGTCGAGCGCGACCGGCGTGTACCAGGCGTCGCTGCCGCCCGGTGTCTACTCGGCCGAGCTCGTCGACGCCTTCGCCGACGGGCGCGTCACCGAGATCGCCGGCCTGAGCGTCGATCCCGCTGGGTCCGCGACCTTCGAGTTCGAGCTGGCGCCTCAGTTCGAGGTCGACCTCCAGGTGACGCAAGGGTCGTCCACAGCCGGCACACGCGTCTTCGTCGAGTTCGCCGGCGCGCCGACCGAGACGCTCGGCCTCGTCGCGGTCTCTCCCGCCGGCTCGCCGGACGCGATCAGGCTCTACCAGGCCTACGTCTCCTCGGCCTCCGGCACCGTCGAGCTGCTGACCCCGGACGCTCCCGGCAGCTTCGAGGCCCGGTTCTACCTGACCCTGCCAGAAGGCGGGCACCTGGTCATCGGGCGCAGCCCACTCTTCGAGACGACCGCGGCGACGGCGTCGCTCGAGGCCCCCGCCCAGGTCGCGGCAGGGACGCGTTTCGACGTCGGCTGGTCGGGTCCGGCTGGGGCGGGTGACGCGCTCGTCCTGGAGCCTGTCGACGGCACCCCACCCAGCGGCCGTCCCAGCACGGCGCGGCTCTTCACCTCGCCGGCAGCGATGCAAGCGCCCAGCGTCCAGGGCGTTTACGAGCTGCGCTACGTCACGGGCCAGAGCGGCAACGTCCTCGCCACCGTGAGGATCGAGGTCATCGCGGCGGTCGTGACGCTGAGCGCGCCGACCGAGCTCGCTGCCCTGGCCTTCTTCGACATCTTCGTGGAAGGCGCCGTCGGTCCTCAGGACTCGATAGTCATGGTGCTCAGCGGCGCGCCCGACCAGGGCGCCGAGACGTTCGGCCCTGCCCGGCGCGTCTACGGCTCGCGGGTGCAGTCGCGCGCGCCGGCCGAGCCGGGCGAGTACGAGCTGCGCTACCTGAACGGGCGCGGCGAGATCTTGCTGCGGCACGCCTTGACGGTCCGCTGAAAGGGCGCGCTCTAGCGCGCTGCTCTGAGCGGCACCAACGCGGCCGCCAACGACAGCACCAGGAGGGCGGTGGCGGCCCACAGCGCTCCTGTCGCGGCGCCGGCCAGGTCGCCGACGAAGCCGCTGAGCCCCGGTCCGACGGCTTGCCCGAGGGCGAAGGTCGCTGTCGACAGACCCAAAGCCCTCCCCCACTCGTGCGGCGGCAGGCCCTTCCTGAAGAGGTCGGTTATCGCCGTGATCACCCCGGGAAACGTCACCCCGAACAGCAGAGCGGAGACGAGTGGCGCGGCGGCGAGCAGCGGCTGCAGGCTCGCGACGAGCAGCACCAGCAGCACCAGACGCAACGCGACAGCACCCCCTAACGCGTCGATCGGCCGGCCCCAGATGATGCCGGTCAGGCAGGCGCCGACGCCAAGGACGATCCAGAGGGTCGCCAGGCCCTGGCTCACGTTGCTCGTCACGAACGTCATGTACCCGATGTAGCCGGCGCCGTAGAGCCCGTAGGAGACGAGGATCGGCGCTATCCGCCTCAACCCACCGCTGCTGGCCGTGCCGGGCGCGCGCAGGCTGGGCTCGCTCAGCGCGGGCAACGCCAACAGCGAGGCGGCGGTCAACAGCAGCGAGAGCGCCGCCAACAGGCCCCAGCCGAGCTGCCAGCCGTTCTGTGCTGCGTTCAAGAACGGCAGGATGACCGTGGAGGCCGCGATGCCGAGGCCCATCCCCCCGAAGTAGAACCCCATCGCCGTCGAGCTGCCGCCGGAAGACAGCAGCAGCGCGGCGCCGCCGACGAACACGAACGCTCCGAGCACACCCTGAGCGAAGCGCAGCGCGAGCACCGGACCGAAGCCCGGACCCAAAGCGAGAGCCGCGAGGGTCAGAGCCTGCAACGCGAGGCTGAGGTAGAACCCGCGCCTGTAGCCCAGCGTCGTGAGCACGCGGTGGCTGATCAGCGCGCCGGCGAAGTAGCCCGCGGTGTTCGCGCTGCCGATCAGCCCGGCCTGCGCGAAGGAGAGCTGTAACGCCGCCTGCATCGCTGGCAGCACGAGGGCGTACGCGAAACGGCCGACGCCGAGGGCGGCACCGAGACCGAAGCCGAGGAAAACTCCTGTCTTCACCGGACGATTGTCGCACCTGACGCGTAACATGGGCCATGGTCCCGGGAAGCGGTCTGGTCGTTGGCGATGACGGGTTGGCGAGGCCGAGGTGGGCCGCGACCGATCCACTGCTGCGCGACTACTACGACACCGAGTGGGGCATGCCCATCATCGATGAACGCGGCGTCTTCGAGCGCCTCAGCCTCGAAGGCTTCCAATCAGGTCTCTCCTGGGCGACGATCCTGCGCAAGCGCGAGGCGTTCAGGGCCGCGTTCCACGGTTTCGAGCCCGACCTCGTCGCCGCCTTCGACGACGCCGACGTAGGGCGCCTGCTCGCCGACGCCGGCATAGTCAGGCATCGCGGCAAGATCATGGCGACCATCGACAACGCCCGCGCCACCCTCGCCCTCCGCACTGAGGGAGGTCTCGCGCAGCTCGTCTGGTCGTTCAAGCCCGCCGCCACACCGGAGCCGCGCAACATGAGCGAGGTACCGACAGTGTCAGCTGAGTCGCGCGCGCTCGCCGCCGAGTTGCGCCGCCGAGGCTTCAGGTTCGTCGGTCCCACGACGATGTTCGCCCTGATGGAAGCCATCGGGATCGTCGACACGCATCTGGTTGGCAGCCACCGCCGCGGCAGCTCCAAGGTCTGGACGTGACGGCGCCCCAGGCCGCCGACACTGAGACGAGCCGACGAGGACAACAGCGACCCGACCTAGCCGCCTACATGCCGGAGGACCGCCGCGCCGAGGCGGCGGGCGGACCGGCAGTCGCGACGCGCAGCAGCGGCAGCGTGCTGTTCGCTGACGTCTCCGGGTTCACCCAACTGACCTCGCGGCTGGCGCAGGTCTTGGGAGCCAGGCGCGGAGCCGAGGAGGTACCTCACCACCTCAACCGCGTCTACGACGCGCTCGTCGGCTGCGTGAGGGCTGGAGGCGGAACCGTCGTCGCGTTCGCTGGCGACGCCATCACCTGCTGGTTCCCCGGAGACGACGGTCGCGCTGCCACCATGTCGGCCCTCGCGATGCAGGCAGCCATGACAGCGTTCACGGACATCGTCGTCACCGACAGCAGCGGGCACGTCACGAGCCGCGGCGAGCCGCTGAGCCTGTCTCTGAAGGTAAGCGTCGCGGCCGGCGAGGTGAGCCGCTTCCTCGTCGGCGACCCGCACATCCAGCTGATCGACGTGTTGGCTGGACGCACGGTCGAACGCCTCGACTCCCTGAACTCGTTGGCTCGGCCAGGGCAGGTGGTGGTCGAAGAGCAGGTCGGCGCGGCGCTCAGCGGCGACTACGACCTACTGCCCGTCCCTGACGCGGATGGAGGCTCGATCGTGGGGGCGATCAGGACCTCGGCCACACCACCCGACGCGCCGGCCACGGGAGCGGCAGGAGACCAGCCGTCTCAGCCGAACGACCTGGCCGAGGCCACCGTCTCACCCTGGGTGCTCACCGAGGTGAGGCGCAGGTTGGCCGCCAGTCATGGCGACGGCTTCCTCACCGAGCTCAAGCCTGTAGCAGCCCTGTTCCTGCGCTTCACCGGCATCGATTACGACGAGGACCCGGCAGCCGGCGACAAGCTCGACGCGTTGGTGCGCTGGGCACAGGCCGAGGTCGACGCGCTCGGCGGCGCGTTGGTGCAGCTCACCGTCGGTGACAAGGGCAGCTACCTGTACGCCACGTTCGGAGCGCCCGTCGCGCACGAGGACGACGCCGTCAGGTGCGCGGCGGCGGCGCTCGCACTAGTGCGCGCCGCTACCCTGTTCTCGTTCCTGAGCGGGGTTCATCTGGGCGTAGGACTCGGTGTCGCGAGGACAGGCGCTTACGGCGCCGGCGACCGCCGGACCTACGGCGCGCTCGGCGAGGAGACGAACATGGCTGCCCGCCTGATGAGCCGAGCCGCCGACGGCACGATCCTCGCCAGCGACGCCATCAGGCGCGCCACCGACTTCGAGTTCGAGTACCTGCAGCAGGCGCCGTTCGAGATGAAGGGCAAGCCCGAGCCCATCGCCCCATATCTGCTGCAGCGTCGCCGCGAGCACGGAGCCGCCACCACCTTCGACGACGCAGCCGAGCTGCCGTTCGTGGCACGCGAGCGCGAGACGGCGCGCCTGGTGGCTCGCATCGCCGCTGGGGCCGGCGACCTCGAACCTGACGGCAGGGCCCCGACCGGCCTGCTGTCGAGCATCTACCTGCCGACGACCGAGGCCGAACGCACCGCCAGCGGTGGTCTTCTCGCCGTGGTCGGCGAGAGCGGCATCGGCAAGTCGCGCCTGGTCGCCCGCGCGTTGACACGGGCTGCCGCCTCGGGAGTCGCAGCGGCAGGCCTCGAGGTGCACGCCGGCGAGTGCCAGTCGTTCGAGCGCAACTCGCCGTTCGCGGTCTGGCGGCCGGTACTGAAGGGCATACTTGGCATCGGCCCCGCTACCGGCGACAGCGCGCTTCCCACTGCCGAGTCGGTGGCGGACGCACTGGCGACGCTGGGCGAGGACCTGCGGCAGCGCGCGCCGCTGCTCGCTCCCGTGCTCGGGATAGAGGTACCCGACAACGAGTTGACCGCCGGCCTCAGCCTCGAGCAGCGCGGCGCGGCGCGCGAAGCGCTCGTCATCGAGGTCCTGAGGCGCAGCGCCAGGCGGTCGCGAGCCAGCGGCAGGGCGCTCGTGGTCGTACTCGAGGACGTCCACTGGCAAGACTCGGCTTCTGGGGCGCTCCTGGCCGGACTCGCCAGGGTCGTGACCGACCTGCCTCTCAGCGTGCTGCTGACGCTGAGGATCGACGAGGGGCTCGAGGAGGCCGCGGGCGCGGAGGCCCTGCTCACGCTTCCGGGGCTCGAGAGGGTCGATCTGACATCCCTACCGACGGCTGATGCGGCGTTCCTGGCTGAGCACGTGCTCGGGCAGGTGGAGGTCGGAGAAGCCGCGCGGCAGTCGCTGGTGGCGCAGGCGGTCGCCAGGTCGGAGGGCAACCCGCTCTACCTCGAGGAGCTTCTCAACGACCTCGTGATCTCGCTGAGAACCGGAGCGCTGGAGACCGACACGCAGGCGCGGCCCGTTGAGGCCGTGCTGCCGAACAGCTTGCACAGCCTGCTGCTCGGCCGGATCGATCAGCTGGAGGATGAGCCGCGCTCGACCCTGAAGGTCGCCAGCGTCATAGGTCGCACCTTCGTAGGCGGTTGGCTGCCCGCTTGTCGACCTGAGCGCACCGCGGCCGGTCTGCTCGCGGACGTCGAGGTCACGCGGCGCCTCGGACTCACCGCGCCTTTGCAGGGCGAGGGCGACGTTCACGCCTTCAAGCACGCGCTGATGGCCGACGTCGCCTACGAGAGCCTCTCCTACGCTCATCGCGCCGAGCTGCACACACGCCTGGCGCGGTTCCTCGAGGCGACGCTGCCGGCCGCCGATGCCCGGCGCCTCGGTCTGCTCGCCCACCACTACGACCGCTCGCTCGACGCTCTCAAGCGGCGCGACTACCTGCTGGCGGCCGGACGTTACGCACAGGCTGCCTTCGCCAACCACGACGCCGCGGCTTACTACCGGAGACTGTTGCCGCTCGTGACCGGCGAGAGCAGGGTCGAGGTGTTGCAGCTGGCGGGTGAGGTCGCCACCTTCACCGGCGCCTACGCGCTCGCGCAGCAGCACTACGCGGAGGCGCTCGAGCTGGCGACAGCCGGCGACTGGGCCGCCGCGGCCGCCCGCTCGCAGCGCCTGCTGGGCGAGCTGGCTGAGCGTCAGGGCGATCACCTGGCTGCCCGTGACAGGCTGGAGGCGGCGAGGGCGAGCTGCTTTGAGCGGGGCGACGACCTCGAGCTGGTGCACGTCTTGCTGGCGCTGGGCGGCAACGTCCTGTGGCAGCTCGGCGCCTACGACGAAGCGCGTCGGCACCTCGACCAGGCGGCGGCGCTGTCGGTCGAGCTCGGCGACAGGCGCCTCTTCGCCAGGGCCATCCACGGCCTCGGCAACCTCGACCTCTATCAGGGCAACACCGCCTCGGCCAAGCAGCATTTCCAGCAGACGCTCAGCACGCGGCGCAAGCTCGGCGACGAGCTCGGCGTCGCCAACTCGCTCAACAACTTAGCGATCGTGGCGGCCAACCTAGGCGACACAGCCGAGGCGGAGGCGGCCTTCAGAGACAGCCTCGAGATCCGCAGGCGCATCGGTGACACCGCCGGCGTGGCCGTGGCGCTCAACAACCTCGGCTACATGGCTGAGTCCCGCGGGGAGTTGGAGGCAGCCAACGACCTCTACATCCAGAGCCTGGCCGGCCGGCGCGAGCTCGGCGACAAGCTGGGCATGGCGGTCTCACTCAACAACCTCGGTGCGCTGGCGCGGCGCCGCGGCGACTTACCCGAAGCGAAGCGTCACCACCGCGAGAGCCTGGTCCTGGCCCATGCGATAGGCAACGTCAGGGAGGCGGCGAGCGGGCTGGTAGGGCTCGCTGCCATCGCCGCCGCCACCCCGACGCTGCGCGCAGGAGCGACGCTGCTGGCGGCTGCCGAGCAGTTGCTCTCTAGTCTGGGCGCGGCCATGGACCCAGACCTGCAGCAGGCTGCCACGGCGGCTATGGAAAACTTCACAATCGGCCTGGACGCGGCTATACTCTCCGAGGCGCGCAAATCGGGTCAGCGCATGTCCTTGGATGAGGCGATCGCGTTCGCGCTTGACCACTGAACCTCGCGACAAGCGCTCAGGTCGCGCGTCTCGTCATGGAGGCGGCAATGCGTCGTGTGAAGCATCTTCTTCCCCTACTCGTCGTCTTGCTGCTGGTCGCTTGCCAGTCCGTCACACCCGAGCTCGAGGCTGAGTTCGACCTTCAGCATCGGTCCGGCGGTTTCGGTTCCTCTGACGAGCACAGGGTACGGTTCCTACCGCCTATCACCAAGAGGGATCCGCACGGCGACTTCGCGCAGGGACTGGCCATCGAGGTGCGCATCTTCGATCTCGACGTGCGCAAGCGCGAAGCTTACGGCGCGGCGCTCGGCCCCCACTACGCTACGGGCGACGGCATCCTGGAGCAGGGCACGAAGTACTGGTTCAACTGGCACGCCCTGACCACACAGCGCCGCGCGCGCACCGAGTACGTCAGGGTCGAGATCAGGGTGGCGGGAGCAGCTCCAGGCCCTGTCTGCAACACGCTCAACCCCGACTGCCTCGGCTACCTCGACGTCAGATTGGTGTCGAACCTCGGCAAGGGCGCCAAAGGCACCCCGAGTGGCATCATGAACGTGCTCAAGTCGAGCACCCAGACGATCAAGTTCAAGGTGCTGGCGCTGCCCGACGTGGCGCCGCCCGACACCCTCGGCGAGCTCGGCTCGCTAGGCGGCGGCAACTTCGACGAGAGCCTCGGCAACTGCGTCGCCAGCGAGTTGGGTCGCCCCGGCCAGGGCCTGCAGGCGGTAGGGGCCGGACTGCAGGCCGTCGGCGCCGGTCTCCAAGCCGTCGGCGCGGTCGGCGGGCTCTTCTCGGGTCCGACGTCGAGCTTCGCCAGCGACCTCGGAAGCCGCATGACGACGACGAGCGAGGTGGCGAACCGCCTCGTCGCGGAGCTGTCGTCCGGCCGCGCCAAGCACGGCGTGTCGCTGCTGGTGGTCGACGACTTCGGCGGCATCTACGACGTGCCGGCCTCTCTGCTGTCGGGTCGCGGCGACCTGGTCGCCCTCGCGGAGTCCGGCGCGCTGTCGCACGGGTCCGTCGTCTTGCACCAGCTCAAGCAGATGGCCGCCCAAGCGTTCGGGCGCATGTCGCATCAGGGAGTCAACTCCGCCAGCGGCCAACCCTATTACAAGTACCGGAGCAGCGACGGGCCTTACCTCGCCATCCAAGTGGTCGACGTGGCCGGCCTCAACACCGACGACGTGCCGGGAGCGATCCGCGCCGCGATGCAGTTCCTCGGCGGCAGGGGGCCGGTCGGATACCAGCGGGTCGTCGTCAACATGAGCTTCACCGTCGTGCCCTGCAGCGTGCTCTCCGACTTCGGTACCTCCGGGCTGCCCAACTTCGAGGCGTACCTCGAAGCCATCCGCGTGGCCAACGGCATCGGCGGGCAGTACCTCGCCGAGCTCGACACGCTGGTCTCGACCCCCGTCGCTCTGGCGCAAGAGGCGCTGTTCGCGTACCTGCAGTGCCCCTTCCCGACCTCAGACGCGCGCTGCGATGGGCGGTCGCCGGGCAAGCATTCGCGCTCCATCGCGACGAGCATCGTTCACGTCGGCGCCTCGGGGAACTACGGCAACGACTACTCGCTCTACCCGGCAGCGTGGCCCAACGTCGTCAGTGTCGGAGCCGTGGACGTGGTCGGTCGCAGGTTCTCGCCAGAGCGCTCGAGCTACTCGAACGCGGCCGGAGTGCTGGCGCCAGGGGGTCTGTTCCTACTCTCCGACTCCCGCGGCCAGACGACGGTGTACGCAGGCACGTCGTTCGCGGCGCCGGTGGCTAGCCTGTTCCTGGCGCTCGACCAGATGCGGGAGACACCGCGCTGCGAAGCGAGTCGGCTCAGCTCTCTGAGCGCCACGACACCGGCGCTGGCGCTTGCCGATGAGCTGCAACTGCCGCTGCTACCCGCGTTCGCGCCTTCCGGCGCCTCAGCCGTCGGTAGCTTCTGTTCGCCTAGACGCTGACGCGGATGCGAGCGGCGCCAGAGGCACGCCGTCGCTCCTCTGCGAGTTGGCTGCCAGACGTCACTGTGGGCTTGGTGCTCGGGGCGCTGGGAGTCACCTTCTCGATCTCGCTGACCGCGCTGATCTTCGGTGCGGAGGTGCAGACTCACATGGCGCGCACCATCGGGATGGTGCTGACCGGCAGCATCCTCCTCAGCCTCGTCGTCAGCCTGCTGACCTCCGCGCGCGGCATGATCGCCCACGTTCAGGACGCTCCAGCGGCCGTGCTCGGCGCGTTGGCAGCCGGCATGGCGGGCAGCTCTCGGATCACCGCGTCTGGAACCGATGAGCTGTGGCTCACGACCCTGGCTCTCGTCATCGTCACGACACTGCTGACGGGCGCTCTCTACTTCGCCGTCGGCGCCTTCGGCCTCGGTGGGCTCGTGAGGTACCTTCCCTACCCCGTGCTCGGCGGCTTCATGGCCGGCACCGGCTGGCTGCTGCTCACCGGCGGCATCGGGATCATGTCCGGTGTCAACCTCACGGCCTTGTCGGACGTGCCGTCGCTCTTCGCCGTGGGGACCCTGTGGCTCTGGTTGCCTGGCGTGGCGCTCGCCGCCTTGCTGCTGGTCTTGTCGCAGCGCCTCAAGCACTTCCTGGTGTGGCCGTTGTCGTTACTCGCCGCGACCGGGGTTTTCTACCTGGTCATGAGCTTGCGAGGTGGCAGCGTCGCGCAGTGGCGCGAAGCCGGACTCCTGGTAGGACCTTTCCCGCAAGGCAGCCTCTTCGACCCGTTGCGGGCCGCGGAACTCGCCGGCGTCCGGTGGGACGTGGTCGTGGCGCAGGCGCCTGGCATCGTCACGGTGGCGTTCGTGTGTCTGATCGCGGGGCTGCTGAACGCCACCGGCATCGAGCAGGTGACGAGGCGCAAGGTCGACCTGAACCGCGAGCTGCGCGCAGCCGGCCTCGGCAACCTCCTCAGCGGCGCGTTCGGCGGAGCTCCCGGTTACCACGGCATGAGCTTCACTACCTTCAACTACAAAGCCGGCTCGGGGGGCAGGCTGGCAGCGTTCATCGCGGCCGCGGTGTTGGCCACCACCCTCTTCTTCGGTGCCGGCGTGATCCAACTGCTCCCGAAGGTCGTGCTTGGCTCTCTGGTCACGTTCTTCGGGCTCGGCTTCCTGCACGACTGGCTCGTGGCGGCGCTCAGGCGCCTGCCCCTGGCTGAGTACCTGATCATGCTCGCGATCTTCGCGACCATCGTGGCTCTCGGTGTGCTGCCCGGCGTCGGCGTCGGGTTGGTGCTCGCCGTCGCGATGTTCGTGATCAGCTCGAGCCGCACCGAAGCCGTGCGCTACGCGACGGACCTGACGAGCCACAGGAGCCGCGTCTCTCGCCCCCTGGGAGAGCGTGAGGTGCTGGCTCGCCACGGAGCCGAGACCGTGGTCTTCCAGTTGCAGGGTTTCCTGTTCTTCGGCACTGCCACTGCCCTCGCCGAGCGCCTCGAGCGGCTTGGCACCGGAGGCGACGCCGCTGTCAAGGACGTGGTGCTCGACTTCCAGCGTGTGACGGGCATCGACTCGAGTGGGATATCGACCGTCGGCGGCATCGCGAGGGCAGCGTCCACCGCCGGCATCAGCCTTCACATCTGCTCTGCCCCTGCGAGCCTGAGGAGTAGGTTGACAGCCGCGCTCGAGCGGTGCGAGCAGCGCATACTAAGCCGCCGCCATGCCGACCCTGAACCCGCGGCTGACGGCGCGAGCACGACCGCTCTTGATCTGGCCGGGGCGGTGCTGGAGCAGGTGTCGGCCTTCTGCGAGAGGCGCGAGTTGGCTGAGGGTGAGATCTTGATCCAGCGAGGCGATGAGGCCGGCGCGCTCTACTTCCTCGTCGCGGGGCAGTTGACGGCCAAGCTGCCGTCGGGAGTTCGGCTCGAGACGATGCGCGCCGGCAGCCTGGTCGGCGAGTTGGCCTTCTACCGTGCGGCGCCGCGCAGCGCCGACGTGGTAGCCGACTCGGCGTCGACGGTGCTGGTTCTCGGGGTCGGCGCGTTGGAGCGCATGCACACTGAAGCACCCGAGCTGGCGGCGAGCCTGCACCAGCGCATCGCGCGGCACATGGCCGAGCGCGTCGTTCACCTGGTCGACGCCGTCGACTCGCTGCAGCGCTGAGCCGCGCTAAGCGGAGGCGGCGCCCTCTAGGTTGAGCGTGTAGTCCATCGATTGGTGCCTGAAGTACGTCTGGTAGAGCTCGGCGTAGTGACCGCCCGCAGCCATCAGTCCGGCGTGATCGCCCTCCTCGATGACCTCGCCCTGCCTGAGCACGATGATGCGGTCGGCGCTCTTGATCGTCGAGAGCCTGTGGGCGATGACGATGGCCGTGCGGCCCGCCAGCACCACCTCGAGACCCTCTTGGATCTGCGCCTCGGTCAGCGGGTCGACGCTGGCGGTCGCCTCGTCGAGTATCAGGATGCTCGGGTTCTGCAGCAGGACGCGCGCCATGGCGATGAGCTGGCGCTGCCCCATCGAGACGGCGCGGCCGCCCTCGCCGACGTCGGTGTCGAGACCGTTGGGCAGCGCATCGAGCCAGTCGCCGCCGCCGATGCGGTTGGCTACCGCTATCACCTCGTCGTCGGTCGCGGCCAGCCTGCCGTAGCGGATGTTGTCCCTCACCGTGCCCGTGAACAGGAACGGCGTCTGCTGCACGATGCCAAGGTGGGCGCGGTAGGCCCTCAAGTCCAGGCTCCTGATGTCGTTGCCGTCGATGAGGATACGCCCGCCCTGGAACTCGTAGAAGCGCGCGATGAGCTTACCTAGGCTCGACTTGCCCGCACCTGTGTGACCGACCAGAGCGACCGTCTCGCCCGCCTCGATGGTCAGGTCGAAGCCTTGGAGCACCCGCTCCTGCTCGGTGTAGCGGAAGTCGACACCTTGGAACTCGATGCGGCCGCTGACCTCGCTCAGAGCCGTGGCGCCCGTCTGCACGACGCGCGCTTCGGCGTCGATGAGCGCGAAGACCCGCTCGCTGGCCGAGAGACCGAGCTGGAACTGGCTCCAGAACGACGCGATGCTGGTGAGCGGGAACCAAAACATGCCGACGGCTTCCACGAACATGAACCACTGGCCCGGGGTGATGTTGCCACCGAGCACACGGCCGCCGCCGAAGTAGATGATCAGCACGGTGCCGATGCCGCCGATGGCGCCCAACACCGGGAAGATGGCCGAGAAGGTCAGGCCCTGGCGCAGGTTCAGGCGGTACGACTGCTTGTTGACGTCGTCGAACAGCGCGTAGATGGCACCTTCCTGCCTGAAAGCCTTGGCGACGCCGATGCCGGTTATCGACTCCTGGACGTTGGCGTTGACGTCGGCCAGGACCCTGCGCGCCTGCTGCGTCACGCGCCGGGCGAGGCGCCTGAACCCGAGGGCGACGACGACGATGACGGGTCCGATGGCCAGCGCGATCAACGCCAGCCGCGCGTCTATATAGAACAGTATGCCTACCAGGATCACTACCTGCAGCACCTGACTGATCAGGTTCATCGTCAGGGTGACGACGTTCGAGAAGTCCTGGGTGTCGGAGGTGACCCTGCTGACCACGCGACCGGTCGAGTACTCGTCGTAGAACGACATGTCGCGCGCCATCACTGCGTCGAACGCGTCGGTGCGCAGCTTGAGCACCACGTTGCCGACGGCCTTGGCGGTGAGCCACTGCCTGACGAAGTTGAAACACCAGGACAGCGCGCCGGCCAGCACGAACAAGATGACCAGCCAGCGCGTGCGCTCCCAGATCTCGGTCCTCAGGTCGCCCGCTTCCGACAGCCTGTCGATGCCGACGGAGACCAGTAGCGGGAGGCTGGCATCGAGCACCGCGGCAGCGAACACCGACAGGCCGACCAGCAGCATCGTGCCGATGAACGGCCTGAAGTAGCCGTAGATGCGCCTGAGCAGTTGACCATCCGTGTACTCGCGGTCGTACCCCTCGGCCGCGAGGCCGTCCATGATGAAGCCCATCAGTCGTACCTCTGGAAGATGCGCTGGTAGAGCGCGCTGGCAGCGAGCAGTTGGTCGTGCGTGCCGCTATCGACGAGCTTCCCACCATGAAACACCAGCACCAGATCGGCGCGTCTGATCTGCGACAGCCGGTGCGTGATCATCAGCGTGGTCCGCCCTTCGAGCACGACGTTGATGGCGCGCTGAATGGCGTCCTCGGTGGCGCTGTCGATGGCGCTGGTCGAGTCGTCGAGTATCAGGATGCGAGGGTCGGTGAGCAGGGCCCGTGCGATGGCGAGGCGCTGGCGCTGGCCACCGGAGAGAGTGACGCCGCGTTCGCCGAGGACCGTGTCGTAGCCGTCGGCGAAGCCCATGATGAAGTCGTGCGCCTGGGCCGCCTTGGCGGCCGCCTCGATGTTGGCGCGTGTGGCGACGGCGCCGAGACCGAAGCCGATGTTGTCGGCGACCGAGCGCGAGAACAGGAAGATGTCCTGCTCGATCACCGAGACCTGTGAGCGCAGCGACTCGAGGTTCCACTCGCGCACGTCGACGCCGTCGATCAGGATGCGGCCCTGATCGGTGTCGTAGATGCGGTTGACGAGCTTGGTAAGCGTGCTCTTGCCCGAGCCGGTCTGCCCCACGATCGCGACGGTCTGCCCCGCCGCGACCCTGAAAGACACGTCCTCGAGCACGTTCTTGCCCTCGGCGCTGCCGTCGTAGGCGAAGGTGACGTCGTCGAACTCGATGTCGCCGCGTATGCGCCCGCTGTGGCCGGCGGCGTTCTCGTCCATGTCGACCTCGCTCTTTATCAGCTCGAGGATGCGACCGGCACCGGCCAGCCCCAGCTGCACCAGCATGAAGGTGAAGATCGAGATGAACGCGGGGAAGCGCATCACACCCATCAGGCCCATGTAGGTGACGAGCTGACCGGTGGTGAGGTCGCCGATCGACACCAGGTAGAGGCCGTGGACGAGCGCGCCCGCCACCGCGAGACCGATCAGGAGCAGCGGCAGGTAGCGCGCCTGGACGAGCCCGGAGCGCACGAACAGGTCGCGGAACTTAGCGGCGTCGCGGTAGAACTTCTCCTTCTCCTGCGGCTCCTGCACCGTCGACTTGACGACCTCGATGCCGGTGATCGTCTCGTTGAGCCCGGCGTTGAGGACGCCGAACTGCCTGCGCATCTCGCCCGAGACCGGGTTGAGCTGGCGCATGTAGAGCCGTAGCGCGAAGTAGAAGAGCACCACGAACACCAACGGTGACAGCAGCAGGCGGTAGTCGAGCGCGCCGATGAACACGATCGGGATGACGAGGCTGCTCAGCGACTCGGTGATCAGCGACACGCCCGGGTTCATCATCGGGTTGAGCTGCCTGACGTCGTTGGCGGCGCGCGCCATGATGTCGCCGACGCGCTGGCGGTTGTGGAAGGTCTGGCTCTTGCCGAGGAGGCTCTGGTAGAGCTCCTGGCGCGCGTCGCGCTCCAGGCGTTGGCCTATCGTCTCGACCGAGAACGCCTGTGTGAGGTCGAGGACGCTGCGCGAGGCGACGAGCAGCAAGATGACCAGCGCGATCCGCCCGACATCGCCGACCGTGGCTCCCTCGCGCATGACGAGGTCGAACGCGCGGCCGACCTGCGTCGGGATCATCGCGAACAGCACGTTGGTCATGAACGCGCACACCAGGAACAGCAGCAGGAGCGGCCAGTAACGCAGCAGGTGCGAGACGATCCAGCGCACGGGCGAACGGCGGTCGTAGACCGCCGCGCCGGCGACACTGAACTCGCCCGGTCCCGCTCTGTCGACTGCTTGAAGCGTGACGATCACCCCTCCTCGAGGCAGAGCCTAGAGAGTACACGGTCCGTGTTGAAGGCGTCGTTCCCTGGCTGGTGTCGCGCGCCAAATGTCGCGCGCCAAATTATCTGTCACAACGCGCCAAATTGTATGGCACAGGTCAGTCCCCCATCTTCCCCGTTTTGAGGTCCGAGAGAAGGCCCGCCTCTGACGCCGATTCGGCGCGAGGCGGGCCTGCACTAGTCGATAGGTTACCAGGTACTCAAGAACCCTAGGTAGTTGCGGCAGTTCGGCGCAGGTTCACTCCTCTGCGAGTTCGATCTCGAGCCAGGTGTCGGCGTCTTGGACGCGGATGCCGAGGTCGGTGGCGCCGCTGCCGCTTTGCCGGCGGTGCTCTACGGCCAGGGCGATCACGTCGCTCTCGCCCCAGGTGGTGGCCAGGGTCGAGGTGCCGGTGCTTACGCCGGCGGCGGTGATCAGGTCGCTATAGCTGCCGGCGTCGAGGATGGTGTCCGCGGCAGCGTTGAGGCGCAGAACGCGCACGCGGGCCTCGGTGCTGGCCGAGAGGTCTGTGAAGTTGATGCTGAAGGGGATCTCCGCACTGGTGATCTCGCCGGCGGGCTTGGTCATGCGGAAGCGGTGCGTCTCGAGCCAGTCCGTGTCACTGGCGCCGCCCGGGTAGAGCCAGGCGTGCCCGCTGCCCTGCGCGGCGGCGAGATCCCAGTGGCGGGTGCCGGTGGAGCCAGGCTGAGTGGTGGTGTTGCGGAGGTAGAGCCTGACCGGGTCGCCCTCGAGCGCCTCGTAGGCCCAGGCGGCGACGTAGTCGATGTCAATCGTACAGGTGGTCCCCGAGTCGGGAGCGGCGCCCTCGAGTGCCGTCTCGCACTGCAGGACCCAGTGCATGGGAACGCTCGGAACGTGCTCGGTGTCTGTAGCTTCGAGCTCGCCATCCAAGTAGAACCGCACCGCGCCTGGCTCCCACTCGATCGCGCAGGTGTGCCAGTCGTAGGGGGTGACGTTGGTGTTGTAGGCGGTGCTGTTGTTGCTTGGGGTTCCGGTGACCTCGTGATTGAACGCCCAGATGGTGCTTGCACCGTTCGTGAACGTGACCTCTGGGTAGTCGACCTCGCCATCTTCCCAGTCGTCGTTATCCGGCCAGAGGAGCCACGCGACCTTGAACTGCGGGGCGGGGCCGTGGCAGCGCCAGCGGACCTCGTAGCGACCGTAGAGCTGGCCGACGAACGGATCGCTCTCGCCAGGCAGCAGGTGCTGCAGGGCGGCGACGCGGGCGTAGCCGCCTTCGGTGAGCATGCGGATGCGCGCGGCGCCGCCTACCGCGCTGACGTAGTCGCCGCTGTAGCGGCCGTTGCCTGACGTGTCTGGCCAGGGGCTGCCTCCGCCCGGGTAATGACGGAGGCTCGGGTAGGCCGCCCAGAACGCGGAGCCTTCGGCGGCTGGAGTGTTGAAGTCCTCGAGGAACAGGCGCGGCCCGAAGTCGGATTGCGGGTCGTTGGGTTCGGAGGCTGGGCCGCTGATCGGCTTGAGCGCGATCGTCGCGGCGTGGGTGTTGGCGGTGGTGCCGGTGCCGCTCCAGGTGTCGGGGTCGCTGCCGTCGCCCTCGCCGGTGTAGTGGCCGAGCGCGACGCGCTGCTCCGAGGTGCTGTCGCTCGCGGCGGCCGACTCGCCGGTCGCGCCGAGCTGCCAGCTGGCGGGAGCGACGAGGGTGTTGTCGGTGCGCCTGGTGGTGGTCGCGGACAGCAGGATCGCGTCATCGAAGGCGGGCTCGATCGCTGGCGGGTTGAGGGTGTTGCTGACGGCGAAGGCGGCGACGGGCTCCGCCTCGATGTCGGCTCCGAGCACGGTGGCGGCCACCCAGGCGGCGCTGCGCGACGGGTCGAGCGTCAGGGTCACGCTGCCCTCGACGCCGGGCCACACGGGCCTCGCCCAGATCGTGCTGCGGCCGG
>CAYMRL010000017.1:0-20697 GCA_964392895.1 uncultured bacterium
TACCAGGCGAGCGCTTAGGCAGCGCGACGAGGCCGTCAGACTCGCTGCCGAGCTGGCCGGCCTGGCGCTGCCCGAGCCGGTCCCTTCGGCTGCCGCGGCGCGCGAGCACGCCGAAGCGGCACGCGAGCTGCGCGGCAAGAGGGCCGAGCTGGCCGAGATCGACGAGCAGGGCGCTCAGGCGCATGCCGAGCTGAGGTCGCTCCAGCGCCAGCTCGGTGTCGTGTTGGGCGTCGCGCGGACCGGAGGGAAGGCCGATGGAGTGGTCGACCTGTCGTTGCCGGCACTCGCCAAGATCGAGTCGGCGGTCGAGCGGCGCCTCGTGGCGGCGGCGCGCGTGCAGCGTCTCGAGGATGAGGTGGCGGCCGCCCCGGCCGAGGACCCGGCCAAGGTCGAGGGACGCGGAGGGTCCGATGCCGACCTCGCGGAGGCCGAACGCGCCTTGACGGCATGGCTCGATGCCGGGGCCGAGAGATGGCGCCTTCGCTGGCCCGCTCGGTTCGCGTGGATCGGCGGCGGTGTGCTGACCGGGGCCGCTCTCTACGCGTACTCGCGCTACATCACGATGCTGGAGGCGTGGCCGATATGGGCGCCTCCTCAGGTCTTGGGCGGTGTCGCCGCGGCAGTTCTGCTCGCGCTTCTCACGGCGCCGTGGACCCCCGCGCGTCGCGTCGCTGCCAAGCGCGCCTTCCTGAGCAGCGGCCTGATCGCGCCGGAGCGCTGGAGCGAGGCTGCGGTGATGTCGAGGCTGGCCGAGATAACCGTCGAGAGCGAGTCGCGGCGCCGCGCCAGGGAGCAGTGGTTGCGGCAGGAAGCCAGACGCGAGCAGGCGAGCGCGCAGCTCGAACGGGCTCGGGAGGAGACGCGGGCGGTCGCCGCCGAGATCGACGCCCTGCGCTCTCAGATCGGCTTCGAGCCGGACCTGCCCGACGCCGGCATCGCCGCGTGGCTCCAGTCGCACAGGGCGGCGCTCGAGCTGCGCGCGCGGCTGGCGGGCCTCAAGGCGAAGCGAGCCGAGGTGGCGCGATTCATAGAGGACGGTGTCAGCGCCATCGTGGCGCATCTGACCAGCAGCGTGGGCATCGCGCCGCCCCTGCCGGTCGCCCCCGGCCCCGACGATCTGATAGCAGCCTGCAGACAGGTCGAGGAGCGGCTCAGGCGCGGCGAGGAGCTCAGGGCGCAGGTTCAGGCAGCGCGTCGCGCTGCCGCCGAAGCCGTCGACCGGCTCAAGACCGCGAAGGCGTCGACGAGGCGTCTGCTGACGGAGTTGGGTCTGGATCCAGAAGACGCCGACGCCTCGCGCATCGAGTTGCAGCGCCGCCTGCGGCTGCTCCCCGAGTGGCGGCGTCTCGCCCAGGAGCTGGCTGCCTCAATCGCGCGCTGCGAGGTGTCTAAGCGCCGCCTCGAAGGCCGCGACGACCTGCTGCTGCCGGCCCAAGCGGCCGCGGACGCTCCTGAGACGGCAGGCATGAGCGAAGCGGAGGCGGAGCTGCGCGCGGCTCTTGACGCCGCCGACGCAGCCAAGGCCGAGGCTGAGCGCCTGAGCGAGCTGATCTTCAACGTCAAGCGCGACGTCGCGAACGCAGCGGCGAACCGAGAGCTCGAGCGAGCCGCGCTCTCCGTGAGCCAGGCGCGCGACCGGCTCGGTGAGCACCGCGCTCAGGCGCTCAGGTTGGCGCTCGGCAGGCGTCTGGTCGAGGACCTCGCCAGGCGACACAGTGCCGGCTCGCAACCTGCGGCCCTCGAGCTGGCTCGGGAGTGGTTCGCGCGCTTCACGGCCGGGCGCTACCGGCTCGAGCTCGCCGCCGGCTCGGGTTCGGCCAAGCGGCTCGTGGCGGTGGACCAGGAGGCCGGCGCGCTGCGCGAGCTGGGTGAGCTGTCGACCGGAACCAGGACGCAGCTGCTGCTGGCGTCGCGGGTGGCGTACGCGCTGGTGGAGGAGACCCGCTCCGGCAGGGAGCCGCTGCCGCTGTTCCTCGACGAGGCTCTGACGACCGCCGACCCGGCGCGGTTCTCGGCCGTGGCGGCAGCGCTGCTCGAGCTGGCCGCCAGGGGCCGGCAGGTGTTCTACCTCAGCGCCAGGCCAGAGGACGCCGAAGCTTGGCGCGTGGCGGCGGCACGTTGCGCTCAGAGCGTCAACGTGATCGAGCTGCCGGGCCCGGCTGAGCAGCGCGACGACTCAGCGCCACAGGTCGGGCAGGTTGGCGGTACCCGCGGCGACGCGCGCCGCTAGCGACGCCGCCGCTTCGACGGGGGTCGAGATCGGCAGGCTGAGCCGCGCCCCGTGGCTGAGTCCGGCAGCCAACGCGTCGGTCAGGTACGCGCCCGCGCTCGCAACCCCGCCTGCGAACGCCACCGGCAGCACCTGTCCGAGCCGGCTGCTGAGCACGTTGGCGAGCCGCGCCAGCTCGCGGCCGGCCGCGGCCAGCACCGCCTGAGCGTCAGGGTCGCCGCGGCCGGCGGCCAACGAGACGGCTCGCGCGAGCGTCGCCACCTTCGAGCGGCCGCCCTGGTAGATGGTGTGCCGTATGTGAGGCCAGGTCTCGCCGCCGAGAGCGGCGTACAGCGCGCCGGCGAGCTTCCCGTCGATCGGCGCTCCCGCCTCGTCGGAGCGGCGCAGCACGAGCTTGAGAGCCTCGCGGCCGATCCAGTACGCTCCGCCGGCGTCGTCGAGCAAGTAGCCGTGCCCGCCGGCGCGCAAAGCGTCGCCGCGCGAGGACAGGTAGAGCGCGATGCTGCCCGTGCCGGCGTAGACGAGGATCCCGCCGCCGGCATCGAACGCGCTCAGGTAGGCGATGTAAACGTCCGGCAAGACCGTGACGGCGTCGACGGCGATGCCGAGGCCGTTGGCGAGCGTGGTCCGCATGGCGAGCACGTCCTCGGGTGACTCGCCGAGACCGGTCACGCCGGCGATCACCCGGCTCGGTGAGCCCGCCGCGCCCGCCGCGCCTGCGGCGCTCGCCGCGCGCGCCTGCGAGAGCAGCTCGCGCAGGTTGGTCGTGGTGGAGCCGGCCTCGCTCTCGCGCAGCAGGTCTATCGCCGAGACGGGTCCGACCCTGCCGCTGCCCAACTGCTGGCCGGTCGGGTCGAGCAGCAGCCAGCGGGCGCTCGAGCTGCCTGCGTCGATGCCGAGTGCGAGACCGCTCGAGCCGCTCACGACTCCTCCGGCTGCGCCGCAGGCGCGGGGCGCGCGAGACAGGTCGCCGCCTGTCGCGCCAGGGCGCGCACCGTCGCCTTCTCGCGCGCCGGGAGGTGGTCTGAGACGAGCAGCCAAGCATCGACGGCTTCGGGGTGCTCGAAGCGGTAGGCCGACAGCCAACCGGCGGCGACCTCCGACGCGCAGCCCGATGCGATCGTTACGCCGACACCCGCTCCGGCCAGAACGGCGGCTTTCAGTGCTGCGGGGCCGGGGCTGACAAGCAAGTTTGCGGGGTGAACTCCCGACCTGGCCAAGGCAGCCAGCGCGCGGGTGTGAACGGTGCTGCCCGTGGGCGGGAGCAGCAGCGTCGCTCTGCGCAACGCCTCGATATCGGCCTGAGGGCCGCGGCCGAGCGAGGAGGCCGCGATCAGCACGATGTCGTCGGAGCCGAGATGCGTGGCCGTCAGCCCCGGTTCGCGGCTGCCGGGACCGGTCAGGGTGAGGGCGGCGTCGAGGCGAGCCGCGCCGGGTTCCAGTCGCGAGCCTCCCCGCAGGCGGCTCAGGAGCGTGGTCGACGACGCCTCCTCGTACTCGCCCGCGACGCTCTCGCCCTCGTGACCGCGCGCCGCACCGCTCATGAACGCGGCGGCGAGGCCGAGCGCGAGGTGGCCGCTGAAGCCGAGCCGGAAAGCGAGGGGACGTTTCTCCACGGGCGCGATCTCGCGCTCGGAGGCCGCCAACGCGGCGCGGATGGCCCTGGCGTGAGGCAGGAGGCGCTCGCCTGTCGGCGTGGGGCGCACGCCCGACGCCGTCCTGACCGTCAGCGGCTCGCGCGACGCCTGCTGTAGGGCGCCCAGGCGGCGGCTTATCGAGCTCTGACCGACGCCGAGCAGCTCGGCAGCCGCGCTCTCACTACCCGACTCGGCTACTGCTAGTAACGTTAGGAGGTGCTCGGGGTCGACCGCAGCCGGCATGCCGCCATTATGCGGCAAACGCATAGCGCTGCATGGCCGGTCGCGAGGTGCGGCGCCGAGTGGGAGGGCAGTCGATGTACTTCAAGCACTTCTACGACCCCGACCTAGCGCAGGGCAGCTACCTCATCGGCTGTCAGGGGTCGGGCGAGGCGGTGGTGGTCGACCCGAGGCGCGACGTCGAGGTCTACCTGGCGGACGCCGCCGCCAACAAGCTGCGCATAACCGCGGTGACCGAGACCCACATCCACGCCGACTACCTGTCGGGCAGCCGCGAGCTGGCCGCGGCGACCGGAGCGCGGCTCTACCTGTCCGACGAAGGCGGAGCCGAGTGGCAGTACGCCTTCGAGCACCTGCCGCTGGTGCACGGTGACGCCATCGACGTCGGTCGCGTGCGGCTGCAGGCGCTGCACACTCCTGGTCACACGCCCGAGCATCTGTCGTTCCTCGTCACGGACGGCGGCGTCTCGGAGCAGCCCGGCTACCTGCTGAGCGGCGACTTCGTGTTCGTCGGCGACGTCGGCAGGCCCGATCTCCTCGACGAGGCGGCCGGAGGCGTCGATACGCGCTTCGCCGGCGCGCAGGCTCTGTTCGACAGCCTCAAGGACGTCTTCATGCCGCTACCCGACTACGTGCAGGTGTGGCCCGGCCACGGCGCGGGCAGCGCTTGTGGCAAGGCGCTCGGCGCGGTGGCTTCGACGACCGTCGGCTACGAGAAGCTCACCGCCTGGTGGCGCGGCTACGTCGAGCGTGACGACAGGGCCGGTTTCGTGGCCGAGCTGCTCTCCGGCCAGCCCGACGCGCCGACCTACTTCGGGCGCATGAAGCGCCAGAACCGTGCAGGCCCGGCCGTGCTGGGAGCGCGCGGAGCGCTCGAACGCTTCCAAGGCGCCGAGTTGGCCGGCCGCGTCAACCGCGACCTGATACTTATCGACTCGCGCTCCGGCGCCGATCAGCGCGCCGGGTCGACGCCGGGCGCGCTCTCGCTGCCGTCGGGAGACTCGTTCGCTACCTACGCGTCGTACTTCATCGACCCCGAGGCAGACGCGCGCGCGGTCGTGCTCCTCGCCAAGGACGAGGCGCACGCGCTGGCGCTCCGTGACAAGCTCGCTTACGTGGGCATCGACAGGGTCGTCGGCTACGTCACGAGCTTGGACGGTCTGACTAAGCGCCCGACCGAGCTCGTGGCGCCAGAAGACGCGGGCGCGGCCGGCCTGCTGCTCGACGTCCGCACCATCGGCGAGCACGAAGCGGGCGCGGTGCCGGGCTCGAAGCAGCTTCATGCCGGGCGGCTGATGTCGCGCCTGGACGAGCTGCCGCGGGGCGGCAAGATCGTCGTCTACTGCCAGGGCGGCGGTCGGGCTTTGGCGGCGGCCAGCTTCTTGCGGTCGCGGGGGTTCGGCAACGTGGTGGAGCTTGCAGGCAGTTATGACGGCTGGGTGGCCGCTGGGAGGCGAGATGCAGTTCGCTGAGATCGAGGTCGACGAGCTCGAGACGTGGCTTGGACGAGGTGCGCAACTCGTCGATGTTCGCGAGGTGTGGGAGTACGTCAGCGGCCATGTGCCCGGCGCGCTCAGCATCCCGCTCGGCGAGGTCGTGGAGCGCCGCGACGAGCTGCGCGCCCCGCTGGTGCTGGTGTGCGCTTCGGGCGCACGGTCGGGCCGGGTGGCCGAGTACTTGGCCGGCAGCGGCTTCGGTGAGGTCGCGAACCTGCTCGGCGGCACCATCGCGTGGAAAGAGAGCGGTAGAGACGTGACCGAGGGCAACGAACCGTGAACGAGACCGGCAAGAGACGCAGTGAGTACCTGCCTTACATCCTCATCGGGGCTGGCGTCTTGGTGCTGTTGGCGAACGTCGGCTGGTTCAGCCTCGGCGGCCTGGTCAGCGCTCTCGCCTCGGTGCTGCAGCTATGGCCGGTCGCTCTCATCGCGATCGGCGTCGACATGCTCACGCACGGCAAGCACCGCGCGCTAGTGCTGGCGGTTGCTCTGGTGGTGGCCGCTGCGCTGTTCCTCACCAACGGCGTCAGCGAGCTGTTCGGCGGCGGTGGCGCGCAGGTCGAGCAGATAGCTGTGCCGCTCGAGGGTGCTGCCAGCGCGCGGGTGACGCTGTCGTCGGGGGTCGGCGACGTGTTCATCACGGCGGCGCCTGGCAGCGGCGACGCGGTTGCCGGCACGATCCAGGCGGCGTCGCGCGAGCGGCTCAGGCAGTCGAGTCAGTTGCGCGGCGGCGTGCTCGAGGTCGAGATCGCCGCGCGGACCGTCAACTTCGGCCCCTTCGGGTTCGGTGGTCGTGGCGGCGAGTGGGACCTGCGCCTCAGCGACAGGGTGCCCCTCGAGCTCGAGTTCGACGGCGGTGTGGGCGAGTCGCGGCTCGACCTGCGCGGTCTGGAGCTTCTGGAGCTCGATATCGACGCCGGCGTCGGTAACGTGGAGTTGACTCTCCCGGCCGGCGGCGCCTACGAGGTCGATGTCGACGCCGGGGTCGGCGAGCTCGTAGTGAGAGTGCCGGTCGGCGCCTCTGTGAGGTTCAGCGTCTCGACGGGCCTCGGCGGCGTGTCGACGACCGGAGGTTTCGAGCGCTCCGACAACGTCTACCTGAGCCCCGGCTACGACGCGCGTGGTCCGACCGCCGAGGTCGCCATCGATGGGGGCGTGGGAGCGATCCGGTTGGACGTCGTGCGGTGAAGCTCGGGCGGGAGTGTCAGGGGTGTTTTCGCTCGACCCCTATGCTAGGCAGTTGCCGGGAGAGTGTGATCCCGAGCCTAGGCGTTCTCGGCTCCTGCCTAGGTTAGGGGTGTGCGCAACAGAGGTGGGTACCCTCCGCTCGCCGTAGCGCTTGCGCTGCTGCTGTCAGCGGCAGCTACGGCAACGGCCCAGCGCGGCGACCTGAGGATCGCCGTGTTCGGGGACTTCAACGGTCCTTACGGTGCCACTGCGTACCCCAGGCTCGTCGGCACGGCCCTCGACCTGATCGTCGACGACTGGCGCCCCGACCTGCTGCTGTCGCCAGGAGACGTGATCGCAGGTCAGAGCCGGTCGTTGCAAGCCGCGGAGCTGGAGGCCATGTGGCGGGCGTTCGACAGCGAGATCGCCGGCCGCCTGGGCGCCGCCGGGATCCCTTTCGCGGTCGCGCTCGGCAACCACGACGCTTCGAGCCTGCGCGGGCGAGACGGCGCGTACCAGTTCCAGGTGGATCGTGACGCCGCCGCCGAGTACTGGGGCGGTGCTCAACAGGACCTCGCCTTCGTCGACCGCCGCGACCACCCTTTCAACTTCTCGTTCGCTCACGCGGCCGCGTTCGTGATGGTGATCGACGCGTCGAGCGCGCAGCTCAGCGAGGCTCAGGTCGCGTGGGTCGACGAGCAGCTCCAGAGCCAGGAGGCGCGGGAGGCGGGCGTGAGGATCGCCGTCGGTCACCTCCCGCTGGTGCCCGTCGCACGGGGGCGCGAGACGCCCGGCGAGTACCTGGCTGAGGGACAGGCGCTCGCGCGGGCGTGGTTGGAGGCAGGACTCGACCTCTACATCAGCGGTCATCAGGCGGCGTTCTACGTGGGCACCGTCGGCGGTCTTGAGGCGCTGTTCGCGGGTGGCGTGGGCGGCAAGGTGCTGCTCGCCGGCGAGGGCGCGGCGCGCTCGACGGTCACCCTGGTCGACATCTGGTTCGAGCCGCTGAGCATCGAGTACACGACCGTCGACCTGGCGACGCTTCAGACGTTAGGGCCAGGCGAGCTGCCGGAGAGGATCGTCAGCGAGGCTGGGGTTGTCGAGCGGACAACCAGTACTCGCCGCCTCCTCCTTGGCGCTCCATGAAGCCGAACTCGACCAGCGAGCGGCGCAGCGTGGCCGTGTCGTCGTTGAAGCGCTTGAGGATCTCGTTGAGGGCGCGTTCGCTGTAGCGGATGCCCGGCTCGAGGGCGCCGGCGACGTGACGCAGCAAGACCAATAGCTTCTTCTGCTGGACCGGGAAGGCCGTGATGCGCCCGTCTGCGCCCACGAAGGTAGCGATGACCTTGCGGTCGAACGCGTCGAGATCGACGTCGGCTGCGAGGCGCGGCAGCGCGTCCTTCCCTAAGAGCCGCCCTGCCAGCGCGCTGAGGTGATCGTCGCGCAGCGAGTAGAAGCGGTAGTGCCCCTGTGGTCGCGCCTCGACGAGGCCGGCTGTCGCCAGGCGGTTCAGGTGATGCGAGGTCGTCCCGTTGCTGAGCTCGAGCGCGGCGGCCAGGTCCTCGACGGTGCGGCTCTGCTGGGCGAGGAGCCCGACGATGCGCAGGCGGTTAGGGTCGGCGAGCGCCTTGAAGAAGTCGAGCAGCTCGCTGACGTCGTTGGTCGGTGCGGTTTCGGTAGTCATCATCGCCGCTCTCCAGGCGGCCAATGATTCTACATCCATCGAAACATTTGGACAAGCGTCTAATTGACGACGTTCTGCGCGAGCTGTAGCTGCCGGTAGATGCCTGGTCGCGCCATCAGCTCCTCGTGGCTGCCCACCTCGGCGATGCCGGTCTCGTCGACCACGACGATGCGGTCGGCGTCGCGGATCGTCGCCAGGCGGTGGGCGATGACGAGGGTGGTGCGGCCCTCGGCCAGCTCGTTGAGCGACTGCTGGATGGCGCGCTCGGTGTGCGTGTCCAACGCGGAGGTCGCCTCGTCCAGGATCAGGATCGGCGGGTTCTTCAGGAAGATGCGCGCGATGGATAGACGCTGCTTCTGACCGCCCGACAGCTTGACGCCGCGCTCGCCGATGACGGTGTCGAGGCCGTCAGGCAGCGTGGCGATCAGCTCGTCGAGGCGCGCTCGCCGCGCCGCCTCCATGATCTCGGCGTCAGTGGCGCCGAGGCGGCCGTACTCGATGTTCTCGCGCATGGTGCCGGCGAACAGGAACACGTCTTGCTGCACGATGCCGATCTGGTTGCGCAGCGAGGCGAGGCGCATGTCGCGGAGGTCGATGCCGTCGATGCTGATGCTGCCCTCGCCGATCTCGTAGAAGCGCGGCAGCAGCGAGCATATCGTCGTCTTGCCGGCGCCGGATGGACCGACGAACGCGACCGTCTCGCCGGAGCGGATGCTCAGCGAAACGCGCTTCAGCACCGGCCTGCCCGGCACGTAGCCGAAGGTGACGCCGTCGTAGACGATGTCGCCGCGCAGGCTCTTGACGTCCACGGCGCCGGGCCGGTCGGCGATGTCGGGACGCGTGTCGATCAGCTCGGTGTAGCGCTTGAAGCCGGCGATCCCCTTCGGGTAGGTCTCGATGACGCTGCTGATCTTCTCGATCGGCCTCACGAAGACGCCGACGAGCAGCAGGAACCCGACGAACTGCCCGTTGGTGAGCGAGCCGGTGATGACGAAGTAGCTGCCTGCCACCATCACGACCAGCTGCGTCAGCCGCAAGCTGAGGTAGTTGAAGGCGTGTGTGAGCGCCATGATCCGGTACGCCTCGAGCTTGGTGGTGCGGTACTTCCTGTTCTCGGTCGCGAACAGCTTGCGCTCGTAGTCCTCGTTGGCGAACGCCTGCACGACGCGGATGCCGCCGACGTTCTCCTCGATGCGCGCGTTGAACGCGCCGACGCGGGAGAACATCTCGCGCCACGTCTGAGTCATCCTGCCGCCGTACTTGGTGGTGAGCCAGCCGGTGAACGGCAAGATCGCCAGCGTGATCAGGGCGAGCTGCGGGTTGACCACGAACATCAGCACGAACGCGCCGATGACGGTCATGATCGCGATGAACACGTCCTCCGGCCCGTGGTGCGCGACCTCGCCGATCTCCTCGAGGTCCTTGGTGAGGCGTCCGACGAGGTGACCGGTCTTCTGGTTGTCGTAGAAGCCGAACGACAGCTTCTGCAGGTGGTCGAAGGCGTTGCGGCGCATGTCGGTCTCGATGTTGACGCCGAGCATGTGACCCCAGTAGGTGACCGTCGCCATCAGGCCGGTGTTCAGGAAGTAGAGCAGAGCCAGGCCGGCAGAGGCCAGCGCGATCCTCGTCCAGTCGCCGCTCGGTAGAAGCTGGTCGATGAACAGCTGCACCACGATCGGAAAGCCGAGCTCCAGCATCCCCGACACGACGGCGCTGCCGAAGTCGATGGCGAACAGCCGTCTGTAAGGGCGATAGTAGGAGAAGAATCGGCGGACCATCGGGCGATACTACAGGTTCTCGCAGGTGCCGCCGGTCGCTGGTGAGCGGCGGTCTAGCTACACTTGCCCACCATGCCGCTATGATTGCCGCACCATGCCAGGCAGTAGCCGGGTGGAGTTGGTTCAACTCACCGGCCAACCGCGAGTAGTCTCGGGGTCTGACGTCGTACCTTTCGCGCCTGACAAGCGCTATCAACTTCTCGCTTACCTCGCCTACAACCGCGATTGGACGGGCCGTGAGCGCGTTGCATCGCTCTTCTGGCCTGACACCGACACCGCCAACTCGAAGCAGAACCTGCGCGCGCTGTTGCAGCGCGTGAAGGCGGTGCCGTTCTCGGACGAGGTCACGGTCACTCCGCATCAGCTGCTGTGGGCGCCGGAGACCGACATCGCCCGTTACCGCACGGCAGTCAGCGAAGGCCGCGACGACGATGCCTTGGCCGCCTACTCCGGCCCGCTGCTCGTAGGTCTCGAGAGCGACGACGACGGCGAATTCAGCGAGTGGCTGCAGATCGAGCGCGAGAAGCTGCACGGCGATTGGCGCGCTCTGGCGTTGGCGAGGGTCCGTGCGTCGGGAAGCGGTGACGCCCGTTTCGCGACCGAGTTGTTCCGACGCCTGCTCGACCACGACCCGCTCGACGAGGAGGCAGTGCGCGTCTACCTCAGCGCGATGGCCGCCGCCGGCAGGGTCGACGAGGCGCGCGCCGCCTACCAGTCGTTCGCCTCGAGGCTGCGCTCGGAGATGGGGATGGAGCCGACCTCGGCGACCGCTGGGGTGTTCGAGAGCCTTGACAGGATCGTGGTCGGGGCTGCGGAGAGCGCGTCGGCTTTCGCCGCTACCGCTGCGGCGGCCGAGCGCCGCCTTCCGACTCTCGCCACCACGTTCGTCGGCCGCGTCATGGAACTCAACGATGTCATCGGCCGATTGCGAGACCCCACCTGCCGCATGCTCACGGTGGTCGGGTCCGGCGGCGTCGGCAAGACGCGGCTGGCGCTGCAAGCCGCGCGCGAGCTGCGTGATGACTTCGATACCGTCGTGTTCGTCGGCCTCGACTCGCTGTCGTCGCCTGACGAGGTACCCACAGCCATCGCCGGCGCTCTCGGCGTTCCGCTTGTTGCCGGCGCCTCGCCACTTAAGCAGGTCGAGCGCGCGTTGGGTGACGCGAGCATCTTGCTGCTGCTCGACAACTTCGAGCAGGTCGTGGATGCGGCGCCGATGGTGAGCGGGCTGCTCGAGGCAGGGCCGGACGTTAAGGTGCTGGTCTCTTCGCGGGTGCGCCTGGGCATCGAGCAGGAGTGGCTGTTCCCGCTCGAGGGTCTCGACTACCCGGCGGGCGAAGTACCAGCCGCGTTCGCGGTCGAGTTCCCGGCCGTCAGGCTGTTCTTGGAGCGCGCCCGCCGTGTACGCCCCAGCTTCTCGCCGCGTGACGACCAGGTGGCGCAGATCGTCAAGCTGTGCTCGAGCCTCGACGGCCTACCACTGGCTATCGAGCTGGCCGCCGCCTGGGTCAGGGCGTTGCCGCTCGAGCAGATCGTCGCCGGCGTGAACGAGAACCTTGACCTGCTCGAGACGAGCGACCGCGATGCGATCCCGCGTCACCGCAGCATTCGCGCCACCTTCGAGCAGTCGTGGTCGCTGTTGAGTGAGGTCGAACGCGGCGTAATGGCGCGCTTGGCGGTCTTCCGTGGCGCGGTTCCGCAGGTGGCGGCGTCGTATGTAGCGACCGCTCAGCATGTGGTGCTGGCCGCGCTGGTCGACAAGTCGCTGCTGAGGCTCGGCGATGATGGGCGCTACGATCGTCATCCGCTGATGCTCGCTTTCGCGGAGGAGAAGCTCGCTGCCCGACCGGACGAGCGCGAGACGGCTGTCGATCGTCACGCCGCCTACTACCTAAGGTTCCTGCGTGAGCGCACCGACAAGGCGCGAGGCTCGCGACCTGCGCCGACGTTCGCCGAGTTCGACGCCGAGTTGCCGGAGATCCTGGCGGCGGCGCGTCTGGCTCGCAGCGAAGGCAGGAACGAACGGCTGGTCGCCCTCATGCACCTGCTCGAGCTCGAGACAGGCTACCTACGTGCTCGCGGGTATGGCGGCGAGGTCATAGGGCTACTCGAGGCTGCAGCGGGAGCTGCGGTGGAGGTCGAGGATTGGGAGCGGGCGAGTGCTCTGACGGGACGCCTCGGTGACGCGTTCATCAGCTACTTGGGCGATGAGCGACACTCCATAGAGGCGTTCAGGACGGCCGTCGAACTGGCACGGCGCAGCGGCAACGTGGGCAGGGAGGCGGTGTTGCTCAGCAGCGTCGGCATGCATGCGGCCAGGAACCACCAGACGCGTGCATGGCCTGCCGAGCTAGACGCCGCCCTGGAACTCGCCAGGTCTTCGGGGGATGACCTGTGCCTCGCCGCGGTGCTCGAACAACGCGCGTACGTGCTCGGTATAGGCGGCGACTACGAAGCATCGAACGTCTTCGTTCGCGAGTCGCTCGAGGTGATCGAACGCCTCGAGTCGGCCCAAGATGTGGAGCCCAACGAGTGTTACCGCCGAAGGTTCTTCGCTGTGATGACCTTGGCCGAGAACCTGAAGAACCTAGGACGCATCACCGAAGCACTCCCAATCCGCCACCACGCGCTCGAGATCGCCGAGGAGAGCGGCAACACAGTTTGGGTAGCCTACGCGCAGCACGAGCTCGGCGCGATCTATGCGAGTGAGGGGGAGAACGAAGTCGCTGTTGACTACCTGAAGAGGGCGAAGGCGATCTACATCGAGAACAACGTTGCATCCCAGCTGGACCGCCTGGTCAACCTGGAGAGAACTCTGAGTGGCGCCAGTTCCGACGAGCCTACGGCTACCTGACGAGTACGGAAGGCGGTGTGAGAGAGTGAGACTAACGAAGGGCTACTGGAGATACCTGAGATGGTGTTTGGTGCTGCTGTTCGCCTCGGGTGCGGTGGCGCAGCAGGATCCCGAGCGGATCATCCAACTGCCTACGATCGTAGAGGCGCTCGGTCAAGACTTCACGCTCACCTTCCCAGGCGCCAAGGGCGCCGCGCCGACGATCTGGAACTTCGAGGAGTATCTCTACGAGCCACGGTGCCTCGTCCACCCGCTGAAGGTGTCGGAACAGGGATACTACTGGTCGGGCACGGGATACTTCCGGTCCGGTACGGACGTCCTAACGTCTGGTGCGGACTACTACCGCTCCGGCACAGTGGGTGGCGTGGCAATCGGCGGCATCGTCGGTGCCTGGAGCAGATCGATCGGCGACATCTTCTACGACACGACCCCGCCGTCACTGCAATCCGGGAGAAGTACACAGCTCTCGCTAGGTGAGGCGCTGTGGATCGAGCCGGCGGAACACAAGGACGTAGTGATCGTGGTGGCGGACGACTTCGGGAGCGGGATCTATACGCTACCAGCGAGGGCCTTCTCGATCGTAGCAGGGCAGCAACCGGGCTCCCAGCAGCAAGCTGTCGATGGTGGAGACATCACCCATGGTGCGCTTGTCATGCACTTCCTAAACGCCCTGATCAGCGCCACCGATTACTACGAGATCGACGAGGAGAGCTCGCGGGAAGACTGGGTCGTCTGGAACTGGCGGGATCCCTCGAGAGACGCACGTCTGATCGTCAGTGCTCAGAACCTGAACGACGGGCGGGAGTTGATCGACACCACCGCCATAAGCTCCGGGATCAACCTGGCCATAGCGAACGCGGCACTGACGCTGGGATCAAGACTCGCAGGTGTGGTCGTCAACATGAGCTGGGTCGTTATGCCGTGCCCAACCGTCGAAGCGTTCATCCAAAACAAGAACATGTTCATGACATTCGAGAACTATGTCTTCTGGTTGCTGACGATGGGAGACAACGAATCCCTGGTGGCCGGCCTGACCCCGGAGCAAGTGGTGCTGAGCCTCACTTGGCTCCTCACTTGGTTGGGCGAAGAGAACCCGCTCTTCTCGTCCATGCACGACCGGAAGAGCATCGCTCTAGAACCGTCGGGGGAGGAGCGACTCGCTTTCGTTGCGGCGTCCGGTAACTTCCGTCTCCCGTTCCAGATGTTCCCTGCCGCCTGGCCGGCCGCGGTAGGCGTCGGCGCGCCGTTGGACAACCAGCCCCCGCCGCCGTTCTCCAACGCAGCCGAGGTGATCGCTCCAGGGGCCTGGTTCAAGGTCGAGCCCGTGAGCGACCTACCTTGGGAGAAGGGCCTGGCACGCGGTGGGACTGTGGCGCTGGCCGGAACCTCGTACTCCGCACCAGTGGTCTCGCTGTTCACGGCGGTCGACATCGCGGGAAGCGGCCGTTGCACACCCCCGCTGTTCTCGGGCGAACTCCCTCGACTCGGGTCGCATCCGTACACCGCATCGATCTGGTTGACCGATGCCGCCTACGGTTGGGGAACCAAGTGCCGACCTTGAGATGAACCCGCCGCCCAACGAGTAGCGCAGCAACCTTGACCGCGTGCAGTGTGCCGACCCGGAGATGGGTCGGCACACTCAACTCAACGGGCCGCGGTGCGCTTAGTAGATGGACAGCTCTTGGTTCGCACCCCTACCTATCCCAGAAGGCCGGCGGCTCCACACCAAGCGCACGCAGGTAGACGTAGGCCTGGCCGCGGTGGTGGATCTCGTTGTCGATGATGTATTGCAAGATCCAGCTCACCTTGCCGGGCCACTGGCCGAAAGCGACGTCGTCCTCCTGGAAGCGGCCGGCGGGGATCTGTGGCCACAGCTCGTCGATGCGCGCTGTGTCGGCGTCCCACAGGCTGAGCAGCTCGGCCTTGCTCTCGAAGGTGCGCGGCTCGTAGTCAGCCCAGGTGCGGGTGACGGCGCCCTCCAGGGTTGGGACGGACATCCGCAGCATCTCGCTCGCCAGGCTGGCGAAGGTGCGCATGCCGCCGATGGAGAAGGTGAAGAGCTGGTCGTCAGGGAACGCCTCTATCACGCGCCGCGTCAGGCCGCGGTGGCCCTGCCAGTGTGCGAGGAGTTGTGCGCTGGTCATGTACTCGGCGGCTGTATCGGACATGGCTACCTCCAGTAGCGGAACGCGAGCATACCTCAAAAACTAAGGTAGATGCAACGATTGGCGAGGTCTTGCGTGCGGCGCTATGCTGGCTGACGTGAAGCGGCCTGCAGAGTCCGATCCGGCCCCGAGTACCACTCAGGGAAGTGAGATGCTGGTCGTGACCGGCATGTCGGGAGCCGGCAAGACGCAGGCGATGAAGGCTCTCGAGGATCTCGACTTCTTCTGCATCGACAACCTGCCGCCGCAGTTCCTGCCGCAGCTCGCGCAGATCGCCGAGTTGGCCGCCGAGCGCGGTCAGCGCTTCGCGGTGGCGATGGATGCTCGCAGCCGTGAGCTCTTCGCCGACCTTAGTAGCCACTTAGACAAGCTAGACGCTGCCGGCGTCAAGTACAAGGTGCTGTTCCTCGACTGCTCGGACGACGTACTGGTCAGACGTTACTCGGAGACGCGCCGCCGTCACCCGGTGTCGGGTGGGCGCAGTCTGTTCGAGCAGATCGCCGCCGAGCGGAGGCTGTTGGCGGGCATCCGCGATCGGGCCGACATGGTCATCGACACCACGCGCATGACCTCGCACGACATGAAGGGCCGCTTGGCGGAGATGGTGGCGGGCAAAACGCTCGAGGAGGGGATCGAGGTCGACGTGCTGAGCTTCGGCTTCAAGCACGGTGTGCCGCTGGACGCCGACCTTGTGTTCGACGTGCGGTTTTTGCCCAACCCCTACTACGACCTCGACCTGAGACCGCAGACGGGTCTCGACGCGCCGGTCAGAGACTACGTGATGAACAGCGCTGACGCCGGTGAGTACGTGGCCAGCGTGGTGGACTTCGTGCGCCGTTGGCTCAAGTCGTACGCCGAGACCGGCCGTCCTCGCCTCACTGTTGCGATCGGCTGCACCGGTGGGCAGCACCGTTCGGTAGCGATCGCAGAAGCCATCGCCGAGACGCTCAAACCCGAACACCCAGGCGTCGGCACCCATCATCGCGACATGCCGCGGGTACATCCTCGGGCGCGGTGACAAACCAAGAGGACGCCGGCTCACACTTGCGAGCCGGCGCCTCTGACCCTGGGGACTCCTAGGGGTCACTTCTTCGCGATCGACACCTGCACACCGCCGTCGACGTTGTGGAAGACCACGCGCAACTGGTCGGAGAGCCCGGTCAGGTCGTAGGCGACGACGTTGCTCGTCGAGGTCGACCGGTCCTGAGTCAGGCTGAGGCCCCCGCTGGCGAACCAGTTGCTGTAGGCGGCGATGATGCCGTCGAGGCTGCTGGTGCCGTGCTTGATCGTCCAGGCGGAGTTCTTGTAGTTGATCCCCGCCAGCTGCCTCAGATGGGTGAGCTGCGCCGCCCACGCCCTGGCCGCGTCCGAGGGGTTCATGTTCATCGCGGACACCGTCTGGAGGTTGACGTCGCCCGACGGGCGGCTCGGGATCGCCGTGAAGTTGTGCGCGATCGCACCGGGGAACGCCCTGGTCGACAGCGTGGCGACGAGGGCGCCGTCACGGACCGTGAGGGAGTAGAAGCTCGTGCGAGCACCGAAGTAAGTCATGGCTCCGTCGTCGATGGAGGGGCTGTAGGCGCCGTTGGCGCTGACGATACCGGTGACCAGAAGAACTACTACGAACAGGCTGCGTCGAAACATTTCCTTCTCCTTCTGCGCCTAGCCGCAGTTCTTGGCCGCGGTGTGGCGCTGCGCTTGGCGGTTGCCGCTCTCGCGCTTCTAGGGGCTTACGGCCTCGGGCCTCATCTGCCTTATCGACTCTCGCTCTCACCTCCTGAGCCAGACGATGCGAGAACAGGCGTGATGCGGCCGTGAGGCGAGCGCGACGTGACGCGGGCGTGTACCATCGGCCCCGGGAAGCGCGAGGACCTGCCGATGCCGATGTCGTTGCCAAGGGCCCTGAGGCCTTTCGAGACCCGCCAGTACCGGCTGTTGGTGCTGGCGCTACTGATGTCGCTGTTCGGGTCCGGCATCTGGGCCGTCGCGATGGTGTGGCAGGTGATGGAGCTCGGCGGCGGCCCGAGGCAGCTCTCCTCGGTCGCGACAGCGGGCGCGCTCGGGCTGATGGCGGCCGTGCTGCTGGGTGGCGTCGCCGCCGACCGAGTGCCGCAACGGCGCTTGCTGATGCTCGTCGAGCTGACTAAGTCCCTCGTCGTCGGGACCGGGGCCGTGCTAGCTCTGACGGGCGGCCTGCAGCTGCCGCACATGGTCGTCATCGCACTGGTCTTGGGCCTCGCCGACGCGTTCTTCTACCCGGCGTACACCGCGATGCTCCCCAGCATCCTGCCGCCCGAGCAGCTCTTGGCCGCCAACGGCGTCGAGGGCGTGCTGCGGCCGACGATTCAGCAGGCGGCCGGGCCGGCTCTGGCGGGCTTGGCCATCGCGGCGTTCTCGCCGGCTCATGCGATGGCGCTGGTGGCCGTGTTGCAGCTTCTCGCCCTGTTGGGGCTGACACGGCTGCGGCCCGTGGCGCTGCGCAGGGAGCTCGATGCCGAGCAGAACGCCGTCGCCGGCGCCCTCAACGACGTGCGCGACGGCTTCAAGTACATGGTTGCCACGCCCTGGCTCCTCGCCACGCTGCTGCTGGCGACCCTGATGCTGCTGCTGATCATGGGACCGATCCAGGTATTGCTGCCGTTCGCGATCCGCGAGAACATGGGCGGCGACGCCGGCGGCTTCGCGCTGGCTTTGGCGGCGTTCGGGATCGGCGGGGCGGCTGGGTCGCTCGCGATCGCGTCGTGGCGGCTGCCACGGCGCTACCTGTCGGCGATGCTGCTCCTGTGGGGCCTGAGCTGCGTGCCGCTGGTGGTCGTCGGTTTCGCGACCTCGCTGTGGGTCGTCGTGCCCGCGCTGTTCATAACCGGCGTGATGGGGTCGATGGCCAACGTCATCTGGGGCACCCTTCTACAGAGACGCGTGCCGCCCGAGCTGCTCGGACGCGTGTCGAGCCTCGACTTCTTCGTCAGCCTCGCGCTGATGCCGCTGTCGATGGCTATCGCCGGACCCGTCGGCGAGCGCCTGGGTCTGCCGCTGGTCTTCTCGATCGCGGCGTTCGTACCGCCGGTGCTGGCCGTCGTGGCGCTGGTGGCGGCACGTCTGAGGCGTGACGAGATCGAGCATCCGCTCGATGATGCGGCCGACGCTTCCGCCTGAGGCCCAGAAGCCGGCGAACGCTACCCGGGTCGGCGAACCGGCCAAGATAGGGCATGAGCAAGGACCGGCTGGTCATCTACGGCGCCAACGGCTACGTGGGGAGAGCCGCTGCCCGCCTCGCCGTCTCACAGGGTCTGAGTCCGGTGCTGGCCGGCCGCGACGCCGTCGCCATCGAGGGCCTCGCGACCGAGCTTGGCGCTGAGGCGCGCGTCGTGGCACTCGACGACCCTGTGGCGCTCGATTCGGTGCTCGCTGACGCCCGCGTCGTGCTGAACATGGCAGGGCCGTACGCCTGGACCGCCGAGCCGATGGTTCAAGCCTGCCTGCGCACGCGCACGCACTACCTGGACATAACGGGCGAGCTGCCGGTGATCGAGGCGCTCGCGGCGACGGACGCCGCCGCTCGCCAGCGCGGGGTGATGCTGATGCCCGCGGTCGGGCTCGACTCGGTGCCGTCGGACTGTCTGGCTGCCCACTTGCTCAGGCGGCTGCCTGGCGCCACGCGCCTGACGCTCGGCCTGCGCACCGCCGGTCCGGCCGGCCTGCCGCCCGGAACGCAGCGGACGATGATCGAGCTGGCTCACCTGCCCGACCGCGTGATACGTGGCGAAGGGCCGGTCTCGTTTTCCGGTGTCGGAGTGGCCTCGCGTGCGATCGACTTCGGTGAGGGTCCGCTGCCGGCGCTGCGCTTCCAGGCCGCCGACCCGTACGTCGCCTGGCGGACGACTGGTGTCTCCGAAATCGAGATGTACGTGGCGCTGCCGCTACTGATGCGCCTCGGTTATCGCCTGGTGCGGTTTGCGCGTCCGATGTTCCGCTGGCAGGCGTTGCGGCGACTGTTGCAGCGCTTCGTGCTGCCCGGGGCGTCCGAGGCTGCGTTGGCGCGGTCCTCGACGCAGGTCTGGGGTGAGGCTCGCGATGCGGCTGGCGGTGTCGTCACCTCGCGTCTCGACGGTCCTGAGGGCGCGGTCGTGTGGACGACGCGCGCGGCGCTGGCGGTGGCGCGACGCGTGCTGACGGGCGAGGCTCCGGTGGGGTTCCAGACGCCGGCTGGAGCGTACGGGCCGGACCTGGTGTTGGAGTGCGAGGGGGTCGTGAGGGTGGATGTGCCGTAGCAGCTTGACATATTCCGAATCTGGAATATGATGCTAAGCATGGTGAGCACGATCAACCCAGGAGGCGCGCTGTCCGCGCTCTCGGACCCGGTGTGCCGCGGCATCCTCTCGGCCATCGGTCCGAGCGAGGCCACCGTCACCGACCTGGTCGCAGCCCTCGCCATACCCCAGCCGCAGGTGTCAAAACGCCTGGCGGTCTTGCGCGAGGCCGACCTGGTCAAGGTCCGGCCGGAGGGGAAGTGGCGCTACTACAGCGTCGATGGCCCCTCGCTCAAGCAGATCGCCGAGTGGCTGGATAGGTTCAGCGCCACCATCAACCAACGCCTCGACAGGCTCGAGGACGTGGTGGCAGACATCGAGGAGGGTCGAGCATGACTGTAAGGACGAACCGCAAGGGCACCGCCACTTTGACCACCGTCTCGGACACGGCTTACCAGATCGAGCGCAAGTTCGACGCCAAAGCCGACTCCGTGTTCCGAGCGATGACCGAACCGCAGTACGTCAAGCGCTGGTGGGGCTTCCCCGACGTCGAGTGGCTCGACTGCCAGATCGACCTGCGCGTCGGCGGCTACTGGCGCTTCTCGGTCAGGGGCGATGGTTACGAGGTCTCGTTCCACGGCCACTACCGCGAGATCGACCGGCCGCATCACATGGCCCACACCGAGATCTACGAGGGCATGCCCGGCGGCGGCCCCGACGTGCACGAGCCGCTTACGCTCATCACCACCGCCTTGAGCGAGGAGGGCGGCGTGACCACCCTGCGCGCGCGCGTCGAGTGCTACACGCCCGAGGTTCTCAATGCCGTGCTCGAGAGCGGGATGGAGACCGGGTTGCAGGTGTCGTACGACCGGATCGAGGACCTGGTGCCTGAGATCGAGGGCTGAGGGTCTTTCTTGGCGGGCTGAGGAGGGCACCTCTGTTTGGCGCTACCCCTACTCTAGGCAACTGCCTAGAGTAGGGGTTCGTTGACGAGCCACTACCAGGCGGCTAAGCTACATGACGCTCTGGTGCCGGCACTACCGCCGGTCCCGAGTTCTGAATGGGCGGCTAGCTCAGCGGGAGAGCACTCGCTTCACACGCGAGGGGTCGCAGGTTCAAATCCTGTGCCGCCCACCATTGTCATCTCTCAGGAGATAGGAAACGGGCTGAACCTATGGTTCGGCTCGTTTCCA
>CAYMRL010000018.1:0-18051 GCA_964392895.1 uncultured bacterium
GGGTCGGGTGCCGATCCTCCTGTACTTGGTCCGGAGGGGCGGTAGTGCGGCCGCCAGCGACCTGCTTCGGGAGTTCGTTGGTGTGACCCAGTCGACGGTGTTGCAGCAGGTCGCGCAGATGCGTGCCGAGCGGTTCCTGCTGGACGAAAAGGGGGAGACCGTGACCCTCGATCTGGAGGCGATTCGGCGGCTGTCCGACTTCGTGCTGGCACTGGCGACTGGCGCCGAGGTGAGTCGGCTGGATCCGGTGGACGTCGAGCTCGAGGCGCGTCGCTGGTGGCGGCGGCCTCGCGGGACTAGGTGGGTGGCTCCGCATTGTCTGGCGTTCGCGCGTGAGCTGAGGAGGTTGCTGTGACGGGCAAGGAGTTTCTCGGGGTTGTGGTCGGGGAAGGGATGGAAATGGAGCAGTCGGAGAAGAGGGATTGGGTTAGCGAGGTCAAGGTGGTCTTCTCGTTCGAGGCGGAGACCGTGACGAGGTCGTGGCGACGGCCGGCGCGGGCCGTCATCGAGAGCACCGCTTCGAGTGGCGAGGTTGCGGCGCGTGAGATTCGCGGGGCGGTCGTGGAGCTGCTGACGTGGATGTTGGACGTGCAGGAGGCGGGGGCTAGTGAGGCTGGGTCTCTAGATGCGGGTGGGCCTACTCGTGACGGCTAGCGTCTTCGGCAGGTTGGGTTGCGCGGGCGTTGGCCCTCAGGATGTCCAGGGCGTTGCGTGCCTTGGACTTGGGTTCCCCGATGAGGTGGCGAGCGAGGTTGTCCACGTGCTTCGCGAGGGCTGCGTGGAACTGGTCCCAGTGGGCTTCGGTGTAGTGACCGAAGCCTGCAAGGCCGGTGGCTTGTTGGGCGATGGCGCCGATTACAGCGTCGCCGCTGAGGAGTCTGGCGGCGGAGTTGTAGGCCACCGCTTCAGCGACGAGGTCGAGGCTGGTGTCGTCTTCCAAGGTTCCCCCTTTGTGCGCCTCCTGCGTCTCGAGGGTAGCTGATGGCTTTCCTGGTGGTGTTCGGTTCGTTTCTGTTGGTGATCGCGGTCGGCGTGTTGCTGGTGTTCGTCGACGACCTGGTGGTGCCGTGGGTTCAGCGGCGGTTGGTCGTGTGGTTGTTGGTGCGGCGGTTGCGTCGGGCTTGGAGGGGTCACGGTGAGTGACCTGTACGGGTGGATCGGTGTGTCTGGTGAGGACTTCAACGGCGAGTTCGGGCTGGCGCCGGTTGAGCGGATGCGCGCGGCTGGGTTCTCGCCGGCGGAGGTCTCGGTGGTGAGTGACGCTCTGGAGCTGCTGGACCGGCTTCGGGCGCGTGTGAGGGCGGAGGTGCGTGGTGTTGGATCCGATGTTGCGGCAGAGGATCGGGCGGCTGTTGGAGTTGCCGCCGGCGATCGAGAAGCTGACGAAGCGGCGCGTTGCGTTGCGTGCGGAGCGGCGCTCGGTCGAGTTGAAGGTCAAGCGCCAGGCGGCGCTGGTGAACAGCGAGACGCTGCAGGACGAGGCGTACCGCGGGGCGAGGTCCGCGAGGGAGCGGGAGATCCTGCTCGAGGCGGCGTTGCAGCAGGACGACACGTACTGCGAGCTGCTCGAGCGGGTGGATCAGTTGACGACGGCGTTCGAGAAGGTGTCGGGCGAGCTCGAGGTGCTGGATCACGAGCGCAAGGCGTTGAAGGCGGTCCTCGAGCGCGAGTACGCGGCGGTGATCGAGCGGGTGGTGTCGGATCGGATCTTGGCGGAGGTGGCTTCGACGCAGCGGTTGCCGAGGGGGTCGGCGTGAGCTTGGACGAGACGGTGGAGGGTTAGGGGAGATGCAGGAGATTGCGCACGATCGCCCCGGCTACCTCCGAGATCACCTGAACCGAAGCGGTTCCACCCGCTTTGGCGAGCCGCTCCTTTGTCTTCTTCCAGACGGCGTCACTCCGGATGGTGTCGAGGAACTCGTTACCTTTCCAGGTCAAACGGACGTCGTACCAGAGCTCGCCGCCGCCCAAGTAGACCTCGTGTCGACCCTCAATGAAGGTGGCGTCGACGAGCAGCTTCAAGTGCTGCGAGAGTCTTGGCATCTCAGGAGTGGGATTCACTTCTTCGCGACTCCAGAGTTCGTCGGCTGGCGCCGCCTCGATCTCGAAGAGGAGCTCGCGGATGTAGTCCATATCTCGCTTCACACGTACCCCCGAATCGCAAGCGTACCAATTGAGAATTGGGGTCGCGCCCTTGAGTGTTGAGGCGTTCTTCGTGGACGGGGTCTACGTTCGTGTCCGGCCGTCGCGCAACTCGAAGCATTCCTTACTGGCAGCTGCGAAGGTCGAGGCGTTCGTCTGCTCAGGCTTGGACCTGCTGCGCGAGCCGGGTGAGGTGTGGTTCGGGTTCGGTGAAGACAAGATCTCGTTGATCCGCCAGGTCGTCTCTGAGGCTCGCGGTCAAGGCGGTGACTCGTGAGGGGCTTGACGCCGGGTGAGCGTGAGCAGCGCGTGCTCGAGAACCTCGAGGCGTGGGCTGCGCGTGGTGACGAGGAGATCCGGTTGATCGCGCGGATCCTGGTGGCGCGGTTGCTGCCGGGGCCGATGGTGCAGCCGCTCGTCGTGCCGGCGCCTTCGGTGATTGCGCGGCGTGGGAAGTGGTGGCGGCTGTGAAGCGGCGCATGACGAGAGGTTCTGCTACCGAGCGTCGACTTCGAGTGGCGATGCGATCAGTTGCGACCGCAGCTGGTGAGGCCACCGTAGCTCTGAAGGTCGCGGTTGAGGAGTTCCGCGCGGCTTCGGAGGCGCTGACCAACATCGTGGAGGACCTGACGAGCCGCAGAGAAGGCCGGGGGGGGGCGACGTGGTAGGGCCTGACGTCGTCTCGGTCGGCGAACTGCCGGAGCTCACGCCGCTGCTGGTGGGTGCGCCCTGCGAGGGGTGCAGGGATCCGCTGGTGCAGGGGGAGTCTGAGCCGACCTCTGCGTTCTTGAGGCGGCGCTACTGCTCGCCTGGCTGCGCGAACCGCAGACGGGGTCGGGAGCGGTCTGCAGAGGCGATGGAGGCCGTTCCGGAGCGTCGCTGCGCTGGGTGCAATGAGGCGCTGGTTCGGCGTGGTGAGCCGGGCGCGTGGACCGAGAAGCTGAACCGCTTCCTGAAGCGGCGCTACTGCGACACGGCCTGCATGTACGGTCACCGGGAGTCGGTTAGGCGGGCGGCGAGTCCGGCGAGTTCTTCGCGCCCGAGACCCTCGCCGCGGCCAGCGAGTCCGACTCCGCGCAGGAAGTTGAACTCCTTCTCGATCTCGACGGCTCCGGCCGTTCCTTGGTCTCCTCCTGCGCCTCCGGAGCCGCCGGCGGTGATGGTTCCTGACGGCGATGTGCGGCGCTGTGAGCTGCATGGGGACGTGATCGGGGTCTACGGTTGCCCGGCGTGTAACGCGGCGGAGCGGTGGCGGGCTCGTGACAGGGTGATCAGGCCCGGTGGGGAGCAGCTCTGGTGAGAGGCTTGTCGATCGGCTCGGTCGTCGCGCCGGACTGGTCAGCTGATCCGGTGGGCTGGTGCGTGTGGTTGCTCGAGTCGAACGGCCACCTGTACCGGGAGTTCAGGCGCCTGGTCGACGAGATGCTGGCGCATCGACCTGGCGTGAGGCTCTCGGCTGATCAGGTGTGTCACGTGATGCGCTGGAACGCTCAGATCCAGAGCGAGGGAGACCAGTTCAAGGTGAACAACAACTCTGCCGCGCTGTTCGCGCGGCTCTACGTGTACGAGCATCCTGAGGCGGTTGACGTGTTCGATCTGCGTCGCAGCTTGCTCGACGACCTCACAGCGGAGGAGTGGCGGCGCATCGCGGCGGCTGGGTTCGGTGGTCGGCGGTGAGCCTGGCGGTGGATCCGCTGTTCGAGGCGCCGGAGACGAAGGCGGCGATCGGCGTACAGCGTTACCGCGCCGATTACGTCGCGCGGGACCTTTGGCGCCTGTACCACGGCCGGGTGCGGTGGGCGCTGCTGGTCCGGCAGGCGACGTCGGACATGCCAGGCACGGCGGTGAAGGGTGGTGGGAGCCTGTCATCGCTGCGGGCTGCTTACCTGGACGTGGTGGTGCCGGCTCACGCGAGGCTCGGTCTGGTCGATCACCGGTTGCGGGTGTGGCGGAGTGGCCTGCGCCAGGCGCGGGGTTCGTTGAAGCAAGACGAGCTGCTGGCGCTCGAGGACTGGATGGAGCGTGCGGCGTTCTCGAGCGTGTTCAGGGTGGTTGGTCCGCATGTGCGGAGGAGCGAGGCGGCGAGTGAGGATCTCGCGCGCGCGGTGCTGAAGCTGATGGCCGGCGTCGAGGTGCTGAGGGACGATCGTGGTTAAGGCGCGACGGAAGCCGCGGCGGCCGAAGACGAGGAAGGTCGCCTTCCAGCACACGGCGCGGCGGGCGGCGTCGCGTTACGGCATCACGCTCAGCCTGAGCGATTACGAGCGCCTGGTGAAGCAGATCCAGTCGAACGAGGCGCAGTTCGTGGCGCGGCAGAGCTCGTCGAGGAGCATCTTCCTGGTCGAGCACGCCGGCGTGTGGATGAAGGCGGTCTACCAACCGGGCATCGGGATCCTGACGGTGCTGGCGCCGGAGATGGTTACGAGGGCAGAGAAGCGCTCGGTGAAGGAGGCGGTGGAGGAGTGACTACGGTGGCGCGGGTGGAGCGTGAGGAGCTGCTCGGGGCGCAGGCGCGAGTCGAGCGCACGCTGGCTAGGTGGCAGCGGCTGCAGCGTGAGCTGGTGGCTGCGCTCGAGGTAGAGGAGGCCGCCGAGCGGGCACTGCTGGACCGGGTGCATCAGCTCAACCTGGCTGGTGTGGAGGGGAAGAACGCGGCTGAGCGTGACGCTGCGCTGCACGTGGCGACGGCTGGGGAGCGTGAGGCGGTGCAGGTGGCGCGGGCTGCGACCAGGCGCATGCGGTGGGCTGCGGAGCGGGCTGAGCGGACGTATGACTCGGCTCGGTATCGGCATCGGGTGTGGAGGATCTTGGCTGCTCGGGCGGCCGAGGTTGGGGGAGAGGACACGTGGTGAAGCGCGCCCTTTGAGTCTGAATCGGCTCTAGGATGGTTTCCGGCCCCGCCTACCCCCGGCGGGGCCGATCATTGTGACCGCTGTCTGGCGCGGTGCGCTCGTCTGACTTATCCTGAAGCGCACTAACCTTGTAACCGGAAGGACTCCCGCCCGCCCAGGGCGGGCCTCCGGAATGTTTGGGGGTTTCTCGTATGGCGTCTGTTAAGTTCGGGCTGTACACGATTTCGATCCACGATCCAGCGATAAAGGGCCTGCGAACAATCGACAACGTGCATGACGGTAAGTCCCTATATGACATCATGCGTGACGCTTTGAAGCCCTATCTGGCGACGGACTTCATTGAGCCAGAGTCGAGTGGTGGTGGCCGTGCGACGTCCTTCTCTCGCATAACTGCAACCGATGAGAAGGCCATTATCGACGGTGTAGGAGATTGCGGTACTTACGGCTCTGGATCTAAGCTCCTTGACGTAGCCACGTTTAAGAGGACACCGAAGACGAAGACGCAGGCTGACCAAGCGCCTTACTTCTTCTACTTCGATCTCTCTGGCGGCTACAAAGAGGGCGTGCTGCTCTTTCAGGTCACTAGAGCGCGCTCCGTGAAGCCAGCTATCGAGCAAATAGTGACGAGCTACCTCAAGGAGCTAGCTCCAGAACTGAGCGTTCGCCTGAAGAGCTGTGTCCCGGGCGACGTACTGAAAGCCTTGGCTCAGAAGGAGACGCTGCGCGCAATCATCATCGAGAAGAGCGACGTATCGTCTGACAAAGTGGTTAAGGGCGTGAGAACAAATGCGCCAGGGGCGCTACGCTTGGTGTTCAAAGTCAAAGGTGGGGGCTCGGCCTGGAAGGAAAGACTAGGAATCGCCTCAGGTGAGGGCGCGGTAGTCGAGATGGGTGAGGGCCTCAGCGAGCTCGACGAGTACGACAAGCTGTTGGTTGACGTTGAGATCGGCAAAGGCAGGACGAAGCGAATCGACCTCGGCAACTTTGGCAAGCCTCAGCCCTTTGTCATCCCCGATCCGAACAAGATAACGATTCAGGAGGATGGCAACCCAAGGATAGATGACTTGTTTGCCCTGGCGGTCGACGAGGTGAGCTACATTCGTAAGGCGATTCAAGGTCGAAGCTAACTGGTTAGGAGGGAAGGTGGTGGAACTCATGTCACCAAAGATCAACGTGCGTGACATTGTCTCTAGGCACCTCCTTACGCTGTATGACGCAAGACAGCAGGAAGGTAGTGGCGACGCCTCTCGCCGACCTCTCTACTGGCTTGACGTCGTAACGTTCTTCCTAGGTCCGTTGGTGATTGCATTTGTCGTGGTGTTGCTGGTCGCCTGGCCGCCTGAGCTTCTCTCGAGCGCGATCACGATGCTGGGGGTGCTTGGCGGGTTACTCTTCAACCTGCAGGTTCTGACCTTGGAGCAAGCCCGCCGATTACAGCGCGAGATAGCCGGGATGAGTTCGGCTCATTCTGCGAGGAAGCGCGGCCTCCTAGCAAGTACGCAGGAGCTGCTGTACAACATCTCGTTCGAGATTCTCGTGTCCGTGGTAGCCCTCGCAGTCTCGTTGATCATCTACCTTCTGCCAGAAGTCGGCTTCGTGACCCACCTTGCTCGGATCCTCCTGATCTGGCTACTTGGCGTGTTTCTGCTCGGGCTCCTGCTTGTGTTGAAACGGAGCCACTATCTTGTGGTCGGCGTCGGAGATTGAGCTTGGTGCCTCAGAACTCTTACAGGACCTGGTGAAGCGGAACGCGCCGCAGTGGTTTGATGTCTACCGCGTCTCAGGCGCCGAAGGCAACAAGAGCATCTAGCTGGCGACCTGTGGGATGACCTTATCGACTCGCCCGCATCATTAGGGGCTAGAAACGGCGGCACTCGAGAACCTATTGAACGCCGAGCGAAATGAACCGCTCGTTGCAATCGGCGCTGCCCGTGTCGACAGCGGCTCTGGTCTGGGACGTCGTCAACTACCTCACTGGTCGACTTGATGCCCCATTCTCTCGAGGGCGGGACTCAGAGTCGATTGGCAGGTCTGCGGCCTCGCCCATGGTCGAGCTCGACATGAGCTGATCGAACCGCTCCAGGCAACCGAGGTGCCCGGAGATCGGTTAGGGGACCGTGACGGATCACTGGGAGTCAAGAGGGCGCCTGCTACCATTGTGAGATGTCGATGCCGGTAGCAGGCGCGCTCTGGGTCTGTCCGCACTGCGGGGTTAACCAACGGGGGGAACACGCACTCGAGAGTCCCCCTGGCGGGTTCACCAACCTCTGGTATGGGGTATCGCTCCGCTCTCCTTCAGCCACTTCTCCGATCAAGACCGACAAGACGTCGGAATGTCTAGACCTTCGAGCCGCGAGTTGCTCCCATTGCCGCAGGATTTCGGTAGTCGCAGAGGGTGACTACCTGCGGACTCCAACCCAACTGTGGCCAACCGGGGTCAGAAAGCTCGAGGCTCCACCGGTTGTTCGTGAAGAAGATCCCGACCTCGCAGATAGCTACGAGGAGGCTGGCGCGATTATCGACCTTAGTCCGCGGGCGAGCGCGGCGTTGTCGCGAAGGTGCCTGGACGCGATGCTCACCAAGCGCCTAGACGGCGCCACCGGAAACCTGGTCGAGAAGATCGCGAAGGTCAAGAAGGGCGGCCTGTCGTCGCTCCTCGGAGAGCATCTTGATGCAGTTCGGGAGATAGGGAACTATGCCGCACATCCACGGAAGTCATACGCCACAGGGGAAATCCTGCAGGTGGAGCCCGAGGAGGCCGAGTTCACGCTGCGCACTGTAAGACTCCTCATGGATCATTGGTACGTGCAAGAGAAGAACGAAGACGAGCAGGTAAGACAACTGCGTGAGAAGCTTGATGGCTCAAGCCGCGCGTCCTAGATTCCTCTGATTTCATACGCGCCCGGTGCCCGTCACCGGGCGTTTCTCTTTGCGGCTCGAGCCCTTCAGGTGTAGCCTGCAGCCAGATTGGGCGGCTTGTCGCTCGATCGCAACTTGGACTTGGACCAGCTCCGTTTTTCGACAGTGATCGAGGCGGGGCGCGTGAGCTTGGGGCTTGACAGCTTGCCAGTTCTGGCGGTAGAACTTGGTTAGTCGGTCGGAGTGGCTCTAGGGCGCTTCGGCCGTTTTGTGTTGGGTCCCGCCTTGTGGTGGGGCTTCTCGTTTGGAGGCCCGGCGGTGGATTACGAGCTGCTGCTGAGGCTGATTCGGAAGGTCGTCGAGCGTCTGGAGACGAAGGCGCCGGCTGGTGCCGATCAGACGGGTGACGAGGTGCAGCTGCGCGAGATGCTGCTGGCGCTGGAGATCTCGTTGAAGTTCCGCCCGAAGCCTGCGACTCCGAAGGCCGCTGTTGACTGGTCGAAGCACCTGCCGTTGCTGCTGGTGTTGGCGGTGATCTTGGCGGCGGTGGTGGCGTCGGCGTTGGGTCTGGACGTGCGGGGGCTGTTGTGATGGAGTTCGAGGAGCGTCCGGCTCACGAGGGCAACTACACGCGTGGTCGCTTCGGCGAGTGGCCGCAGCTGATCGTGGTGCACCTGATGGCAGGGACGCTCGAGGGGACGGCGGCGTGGTTCGCGAACCCGGCGAGTCGGGTGAGCGCGCACTACGGGGTCGGCTCGAGTGGGCGCGTCCAGCAGTATGTCGAGGTCAATGACACGGCTTGGCACGCTGGCGATTCCAACGTCAACAAGCGCAGTATCGGGATCGAGCACGAGGGCGATCACGGCGAGGGGTATTGGGTTCCGTCGAGTGAGCAGCTGGCGGCGAGTGTCGAGCTCGCGGCGCGGTTGTGTCATGCGTGGGGTATCGAGCCGTCGCGGCGGACGATCTTGCTGCACTCGGACGTGAACCCCAAGAAGCCGGTGTGTCCTGGGCCGGGGTGGTCGCACGACGAGTACATCGAGCTGGTTGCCAGAAGGTTGGACGAGTTGAGGGTCGGTGAGAACCGGCCGGTGCGGTTGTTCGATCCGGTGAGCAACACGCAGGTGGGTGAGGGCACGTTCGTTGCGGGCACGGACAAGGTCTACGTGAAGAGTGTGGGGCCGCTATCGGTGGCTCCGGTTGAGGGTGTCTCGCCCATGAAGGGTGAGGGAGTCGAGGAGGACGGTATGCGCTGGTTCGTCGATAGTTTCTACACGCCGTTGTGGGATCGAGGCGGCTTGCTGGGCAAGCTGGTCTTCGTGATCTTGGCGGTCGGTGCGCTGGTGGCTTTGGGTGCGGCGGTGGCGTTGCTGATGGGTAGCGCCAGGGCGCAGCAGCCGGAGTTACTGGATCCGCGCTCGTGGTTCACGAGCGCTGACGCGGTGGTGCTGACTGTCGGGCTGATCATGAGTTACCTGGTGAAGCTCGGTACCGCTTTGGGTAAGGACTGGTTCAAGACTTCTGGTGGTTCGACGGTTGCGTTGAGCGCGATCTTCGCGGTGTTGATCGGTGGCTACGGTGGTTACCAGGCGTTGGGTGCTTTCGGTGCGGCTGGCGGTGGGATCGCTGGGGCGTTGCAGGCGGTCGTGATGACGTTGGTGGCGTTCTTCGCGTCGAACGGTAGTGCGAAGGCTGAGCGCCAGGCGCTGGCCGGTGCGGTTCTGCGCGCGGAGGCTGACGAGGCGGCGCGCGCGAAGGCGCGGTTGCTGTGAGGTCGTTCCTGGGTCGTCTCGCGCTGCTGCTGTTCGTCGTTTCGACGGCATGGGCGGCGGCCGAGGCGACTTGGGGTGTGCGGCTCGACGTCGACCTGCCGGTCGATCAGGCGCTGATCGAGTTCGTGGCCGACCCGGTCGGGTACGGGCTGCGGCATCGAGACGTGATCGACGCGCGGGCGTTCGTCGAGTTCGACGCGTTCGGGGTCGAGGCGCGTTACCGCTCGAGCACGGACGTGTTCGTCGGTGTCTATCGGGTGTTGAGCTCGTGGTCGTTGTTGGGCCAGGCGGTGGAGAGCTCGGTGGGGTTGTACGTGGGGCGGGATCTTCGTGCTGGTGAGTTCTACGTGGGCCTCAGGGGCACGTTCGTGCTGTTCGGCCGGTTGCCTTAGGAGTGGTGATGTTCAAGCGTCCTGATGCTGAGCGTTCGCGTGTGCAGCGCGGGAGTGTGCTGTCGGTGTTGCACCTGGCGGCGTTCGCTGAGGCGACGAACCCTGACGACCCGACTAGGGTTGGGCGCAACGTGCTGTACATGGCGCTCGAGCAGGCCGGCGAGCTGCCGCCCCCGGAGGAGCTGCGCTCGGCGCTGCGCTACCTGGAGGAGAAGAAGGCGGTCAGGGTCGAGTGGCGGCGCGACGGCACCGGCGAGTTCGACGCCGTGAGGCTGCTGGCGTTGGGCATGGACCTGGTCGAGGGGACCGTTCTCGACCCGGGTGTGCGCTTCTTGGGGCGTCGTGGTTGAGGACCGGACCAGGCAGGTCGAGGAGCGGGTTGCCGCGCTGCAGACCGCCACGAGTCACGGTTTCGGGCGCATCGAGACCGAGATCGCGCACCTGCGGCAGCTGGTGCAGGAGACGCTGGGTAAGCCGGCGCCGGCGACGCCGGTGTGGTTGGTGCTGATCGCGGTCGGTACCTGCGCGACGGGCGTGAGCTCGTTGATCGTCGGCATCGTGCAGTTGCTCAGGTGAGGGCGGTGCCCTGTGGAGGATCGTAGTCAGTTCCTGATCACCGAGCGCCGCTGCAGCGTCTGCATGTCGAGCGTGCGTGCCGAGGTGGACGCGATGCTGCTCGGCGAGCAGCGCACGAGCGACGACGTGCTGTTCACGTACGACGAGATCGTGCAGTGGGCAGCGGGCCGCGGCGTTCAGCTGACGCCGTCGAGCCTGAGTCGGCACCGGCATAACCATCTGCAGCCGGCGGTGCAGGCGGCGATCGAGACGCAGCGCTACATGGACGCGATGGCGAAGGCCACCGGCCGGAAGCTGAGCATCCACTCTGCGGTCGCGAACGTGATCGCCTCGAAGACGTTGCGCCAGCTTGACGACCTGGACGTCAAGGATCTCGATCCCGAGAAGCTGCTGCGAGTAGCGCTGCGCGCGGCCGAGGTCAGCTTGAAGATCGAGAAGGCCGAGGCACTATTGACGGCTGAGGTGGTCGAGAAGGTGGATGCGACGTTGCGTAAGGCGGGCGTTGCTCCTGAGACGTTGCAGGCGATCCGCGAGATCTACGGCATCGGTGAGTAGCGGGGTGGCGTGGTCGCCGGCGTGGCTCATGCCCACGTGATCCCGGGTTCGACTCCTGGCCCCGCTCCCTAACCCTGGAGGTGGCAGCAGTGAAAGAGATCCTGCTGCCCTACCAGCAGACGTGGGTGAACGATCAGAGCCGTTTCAAGATCTGGCTGGCTGCCAGGCAGATCGGGAAGTCGTTCGCGTTGACGCTCGAGGCGGTGTTCGACGCGATCGAGCGCCGCACCTTGTGGGTGTTCCTGTCGGCGGGTGAGCGGCAGGCGGCCGAGCTGGCGGAGAAGGCGAAGCTTCACCTGGAGGCGGTGCAGGTCCTGGCTGAGCAGTTGTCGGATGACTTCTTCGATGAGGAGGGTCGGGCGCACAAGCAGCTGGAGTTGCGGTTGCCGAACGGGAGCCGCTTGATCTTCTTGCCGGCGAACCCATCGACGGCTCGTGGTTACTCGGGCAACGTGGTGCTTGACGAGTTCGCGTTCCATGCTGACTCGCAGCGGATCTGGGCGGCGCTGTTCCCGAGCGTGACGCGCAGCGGCACCTTCAAGCTGCGGGTGGCGTCGACCCCGAACGGCCGGAGCAACATGTTCTACCGGCTGTACGAGGCGGCTGAGCGGCTTGGGGCTGCGAGTCGCTGGAGCTCGCACCGCACCGACATCCTGCAGGCGGTTGCCGCCGGGTTGCCGATCGACCTGGCCGAGCTGAGGGAGGGCACCAGCGACGACCTTACCTGGCAGCAGGAGTACCTGCTCGAGTTCCTGGAGGAGTCGACGGCTTACCTCAGCTACGAGCTGCTGGCGACCTGTGAACATCCGCAGGCGAGCGTCGACGCCCTGGTCGCCGACCTCGACCTGAACCTCGGAGAGCTGTTCCTTGGGGTCGACATCGGCCGCAGACGCGACCTGACGGTCCTGTGGCTGCTGCAGAAGGTCGGCGACGTCAGCTGGACCAGGCGCGTCGCCGAGCTGGTCAAGACACCGTTCAGCGCGCAGCGCGAGGTTCTCTACGGGCTGCTGCCGCACGTGAGGCGGGCGTGCATAGACGAGACCGGAATAGGCATGCAGCTGGCTGAGGAGGCGCAGCGGCGCTTCGCGCAGGTCGAGCCGGTGACGTTCACGGCCGCGGTGAAGAGCGACCTGGCCACCACGACGCGGCGGGCGTTCGAGGACCGCACGGTTCGGGTGCCGATCGAGGCTGCGATCCGCGAGGACCTGCACAGCGTCAGGCGGGTGGTGACCTCGGCGGGGAACGTCAGGTTCGACGCCGAGCGTGACCAGGCGTCGCACGCCGACAGGTTCTGGGCGTTGGCGCTCGCGCTGCACGCTCAGGAGACGAAGCACTACGCGCCTTACGAGCGCATGGCGGTCGGCAGGCGAGCGACGCGCTGAGAGCCGCTTTAAGCCACCTCCAACTGCCTGGGGGCACTCCGGGCTAGGCCCGCGAGTTAGCAACCGGGTACTACGGGTTGTACGCGACGCACCATGAAGCGCAATTGGTTGACGGGAGTCCGCATGCCGAGGGTTGAGTCGATCGAGCATGTAGAGGCGAGTGTGCGGGTGATCTCCCAGTGGGCTCCTGCCACCGTCAGGGCGGCGCTGCAGCAGGCGCAGCAGGGCAACTTCGCGAACGTCGGGGCGTTGGCCGACGCGGTGCTCGGCGACGACCGCGCGCAGGCGGTGCTCGGCACCCGCGTCAACGGGCTGCTGAGCATCGAGCTGGACTTCAAACCGGCGCTCGAGGGTCACGAGCGATCGCTGGCCGCAGCCGAGGCGCTCGAGGAGGACTGGTGGGAGTTCGCGCCTGAGCAGACCCTGATCGAGTGGTTGACTTACGGGCTGCTGGCTGGTGCCTGCGCGGCTGAGCTGGTGTGGGACGTCAGCGGCCCGAGGGCGTTGCCGCGCCTGAAGGTGTGGCACCCGAGCCTACTCAAGAGGGACGAGAAGGGCGTCTGGAGCGTCGAGGCCGCCGGCGGCACGGTGCCGGTGACTCCCGGTGACGGGAAGTGGGCGCTGCTGCTGCCGTACGGGCGGCGGGTGAACCGCGCTCTGATCCGGCCGTTGTCGCTGGCGTTCCTCAGCAAGGCGTACGCGTTGACCGACTGGAACCGCATGAGCGAGGTTTACGGCACGCCGGTGCGTGTCGGCACGGTGCCGGCGGCGGCGACCAGCGCTGAGAAGGAGGCGTTCCACGCTGACCTGCGGAAGTTGGCGTCGGACGCGACCATCACGATGCCCGAGGGGTGGTCGCTGAGCCTGATCGAGGCGAAGGCGGGCGTCGGTACCGGTGAGATCTTCGAGAAGCTGATCAAGTGGGCCGACAAGGCGATGGCGATCGCGGCGCTCGGCCAGAACCTCACCACCGACGTCGAGGGCGGTTCACACGCCGCGGCGCAGGTTCACGAGAACGTCCGCAACGACCTGATCGGCAGTGATGCCGAGGTGCTCTCGACCACGCTGCGCGACCAGGTGGTCGTGTGGTGGTCGGAGTTCAACTTCGGTGCGCGCGACCTGGCGCCGTGGCCCGAGTGGGACACCTCGCCTCCGGCTGACGAGGAGAAGCTCGCATCGGCGCTGAAGAGCCGCAGTGAGGCGCTGCTGGCGCTGTCGCAGGCGGCGCAGGCGACCGGGCTGCAGGTGGACTGGACGGCGATCGCCGAGGAGCAGAACATCCCGGTGCTCGAGGTCGAGGTGGCCGCGCCACCTCCGCCCATGCAGGTGAGGTTGGCGTCGGGCGATCCGGTGGGTTCGGCGCGCTCGTTCGTGGCTGGGCAGCTGTACGCCGACGAGCTGGTCGACGCCTCCGAGCGTCGCGCCGCCGCCGCTATGGCGCCGGCGCTCGAGCGCGTGCTCGAGCTGGTGCGTGGCGCTCGGTCGTATGAGGAGCTGCGCTCGCAGCTGCTGGTCGAGTTCGCGGGGCTGCCGATCGGTGAGCTGCGTGACCTGACCGAGTCGAGCGTGACGCTCGCGATGCTGGCCGGACGCCTGGCGGTGATCGGCGATGACGGATGAGCGACGCTCCCGACCTCAGCCGCGTGAGCTTCGAGGCGGCGATCGCGTGGTTCCGCTCGCGCGTCCCGATGACGCTGCTGCAGTGGCGGCAGCTGCGCGGCGCAGCCAGGCGCCAGGCGTTCTACGTCAGCAACGTGTCTCGGCTCGATGTCGTGACCGCCGTGTGGAAGGCGATCACGCGCGCGGTGGACGAGGGCCTGGCGCTCGAGGAGTTCCAGCGCGAGGTAGGCGAGAAGCTGCTGCGCGAGTGGCGAGGGACCACGATCGATCCGGCCACGCGCCTAGAGACGATCTACCGCACGAACGTGCAGTCGGCCTACAGCGCGGGGCGGCATCAGCAGATGAGCGACCCGGACGTGCTGGCGGCCAGGCCGTTCTGGCTCTACGACGCGCTGATCGACACCCGCACCAGCCGCTTGTGCTCGAGCTTGCACGGCACGCTGCTGCCGGCCGAGCACCCGTTCTGGCAGACCTACTACCCGCCGAACCACTTCAACTGCCGCAGTGGCGCGAGGAGCTTGAGCCCCGCGGAGGCGGCGCGGCGCGGCGGGGTCACGCCGGACGTGCCGGAGCTCACGCCCGACAAGGGCTTCGACCGGGCGCCGGCGCCCGGCGATTGGCGGCCGGACCTCAGCAAGTACCCGGGCGAGGTCGCGTTCGCCTACCAGAGCGCCCTAGGAGGTGAGCCAGACAGTGAACCAGACGATTCCTCCGACTGAGCAGGGTGTGGTGCTGGTGAACGCGACCGGTCGCGCGGTGACGCTGGCTGCGGCGGGCGAGCCGCCGACTGAGGTGCGGTTGTGGCCGTTCGGGCAGGTGCGTGCCAGGTGGGCGTCGGGCGCTGAGGCGAGCTTCGAGTTCGACCAGGCGGCCGCGGCTGACGTGATGCGCAACTACGTCGAGCGTGGCCACGACCTGCCGTTCGACTACAACCACGCGCAACTGGAGGCGGGGCGGGGTGATCGCGATGCGCGGGCCGCCGGCAGCTTCGAGCTGGAGCTGCGCGGCGACGGCTTGTGGCTGACCAACGTCCGCTGGACCGAGGACGCCGAGAACTACATTCGCCGGCGCGAGTACCGCTACCTGTCGCCGGCGTTCCGGGCAACCAGCGCCGGGCGGATCGTCGAGCTGCTGAACGTGGCGTTGACGCCGTTGCCGGCGACCGTTGGCGCGAGCCCGTTGGTCGCGTCGCAGATCGAGGCCCCATCGCCGAGCGAGGCGGGGAGAGAAGAGGAGAGTGTGGAGATCGCACGAGTGATCGGGTTGGGCGTGGACGCCTCGCCGGCGGACGTGCAGCTGCGGGCGACCGCGCTGGCGTCGTTCGAGGCGACGGTGCTGGCCGCGACGGCCGCAAGTGACCGCGAAGCCGCCGTCGAGCGGATCGAGGAGCTCACGGCCGCGGCTGAGCGCAGCGGCGAGCTGGAGACGCGAGTCGCCGAGCTCGAGGCGGCCGACGAGGCGCGCGAGCGTGAGCGCGTCATCGCCGCTGCCGTGGCTGAGGGCAGGCTGACGCCGGCGCAGGCCGCTGTGGGCGGCTGGGCTCAGGTGACGCCTCTGGCGGCGCTGAGGTCGTTCCTCGAGACGGCGCCGCGGGTGGTGCCGCTGGGCGAGCTGACGCCCGCCCAGGAGCCGGCCTCGAACGAGGAGATCAACGAAACCATCCGCAGCCTAGGCGCTCCCGCCAGGCGCTGACCTCAGATTCAAGGAGTGTGAGAAGTGGAAATCATCGATCGTAGTGACGCTGCGCCGCTGATCCCGGAGACCCACGCGACGGAGATCCTGCAGGACGCCGTCTCGAACTCTGTCGTGATGAGCCTCGCGACGCGAGCGAACGACATGAGCTCGAGGACGCACCGCATGCCGGTGCTGTCGGCGCTGCCGAGCGCCTACTGGGTGGACGGCGACAGCGGGCGCATCCCGACGTCGGCGGCCGAGTGGGAGAACGTGTTCCTCATCGCCGAGAAGATGGGCGTGATCGTCCCCATCCCGACCGACGTGCTCGAGGACGCCTCCTACGACATCTTCGGGCAGGTAAGGCCGCTGATCGCTCAGGCGATCGGCCGCAGGTTCGACCGGACCGTGCTGCACGGCGAGGGCGCTCCGGCGTCGTTCCCGGACGACATCCTGACCGGGGCGGTCGCGGCCGGCCACACGGTCGACCTGTCGACGGTCGAGGCGACCGGCGACGCTTACGACGCCATCATGGGCGTGGGCGGCCTGCTGGCGCTGGTCGAGGCCGACGGCTTCGCGCCGAACGGCCACGTCGCCGCGCTCGGCATGAAGGCCAAGCTGCGCGGTCTGCGGCAGAAGGTCTACGACGGCAGCAACATGGTCGCCGTGGGCTCGCCGCTGTTCCAGCGCAGCCCAGACCGCCGCGACATCCAGAGCGCGTCGGTGTGGGAGCTCGACGGCGAGCCCGCCTACTTCCCGAAGAACGACGTGGTGCCCGCCGAGGCGCTGATGTTCTCCGGCGACTTCAGCAAGATCATCTGGTCGGTTCGCAAGGACATGACCTACACGGTGATCCGCGAAGGCGTGCTGCAGGACCTGGCAGGCAACATCGTCTACAACCTCGCACAGCAGGACATGGTCGCGTTGCGCGTGACCTTCCGCTGCGCCTGGGCGCTGCCGAACCCGGTCAGCCTCACCAACCCGAACGGCGCCACGCGCTACCCGTTCTCCGTCCTCGTCCCGTAAGCAGGCGCGCCTAACGGCGCTCCCGAGAAACCATGAGCCCCTGTGCGCCCACCCCGAGCCTGGGGTGGGCGCGGTCATGAAGGAGCCATCGTGCCCAAGCAGACCGGAAGCCTGAAGGTCCCGCTCACCGCAGCCACCACCACCGCCGCCGGCGGTGTGCTGAAGCTGCAGAACCCCGAGGGTGAGGACCTGATCCTCACGCGCCTGGTGCTCGACGTCGCGACGCAGTCCAGTGGGGCCGCCACGGTCGACGCCGGCATCGACGACGACGGCGCCAACAGCAGCGACATCGTCATCGACGGGCTGAGCGTCGCCACCGCTGGCGTGTTCGACAACCTCAAGAACGGCGGCACCAACGGCCGCGCCGCCGTCCTGTGGCCGGCCGATCACCACCTGGTGATCACCGCCTCCGCCACCACCGCCGGCCTGGTGGGCTTCGCCCACATCGACTACATCTACCGATGACCGTCCTGGTGAGGTTCCTGCGGGCGAAACGCTACCCGCACCCGAACGGCCCCAAGCGGGCCGTCGATACGGTCTGGCCGGTCGAGAAGAAGCTCGCCCGGCAGTGGGCGAAAGCCGGCCTGGTAGAGCTGGTCGACCAACCCAAACCCGGCGCCGCGTCCACCAGCAAGAGGGCCAAGGAGAAGCTCGACAAGGCCGAGCAGGCGGCGAAGGAGGCTGCCGAGCAGGCAGCTGCGCAGGCCGCTGCCGAGGAGGCGGCGGCGCAGGCCGCTGAGAAGGCGACCGAGTCGACAGCGGAGTAGGAGGAGCTGGCCGTGCCGTACCTCACCTCGCAGGAGCTTATCGACAACCACTTGCCGGGCGACGTCGCCACGGCCAGCGACGCTACCGATCGCGCGACCCACATCGAGGCGGCGAGCGCCGAGGTCGACGGCTACCTCCGTCGCGCCGGCTACTCGCTGCCGCTCGCTGGCGTGGGCGCTGACCTCAAGGCGGCGGTCGGCCGCATGGCGGCCTACACCCTGGCGGTGAAGCTCGGCCTGCTGCCGGAGCCGGCGGCGCAGTCAGCGCTGTACCTCGGCTACAAGTCCTCGATCGAGTGGTTGCGGGGCGTGGCCAACGGCACCATCACGCCGATGGTCGTCGCGGACGACGAGGAGACGCCGTCGATGGCGCCGCACGTCAGCAGTGACGACCTGCGGGGCTGGTGAGTCGTGCTCGAGATCCGCGTCGACTCGGA
>CAYMRL010000019.1:0-14669 GCA_964392895.1 uncultured bacterium
CATGCCGATGCTGCCGATCAGGTAGTACCACTGCGTCGTCCCGGCCATGGCCGGCCACATGCGGATCAGCAGGAACACGCCGGCCTTGACCATCGTCGCGGAGTGCAGGTAGGCCGATACCGGCGTCGGCGCCGCCATGGCGTGCGGCAGCCAGAAGTGGAGCGGGAACTGGGCGCTCTTGCTGAACGCGCCGATGGCGACCAGCAGCAGGGCGGGGAAGTAGAGCGAATGGGACTTGATCAGCTCGCCGGAGGCGAGCACGACGTCGAGGTCGAAGCTGCCGACGATGCTGCCGATGACCAGCACCCCGCCGAGCAGGCACAGCCCGCCGAGCGACGTGATGGTGAGCGCCATGCGCGCGCCGTCGCGGGCGTTGGCGTTCTGGTGCCAGTAGCCGATGAGCAGGAACGAGAAGACGCTGGTCAGCTCCCAGAAGAAGACGAGCTGAATCAGGTTGCCAGAGGTGATGATGCCGATCATCGCGCCCATGAACGCGAGGAGGTACGAGTAGAAGCGCGGTACCGGGTCGTCCTTGGACATGTAGTAGCGCGCGTAGAGGACGACGAGAGCGCCGATGATCAGGACCAGCATCGTGAACACCCACGACAGGCCGTCTAGTCGCACGATCAGGTCGAGGTCCTGCGTCGGCAGCCACGCCAGGCGCTGCCTGACGCCGGGACCGGAGCTTACCGATGGGTACTGGAACGCGACGAAGACAGCCCCGCCGAGCGTCACCACGCCAGCGAGGAGGGCTGCAGCGGTCCTGGCCGAGCGGTTCAAGAACGCGGCGAGGAGGCTGCCTACGAAGGGTAGGGCTAACAGAGCGACCAAAGGCATAGATGCTGGTGGTCCTGGCCGCCGTCGGCGCGGTAAACGCGTCTGGCTGGGAACATTCTATTATCCTGCTGTGCCGATGAACGTAAGGCCGTCTAGCGCGACATCTTTCGTGGTTCGCTCAGCAGAGCCGCTCAACGGCGGGCCCTCGCCGCAGGCGCTGACGGAGTCGCTGCTGACCCCGAACGACATCTTCTTCGTGCGCAACCACGGCGCAGTGCCTCGCATCGAGCGCGAGGAGCTCAGGCTCGCCGTCGACGGGCTGGTGGGGACGCCGTTGAGCCTGAGCATGGACGACCTCGAGGCCGGTTTCGAGCGCGTCGAGCTCGCGTCCACGCTCGCCTGCGCCGGCCAGCGGCGCTCCGAGCTGTCGGCCGTGGAGCCGATCGTCGGCGAGCTGCCCTGGGGTCCTGAGGCCGTCAGCAGCGCCGTGTGGTCGGGTTGGCGCCTCGCCGACGTCCTGAGGGCCGCCGGGATCGACCCTGGCGGCCCGGCGGCTCACGTCGGCTTCGAGGGCGCTGACGCCACGGAACGCATGGGCCGCAGCTTCAACTACGGCGCGTCCATCCCGCTGAGCAAGGCGCTCGCGCCGGAGGTGCTGCTGGCCGACCGCATGAACGGCGCGCCGCTGCCGCCCGACCACGGCTACCCGCTCAGGGTCGTGGTGCCCGGTTACATCGGCGCCAGGCAGGTCAAGTGGCTGACCCGCATCGAGGTGCTCGCCGAGAGCTCGCGCAACTACTTCCAGCGCGTCGCGTACCGGATGTACCCGCGCGAGATGCGCGCCGCCGGCTTCGACCCTAAGGTCGACGGCGCCGGCGGCGTCGAGCTGACCGAGCTCGAGGTGAACAGCGTCATCTGCCGGCCGCTCGAAGGTGAGCGCGTGCCGGCGGGGCCCGTGACGGTGCGCGGAGCGGCGTACACGGGCGGCGACAGGACCATCGAGTCGGTCGAGGTGTCGGTCGACGGCGGCTCCGTCTGGCAGGCGGCTCGTCTGATCGACCTTCCGGCCGGTGCGGGTGCGGCCGGCGCACCGCGGCCTTACCTGTGGCGGCTCTTCGAGGCGGAGGTGACACCGCCGGCAGGACCGCCGCGGGGGCTGCAGCTCCTCGCCAGGGCGCGCGACTCGGAAGGGCACGTGCAGCCCGAGCACCCTGCCCAGCGTTGGAACTTCAAGGGCTACATGAACAACGCCTGGAGCCGCGTCGCTTTCTACTGGGGCTGAGACCGGCAGGGGTCGAGCCGCGTTACGAGCCCTTCGGGCCAGAAGCGCTAGACTCCCCGCACTAGGGCACGTGACGAGGGAGATCCGGGTACGTGCCCGGAACGGGAGGCTCGTATGACCGCCATGAACGTACTGCTGTGGCTGCTGTTCGGAGCTATCGCCGGATGGTTGGCCGGACTGCTGACCAACAAGCCGCAAGGGCTGTTGGGCAACATCGTCGTCGGTGTCATCGGCGCGTTCCTCGGAGGCTGGCTGTTCAACCAGTTCGGCGGCACCGGAGTGACCGGGTTCAACCTGCCCAGCCTGCTGGTCGCCGTCGTCGGAGCCGTCGTGCTCCTCGTGATCATCGGACTGTTCCGAAGAGCCTGACGGCCTAGGTCAGGCGCAGGTGAGCGACCACATCTCCGCCGCGCAGGCGCGGCGCATCTTCCTCGACGCTCAAGGCCTGGCCCGCAGGCGTCCCGGTGCAGCAGCGACCGGGCGCCGCGTCGGGCCGGGCCATTTCCGTGAGTACCTGCAGCGGCAGGGCGTGGTGCAGCTCGACAGCGTCAACGTCCTCGCGCGGGCTCACTACCTGCCCGTCTACTCGCGTTACGGGCCGTACGACCAGGCCGCCTTCGACGCCTACCTCTGGTCGAGCGGCGAGACCTTCGAGCATTGGGGCCACGAGGCCTCCGTCATGCCCATCGAGCTGCTGCCTCACCTGCGCTTCCGCATGAACGACAAGCACTGGCTCAACACCAACGTCGGCTCGTACCTCGAGAAGAAGTCGCCCGGTCTGGTCGAGAAGGTCGAGGAGGCGGTCAGGCTGCACGGCCCGCTGACGGCCGCCGACATCGCTCACCTCGACAACGACTCCAAGCGCGGCAGCGGCGGCTGGTGGAACAACAGCGACGTCAAGTGGGCTCTCGACATGCTGTTCTACGTCGGGCGCGTGGCGATCAACGGCCGCCCCGGCTTCCAGCGCCTCTACGACTCGCCCGAGCGCACCTGGGGCGAGCACGCCTCACAGCCGGCGCTGAGCAAGGAAGAGGCCAGGCAGCGCCTGTTCGACATCGCGCTGGCCGCGACGGGGATCGGTACCCCCGGCGACATCGGCGATCACTTCCGCATCAAGAAGACGCCCTCGAAGGAGCTGGCCGAGTCGGCTGTCGCGCGCGGCCTCGGCACTTGGGTCGAGGTGGAGGGGTGGAAGGAGAAGGCCGTGCTGGCGGCCGGCGCCACCGACCCCGGCCGCGCCACCGGAGCCGCGCTGCTGTCGCCGTTCGATCCCGTGTGCTGGTACCGCGACCGGCTCGAGCGCATGTTCGCCTGCGAGTACCGCATCGAGATCTACACCCCCGCCCCCAAGCGCAAGTACGGCTACTACTGCCTCATGTTCCTGCAAGGCGACCAGATCACCGCGCGCGTCGACCTGAAGGCCGATCGCAAGGCCAACAAGGGCGCGGGCGTGCTCGTCGTTAAGGCGGCGTGGCGCGAGGAGCGCGTCGCGCCGGGGGCGCGGCGGCGCAGCGCCGATGAGGTCGCCACTGCTCTGGCCGAGGAGCTGGCGACGATGGCGCGCTGGCTCGGCCTCGCCGAGGTTCGGGTCGAGCCCAAGGGCGACCTCGCCGCCGCGCTGAGCGCGGCGACCCGCGCCTGAGCCGAGTCGGCGGCGCGGGCGGACCGCAGGCTGTGCCGGCGGCGCGGCGCGGCGCGTCGGGCCGCGGGCCGGGCCGTCGGGTAGAGTCCTCGCATGAGCGATAGGAACACTCCCAACCTTCCCGAGCACGTGCTCGAGAACCGGCGTTACTGGGACGCGGGCGCGGCTGACTGGGTGGCGGCCGGCGAGCGCGCCTGGGCCGCAGCGGAGCCCAGCTGGGGCATCTGGGGCGTCAGCGAGAGCGAGCTGCAGATGCTGCCCTCCGACATGAGCGGCATGACAGCAGTCGAGCTCGGCTGTGGCACCGGCTACGGCTCGTCGTGGATGGCGCGCCGCGGCGCGGTCGTGACGAGCGTCGACAACTCGGAGCAGCAGCTCGCCACCGCCCGCCGCCTGGCGGCCAAGCACGGCGTCGACCTGAGGCTGTGGCACGGCAACGCCGAGACGACGCCGTTCGAGGACGAGTGCTTCGACTTCGCGCTCAGCGAGTACGGCGCCTCGATCTGGTGCGACCCGTACGCCTGGCTGCCGGAGGCGCACCGGCTGCTCAGACCCGGCGGCCGGCTGGTGTTCCTAGGTCATCATCCGCTGGCGTCGGTGTGTTCGCCGGCCGATGGCGGTCCGGTGGTGCGGGAGTTGATCAGGCCGTACTTCGACCTGCAGCGCCTCGACTGGTCGAAGGTCGAGGTCGACCCCGGCGGCATCGAGTTCAGCTTGCCGCTCGAGCGCTGGTTCGCGCTGTTCAGGCGCGTCGGCTTCGCGGTCGAGGACCTGCGCGAGCCTCGCGCGCCGCTCGCGGGCGACGAGCGGCGCTTCTCGGTCGGCAGGGCGTGGGGCAGAGACTTCCCGGCCGAGATCGTGTTCAAGCTCAGGAAGGTCTGAGGCGTCCTACTCTCTACCGAGCCGCGGCTTGGCGGCCGCCAGCACGGCGGTGCCGAGCGCGACGGCGCAGGAGATGGCGATGAACAGCGCGCGATTGCCGAAGATGTCCATCAGGCCGCCGATCAGCCCCGGCCCGATGATGGCGGCGCCGGACCCGAACAGGAAGTAGATGCCCGTCAGGAAGCCCGTGCGCTCGGAACCGGCGAGCGAGACGACGAGCGGGTAGGCCGGAACGACGATCAAAGACCAGAAGATGCCAGCCAGCGCCAGCAGGTACGGGATGGCGGCCGGCCTGTCGATGACGCCCATCAGCACCGCGATGACCGTCAGTGGCACGGCGCCGAAGGCCATCACCCTCAGCTCGCCGAACCGGCCGGCCAGGGCGCCGGCCGGCAACGCCATCGCCAGGAACGCGGCCAGGGTCAGACCCAGCAGCGTGCCGGCCGTGCCGGGAGTGGCTCCGAGATGCTCGGTCGCGAAGGTGCTGAACTGAGCCTCGAGCGCGGAGAAGCCTAGGAAGAACGTGAACAGCGCACATAGGACGAGGCCGCCTCCGCGGTTCTCGCGGCTGAACAGCGCGCGCAGTCCGGCGGCGTATGACGAGATCAGCGGAGCCTCGTCGGCCGCTGCGTTCGACTCCACGAACCGCGGCTTGCGGTCGGTAGTGCGCCAGATGATCAGCAGCGCGATGAGCATCAGTAGCCCGGCGCCCGCGAACGGCATCCACTGCTGGCGATCGAACGAGGGTCCGAGGGCGAGAAGCGCGAAGGCGCCGCCCGACGCCCCCATGAAGGTCAACACCCCGTTGGCGCGCGACCGTCCGGCGGGAGGCACGTGGTCCGGCATCAGGGCTGCCAGCGGCGCGCGGAAGATCATCATCGAGAGCAGGAACGCCACGTCGACGAGCAGCAGCGTCCACAGCGTCCCGTTGGACAGTGGCAGCAGCGAGAAGAGCACGGCGGCGGCGGGCATCCCGACGATGAGGAACGGCAAGCGTTTGCCCCAGGGACTGTCGACCCGATCCGACCAGGCGCCTACAACCGGGATCAGGAGCACGGCGAGGGCGTTGTCGAGGCCCATGATGAAACCGCGCAGCGAGCGACTCGACACGTACTCCGCCAGCAGCAGCGGCATGAAAGCGTTGTAGAGGCTCCAGATGGCGGCCAGAGCCAGACCGCCCATGCCGATGCCGACGACGTACGACAGCCGCGCGCCGGAGACCCAACCTCGCTGCACCTTCGAGCGCTTTCCGGTCGTCTACTCGAACAGCGACTCGTCTACGGGTTGGTTCACCGTGTACTCGACGAACTCCATCCTAGAGCTCAGCTTCCAGCCGCCGCCGTCGGGTAGGTACAGCGAGCCGTCGATGCCCGCCAGGTAACCGCTGCTGGCAGGTTCTGAGAGGACCATCAACACCGGATCGACGTCGGGTGATTCGACGAGGTAGCCAAGTATCGCAGCGTCGGGGCCGATCACGAAGCGCGTGGTGTAGTCCGACTCCGTACCGTCAAGGAGGTACGTGGTGGTGTAGCTGATCTGCTCTCCCGACAGTAGGTCGCCGTATGAGACCTGGCCGTCGTAGCTGGCCGTGTCGCCTTCCTTGAAGCCCGGCCACGCCGGCGGATCGAAGAGCGCCTCGAGCGATTCGGCCGCCTCGGATGGCACGGGCAGCGACATCGGCATGCCGGGCACCTTCATCGTCACCTGGCCGTCCTTGAGCACCATCACCGCTTCGAGGCCAGGCATCGCCTCGGTGAGGGTAGCGGCTCTGCGGTTGACGTAGTCGATGACGGTGCGGATCGTCACCGTGACCGTCGTGCCGTCAGGCATATAGGTGGTGATGACCGACGTCTGGTCGAGCGTGGTGACGTCTGTGTCGAACCTATCGTTCATGCCCTCGAGGAACGTCCTGGCCTGCGGGTCTATCTGCGCGGCAGCCAGCGAGATCAGCGCGGCGGCCAGCAGGGCTACTGCTGCGAACGACGTGTGAACGCGTCTTCTCATGGTGCCAGCTTAGGGGCGGCGCGTCATCAGCGCAATGGCAGCTCTGTCGAGCTTGCGTCTCAGACGTCGCGCAGCGTCGGGTCGAGCAGGTCCCTGAGGCCGTCGCCGAACAGGTTGAAGCCGAGCGAGGCTAGCAGGATGGCGAACCCTGAGAAGACCGACACCCAGGGCGACAGCAGCATCGTGTTGCGCGACTCCGACAGCATCAGCCCCAACGAGGGTGTCGGCGGCTGCGTGCCGAGACCGAGGAAGCTGAGCGAGGCCTCGACGAGGATCGCGGTCGAGAGCGACAGCGTCACCTGCACCATGATCGGAGCGAGGATGTTGGGCGTCACGTGCCTGCCCAGGATCCGCGCGGCGCCGCCGCCGAGCGCCCGCGCCGCCGCGACGTAGTCCCAGTTCAGCACCGTCAGCGCCGGCGCCCGCGCCAAGCGCGCGAAGATCGGCGTGTAGACGATGCCGATGGCGAGTCCGGTGTTGAAGCTGCCGGGTCCGAGCACGGCCAGCACCGCGATCGCCAGCAGGATCAGCGGGAACGCCAGCAGGATGTCCATGAGGCGCATGATCAGCCTGTCGATCCAGCCGCCGAAGTAGGCGGCCAGCAGGCCGAGCAGACCACCGACGATGGTGGCGATGCCCACGGCGCCCAGGCTGACGCTCAGCGACGTGCGGTAGCCGTGCAGGATGCGCGAGAGCGTGTCGCGGCCGAAGTGATCGGTGCCGAGCCAATGAGCGGCGCTCGGGCCTTGGAAGCGCTCGCGGATGCTCTGCCTGATCGGGTCGTAAGGGGTCAGCTCCGGCCCGAGCACGGCCGCGGTGACGACGAAGACCGCTAGCAGGAAACCGAGGAAGCCGACCGGGTTGCGCACCAGGCGCGAGAAGAAGCGCAACGCGAACGAAGCGCTCGCGCGGTTCGTCCGCGCGTTCACGAGTACTCGACCCGCGGATCGATCCAGCCGTAGGCGAGATCGACGATCAGGTTGACGAACACGAAGACCGCCGTCACCACCAGCACCACACCCTGCACCAGCGGGTAGTTGCGCTCGTTGATGGCACCGATCACCAGGCGACCTACGCCCGGGATGGCGAACACCTGCTCGATGACCACCACCCCGGAGAGCAGGTAGCCGACGTTGACGCCGATGACGGTGATGACAGGGATGAGCGCGTTGCGCAGCGCGTGCTTGTAGAGCAGCCCGCGCTCACCGACGCCCTTCGCCTTGGCGGTGCGGACGTAGTCGCTGCTCAGCACCTCGAGCAGACTGGAACGCAAGATACGAGTGAGGCCCGCCACCATCGGCAGGCTGACCGCCACGACCGGCAATACGAGTCGTGCCAGGTTGCCGAGCGGGTCCTCGCTGAACGGCACGTAGCCGATCGACGGCCAGCGCGGCAGGTAGATGGAGAAGAAATAGACCAGCAGGACGCCCACCCAGAACGAGGGCAGGGTGAGACCGGCGATGGCGAGGACCCTGACGACGAGGTCGCCCCAAGTGCCGCGCGCCTTGGCGGCGAGCACACCCAGCGGCAGCGCGAGGATCATCGCGAAGAGCAGCGAGAAGCCGGTGATCTGGAGCGTGGCGGGTATGCGAGCGGTTATCTCGCCCAGCACGGGCCTGCCTGTCCAGATGCTGTTGCCGAGGTCGCCGCGCAGCACGCCGGAGAGCCACTGCCAGTACTGCTCGTGGATGGGCAGGTGAAGCCCGAGCTGACGCCGGAGGTTCTCGATCCTGTCGGGCGTGATGTCGGTGTTGGCGCCGAGCATGATCGCGACGGCGTCGCCCGGGATGAAGCGCACCATCAGGAAGATGAGCACCGAGACGCCGAACAGCACGACCAAGAGGTCGCCTACGCGTCTGACGGTGTACTCGAGCATGGCTGGGCGGCACGGCTACTCGCGGCGCGCGGCGCGGCGGACCGTGGTGGCTCCGCCGCGCCAAGCGCCAGACGGCGACTAGTGCAGCATGACCTCGCGCAGGTAGCGCAGGCCGCGGTTGGGCATCTGCTGGAAGCCCATCACGTTGTCGGTGACGCCGCTGAACAGCGTGCCGTAGGCGAGGTGAGCGATCGGGCCCTCGCAGGCGAGGTCCGTCTGGAGCTGGTCGTAGATCGCCTTGCGGGCGGCCCTGTCGACGGTGGTGCGGCCCTGCTCGAGCAGTGCGTCGATGTTGGCGTCGGAGTAGAGGAAGACGTTGGTCGAGCCGCCGGTCACGAAGGTGCGGTGCAGGTAGCCGTCGGGGTCCGACGAGCCGCCGTTGAGGCTGGCGAACATGTCGAAGTTCGAGTTGCGCCAATCCTGCACGAACGAGCCGACCTCTTGGACGGTGACGGTTGCGTCGATGCCGATCTCGGAGAGCTGCGCCTGCAGCACCTGGGCGGCGTCGACGACGATCTGGACGGAGCCGAGCGCCTTGATCTCGGTCGCGAAGCCGTTGGGGTAGCCGGCTTCGGCGAGGAGGTTGCGGGCGATGTCGCGGTTGGTGGCGTAGCAGGCGAACGCGGAGGTGTCGAGCGCCCACTCGGCGAGGCCGGGGCTCAGCGGGCCGCCGGGGACGCCGTTGCCGAAGTAGACGGCCTCGACCAGCTCCTCGCGGTCGATGGCGTAGTTGATGGCGGCGCGGACGCGCGGGTCGTTGAACGGTTCGCGCGTGGTGTTGAAGCCGAGCAGCGTGTACGAGAGGTCTTGGATCTCCAGCAGCGTGACGCCGTTGGCGCCGCGCAGGGTCTCGGCGGAGGCGGGGTCGACGTCGGGCAGCAGGTGATAGGTGCCGGTGCGCAGGCCCGCGGCGCGCGTGGACGCGACCGGGACGATGTTGTAGCGCACTGCTGCGAGGCCGGGCTGGCCGGGGCGGTAGTAGTCGGGGTTGGCCGTCAGCAGCACGTAGGTGTCGGGCACGACCTCGCTGAGCATGAACGGGCCGGTGCCGACCGCCACCTGCTGCAGGTTGCCGTTGGCCGCGACGACCTCTTGGGGCACGATCGAGAGGTTGGGGATGTTGGCGAGGAACGGAGCGAACTGGCGCGTCAGGGTGAAGGTGACCTCGTACTCGCCGGTCGCAACGGCCGAAGCTACCTCAGTGAAGCGGCTCGCCTGCGGTGAGGCGGTCTCGGGGTTGCGGACGCGGTCGAACGAGTAGACGACGTCGTCAGCCGTCAGCGACCGACCGTTGTGGAACTTCACGTTGTCGCGGATCTGGAAGACGTACGTGAGGCCGTCGTCTGAGACGGTGTAGCTGGTCGCCAGAGCCGGTTCGAGCTCGAGGTTGGCGTTGACCTCGAGCAGCGATTCGTAGATCTGGCCGATGACCGCGAACGAGGAGAACGCCGTGACGATGTGGGGGTCGAGGCCCGCCGGCGACGAGTCGATGGCCAGCTCGAGCTGACCGCTCTGGGCCGACGCTGCTCCGCCGAACAGCGCTGCGGCGGCGAACAGTGTGGCGAGTGTGTACCTGAACCTCTTCATCCAGTACTCCCTTTCCTCTGCCCGAAGCGAGCTTGGTGTATGCGTCATAACTGTACCATTCATAGACCAGTGCGGCGGGGCGTGGTAGCGTCGCTCTCGTGATTCAGAACGAGACGGGGTTCCGCTCGGCCGCGAGCGAGTTGCTGCGTCGAGCGGCCTCGGAACGCGTGACGCCCGGCGCCGTGTTGGCTGTCGGCACCTCCGATGAGGTGTGGCAACCGCTGTCATCAGGCTCCCTGAGCTACGGCCCGAGCTCCGCCGCCGTCTCGCCCGACACCCACTACGACCTCGCGTCCCTCACCAAGGTCGTCGCCTGCCTGCCCGCGCTGCTCAAGCTGCTCGACGCCGGCGCGATCACGCTGGACCAGAAGGTGGGGCACTTCTTCAGCAACGCGGGTTGGTTCCAAGAACCCTCCCTCGGCGATGTGACGCTAGAGGAGCTTACCCTGCACAGCTCGGGCCTCCCGGCCTGGACACCGCTCTTCGCCTGGGTCTCCGGCCGCGATGCCCAACGCGCCAACGTCCTGCAGTCGTCTTTGAGCGGCACGCGCGGCGCCTACGACTACTCCGACCTCGGCGTGATGATCCTCGGCATGGTCATCGAACGCGTCACCGGCGAGCCGCTCGACGCCTTCGTAACTAGAGAGGTGTTCGCTCCGCTCGGCATGACGACCGTTCGCTACGGCCCGCTGCCGGCGGGCAGCAACGTCGCTCCCACCGAGGACGACGGCTGGCGCGGCCGCCTCCTGGCCGGCGAGGTGCACGACGAGAACGCCTGGTCGATGGGCGGCGTATCCGCCCATGCCGGCCTCTTCGGCACCGCCGCCGACGTGCTGCGCTACGCCCGCGCCTGGCTCAGGCAGGAGGTCCCGTTCTGCAGCAGCGAGTGGCTGCGAGAGGCGGTGCGCGACAGGTCGCGCGGCGCCGGGCCGCCCCGCGGGATCCTGTGGCGCCTCAACTCGGACAACTGGCCAGTCGGCAGGGCGATGTCAGAAGCCGCCTACGGCCACACCGGCTTCACCGGCACCAGCATCCTCATCGACCCGGTCCAGGACTGGGCCTGCGTGCTGCTGACGAACCGCGTCCATCCCAGGCGCGGTTCGGCCGACGGCGTCATGGCGTTGCGCCGCGAGGTACACGCGCTCGTGGCGGAGACGCTCGGCGGCGTCGCGCGTGAGTAACGGCGCACGCGACCTCGCGCCGCTGACGGTGCTCGGCGTCATGTCGGGCACGTCGTTGGACGGGATCGACACGGTGACGGCGCGTTTGGAGCGCAGCGCAGGTCGTCTGCGCTGGGAGGTGCTGACGCGCGGCTCGTACCTCTACCCGTCCGGGGTCGCCGAGCGGCTGAAGCTCGCGCTCGACCCGCGCACCGCCGACGTGATCCTGCTGACCGAGCTGCACCAGGCCGTCGGCCAGGTCTATGCGGCGGTGGTGGCTGCCGAACTGGCGAAGGGCCCCGTCGACCTGGTGGCCCTCTCCGGCCAGACCGTCTATCACATCCCCAGGCCCGACCCTGAGATGCGCTGGACGCTCAAGAGCACCTTGCAGCTCGGCGATGCCAGCGTGGTGACCGAGCGCTGCCGCGTCGTGACCGTCTCAGATTTTCGGCAGTCTGACATCGCCGCTGGCGGTCAGGGCGCGCCTCTCGTGCCGTTCTCCGATCACCTCCTCTACTCGGAGCCTGGCGTGTCGCGCCTCGTGGTCAACCTCGGCGGCATCGCCAACCTCACCTACCTACCGGCCGACGGCGCCCCGGCTGGCGTGCTGGCGTTCGACACAGGCCCCGCCAACTGCGTCCTCGACGATGCCGCCCGCGCCTTCCTCGGAGCCGAGCGCGACGAGGACGGGCGCACGGCCGCCTCCGGTGCGGTGGACGAGCGCGCGCTGCGGCGGCTGCTCGACGATCCCTACTTCCGGCTGGCTCCGCCGAAGACGACCGGCCGCGAGGTCTTCCACCTGAGGACGACTCTGCAACGCGGCTGGGGGGTCGCGCCAGCGGCAGCTGCCGAGTCTCCCTTGGCTATCGCCGACCTGTTGTCGACGATCATGCAGCTGACAGTCGAGTCGCTGGCTTCTGCGATCGAGGATCACGTCGCTTTGCGGGGCGTCGACGAGGTGCTCGTCGCCGGCGGTGGCGCTCGCAACCCTGAGATGATGAGGCGCCTGACGGCGCGGCTACCGTGGCCGGTGAAGACGTTCGCCGCGATCGGTTTCGACGACAAGGACCGCGAGACCCTCGCGATGGCCGTCATGGGGTTCATGGCCGTGAACGGCGAGCCGAACATCTCGATGGCCGCCACCGGGGCCACACACCCGGTGGTGGCGGGCAAGGTCTGTCGGCCCTACCTTGGTTGAGTTGCTGTGCTCGGCGGGCTGCCGAGGTGGTTCATGCGTACCCCTATGCTAGGCACGGACCTAGAGCATCTTTGCAAGTGAGCAGCTAGGCGTCATGCGCTCACGGCGCAGCGCTAAGGTCTTGACATGGAGCTGCTGTGCGCCGCCGACTTGCACCTCGGACGCCAACCGAGCCGTGTGCCGGCGCGGCTCCGCGGCAGTCTGATGGAGCTCGGACCCGCGGCGGCCTGGCGGCGGCTGGTCGACACCGCCGTCGAGCGCGGCGTGACAGCGGTCCTCCTGGCCGGCGACGTGGTCGATGACGACAGCGACTTCTACGAGGCCTTCGCTGACCTGCGCGCCGGTGTCGAGCGCCTGCTAGCCGCCGGCGTCCAGGTCGTCGCCGTGGCGGGCAACCACGATGTCACCGCGCTTCCGCGCCTCGCCAAGCTGCTGCCCGGTTTCAAGCTGCTCGGCGCCGCCGGCGCGTGGGAGTCCGCTCGGATCTCAGCCGGTGGCGTGAGCGTGAACGTGGTCGGCTGGTCGTTCCCGGCGGCCTTGGTCCACACCTCACCGCTGGCCTCGCTGAACCTCGCCGCGCTCGACCTCGGGACCGGCCTGACGATAGGGCTGCTTCACGCCGACTTGGACCAGTCAGGTAGCTACGCGCCCGTCACCACCGCGGAGCTGGACTCGCATCCGGTCGCGGCTTGGCTGCTCGGCCACGTCCACAAGCCCCACCGGCTCGGCGAGAGAGCCGCCGGGTACCTCGGCTCGCTCAGCGCGGCCGATCCCGGCGAAGAGGGGCCGCGAGGAGCGTGGTTGGTTCGCGTCGGCGCCGGTGTGCTCGAGCTCGAGCATCTCTGCCTGACCCCGCTGCGCTACGAGCGTGTCGTCGTCGACGTCGGCGGCCTGGAGCGGATCGAGGACCTCGATGAGCTCCTGCTTGGCGCCATGGACCTCGCGGTACAGGGCTGCCTCGCAGACGGTTCCGGTCTGCGAGCGCTCGGGCTGCGCGTCGAGCTGCGGGGCCGCTCCGAGCTGGCGGCGGAGGTCGCTCGGCACCTGGCCGAGTCCGACCTGCGAGCTGCCAGCTACGACTTCAGCGGCGTCGCCTGCTTCGTGCACGACGTGGCCGTGCTGGTCGAACACGCTTTGGACCTCCTAGCCTTGGCTGGCGGCTCCGACCCGCTGGCTCTGGCCGCCCGCACCGTCCTCGAGCTTCGGGATGCGGGGTCCGATGAGCGGGGTCGCCTGCTGGCCGGGGCGGCCGCTTGGGCCGACGAGGTCGGTTCGCACGCCGTCTACCGCCAGCTCGAGCCGCTCGCGCCCTCGCAGGAGCTGCTGGTCGACCTGCTCGAGGAGGCGGCGCTCAGAGCCATCGATCTGATGCTCGAGAACAGGGCGCAGCTCGCCGACGGCGGCGTGACATGAGGCTGCGTCGGCTCAAGATCGAGAGCCTGCCTGGCATCGGTGGCTTAGTCGACCTGCGGGACCTCGCTCCCGGCATCAACGTCGTCGTCGGTCCGAACGCGTCGGGCAAGAGCAGCCTCGTACGCGCCCTGCTGGCGCTGCTCTACCCGCAACAGCATCAGGGTCGTCCGAGGCTGACTGCCGAGCTCGTGCTCAGCAGCGGCGCCGTGCTCAGCGCCGAGAGACTCGGGGACGACACGACATGGACCCAGGCCCTCGCGCCGGCGGCAGCTCCGAACCTGATCCCTTGGGAGTCGAGCGGAGCCTACTTCCTGCGCCTGGAGGACCTGGTGCTGGAACCGGCGGTCGCGCGCGGCGCCAGGGGCAAGGCGGCGCTCCCGACCGCCGGGCCGACGGACCTCGACAGGCTGGTGTCGCGAGCCATCGCACGGGAGCTCACCGGCGGCATCGACATCGAGGCGGTCGCCAGAGGCTTCGGCAAGCTCGAGAACAAGGGCAACGTCGCGGCGAGCGAGCTGCGCGAGAGCCTGCAGGAGCTGAGCAGGCTCAGGGCGCTACAGGCGGAGATCCAGCAGCGCGAAGACCGCCTACCCGAGCTGGAGGAGGAGCTGGCGCGAGCGAGGCTCGTGGCCGAGAGCGCCGCCAGCGTCAGTGAGGCCATCGCGCTGGTGGCCGAGCTTCGTCACGCAGCCCGGCTGGAGGAACGTGTCTTCGCGCTCGGCCCCGGCTTGGACAAGCTGGACGAGCGCGCGGCGGAGCGGCTCGAGAGCGCCCTCACCTCAGAGGCGGAGGCTACCAGGCGAGCGCTTAGGCAGCGCGACGAGGCCGTCAGACTCGCTGCCGAGCTG
>CAYMRL010000020.1:0-14422 GCA_964392895.1 uncultured bacterium
GCAATCCTGAGCTGGCCGAGCGCATCAAGGCTGACGTCTACACCAAACTAGCGGCCGACGGTCGCGCCAAGGGCGCCGTCGGGCGCCCGCAGTCCGGCTTCACCATCGGCGCCGAGGACCTCGACGCCGACGAGGACGACAGCGCGCTCGAGGCCTGAGACCGGCCCGGCAACCAGGGGCCCTACTCGTCGCCGATGCTGCCGATGGGGATGACGAGAGGGGAGCCGGTGATCGGGTCGGCGGTCACATGGGCCCTCAGCCCGAACACCTCCGCCAGCATCGTCGGCGTCACGACGGCGTGAGGCTCGCCCGCGGCCACGACTGCACCGTCGCGCATGACGATCACATGGTCGGCGTAGCGAGCGGCCTGGTTCAGGTCGTGCAACACCAGCACCAGCGTCCGGCCCTCCTGGCGGTTGAGGCGGCGGCACAACTCGAGCACGTCGAGCTGATGAGCGATGTCGAGGTAGGTCGTCGGCTCGTCCAGCAAGAGCAGGGGTGTCTCCTGCGCCAACACCATCGCCAACCACACCCGTTGGCGTTGGCCGCCCGACAACTCGTCGACGCTCCTGGTGGCCAACTCGGTCACGTTGGTGACGGCCATCGCGCGTTCCACCGCGGCTTCGTCGTCGATGGACCACTGCTGAAGCGCGCGCTGGTGCGGGAAGCGGCCGCGTGCGACCAGATCGGCGACCGTGATCCCGAACGGGGCGATGCTGGCCTGAGGCAGCAGGCCGAGGCGGCGGGCCACCTCCTTGGTCGGATAGCGCCTGATGTCCTTGCCGTCGAGAACGACCTGGCCGCTGCTGGGGGGTATCAACCGCGCCAGCGCGCGCAGAAGCGTCGTCTTGCCGCAGGCGTTGGGACCGAGGATCACGCTCAGCTTGCCCGTCGGGATCGACACGCTCAGGTCGCTCGACACGACGCGGCCGTCGTAGGCCAGTGTCGTAGCCTCGGCCCTGAGGCGCGGCTCGGCCGGCGTTAGAACGTCTGAGTGCGGCTTGGGGGAGCTCATACTTGCCTCGACCTCGTGAGCAGCCAGATGAGGTACAGCCCGCCGATTATCCCAGTCATCCGGCCGATCGGCACCGCGAACCCTAGCGGCAGCAGCTGAGTGATCAGGTCGGCGAGGATCAGCAGCAGGGCGCCCATGGCCGCGGCGCCGAACACGGCCAGGTTGGCTGTGCCGGCCAGCCGGGCGTGAAGCTGCGGGGCGGCCAGCGCCACGAACGCGATAGGCCCCGCCGCCGCGGTAGCCAACGCCGCGAGCAGCACCGCCAGGAAGACGGCGACGAGACGCGTCCTCTCGACGCGTATCCCGAGCTGCCTGGCGAGGTCGTCGCCCATCTCGATCAGCGTCAGGCTGCGGGCCAGTACTGCGGCGCCCGGGATCACCAGCACGGTACCGAGCAGTACCGGCCAGACGTGCAGCCACGAGCGGGCGTTGAGCGAGCCGGCGAGCCAGAGGTTGGCCGAGATGGCGTCGTCGAGGTTGCCCTTCACCAGCATCAAGCCGTTGAGAGCGCCGAGTATGGCCCCGACGCCGATGCCGGTCAGCACCAGCCGGTAACCGCCGCCGCCTCTGTTGCTCGACAACAGGTAGACGACGACTGCGGTCAGCATGCCCGTCACGACCGCGGCGATGGCGATCTGCGACGGCGAGCCGTCGAAGAGGATTATCTGAGCGATGGCGCCTGTCGCCGCCCCGGTGGTGAAGCCGATGACGTCGGGCGAGCCAAGGGCGTTGCGAGATATCGACTGGAAGATGGCGCCGGACGCTCCGAGCGCGGCACCGGCGAAGATCCCGGTGAGCACGCGCGGGAGGCGGATGTTGATCACGACCCGCTCGCTGACCCCGGAGCCGTTGCCGAGCAGTATCTGGATGACGTCGGAGACCGCGATCTTGAGGGTGCCGACGCTGAGCGCGTAGGCGCCGAGCCCGATGACGATGAGCAGCAGTGTGGAGCCGACGGCGATGAGCCGAAGGTCGAACAGCAGGGAGTAGCTGCCGAACCGCCACACGCGCAAGGTGGCGCTGCCGCCGGTAGGCGAGGCGCTCACAGCTGAACCAGCCTCCCGCGCCTGACGAGGTACACGAAGAACGGACCCCCGACGAGCGCGACGACGATCCCGACGCCGACCTCGCCCGGACGAGCGACGACGCGTCCGAGAGCATCGGCCCCGACGATGAGCAGCCCGGACAAGAGCATCGAGTAGGGGAGCACCCAGCGGTGGTCGGGACCGGCGATGAAGCGAGCGAGATGAGGCGCGGTCAGGCCAACGAAGCCGACTGGGCCCGCGGCGGCGGTGGCGGCGCCGGCCAGAGTGATCACGGCGAGCGCCGACGCGCTCCAGACCCTTACCGGGTTCACGCCGAGAGCACGACTCAGGTCGGAGCCGAGCACGGCGGCGTCCAGGGCGCGGGTCAGGAACGCGGCGGTCACGAGTCCTGCGGCGACCAGCAGCGAGACCGGCCACAGCACCGCCGTGCCGCGCCCCTGCAGGGAGCCGACGACCCAGTGTCTGAACTGGTTGAAGACGAGCTCGTCGCTGTTGATGAGGATCACTTGCGTCAGAGCGAGGAGCACGACGGAGAGCGCGGCGCCGGCCAGGACCAGCCGCACGGGGTTGGTGCCGCGTCGTAGCCCGCCGAGCAGGTAGACGCCCGCGCCAGCCGCACCCGCGCCGAGCAGGCCGAACCACATGTACTGGACGACGTCGCTGGCACCGAGGTAGGCGATCGCCGCCGCGATGGCTGCGGCCGCCCCGGCGTTGACCCCGAGGATGCCGGGGTCGGCTAGCGGGTTGCGGGTCAGAGCCTGCATCATCGCTCCCGCCACTCCGAGAGCGCAGCCGACGATCAGACCGATGACGGTGCGTGGTACGCGCAGGTGCCGAACCAGCAGGTGGTCGTTGTTCTCCGCGTCGAACCTGAAGACCGCGTCCAGCGTCGTCGCGATCGACAGGCTCTTCTCGCCGACCGCGAAGCTGACTAGGAGCGCCGCGAGCAGCAGCACCGCCAGCGCCGCCAGGCCACTCCACCTACGGCGGTTCGTGGCGCGGGCGCCGGCTGTGCCAGGAGGGTCTGCTCTCACGCGCTGCCTGTCCATGCGGCTGACGGAGTCGAGCCCGTCGGCGCGTGTCAGGCGGCGACGGGCTCGCGTACGTGCCCGGCTCGGTTAGTTGCCGAACTTCTCGACGATGTTGGCGACGATCTCGAGCGCGCTGTAGTAGTCGATGCGGAAGGAGTTCACGCCCAGCCCGTAGACCTGACCGGCCGTGACGGAGGGCAGGTTGGCCAGGACCGGCTCGTTTAGGAACGGCTCGATCTGAGCGTCGCCGAACCTGAGCAGGAACGTGGTCTCGGAGGTCAGCTCAGGGAGGCGCTCGAAGGCTGCCCACACGAAGTCGGCGCGGACAGAGGCTTGAGCGTGCCACTCGAGGGGTGGGTCCTCGACCGTGAAGCCGAGCGCGCTGATCAGCTCGGCGTGGGCGCCGCCGACGCGCGCGATGGGGTTGTCCGAACCGGCGCCGTTGTAGCTGATGATGTTCGCGGTGCCGGCAGGCACCGTTATCGAGGCCGCCGCGGCCGCCACCTGGGCGTCGAACTCGGCGATGACCGCCGCCACCTGCTCCTCGAGACCTGTGGCTTCACCGATCTCGATGGCGAGGTCCTGCCAGGTCTGGCCGCCGTAGTCGAGGATGATGGTCGGGGCGACGAGCTGCAGGACCGAGAGCTGGGCCAGCGCGGAGTCGGCGCCGCTGGTCGAGACGATGATGAGGTCGGGCTCGCTGGCGTAGGCGGCCTCGAGGTCGACGCTGCCGGCCGGCCAAACGTTAGAGATGCCGCGCTCGGCCGCCACCGCGTTCCACTGAGCGAAGAACTGGCCGTTGCCGGCGGAGCCGCTAGCGACGACGGGTGCGTTCACCGCCAACAGCGTACCGGTGATGCTGACGGAGGTCGACAGGATGCGTTTGGGTTGAGCGTCGATCACGGTGGTGGTGCCGTCGGCGTTGGTGAAGGTACGGGGCCAACCGCCCTGTGCGAACGCTTGAGACGAGAAGACGAGTACTGCCACGATCAGAGCGGCGAGAGCCACTGATCTGCGTGCGCCGTAGCTGGGTGAGTTCATCGGTGCTTCCTTCTTGCTGGTGCAGGGAGTGCGCTGCAAGCCCGGCGACGCGCGTAGACGCGGACCAACAGCGGCCTGGCTGAACTTAACTGAATCCGAGTAATATAGTCAAGATTTAGGCTGTTACGTGACCAAGAACCCGGACCCCATACCACGCCCGACCACGGGCACGACGCTGCCGCCGAAGGGCAAGGACCTCGGGCCCAGGCTGGCCGTGAGCCCGACGATCGAACGCCTTGCCGCGCGCGTGGCGGCCGGCGAGGTGTCGGCCGCCTTCGAGTTCTGGGATTCGGTCAGCGCCGCCGGCACACCACTGCTCGAGGACGCGCCTGGCTCGCCGCGTGAGCGCATCGTCACCTTCGTGGCGCGCGAGAGCGACCCCGCGGTCGAGGTCGTGCTGTTCGCCAACCGGATCACCGATCCCGAGTTCTACGACAGAAGCGTGCTGAGGGCCGTGCCGGGGACCGATGTGCGCTACCTCAGCATCCTCGCCGGTGACGAGTGGCGCTGCCAGTACACGCTCGGATGCGCCCCTGGCGAGCTCTCGCCCCGTGGCGCGGAGATGGTCGAGCGGTCGCTGGCCGCCGGCTCACAGGTCTCGCGCGAGGTCCTGGAACACTGGTGGGGAGCGCAGGGCAACGCCGTGCCCGATCCGTTCCAGCGGCGCGAGGGCCGCTGGGCTGAGGGCCTGGTGAGGGGTTCGTGGGTCGAGCTTCCCGCCGCGCCCGCGGCCCCACGGGTGACGCTGCTCGTCGACGCCGCCGCGCGCCTCAAGCGGCGCGTCTTCAGCAGCGCGGCTTTCGGCGGCGACAGAGAGATCTGGTTGTACACGCCTCCGGCCGTGTCGGCCGGCGCGGCCGCGCGGGCTGCCGAGCGCGAGCCGGGCCTGCTCGTCCTCACCGACGGCGAGGAGTGGGCGCGTGACGGCATCATCGCCGCTCTGCTCGACGGCCCGATCGCCGCGGGTGAGCTACCGCCGCTGACGGTCGTGATGATCGCGGCTGGCGACATGCGGCAGAGAACGCAGGACCTTGCCTGCTCGAGCGCCTTCGTCGATGCGCTGCACGAGGAGCTGCTGCCCGCGCTCGTCGACGGCGCGACCACTCGTTTCAGCGCCGACCGGACGATCCTGGCCGGCGCCAGCCTAGGCGGGCTGACGGCCGCTTACGGAGCGATGCGCCTGCCGCAGCGTTTCGGGCTCGTCTACTCGCAGTCGGGCTCGTTCTGGTGGCCTACCGTGACGGACCCGCGCGAGGAGCCGGCTTGGCTCAACCGCTGCTTCGCCACGCTGCCGAAGCTGCCGCTGCGCTTCCGCATCGAGGTGGGGCTGCACGAGCGCGTGATGTTGGCCGCGACGCGGCACTTAAGGGACGTGCTGGTCGCGAAAGGCTACGAGCTGAGCTACGAGGAGATCGACGGTGGTCACGACAGGCTGTCGTGGGCCGCCACGCTGCCGCGAGGGCTGGCGGCGCTGACCCACGATTGGTAGCGCGGCGCCACCGCGCCGCCGCGCTCAGCTGAGCGGTTTCGTGCTCGCCGGCACGGTCCCGTCCGCGTAGAGCGAGAGCGCCAACTCCTCGAGCGCCGTCAACGCGTGACGCTGTGGCCAGGGTCCGTACGAGATGCGCGCTACCCCCAGCTCCTGGTACTCGGCGGCGCTGAGCGCGCCCGGCACCCCGATGACGCTCAGCTTGCCTCGCCCCAAGCCGTCCACCAGGATGCTCGTCGCCTCGCGGTCGAGCTTGCCGGGGACGAAGACGAGGCTGGCGCCGGCGTCCAGGAAGGCGCGGCCGCGTTCGACGGCGTCGGCCAGGCCGGCGGCCAGCGGCCTGTCGCCACCGCGCAGCAGCGCGTCGGTGCGAGCGTTCAACTGGAACGCCACCCCCTCGGCCTCACCCGCCCTCACCACCGAGCGGACGCGTGCTACCGACTCCGCCAGCGGTCTCAGGCGGTCCTCGACGTTCGCGCCCACTACCCCGACGCCGATGGCACGCCTTATCGTCTCGCCCGGCTCGTCGTAGCCGTCGTCGAGGTCGGCGGTGACAGGCAGGTCCGTAGCGGCGACGATGCGCTCGACCGCGGCCACCATGAGCTCCACAGGGATCTCGCCGTCCTTGTAGCCGTGCGATGCCGCGATCGCATGACCGGCGGTGGCGATGGCCTTCGTGGCCGGCAGTGCGGCTACCACCTTGGTGGTTATCGGATCCCAGACGTTGACGACGCGCAAGATCTCAGGCGCCTCGTGCAGGCGCTTCAGGGTCAAGGCTTTCTGCTCGATGCTCATTCCGCACTCTACGGTGCGCCTTGAGCCGCGATAGTATTGGCCAGCGCCCATACGGGCGGTCGGCGATACCGACGCGAGCGCGAGAGTGAGGGGCCGTCCTCCACGACGTGCCCACGACCTGGTGACATACCAAGCTCTCGCCAGGAGGTTGATGTAACGCATGGGTGTTCCAGAGCTGTCGAGCCGACCTAGCTCGACGACCTTAGTGCATAGCGTCGTCAACGACTTCTCTCTCTGCGTCGCAACCGCCAACGGTACAGGCAGCCAGACGGCCAACCTGACGCTGCTGCGCTCGTTCTTCAAGATGGGCATACCGGTGCACGGGAAGAACATCTTCCCGTCGAACATCCAGGGTCTGCCGACCTGGTACCACATCCGCGTCAGCCACCAGGGGTACATAGCCAGGCGGCCGTCGGAGCTGCTCGTGGCGTTCAACCCCGCGACACTGCACGAGGACGTCGCGCAGCTGCCCAGCGGCGGCGTGTGCTTCTACAACGCCGACCTGCGCTACCAGCCCGATCGCGCCGACCTGACGTACTACCCCGTACCCGTCAAGGAGCTGCTGGCCGGCTTCGAGATCAAGGGCAAGATCAAGGAGTACATCGCCAACATGACGTACGTTGGGGTCGTCGCGTACGTGCTGGGCGTGCCGCTCGAGGTTGCGCACGAGGCGCTGAGCCACCAGTTCGGCGGCAGGCAGAAGCTCGTCGACAGCAACTTCCCGATCGTCAAGGCCGCCTACGAGTGGGCTAGCGCGAACATCACCAAGCTCGACCCGTACCGCGTAGAGCCGCTGAACCTCACCCAGGGCCTGATCACCATGACGGGCAACGAAGCCGGCGCTCTGGGGGCGATCTTCGGTGGCGTCAGCGTCGCCGCCTGGTACCCGATCACGCCTTCGACCAGCTTCATCGACTCGCTCCGCGATCACCTGCCCGGTCTGCGCACCGACCCCGACGGCCGCCCGACCTACACCGTCGTGCAGGCCGAGGACGAGCTGGCGGCCATCGGCATGGTCGTCGGCGCCAGTTGGGCGGGCGCGCGTGCGCTGACCGCCACCAGCGGTCCCGGCATGTCGCTGATGGCCGAGTTCCTCGGCCTGGCGTACTTCGCCGAGGTGCCGGCCGTCGTCTGGGACATCCAGCGCGTCGGCCCGAGCACCGGGCTGCCGACGAGGACCAGCCAGGGCGACGTCGGCTTCGCGTACCAGGTCGGACACGGCGACACCAAGCACGTCGTGTTGTTCCCGTCTTCGATCGAGGAGTGCTTCCAGTTCGGCTACGAGGCTCACGACCTCGCCGACCAGCTCCAGACGCCGGTCATGGTGCTCTCGGACCTCGACCTGGGCATGAACAACTGGATGGGCAGGCCGTTCCAGTACCCGGCCGAGCCGCTCAGGCGCGGCAAGGTGCTCAGCGCCGAGCAGGTGACCGAGCTCGGCTTCCAGCGCTACAAGGACGTCGACGGCGACGGTGTCGCCTACCGCACGCTGCCCGGCAACCCCAACCCGGCCGCTGCCTGGTTCGGGCGCGGCACCGGCCACGACGAGAACGCCAAGTACAGCGAGCGCTCCGAGCACTGGGCTCCGAACTTAGAGCGACTCAAGCGCAAGTTCGAAACGGCTAGGAGGATGGTGCCAGGGCCGGTCGTTGACACCAGACCGGGTGCGTCTCTCGCGGTCGTCTTCTACGGCACGACCAGATACGCCATCGAAGAGGCGCGCGACAGGCTCGCTACCGAGGGTTACACCTTCAGCACGATGCGGATCCGCTCACTGCCGGTAGGGCAGGAGGTGCGCGACTTCCTCGCCGCCCACGACAGGACCCTGATCATCGAGCTGAACCGCGACGGTCAGCTCACCGCCATCTTGCGCGACGACTTCCCCGAGCTCGCCGCGCGCCTCACGCACATCGGCAACGTCGACGGGATGCCGCTGACGGCAGAGTGGGTCGCCCAAGCGCTGGCGCCGCACCTCGAGAGGAAGGCATAGGAGCATGGACACACCGGCTTCTCTCAAGCTCAACGCCGTCGGGCTCGGCAAGGCCGACTACGGCGGCAGCCCCTCCACGCTGTGCAAGGGCTGCGGGCATAACTCGATCGCCAGCCAGATCGTGCAGATCGCGTTTGAACTCAACATCAAGCCGCAGGAGATCATCAAGCTCTCCGGCATCGGCTGCTCGAGCAAGTCGCCCGCGTACTTCCTGGGGATGTCCCACGGCTTCAACAGCCTGCACGGCCGCATGCCGTCCCTTGGCACCGGAGCGCTGCAAGCCAACCACACGCTGCGCGCCATCGGCGTCTCCGGCGACGGCGACACCGGCTCGATCGGCTTAGGGCAGTTCAAGCACCTGGTGCGGCGCAACGCTCGCATGGTCTACATCATCGAGAACAACGGTGTCTACGGCCTCACCAAAGGCCAGTTCTCCGCCACCGCGGACTACGGCCAGGTCCTCAAGTACGCCGGCACCAACAACCTGCCTCCCATCGACCTGTGCATGGAGGCCTTGGTGGCCGGCGCGGGCTTCGTCGCAAGGTCGTTCGCCGGCGACGCCAAGCAGGTGCGCGAGCTGCTCAAGGCGGCCCTCAGCTACCGCGGTCTCGCTGTCATCGACATCGTCAGCCCCTGCGTGGCGTTCAACGACGAGCCAGACTCGCGCCGGTCGTACGCCTACGGCCGCGAGCACGAGCGCGCGCTGCAGGAGCTCGGCTTCGTGCCGGCCGAGGAAGAGATCTCCATCGACCCGCTGGTCGAGGGCGAGGTGCGTGTCGTCGAGCTTCACGACGGCTCCAGGCTGACGCTGCGCAGGCTCGAGTCCGACTACGACGCCTCCGACCGCGGCCAGGCCATGGCGCGGCTGGCGCGCGCCGAGGAGCAGGGCGAGCTGCTGACGGGACTCGTCTACTACGACGACTCGCGTCCATCGCTCGGCGAGCTCAGTGGCGTCGGTGACGTGCCGCTCTCGATGCTCCCCGACGAGCGCCTGCGGCCCAGCCGGGACGCACTCGAGCGCCTCATGAACGGTTACTCCTGATCGACGAGCCGCGGCCAGAAGGTCCCGTGGCCGCCGGGCCGCTGAGGATCGCGTTGGTATCCGAGACCTTCCTACCGAAGGTGGACGGCGTCGTCACGCGGCTGCTCGCCACGCTCAAGAGCCTCGAGAAGGCCGGGCACGACGTGCTGGTGTTCGCGCCGCCGAAGTCGCCGCAGGGCGTCAGCGGCTTCAGGGTAGTGCCTTCGGTTGGCATGCCGTTCCCGTGGTACCCGGAGCTGACGTTCGCGGTGCCGAGCGGACGGCTGGGTCGCGAGATGAGACGCTTCGCGCCCGACGTCGTGCACGTCGTCAACCCCGTCTTCTTCGGAGCGTTCGGGGCGGGTCTCGCCAAACGCTTCGACCTGCCGCTGCTAGCCAGCTTCCACACCGACCCCAAGGTGGTGGAGGACCTGTCGCTCGGCTGGTTCAAGCGCCCGCTCGAGGTCATCGACCGCGAGGTTCACAACCTCGCTCACGTCAACCTCTGCACCAGCCCCCAGATGGTCGAGCTCGCGCGGTCTCTCGGCATCGAGCGCGTGCGCCTGTGGCCCAAAGCCGTCGACGCCGAGAGGTTCAACCCCAAGCACAGGTCACAGGAGATGCGGGCGCGCCTCACGGGCGGCAACCCAGAGCTGCCGCTGGTGGTCCACGCTGGGCGCATCTCGTTCGAGAAGCGCATGGACGTGTTCGCCGAGGCGGTGATCCAGCTCAGGGACGAGGCGCGCTTCGCCGTCGTGGGCGAGGGGCCGGCACTGGCTTGGCTCAAGGAGAAGCTCGCCGGGATGCCTGTCGAGTTCACCGGCTTCCTGGCCGGCGCCGAGCTCTCGGCGGCCTACGCCACCGGCGACGTGTTCGCGTTCCCCTCCGACAGCGAGACGCTCGGCTTCGCGGCGATCGAGGCGATGGCTGCCGGCGTGCCCGTCGTCGCTGCCAACGCCGGCGGGATACCGCACATCGTCAAGGACGGCGCCACCGGCGTGCTGGTGCCACCCGGCGACGGCGACGCGCTCAGCGCCGCCATCCGCCAGCTGCTCCGGAACGATGGCGAGCGCGCGCGCCTGGCGGCGGCCGGACGCGCTGAGGCCGAGCGCTGGACCTGGGACGCCGCCACCGCCTCGCTGGTGAGGCGCTACCGGCAGGCGATACGGCTGCACCGCAGCCGCCGCCCGACGCGAGGCGTACGTGCGGTGAGCCGACAACCTCTCGGCGTCTGAGCGATGCTGCTGGCGTTCTACGTCCCCACAGCGCTGCTCGCCTTCTGTGACGGGCTGCTGATCCCGACCTTACCGCTGTTCGCGGCCGCGTTCGACGACAGGCTCAGCGTCGTCGGACTCATCTTGGCTGCCGAGGCTTTCGGGCTGCTGCTGTTCGACCTACCTGCCGGCAGACTGCTGCGGTTCCTGACCCCGAAGACGGCCATCCTGCTCGGCGGCGGGGCCTACGGCCTCAGCCTGCTCCTGACGCCACTGGCCCCCAGCGTCGCCGCGCTGGTGCTGATGCGGATCGCGGCGGGCGCCGGCCTGGCCCTCTTCGGGGTCTCGCGCCACGCCTACCTGGCCAGCGCGTCGCACGGCGGCAAGCGCGGCCGCATGATCAGCATCTACGGCGGGGTGAACCGGCTCGGGCTGTTCGTAGGTCCCCTGGCAGGTGGCCTGGTCGCGTCGTGGCTGGGGTTGTCGGCGCCGTTCGTCGCCTCGGCCGCGCTCTGTTTCGTCGCTGTGTGGATGATGATGGCGCTGCTGCCAAGCATCGAGATGAACGTGCGCGAGGGCGCGGGCGCGCACGAGCGCGGCGCCGTCGCCAAGGCGCTCAAGGCGAGCCGTCGCGACCTGCTCGTCGCCGGCACCGGCCAACTGTTCGGCCAGGCGGTCAGGGCGGGTCGCAAGGTGCTCCTCCCGCTGGTCGGCGCGCAGGTGCTGGGTCTCGACGTCGCCGCCGTCGGGGTCGTCGTCGGCGTCGCCGGGTTCGCCGACATGGCGCTCTCCTACCCGGCCGGCTGGCTGATGGACCGCTACGGCCGCAAGTACGCGATCTTGCCGTGCTTCGCGGTGCAAGCGGTCGGTCTCGCGCTGCTGCCGTTCGTCACGGGCTTCGGAGGTCTGTTGGCGGCCGGCATCGTCATCGGCGTCGGCAACGGCCTCGGCTCCGGCAACATGATGACGCTTGGCGCCGACCTGGCTCCGCGCGCTGCCATGGGCGAGTTCCTCGGCCTGTGGCGCCTCATCGGCGACGTCGGCTGGGTCGGAGGTCCGCTGGTGGTCGGAGCGGTGGCGCAGGCGTTGTCCTTCTCGGCTTCGGCCTTCGCCATGGCGGGCGTAGGTGTAGCGGCGGTGGTCTGGTTCGGCCTGCTGGTGCCGGAGACGCGCGGTCGCGACGCGCCGGCGACCCCGGACGGGACCAGCGCGCGAGTCGCACCCTAGACCGGCTGCCTTATGATTGGCGCCAAGCATGTTCGAGCCGCTCGAGGTCGCGCAGTCAGCCGAACGCTTGGTCGGCAGCTCGGTCGACCTGGGGCTGGCAGCGCTCCAAGAGGCGGTCGGCGCTTCATGAGGCGCGGGGATGCCGACGACGGCTCTGTCGACTTGACAGAGACGAGACCCGCGAGCGAGACGTTCATGAGCTCGCATCCGCAGTGCGTCGTCGCGTTCGACGGGCGCACGCTCGAGCTGCTCGACCTGAACCCCGTCGCTCAGCGTGCGTTCGCTCTCAGCCCTGGCGCGCTCCACGGGCTCAGCGTCCTCGACCTCCACCCCTCGCCGCTCCGCTCCGACCTGCGCCGCCTCTACACGAGCTCGCAGGCACCTTTCGCGCTGCCGGAGGGCGAGGGGCGCAGCGTCAGCATGCTCAAGCGCGGTGGCGAGCAGTTCGAGGCTGTCGTCACCGTCGTGCCTGATGGTCCGGGCCACCGGCGCTTGATGATCGTCGCCGACGTGACCAGCCACAACCTCGCAGACGGCGCCGCGGCCGGGAGGCTGGCCCTGGAGCAGCGGGTCGACTACCTGGCGAACTACGACCCCGTTACCGACCTCCCCAACCGGCAACGCTTCGACACCCTGCTGCTCGATCTGCTCGCCGCCGCCCGCTCGGCCCGCAAGAGCCTGGCGCTGATGTACTTGGAGCTGCACGGTTTCAGGCTCATCCACGACGCCCTCGGGCAGGATGCGGCCGACGACCTGCTGCGCGCCGCGGCGCGGCGGCTGAAGACGACCTTGAACGGGGCGACCATCGCGAGGTTCGGTGGCGACGAGTTCGCGATCGCGACGCGGCCGCTCAACGACACCGTCGAGGCGACCGAGTTGGCGCAGAGGGTGGTCGCCGAGCTGGTGACCCCGCTGCGCCTCGGCGACAACACCGTCACGTTCAGGCCGCGCGTCGGCGTGGCCGTGTTCCCGGATCACGCGGTGACCCCGTCGCAGCTGATGCGCGCAGCCTCGCAGGCCAAGTTCCGCGCCAAGGCCACGCGCGGGCCAGCCTTCGCCGTGTTCACTCCGGCGATGCAGGTGCGCGCAGCCGAGCGGCTCGGCCTCGAAGGCGAGCTGCGCCAGGCGATCGAGCAGCACCAGCTGACGCTCTTCTACCAGCCGCGGGTGAGGCTGCAGGACGCCGGGCTCGCTTCCGTCGAGGCGCTGGTGAGGTGGCGCCACCCAGCGCGCGGGATGCTCAGCCCCGACTCGTTCATCCCGTTGGCGGAGGAGAGCGGGCTCATCAACGCGCTGGGCCGCGAGGTACTCGACATGGCCACCACCCAACTGCGGCAGTGGCAGGACGCCGGGTTCTTCGTGCCGCGCGTCGCTGTCAACCTGTCGCCGCTGGAGTTGAGAGGCGGCGGGCTCATCGAGCAGGTGAGGAGGGCCCTCAACAAGGCGCGGCTGGCGCCCGACAGGCTCGAGCTCGAGGTCACCGAGACGGCTGCGCTGGTCGACAAGAGCCGCGGCGCCGAGGTGCTGCGCGAGCTGAGGTCGCTGGGCGTGCACGTGATCCTCGATGACTTCGGCACCGGGCACGCCTCGTTGGCTCATCTGCGCGAGCTGCCCGTCGACGCGATGAAGCTCGACCGCAGCTTCCTAGCCACCGAGGACTCGCCGGCCGGAGCGACGGACAACGCCATCCTCGTGGCCGTGGCCACGCTAGGGCGCGCGCTCGGCGTGCCGGTGACCGCCGAGGGCGTCGAGACCGAGGCGCAGCTCAAGACCGTCATCGCTGCCGGCTGCCACGCCGTCCAGGGACACCTGATCAGCAGGGCTGTGGCGCCGGCGGCCGTGCAGGACGCAGCGCGCCGGGCCTCGCTCGCTTTCGACAGGAACCTGGTCCTCGCCCGCCAGAGCGGACGCTGACGGGCTCTACTTCCAGGTAAGCTCCAACACCCTCACCCAGTTCTCGTGCGCGATCTTGCGCAGCGAGGCTTCGTCGTAACCGGCCCGCCTCAGCGCCTCGAGCAGGTTCTGGGTCTTGCTGACGTCGCTGATGTCCTCAGGCATGGTGGCGCCGTCGTAGTCGGAGCCGAGCGCGACGCCGTCGATCCCGAGCTTCTCGACTAAGTAGTCGACGTGCCTGACCATCGTCTCGAGCTGCACCGGTGGGCCGTCCGGCCCCTCGGGACGCAGGAAGCTGACGTGGTAGTTGAGGCCGACGACCCCCTTGGAGGCACGCACCGCCTCGAGCTGAGCGTCGGTGAGGTTGCGGCCGGAGGCGCAGATGGCGTGCACGTTCGAGTGTGTGGCGACCAGCGGAGCGTTGGAGTGCTCGGCGACGTCCCAGAACCCCTTCTCGGTCATGTGCGAGAGGTCGACCATGATGCCGAGCTCGTTGCAGCGCCGCACCAGCGACCTGCCGAGCCTGGTCAGGCCCGGCCCGGAGTCGGGGCCGGCCGGGAAGGTGAAAGGCACACCGTGACCGAAGAGGTTGGGGCGGCTCCACACGATGCCGAGCGAGCGCAGGCCGGCGGCGTAGTAGACGTCGAGCGCGGCGAGGTC
>CAYMRL010000021.1:0-13696 GCA_964392895.1 uncultured bacterium
AGGCCATCGAGGACGATCGGCCGCTGATGGGGAGGATCCGATGGTCGTCGTCGACGCGCTGAGCAAACGCTTCGGTCGTCTCGAGGTGCTCAAGGGCGTCTCGGCCACCTTCGAGCCTGGCAAGGTCACCGCGGTGGTCGGCCCCAACGCCTCCGGCAAGACCACGCTGATGAAGAGCATCCTCGGCCTGGTGCTACCGGACGCCGGCGACGTGACCATCTTCGGCGAGAGCGTCAAGAACAACCCGGCCTCGCGCCGCCGCGTCGGCTACATGCCGCAGGAGCCGCGCTTCCCCGACAACCTCAAGATCTCCGAGCTGTTCGCGCTGGTGCAAGACCTCCGCGGTGAGCGGCCCGGTGGACTCGACGACCTCATCGATTACTTCGACCTAAGGTCGCACCTCTCCAAGCCGATCCGCTCCCTGTCGGGCGGCACACGCCAGAAGGCCAGCGCCGTGCTGACCTTCCTGTTCAGCCCGCGCGTGCTGCTGCTCGACGAGCCCAGCGCCGGCCTCGACCCGGTCGCGAGCAGCCGCCTCAAGGACCGCATCTTGCAGGAGCGCGAGAACGGCGCGACGGTGCTGTTGACCTCGCACGTGATGAGCGAGCTCGAGGAGCTCGCCGACGAGGTCCTGTTCCTGCTCGAGGGCACGATCCGCTTCCGCGACACACTGCAGGCCATCCGCGCGATGACCGGCGAGAGCCGCCTCGAGCGGGCCGTCGCCAAGCTCATGAGCGGCGAGACGCCGGCGACGGAGTTCCAGATGGTCAAGGGAGGGCGCGCATGAACACGGCTCTGAAGGTTATGAAGTACGCCTTCTTCGATCTGCTGAGGAGCCGCTGGCTGTTCGCCTACACCGCGTTCTTCGCGGTCGCCACCGCAGGGCTGCTCTACTTCGGCGACGAGCCGGTGCAGGCGGCTCTCAGCGCCCTCAACCTGGTGCTCTTGATCATCCCGCTCGTCGCGCTGATGCTGGGGATGAACTACTACTACTACACCCGCGACTTCGTGCAACTCATCCTCACCCAGCCGGTCTCGCGGCCGAGCGTCTTCGTCGGCCAGTTCGCCGGGGTGGCGCTGCCGCTGGCCGGAGCGTTCGTCATCGGCACTGGCGTGCCCTACCTCGTCTACAGCTTCGGTGGTCAGGTCGACGTGCCGATGCTCGTCAGCCTGCTCGGCGCGGGTGCGCTGATCAGCCTGGTGTTCACTGCGCTGGCCTTCTGGCTGGGGATCGCTAACGAGGAGCGCGCCAAGGCTCTCGGCATCGCGCTCGGCGCCTGGCTGCTCCTGAGCGTCGTCTACGACGGGCTGGTGCTGTTCTTCATCGCGCTCGCGCAGGCGTACCCGATCGACAGGGCGGTCATCGTCGCCAGCCTGCTGAACCCCATCGACCTGTCGCGCATCCTGGTCCTGCTGCAGCTCGACACCGCCGCCCTGATGGGATACACCGGCGCGCTGTTCCGGAACTTCCTGGGGTCGGGGGTGGGGCTGCTAGTCGCGGTCGGCGCACTGCTGGTCTGGGTGATCGGACCGGCCCTGCTGGGTCTGCGGGCGTTCAGGCGGAAGAACTTCTAAGCACAGCAGCTACCTGCCCAGCGTCCCTCGCCGTAGATCGGCGAGGTAGTTGATCATCATCACCGAGGAGAGCTCTCCCACGTGGGTGAGCACGTGGTTACCCTCCGCATCGAAGAACAGCGTGGTCGGCAGACCGATGCTGCCGAAGCTGTCCCCCAACCGCGAGCGGCTGTCGAGCAGCACGTTGCGCAGCGCGAAGCCCTCGTCCTCGAGGTAGCCCTGCACGGTGGCGCGCGGCTCGCCCTGGTCCGCGAACACGAAGTGCACGTCTGGGTACGAGTTCGAGGCGGCCTCCAGCATCGGCAACTCGCGTCGACACGGCAGGCACCAGGTGGCCCAGAGGTTGAGCACGACCGGTTGTCCCCTAAGCGATACGAGGTCGAGCTCTCCTCCTTCCAGCCGCTCCAGGCTGAGGTTGGGCAGGCTCTGCGCTTGGGTCTGTGCCGGGCTGAGCAGGGCGGGCACGGCCAACCAGGCCGCCAAACCAAGCGCCGCCGGCACCACCACGGCCGGCAGAGCGACCCGCCGCTTCCACACCGCCAGAGCCGCCACCACGGCTCCGGCCCCTATGCCCCACCAGGGCGAGTAGCCGCCTTGCCAGAACTGTAGGACGGCGAGCGGCTGTTGGGCGAAGAGACCTAGGTTCTCGATCACGTAACCTAGGCGCGAGCCTAGGAGCACGGCGATGGCGGCGTTCCATGCCCAGGCGGCGCCGGTCGGGACCGTCTCGCCAGCCGACGAGCCGACCTGCGGTCGTTCACTCTCGGCACCGTCCGGCACCACTTTCGGTCGCGACCTGCGTCTAACGACGACCTCCGCGGCCACGAGTAGGACCAGTAGCCCGAGCGCCGCGAACGTCCGCGGGGCGCTGAGGACGAGGGGGCCGAGTTGGAACGCGCTCATACCTGGATTCTAGCGTCCAGGAACCACTTGCCGGCCTGCCACCGAGCCTGAGAGGTAGGCAGCGCCCTAGCTCCGAGGCCCGAGGATGCGGCACACTCAGGCGATGGGCTCGAGCACACGCACACAGGCAGAGACGCGCAACCGGCTGATGCTGAAGGCGCGAGACGCGATGGACCGCTCCTTCGAGACCGCCATCGACGTGCCTGCGCTGGCTAGAACCGTCGGCATGTCGGAGGCGCACTTCATCAGGACGTTCAAAGAGGTGTTCGCCGAGACGCCGCACCGGTATCTACAGCGTCGCCGCGTGGAGCGCGCCATGTACCTGCTGCGCGAGACCGACCGCAGCGTGACCGACGTCTGCTTCGACATCGGCTTCAACAGCTTGGGCACCTTCAGCCGCACGTTCAAGGAGATCACGGGTACGACCCCCACCGAGTTCAGGCAGCGCTGGCAGCCTGCCCTGAGCGTGCCGACGTGCTTCGCGATGGCGTGGGCGCGTCCCAGCAGTTTCGGAGAAGCGCGCGCGGAGACGGGCTCGTACAGTGACCCAGCTGACGACGCGAAAGACGGCGCGACGCCCAGCGAGTACCAACAGACGAACGACGAACTGGAGGCAACGCCATGATCACGGGAATCAACATCTCGCACGTATGGGTCTTCGACCAGGACGAGGCTCTCGACTTCTACGTCGGCAAGCTCGGGCTCGAGGTGAGCGCGGACATCATGTTCGGCGGCGAGATGCGCTGGCTGACCGTCAGGCCCAAGGGAGAGATGCAGCGCGAGATCCTCCTGGAGAAGATCGCTCCGCCGAGCGTCGACCCCGACGCAGCCAAGCAGCTCCGCGAGCTGATCGCGAAGGGAGCCACCGGCTTCACGGTCGGGTTCGTCACCGACGACGCCAGAGGGCTGTGCGAGGAGTTGCGGGCCAAAGGCGTGGAGATCCGCGAGGAGCCAGTGGACCAGTTCTACGGTACGGACTTCGCCATCCGCGACCCCTTCGGCAACCACATCCGCATCGTGCAGCCGGCGCAGCAGCCCGGAGGAGTTGCCGGGTAGGCGGGTAGAACCGAGCCAGAAGCTTTTGCAAGAGCTTGGGCTCGTGGAAACCGTCCAGCGAGCCCAAGCTCTATCCGGCTACGTCATTCAGGGGGCCTCAGGAGTGCTGAACGGCGTGCACGCCCTCCGCGACCTCCTCCAGCAGCTTGGCCGTGAACGCAGGCAGGTCATCGGGGCCGCGGCTGGTTACTAGCCCCTGATCTACTACGACTTCCTCGTCGGCTCCGACGGTGCCGCCAGGGATCACCACCGCGTCGAAATCGGCGCTGGGCGCCTCCGAGAACGGCAGCGAGGTCTCTAACTCGCCGCCCGGCTCCAGGTCGTTGCTGTTCGCGCGCACCCTGCCCGCCTTGCTCGAAACGAGCACCGTCTCGCCGCCAGCCTCCTCGACCGCGCGCAGCGGCTCGACGAGCTCGACGTGGTTGGTGCCCTTCTCGGCGACCAAGAGCGCTACCTTCTTGCCTGTCAGATGGTGTGCCATGACGACAAAGTAGGCGGGGCCAAAGTGAGGGTCGTGACTGTCAGATGGCAAAGGTGAATCGGCGTGACCATTTTATGTACACTCGCCTATGACAAAACTCGCTAGCGGTAGAACCCTCGTCCGAGTACTACGTCTCGCTATCGTTCTCACGCTTGCGCTTACGGCAATCGCCAGCGCACAGAGTCGTCTCGACACGGTCATGCAGCGCGGCCGCCTGATCTGCGGCGTTAACGCGGTGAATCCCGGCTTCGGTTTCCTCGACGAGACGACTGGTAACTACAACGGTTTCGACACCGACTACTGCCGTGCTGTCGCCGCGGCGCTCTTCGACGACCCGACGGCCGTTGAGTTCGTGCCCCTCAGCGGCGGAGTGCGCTTCAGCGCGATCCAGACCGGCGAGGTCGATGTCGTCTTTCGCAACACCACCCACACCCTCACGCGCGACAGCGAGAACGCCGTCGACTTCCTGCCCGTCAACTTCCACGACGGCCAGGGCGTGATGGTGCGCAGCGACCTGGGCGTGACGTCGGTCTTCGACCTCGAGGGCGCCACCGTCTGCACCAACCAGGGGAGCACCACCGAAGCTAACTGGACCGACCTGGTGCGCAACCAGGGCTGGCAGGGCGGCCAGCTCCTGACGTTCGAGGACCTCGCGCGCACCTTCGCGGCGTTCCACGGCGGCCGCTGCGACGCGATCACCTCCGACAAGTCGCAGCTAGTAGGCGTGCGCGCCAGCGTGCCCGACGCCGACGCGTTCGTGATCCTGCCGGAGTCGCTGTCCAAGGAACCCCTCGCCGGTTTCACGTTCCAGAACGACTCGACCTGGCACGGCGCGCTCACCTGGATCGTCCACGCGCTGGTGCAGGCCGAGGAGAGCGGCATCACCTCGCAGAACGTGTCCGAGTTCCTGACCTCTGACGACGTGGCAGTGCGGCGCTTCCTTGGTGCCGAGGGCTCGCTCGGCGCCGAGTTCGGGCTGCCGGTCGGGTTCGTGGCGAGGATACTCAACCACGTCGGCAACTACGGCGAGGTCTACGAGCGCCACTTCGGGGCGACCAGCCCCTTCCCGATCCCGCGCGCCGGCACGCTCAACGAGCTGCATAGCCGCGGCGGGCTGATGTTCTCACCGCCGTTCCGCTGAGCCATTCGCGCAGCGGCGCCCTGAGCCGACCTAGCAACTCGACTGAGGCGGGCGCATGACGAGCGCACGCGTGCCGTTCTGGCGCGACGTCAAGAAGCTGAGCCTGCTGGCCCAGGTCGTCGCGGCGGTCGCCGCGCTCGCTTTCGCCGCCTTCCTCATCCTGACCGCCTTCAGGGGGATGGTCGCGCGCGGCATCCCGTTCACGTTCGCGTTCCTGAGTGCAGAGGCAGGCTTCTCGATCAGCGAGGGCAGTCTGCTGACCGTCCATGACGGCAGGCTCGTGTGGCGGCCGTTCCAGCCTACCGACAAGTACGTCAGCGCCTTCGTCACGGGCCTGTTCAACACGTTGCGGGTCGCGATCATCGGCATTGTCGCGGCCACCGTGCTCGGCGTGGTCGTAGGCATCAGTCGCCTCTCGAGCAACGGCTTGCTCAAGTCCCTGTCGTTCGGCTACGTCGAGTTGGTGCGCAACACGCCGCTGCTGCTGCAGATGTTCTTCTGGTACTTCGCGGTGTTCCTCAACCTGCCCGCCGTGCGCGACGCGGCGACCTGGTTCGGAGGTCTCATCGTCAGCAACCAGGGCGCGTTCTTGCCGTGGCCCCAGGCGACGGGACCGCTCGCTCCGTTCCTGCTGGCGCTCGCTGGAGCGGTCGTGGCGGGGTTCATAGGCCATCGGTTGGGTAGGCGCTGGGAGCGCGGAGCGCTTCTTGGCACCGGAGCCTTCGCGCTCTTCGCGACGGGCGGGTTGCTGCTGACGGGTGTGCCTCTCGCTCTCTCCGTTCCGGAGCTGGGGCGCTTCCGGATCATGGGTGGTGCGACGCTCTCGCCTGAGTTCGCTGCGGTGTTGCTCGCCCTCGTCATCTACACGGCGGCTTTCATAGCTGAGGTGATCCGCGGCGCGATCCAGTCGATCCACGCGGGACAGGCGGAAGCGGCGCGGTCGCTCGGTCTCAGCTACGGACAGACGATGCGGCTGGTGATCCTTCCACAAGCAGTCCGCATCGCGATCCCACCCATCGGCAACCTCTACTTGAGCCTGATGAAGAACACGTCGTTGGCGGTGGCGGTCGGTTACCCCGACCTGTTCAACGTCTATCGCACCATCGGTAACCAGTCCGGTCGCAGCCTCGAAGGCGTGGTGATCGTGATGATCACCTACCTCGTGCTGAGCCTGCTGATCAGTGGAGCCATGAACGCCTACAACAGGAAGGTGATGCTGTCGTGGGGCCGGTGAGGCTGCGGCAGGTTCTCGCCTGGGCGCGCAAGCACCTCTTCTCCAGCCCGCTCAACTCCCTGATAACGCTGGCGACCGGCGCGCTCATCTTCGTAGTCGCCAAGCCGATCCTGGTGTGGGCGTTCACGGAGGCGCGCTGGGACGTCGTCCCCAGGACCGCGCGACTGCTCGCCATCGGGCCGTTCCCGCCTCAGGAGGCGTGGCGGGTCTGGGTGTCCTTGGCGCTGGTCTTGGCCTGCACAGCGGTCACGATCCTGGCTGCGAGAACGTCGCCCGGCTCGTTCTTCAGGCGCGCGGGCCCGTTCATATGGGTCGCCGCGCTCGTGGTCGCGACCGCGCTGCTGCTGCGCGTCCCCATGAACCTCTGGGGCGGCATGTTCCTGACGCTGGTGCTGACGGTGACCTCCCTGGCTGTGGCGTTCCCGCTCAGTGTCTTGCTGGCGCTGGGGCGTACGAGCTCACTGCCGATAGTGCGGATCTTGTCGACCGCGTTCGTCGAGCTGATGCGCGGCGTGCCGCTGGTGTCGGTGCTGTTCTTGGCGTGGCTGATGGTCCCGCTGTTCGTGCCGGAGAACTGGCGCTCGCCGCAGGTGGTCAGGGCGATCATCGGCTTCGCGCTGTTCAACGCCGCCTACTACTCCGAATACGTTCGCGGCGGACTGCAGGGCGTCAGCAAGGGCCAGCACGAGGGCGCGTGGTCGCTCGGCTTGAGCTCTTTCGACACGATGATGCGCATCGTGCTGCCTCAGGCGATACGGTCGGTGATCCCTGGGCTTGTTGGTCAGTCGATAACGGCGTTCAAGAACACGTCGCTCGTCGTCATCATCGGCCTACTCGACCTGCTTGGCATCACTCAGTCGATCCTCGCCAACCCGAACTTCCTGGGTCTCGAGCGCGAGCTCTACCTGTTCCTGATGCTCATCTACTTCACCCTCTCGAGCCTGATGTCCTACGGCGGGAGGCGGCTCGAGGCGCAGATGGGGTTGGGGCGCAGGTAGCGCTTGTCGCTGCTGATCGCTGAAGGTTGCTGCTAGTTACTGAAGGTCGCGTAGCGAGCGGCCTGCTCAGGGGCGCCGCTGCGCGTGTCGTCGGCCAGGAAGTCTTGCCAGCGCTCCGGCAGGTCTTCGCCCAACTCCGCGGCCTGAGCCCTGACCCTCAGGTAGAGGCTCTCGAGGCTCCGATGACTGCCGGCTGCCCTAAGTGCCTCTAGGCAGATGCCGAGGTAGTCGAGACGGTAGGTTCTGCCTCGTGCAAGATGAGGCCCAGTCGAGCCGCCTCGTGTGGGTCTTCGGGAGCGATGTCGAGAACGTGGCGTGCCAGCACCGCGTGCAGCGTGTCGCGGACTTGTCCGTCGAGGGACAGCCCGCCGAGGTAGTGACCGCGCCAGGTGATGGAGGTCGGCCGTTCCAAGAAGCGGTCCAGGTCGGAGTCGCAGTCGCCCAACGCGTAACCGTCGGACGAGGAGTGCACCAGGTTGGCGCCCAGATCTCTTCGCAGCATCAGCACGAGCTGCCTGAGGCTGACACCGGCCTTCGACTCGTCTTGACCGGGGTAGAGGAGGTCGAAGAGATCCAGCTTGGTCAGGCCGTGCCGGCCGCTGACCCGCGCCTCGAGCAGAGCGGCCAGCAGCAGTTGGCGCTTCTCCCCCTTGACCGGTGCGGCGTCACCACCGGACCCGACAGGATCGAACTGGATCGGTCCGAGGACGTTCAACCGCGGTCGAGCGGCGCCCGTGGCACGCGTCTCGCGCCCTCTTACCTCCTCGGCCAGCTCGGGAAAGAGCCGCGTCGCGAGCATCGCGCCATGCTCCAAGCCGCGCTCACGGAACCACGCGTAGCGCGTCTTGGCGTCCGCGAGGTCCCCCCGCAGTCGCGCGAGCTGCAGGCCGATCTTGTGCATCTCGATCGCGCCCTCGATGGCGCTGGCGACCTCGAAGGCGCGAGCGTAGGACTCCTCGGCCTCTGCCGTCTGGCCGAGCGCCTGCTGCGCAAGGCCCCTCGCCCACGCCTCGCGGTAGCCGTCGACGGGCGAGTTGCCGGCACCGTCCGCCAGCCCGGCCGACTCGTCGGCGAAGCTCAGAGCCAAAGAGGCGTCACCGCCGGACGCGTGCGCCAGTGCGGCATCGACGAGAACCTCCCGTAGGAGCCGTGGGTTCTCCTCACGCCGGGCCTCTGCCAGCGCTCGCTCGATCTGACGCAGCGCCGCCAAACGGCTCAGCGCCGTGCCTTGGGCGATCCCGAGCTTGCACGCGTAGGTGCGCGCGACCGTGAGTTGACGGCTGGGACCGTAGATCTCGAGGGTGCCCAGCGCCTCGGTGAGCAGGTCGTCGGCCTGGTCGAAGCGGCCCTGATCCATACGCAGATCGGCTAGACCGACCATCGCCGTCGCATACGCCTTGCCGTCTCCTCCGCCCTGCCGGATACGCAGGCTCTCGTCGAGGCACTCGCCCATCTCCTCGTAGCGTCCCGCCAAGCGCAAGAACAGCGCGCGGTTCAGCAGAGCGACGGCTCGCATCCGCGGCGAGTCGAACGTCTCGAGCAACGTGAACAGCTCCGTCATAGCGGAGTCGGCGCCCTGAGGGTCACCGCTGTGGTACCTGAGCAGTGCGCGCTTGAGCAGGACCTCGACGCGTGTGCTGGGGTCGTCGGCGACGGACTCCAACCTGTCGATGAGTTCGGCGGCGGCGGCCATCCTACCCGTCGCGAGGGCAGACCCGCAGGCGGCTCGCAGCAGCTCCGGCGAGTCGCTCGTCGAGAGCTCAGGGTTAGCCTCCCACACCTCCCAGGCTCCGCGGTGGTCGGCTGCCATGCTGCGGCTGGAGAGCTTGAGCGCGGCCGGCGGCATGCCCGGGTAGGCGCTCGCGGTCAGGCGGTCGGCCAGGTCGTCGGCCTCGCGCTGCCGTCCCCTCATCGCCAACAGGTGCGTGAGGTTCAGCAGGGCGTCGGCCCTGGAATCCGGATGCTCGACTGCGATCTCCAGCAGCCGCTGCGCCTCGACCACGTCGTGGTTGTGAAGCACGTTGGCGGCGGCGAGAGCGAGGCTCGCTCGCTCGGCGCCGTGCGTCAGGCGCGTCGCGGCCGCGCGCAGCCGCGCCGCGGCGAGCGGCTCCGTGGCGGCGACCGCGGCGGCGACCAAGGTCTTCAGCGCGTCGCCGGCGGGCAGCTCTGCAGCCTCGACGAACGCTGCGGCCCTGAGCGGTTCGTCCGCCAACGCCGCTATGGCCCTGCGGGCGAACTCGCGCTTGGCAAGCGGATCGAACGTTCGGAGCGTCACCTCACGGAACAGCGGATGCGCGAAACCCTCCCCGTTCACGCCGGCCAGAACCCTCGCCTGCCGGAGCCGGCTCTGCGCGGATGCGACCTCCGCCTCCGTCACGTCAGCAACGCGCGCGAGCAACGCGGTTCCCGCCTCAGCACCCAGGAACGCCCGCGCCTGCAAGACGGCGCGCACGTCGAGCGCAGTCTCCGCGGTTGGGGCGCCCGCCTCCTCGGCGCCACCGTACGCCTGTCTCAGTCGCTGCTCGACCAGAGCCTCAACGGTGACAGGCATCAGCTCACTGGCCGGCGCTCGCCACCGCCACGTTCTGCCGTCGTTCCAAAGGTGGCCGAGGCGGGCTAAGTACCTGAAGTACTCGAGGGTGTAGAGGGGGTTGCCGGCGGCCCGACCGTGGATCCAGGCGACCGCCTCTTCAGGCATCGGGCCGCTCGCTTCGGACTCTAGAAGAGCCCGGCTCGCCTCGATGTCGAGCGGCTCGACGACCGAGGTGACGAACGCTGACGCCGGCTCGGTGCGACTCGTCACCAACAGCGCAGCGCCGCGGGCGCGCCGCACACCCTCTGCCAGCTCGAGCAGCGCATCGGCGTCGCTCGAGTCGGCCTCGTGAGCGTCCTCGATATGGAGTACGAACGGGGCGAGGCTCTTGAGCCGACTGGTCAGCGCCGCGACGGCATCGGCGGTCGGGAGGCTCTCTCCCGCGGCGAGGCGCTCGAGGTTCCTGTCCGCCCACGACACCGACCTGGTCGCCCGCGGGAGAGCGGCTGCCCAACTCGCTGATCCCGACGCGGCGTGCGCGCTGGTGCTGCGGCACGGAACGCGTTCGAGAAGCGTGCGGGCGCTGTAGGTCTTACCAGCACCCGCCTCACCGACAACAGCTACGGCTAGGCCGGCCCTGCATTGCAGTACCGGACGCAACCGTTCCAGAAGTAGCGTCACCTGACCTTCGGACAATGCCTCTTAAGGTTACAGGTTCCGAACGCCGTGTTTCTCTAGCGCCGGCACATGCTCAGGTGCGGGTTCAGTTGCCTGGGACGCTGAACTCCTGCATCATGCCGAGCGCGAAGTGCGGCGCGCCGGTCTCCGCGTCGGGCAGGAAGCAGATGGCGAGGTAGTTGCCCGGCGCCACGTCGAACCGGAAGTAGTTGCTCACCGACGTGGTCAGAAGCTCGGATGCGACGACCATCTCGAACGGAGGAGGGTCGGACGGCGGGCCCTCGGAGCCCAGGAACGACATCACGTCCTCGAAGGTGATCCCTTCGTTCAACCGCATCAGGATCAGGTGGTGCACCTGATCGCCGGCGTTGACGAGTTCCCACGTCTGTTTGCCCGCGGCCAGCAGCGCCGGCACGGCGAACGAGAAGTCGTCCATCTCGATGCGGACGTCCGCCGTTGGCGGCTGCGAGGGCGTCGCGCTTGCGGTCACGGTCAACGATGCTTCGATGGGTACACCGTCGGCGCCATCCAGGGAGGTCATCAGGAGATGCTCACCCTGCCTGAGCTCGATGATCACGCCCTCTTCTGGCATGCTGCGGCCGCCGACGAGGTCAGCGAGCGTGGCAAGTCTCGCCAGCGCCGGACCGGTAGCGCTGTGGTCTTCACCGGCCGCCGAGATCGCGTGCAGAGCCGCGTGCACCTCGCCGGCGGTGCTCCCTTCTCCGATACGGATGAAAAACAGATCCGGCTCGACCTCAGTGCGGTCATCGATGACCAGCCGGTAGAAGCCGGCTTCGACGCTCGTGGGAACCGTCACGCTCTGCTCTGTCACCGTCACCACGAGTTCGGGATAGTCGCCCCAAGCCGACTGGGCAGTGACCTGAGCCAGGAACGAAGTGACGGCCAGAGTCGCCATCAGGGGCAGAAACTGTCTGCTGATTCTGGTTGGTGCAGCTCTCATGACTCCTCGATTCCGACCCGGACTCCGCAGCCTGGGTCGCGGTTGGATTCGGTCGGCCCGTGACCGACTGGCCCGTTTCGTACGGACACCGGCAAGGTAGGCAGACATCTGTTAGGTCCCTGTGATTCGTTGGCTCCGGATCGCGTTCATGAGCGTCCAGGACGGATATCCTGACGCTCATGCGCCTTCATTTCCTCGGCACGTCCTCTGGTTTGCCTACTGCTCTGCGAGCCTCACAGACGATCGCGCTCGAGACCGACGACGGCGACGTCGTGCTGCTCGATGTCGCTGACGGCGCCTCTTACCTGCTGTTGCGCCAGGGTCTCGACCACGCCAGCGTCACCGACGTCGTCATCTCCCACATGCACGCCGATCACCACAGCGGCCTAGCCCAGTTCCTGAAGACCGCGATGCACCAGAAGCGCACCGCGCCGCTGCGGCTCTTCGCGCCTGGTGAGGGCATCGCGGCGCTGCAGGACTACCTGACGGCCAGCTACATCGTGCCGGAGTGGCTCGGATACGAGATCTCGTGGCTAGAGATCCAACCCGAGCAGGAGCTGGGGGCGGGTGGCAGGCTGATCGCTGTCCACAACGAGCATCTGGCGCGGGTCAGGCCGCGCGCGGCGGCCCTGGCCGCGGCGCCGACCTCGTGGGCGTTACAGAGCTACAGCTTCGTGCTCGAGGTGGGTGGGCTCCGTTTGGTGTACGCGGGCAACCTCGACAAGCGCGCCTCCGAGATCGATGCTCTGGCTGCCGATGCAGACGCGGTCATCATGGAGCTGGCGCACATCAAGCACGACGCGCTCGAACAGGACATCGCGACCTGGAACTGTCCTGTGCTCGTGACCCACGTCCATCCGAGCTACGACGGCGAGCGGCGGCAAGAGCTGCTCGATTGGGTCGCTGGCCAGTCGCAGGCCGTGCTGACTCACGACGGGATGATCCACGAGTTGACGGGCTAGAACGACGCTCCGTTCGCAGGCGAGCGCAGCCGCCCGACGCGTTCGCACCGGGAGATGGTGGATGCGACGCGCGTCCGGCACCGGCATAAGATGGCGCCCATGCATGTAGTCGAGCGCGGCTCCGGGACACCGATCGTCCTGATCCACGGCTTCAGCCCGGACCATAGGATCCTCCTCCCGCTCGACCCGGTGCTCGAACGGCATGGGGGTTGGCGCCGCATCTACCCCGATCTGCCCGGTATGGGCCTCTCGCCCGCCGACAGGAACGCGACCAGCACCGACGCGATCGCCGACGCGGTAGCACTGTTGATCAGCGAGCGGATCGGATCCGCGCCCTTCGCCCTGGTCGGCAACTCGTTCGGCGGGATGCTGGCAAGGCGTCTCGCGCACGACTTCAGGTCCCAAGTGCTGGGTCTGTGTCTGGTGGCGCCGGTGATCGTCGCCGACCCCGCTCGCCGCGACGTCCCGAAACGCGTGATGCTGAAGGAAGACCCTGAGCTGCTCGCCTCGCTCACTCCTCGTGACGCCGAGCAGTACTCTCTGCTGTCGGTCGTCCAGTCGCGCGAGAGCTGGCAGCTGTTCAACGAGTTCGTCAAGCCTGGTGTCGAGATCGCCGACCAGGACGCTCTGGCCGCCATCAGAGCCTCCTACGCGCTCAGGGTCGAGCCGGAGGACGCCGACCCCGCCCCGTTCGTGCAGCCAACCCTGTTCATCACCGGCCGGCAAGACTCCGCGGTCGGATACGCCGATGCGCTCAAGGTCCTGAGCCACTACCCGCACGCCGCTTTCCACCTCTTCGACCAGGCTGGGCATAACGTGCACCTCGATCAGCTCGAACTGACCAGAACTGTTCTCACGGAGTGGTTGGACAGGATGCGGACCGCGTCGCTTACCGCGGGCCTTCGATGATGTAGACTGTTCGCCGCCTTCGCTACCGATTGGCGTGAGCGGTGGACACGGGTCGTTAGCTCAATCGGTAGAGCAGCTGACTCTTAATCAGCGGGTTATAGGTTCGAGTCCTATACGACCCACCAACTGGAACCCCGTCCTGGACGGGGTTCTCCGTTTCTAGGGCTCGCGCGACGACCGATAGGCGCCTCCACAGCTCCGCGATGCAGTAGTGTCCTACCTCAGGACATAGGAAACGCATCTCTCAAGACATAGGAAACGCGTG
>CAYMRL010000022.1:0-11516 GCA_964392895.1 uncultured bacterium
TACCCCTGCCATAGGCTTGTGCCTAGTGTAGGTGCGAGTCAACTCGCATGTCGGCTCCAGCCCTAGACTAGGCAAATGCCGCGCTTGTTCATCGCTGTGCCGATCGACGACGGCGTCAAAAGCAACCTGGCCCGCGTCGAAACGGCTGCCGCGCGTAGCCAACAAGGCCGCGGCGATGGCAGGGGCCGCGGCGTCAGCTGGGTCCGGCCCGAGAACCTTCACGTCACGCTGGCGTTCCTAGGCGATGTCGAGGAGCGGCGCGTGGACGCGGCAGAAGACGCGGTATACGCCGCCACCGAGGAGCGAGGCGCACCGCTTCAACTTCAGGCGAGGGGCCTCGGCGCCTTTCCGAACGAGGAGAAGGCGCGCGTCCTGTGGGCGGGTCTGGAAGGCGACGTTCCCAGGCTCATCGACCTGCAGTCCCGGCTGGTTAGCGACCTCAAGCGCGCCGGCTTCGAGGTCGACTCCAAACGCTTCCGCCCGCACATAACCTTGGCGAGGTTCCGCTGGCCGCACCGGCTACCGGACAGGCTCCCTCGGCTGCAGGAGTTCGGCGAGTGGCAGGCCACCGAGTTGCAGCTCATCGAGAGTCACCTGCATCCGTCTGGCGCGCGCTACGTGGTTCGGGTGGACGTGCCGCTCGAGTGAAGTAAAGGCCCGGCCCGCCACTGTGCGCGGCGAGCCGGATTGCCTTGCAACTGCGCTAGTCGGACCAGCGGCGGATCAACCCGCCAACCACCCACCGTCGATGTTGTAGTAAGTGCCGGTGATGTACGAGGCTCCGTCCGAGAGCAGGAACGCGATCGGCTTCGCCATCTCCTCAGGCGTCGCGAAGCGCCCCATCGGTGTCACGGCCAGCATCCCGGCGCTAGCGCCTTCGTCGTCGGTGATGAACTTCGTCATCGCGGTGTAGACGACCCCCGGACCGATGGCGTTGACGCGTATCCCCTGCTTCGCGTAGGTCAAGGCGGCCGACTTGGTGAACCCGATCAGGGCGTGCTTGCTGGTGCAGTAGGAGGGGTCGCCCGGGAATCCGCGGGCGCCCGCGACGCTCGACACGTTGACGATCGAGCCGCCGCCGCTCTTCAGCATGTGCGGCACCGCGTGCTTGGTGCCGAGGAAGACGCCGCTGACGTTGATGTCCTGCACCTTCTCGAAGGCGGTCAGCTCGACCTCGTGCAGAGGCACAGGCGGTCCGGCCGCAGCGATGCCGGCGTTGTTGACCAGGTAGTCGAGGCGCCCGTAGTTGGTGATGGCCGCATCGACCATCGCCTTGACCTCGGCCTCGTTGGAGACGTCGACATGGACGAAGACAGCCTTGCCGCCGGCATCAGCGATCAGTTCGGCGGTCTCCTTGCCGCCTTCATCGCTGTAGTCACCGACGACGACCGCGGCTCCGCGTTTGGCAAGCTCCAACGCGGTAGCGCGGCCGATTCCTGAGGATGCTCCCGTTACGATGGCTACCTTGCCTGCGAACTCGGACATGACCTCACGTCCTTTCGCTTAAGGGTAGCGCCTACGGGCTAGGGCTTATGACCCGGCTTCGCGCGGCTCGCGCGCGGGCAACTGGTAGGACCCGACCTCCGACCTGAACGCGATGGCCAGGCGGTTCCAGGCGTTTATCGTCGAGACGGCGAGGGTCAGGTCGACGAGCTCCTTCTCGCTGAAAAGCTTGCTCACCCTCGCGAAGAGCTCGTCGGTCACGTCGCCTTGCGCGATGAGGGTGACGGCCTCCGTCCACTCGAGCGCCGCGCGTTCTCGCTCCGTGTAGAACGGAGCCTCGCGCCAGGCCGACAGCAGGTAGAGCCGCTGCTCCGTCTCCCCCGCTGCGCGCGCGACCTTGCTGTGCATGTCGAGGCAGTAACCGCAGCCGTTCAGCTGGGAGGCTCGCATCTTGATCAGCTCGAGCAGCGAGTGCTCGAGACCGCTGCGCTTCACGTAGGCCTCCAGCTTGCCGAGGGCCGCAACCCCCTCGCCGGCGACCTTCGAGTAACTGATACGCGTCTGCATGCCGCTCCTCACTTCCGAGGAAACAGTACGCCGCGGCCAGGCTCAGAAGGAGCTGGCCGCCTCGCCTACCAGCCAGGTTTTGACGAGACGCAGCTCAGAGGCCAACGTCTCGCGACCGGCGCTCGGCACGTCGTCAGCGATCAGGAGCGCGTTGCTCACGCGCCTCTGCGAGTCGAAGCCGTAGACCGGGACCGGAGCGCCCGACTCGAACAGGGCGATGGCCGCGTCGACAGGCACCTCGTAGAGAGTCTCGACCTCAGCGGCCGCCAATGTGTAACCCTCGAGCGGCCTGTCGTCTCTCAGCACGTAGACGTCGTGGTGCTCACGGTCTATGCGCGGTGGGTCCATCTCAGGGTAGTGGCGTTCGCTGCGCGCGGTCGTCAGGTACGTGAGTTGGCCAGGGCGCACCTCGAGCCCCAACTCCTCTTCGGCCTCGCGCAGCACGTCGAGGAACGTCTCGCCGGCGCGGTAGTGACCCCCGACCGTCACGTCGACCTTGAGCGGAGCGAGGTCCTTGCCCCTGGCGCGGCGTTGCAGCACCACAAGGTCAGACTCCCTCACGATCCACAGGTGCAGGGCGCGATGCCAGTCGCCATCGAGGTGGACCTGTGAGCGTGCTTTGGTGACGCCGGTCGGGTTGCCTGCTTCGTCAAGAACGTCGAGCGGTTCGGCTGCGACGGGGTCGTTGGCGGGGTCACTTGCGGTGTCACCGGCGGGCTCGAGGTCGCTAGGCGGCATCGGTGCATGATAGACTCTGCTTCGCCTTCGCGCTGGTCGATCCTTTGACGCCGGCGTCGGCAACGAGACTCGGGGTGTAGCGCAGCCTGGTAGCGCACTTGACTGGGGGTCAAGTGGTCGTCGGTTCAAATCCGGCCACCCCGACCAATAGAACAGCGTTCTGGACGGCACTTTCTCCTCGGGTGCCGTCCTCTTCTTTTCGGTTCCGGGGCAGCTGCGGGGCAGAACGCACCGAACCCGGACAGATTGCAGTTGATCACCCGCCGTAGTGGTAGCCCTGTTGGCGCACGTCGGCGTCCAGCATGGCCAGGTTAAGCGCCTTCAGCGACAGCTGATGCCCCACGTCCTCGACGGTGCAGTCGACGATAAGCAGGGATGCGTCTCTCAGGAGTTGCCGGTGCTGAGCCCATAGGTCGGGCGAGATGATGACCTGCGCGCGTGTTGGTCCGTCCTCGATGACGAAGAACGCGAAGCCGGCGGCTGTGGGCGGCTTCTGGCGCGAGACGATCAGCCCGGCGCAGCGAACCACCGACTTGAGCGGCGAGCGCCTCAGCCGCTGAAGAGGCACGCAACCCAGCTCGGTGAGCTCGTAACGGCATAGGTCGACGGGGTGAACCTCGAGGCTGCTCAAGCGGGTGGTCTCGTGGTCTCAGACGAAGCGCTCTTTCAGGCTGAGGGGTGGCAGCGCGGGTGTCTCAGGCAGGCCGGAGAACAGCGTGGCGCCGCTCTCCGTGGTGTTGGCGAGCGCGCCGGCTTGGAACAGGGCCTCACGGCGCTCCTGCACCGCGTCGAAGGCGCCGGCTCGAATCAGGCCCTCAAGGACGTCGCGCGGCAGCTCGAGGCGCTGGAAGCAGTCGGTCACGTCACGGTACGGTCCGTGCCGTAGCCGCTCGAGCATCAGCGCGCGGCACGTCTCCTCGCTGACGCCGCTGACGGCGGTGAGGGGCAGCCTGACCGCCTTGACCTTCCGGCCGTCTTTTTGGATGCGCTCGCAGTGGTAGGCGACGCCCGAGTGGTTGATGTGCAGGTCCAGGAACGGCACGCCCCAGTTCTTCGCCTCCTGGCGCTTGGTGAGTTGCGGCCACATGCCCGGCTCCTCGTTGAGGATGCCGGCCATGAACTCGGCTGGGTAGTGGATCCGCAGCCAGCCGCTGGCGTAGGCGTGCACGGCGAACGCCCAGGCGTGCGACTCCGCGAAGCCGAAGCCTTGGAAGCCCTTCACAGCGTCGAAGACGCGCTCCGCCTCGGCGTGGGTCGCGCCGACGTGGCGCATGGCGCCGGCGACGAACGACGCGCGGTCAGGCTCGATGTCAGCCAGATCCGTCCACGACGACACGCGCTTCCTGAAACGGTCGGCCTCGATCCAGCTCATGCCGGCGAAGTGCACAGCGATGCGCAGCACGTCCTCCTGGAACAGCAGCACACCGAGCGTCTTGCCCAGCACCGGTTCAAGCGACGGGTGCCAGTACGTGACCTTCTCTCGGCCCTGACGTCGCTTCAGGTACGGGTGCACCGTGCCGGACTGGATCGGGCCGGGTCGGATCAACGCCACCTGGTGAGCCAGGTCGCGCAGGTTCCTGCTGCGCATGGCGCGGCTCGTGTGCTGCTGACTTGGGCTCTCCACCTGGAACAATCCCAGTGTGGCTCCCTCGCAGATGAGGTCCCACACTCGCTCGTCGTCCGGCAGGCGCGCCAGGTCGAGCCACACGCCGTCCAGCCGCAAGACCTCCTCGCGAGCACGCTCTAAGGCTGACAGCATGCGTAGGCCGAGCAGGTCGAGCTTGATCAGCCCCATAGACTCGGCGTCGTCCTTGTCGAGCTGCAGGAGCTTGATGCCGCCGGTCGAGCGCTCCAGCGGCGAGTAGTGTGTCAGAGGGTCGCGGGCGAGGACCACGCCGCCGGAGTGCGGCGCCAGGTGCCTGACGTGCTTACGCTCCATGCTCGTCAGCAGCTCGAGGAGTACCTTGGTGACCGGCGCGTCGCCCAGCACCTCGCTGAACACCTCGGCCGCTCGAGCGGCTGAGGCCGGTTGCAGGCCGCGGAAGTCGCGGCCGAGCGCTTTGGTGAGCCGATCGCGCATCTCCTTCGGCAGACCTAAGCCGCGCCCGAGATCCTGAAGAGCCAACGGCAGGCGGTAGGTGATCTTGTTGCACACCATCGCCTCGGTCTCAGCCCCGAAGCGCTCCTCGACCCAGGCGAGCACCTCGTCGCGACGCGCCGATGAGATGTCGATGTCGACGTCCGGCATCGAGGTCTTGCCGGTGTGAAGGAAGCGCTCGAAGAGCAGGTCGTGTTCGAGCGGGTCGACCATGGTGATGCCGAGGAGGTAGCACACGACGCTGGCTGCGGCTGAACCGCGGCCGGCCGCGAGGATCCCGTGACGCCGGCAGTAGTCGGTGACCTCGGCGGCGACGAGGAAGAAGTCGGCCAGGCCGAGCGCGCGGATGGTGACGAGTTCCTCCTCGAATCTCGCCCTGGCCTTGGCCAGGCGCTCGCCTGGGTAGAGGCGATTGAGGGCGGCGTAGCAGCGCTCCTCGAGGTGCCGCTCCGGCGCCTCACCACCCGGCACCCGCGCCTTGGGCGGCGTGAGCCGCTCGGGCAGCAGCTCGAACGCCGCGCTCTCGCCGATCCAGTCGGCGTTGAGCATCGCGTCAGGGAACGGCAACCGCCACGCGATCTCCTCCGGGCTCGCCACGGCCTGACAGGCGTTCTGCGGGCGCCGCGCGTGAGGCTCGTGAACGTCGATACCCAACCGCGCGCAGGCGAATGCGTCGTACAGCCGGTAGTCGTGTGGGTCGGCGTAGCGGACCTCTGGCGCGGTGACGACGGGTAGGCCGAGGCTCTGCGCGAGCCGCCTGATCACTGCCGCGCGCCGCGAGTCCCAGCGGTAACGATCGTGGAACAGCTGGAGGTAGAACCGCTCGCCGAAAGCGCCCTGCAACTGCCTCAGCAGCTCCTCGAGCTGGCCGACGCAGCGCCTAGCCAGCAGGTCGGCCACCACGCCGTCACGAGGACCGGACAACAGGATCAGGTCCTTCGTGTTGGCCAGGAGGACGGGCAGAGGCAGGTCGCGCTCCTCGCGCGCGTGCACCACTGACAGGAGGGTGCAGAGCGTGTCGTAGCCCGCTCGCGACGCGGCGATCATCACCATCGGGTAGGTGCCGCTTTCGATGCTCACGCGCACGGTCGCGCCGATCAGCGCCTTGATGCCGTGCTCGCGCGCCGCCTGGTAAAGCTCAACAGATCCGGTGACGTTGGCGTCGTCGGTGAGCGCCAGGTACCTGTAGCCGAGCTCGGCTGCGCGCCGGACCAGCGTGGTCGGGCTGGCGGTGCCGGCGCCGAAGCTGTAGTACGAGTGGACGTTGAGCAGCGCTGTCGGTCGGCTGTCCTGAGGTCCCATCACGCTCCCGTTACCCTCTGTTATGAAGGGTAAGCGAGAGGATAGGCCGCCTCGCGAGGGGGCGTCAAGACGCCAGCGAAGCGCTACAGTGACGGTCCTATGTGCGGACGGATCTTCAAAGGACTGCCTGAGGGCCAGCTCGACACCAGCTTCGGCCCGCCATCGACCAAGCAGATCGCGGACTGGTTACAGCGGGTACTCGCAGCCAGCAACGGGCCGCTGTTCGAGGAGCTGAAGCCCGGCGTGAACGTGGCGCCGACGCAGGACCTCGAGTTCCTCGTCGAGAACAAGGGTGGCGCCCGCGAGGTGCTGCGTGGACGCTGGGGACTGCAGCCCGCCTGGGCCAAGTCTCCCGAGAAGGTCATGGGGCTATGGATCAACGCGCGCTCCGAGGGCGCCGCCGACAAGCCGGCGTTCCGCGACGCGATGAAGTACGGCCGCTGTGTGATACCCGTGGCCGGATTCTACGAATGGCAGAAGCTCGCGGACGACGACAAGCAGCCTTGGCTGATCTTCCGCGCCGACCGCCAGCCGCTGCTCTTGGCTGGCCTCTACGCTCGGCACAGCTGGGGTGATAGCTGCGCTGTCCTCACGACGTCGGCGAACTCGATGATGGAGAACATTCACGACCGCATGCCGGTCATCCTCGCTCCCGAGTCGATCGACAGGTGGCTCGACTCGAGCATCTCGGATCCGCAACTCGTCGAAGACCTGATGGTGCCCTGCCCCAACGAGTGGCTGGCCGCGTACATGGTCAGCACGGCAGTCGGGAACAGCAGGAACCAGGACCCGAGCCTGGCTGAGCCCATCGAGAGAGCCGCATGAAGCGCCTGGATCACGAGCGAATCGAGCTAAGGACGCAACTCGGGCACCTGGCTGGTGGCTTGAGCGAGCGCATCTGGCCGGGTGGTCCACCGGATGGCTGGCAGGAGTGGCACGTCGACATCGTCGTCCGCGGCCGCAAGGTCGCTTACTACCTCGTCGGCTGGGATTCTGGCGATCGCGCCGGGCACCCGCTGCACACCGAGGCCCTGACAGATCACCAGCTCGACGAGCTGTGGGCGGATCTCGCGGATGTCGTCGCGCGCATGCGGACGCCGCCGGTTCGATGGAGCGAAGAAGAAGGCGAAGCGGCCGTGAAGCGCACTCGCGGCGAAGCGTAGACTCGGGGCGTGGCCAACTTCCCCTCGGCGATCGACCTGGCCGAGCTGCTGCCGCAGGCACGCGAGATCTACGTGCTGCGCGCGCGGTACCTGGCGGGCCGTCGTGTCGTCCTCGACCTGGAGGTAGACCGCGTCGAGATGACGATCACGGTAGACGTGATCGAGGTGCTGGCCGGCGCCTATCCGGAGGCGAGCCCGACCACTCGAAAGCGCGCTCGAGCTCAGCGTAGTGGCGGCGAGGTCGCTGGCCTCAAGAAGCGCACCGGCGAGGTGCTGAGCGAGGAGCAGGCGCGCAGGGTGGGCGCTCCCCTCTACCACTCGCGTGACTGGCTTGAGCGGCAGTACGCCCAGCACGGCAGTTGGGCTCGCATCGCGCAGGTGTTCGGGTACGGCGAGAACGCCGTGAACGACTGGGCGCGGCGGCACGATCTGAACGTGCGGCCGCAGTACGACCCGGCGTGGGTGCAGGAGCGCGTCGATGAGCTGGCGGCCGCAATGCGCGGGGGTGAACCGCTCGAGACGCTGACGGCCTACGCAGCCCGAGTTGGCGTAACGAAGAACAAGGCGCTGAGGATGTACAAGCGGGCGCGGGCTCTGGCCAGCGAGAGCGCCCCACACCTCACTTGACACACCGCTATATAGCGGTGTATAACTAGGTCAGGAGGAACACCCCATGACCGACACCGCAAGCATCGCCACCATCCTCACCGGAAGAGACCTCGGCAAGCGCTGGACCAAGAGCCTCACCCTCGACCGCGTCTACATCAGCCACGAAACCCTCCTCCGCCTCGCCGGCTACGCCTACCCCGCCGAAGGCACGTCGTACTCCACCCTCGACGGCGAAGGCATCAGCAACAACCACGCCCGCCAGATCCGCGAAGCGATCACCAGCTCGAAGGTGTACTTCGACATCCCCGCCGCCAAGTGGGTTCTCCAGATCCCGCCCCTCCACCGCGACGGCGAAGCCGCCATCAAGCGCGCCTACCAAGCAATCCAAGCCGAAGTCGCCGAGGTCCTCGCGTGAGAATCGAGGACTACCTCAACGCCATCGAACTCAACGCTGCCCTCCAGAAGGGCGTGATCACGCCCGAGGGCGCCATCGCCGAAGCCCAAGCGCTCTTCGAGCGCCTCATGGACGCGTATATCCTCGACCGCGGCGGCGTCGACAACGACCTCGCCATGGCGATCGGGCTAGTGAACGACGCCATCCTCGGCGACAAGTCTCCGAACTGGTTCGAGGGCATGACCCCACTTCGCCGCGACCACGAGCTGATCAGGCTAGGGCAAGCGATGAAGCGCGCCCGCGAGCTCCTTGGACGTCACGCTAGACTCACGGCTCTAGACGAGCACCGCGAAGCTACGCAGTTCAAGCCCGTCAGGACTGGCGCCACAAGCCGGAGCCATAACATCAACATGAGCGCGGAGATGCACGAGGCGTTCGCGCGCCTGAGCCCACAAGAGCGCGGCGACCTGATCGAACAGGCGTTGGGCTGAAAGACACCGAGTGACCGCCGACCCGACCGCCTGGCTGCAACGCTATTCGCGCGAGTACCCCGACGCCTGGAGCGGAATCGAGCAGCTGCGTGCGATGCGCGGCCGCGACCTGCCCAACTGGCCGAGCTGGTGTTACGTCCCGATCGCCGCCGGCATCGCAGCCGTCACGAGAGGCGCACCGATCAACAAGTTGGATCCAGCACAGGCGCGCGATGCCGCGGTCGTTACCGCATTGGCGGCTTGGCGGCAGACGAAGGGCATCTACCGTTTCGACGCAGACCTAGAGGCTGCGCTGTGGGACACGCCGATTACCGGCGACCTGCCTACGACGTTGCTCCAGCGCCTGCCTGAGTGGTGCGTCTACGTGCCACTGAACCGCCAGGTGCGCGAGACGCAGGTGCACGGCGCGTGGGCGCACCTCGAGTACGACGTCAATGACCGCAGCCAAGAGCTGCGCCTGTTGATCAACACGGGCGAGACGCTCGTGCCCGTTCCGATCCGACTCGGCGGCTCGCTCAAGCAGGGCGTGGAGTCGGTTGCCGGCAGCGGCCTGCTGCGGCTCGGCCGCATGCTCGCCGGTCGACAGGTCGACGAGGCGACGCGCACTATGTCCGAGCTCGCCGCGCCGATAGTCAGTCTCCTGCTCTACCTCTGCAGCGAGGCCCCTGAGATCGACGGGAAGGGCCGGCCGGGCAACCCGCAGCCGCAGCGGGTGAAGGGCGGCCTGCGCGAGTTCGCAGCGCCAGGCCCGCGCGTTTGGGAGGTAGGTGCGCGCATCGGCGCCGCACTAAGACGAGCCGCAGAGCAGCCGCACAGCCACGGCGAGACGGCTTCCGGCCGCGCCAGCCCGCGGCCTCACTTGCGCCGCGCGCACTGGGCGATCAGGTGGACCGGTCCGAGAACCAGCGAGCAGACGCCGAAGCTCCTGTGGATGGCGCCGACCCTCGTTGCCGCCGGGGACCCAGACGAGCTGCCCGCCGTGATTCACCCCGTCGAGGAGTAGCTCACTTCCCGTTGGGTGGCTTCTTCAGCGAGTTACTGATGATGCTGCCGATTATGACCATCAGCGCGCCGATGACCACGGATCCGATGTTCGTGGCGAGGCCGTTGCTGCGCTCGGTCAACGCCTCGAGCTTCTCCTCTATGCGCGCTAGTGCGAGCGGGACGCCGGCGAGGCGATTGACGTCGGCTTCGACGCGCGCGAGTCTCGCCTCGAGCAGAGTGATGCGCGTCTCGAGAGACGGGCTGAGCTGCGGCCCTACGGTTGGATCCTGAGCCGCGGCGAGCGTGAACGTGAGGACGAGGAACAGCGGAAGCAATCGGCGCAGCATGTGGACCTCCGGGAGGTGAGTTGATAGTTGAGCCAGAGCAAGATATGGCCCGCATGTGCGGGCCTCGGAAGCACTTTGTGGCGGTGGCTTCAAGGTCTACTTCATGGCGCACCTCCAGAGTGGGTTGTGGCTAGAGGTGGCCGATCAGGCTGGTGAACACGGCACCAACCACAACACCGAGCACGAAGTTGACGATGTCGAAGGTGAACTTGCCGTTCTTCATGGGGCCTCCTCTCCGGGTAGTCGAGCGAACGTGAGGTAGACGGTCGCGTCGGTGCGGCGCCAGGTGGCGTTCGCGGCGACGTTGGTGCCGGTCACGCCGATGAGGAGTGTCTCGGTGACGGTGCCGAGTCGGCAGTCGAGTTTCGTGATGGTGACGAACGTGCAGCTAGCGCCGTCTGGCATCGAGAGGAGAGTGAGCGTGTCGCCCTCTGCCCTGACGATTGCGCCGCGAGCGGGTTCGGGGCCGGGATCGAAGGCGAGGCCTGGAGATCCTCGGCGACGGCATGACCGTCAAGCGCCTGCGTCGCGTTGGCTCTGACTGGCTCTTCCTATCGGACAACCCAGACGCCGGCGATACCTGGCGCGAAGACCAAGTCCGCATCCTCGGCGAAGTCTACGGACGAGTCGAATACACAGAAGTCAGGTAGGAGCAGGCTGAACGAAGGGGGGCGGGATGAACATAGCCGTACGGGTCGTAGCTGGACTGGTCATCGTGCTGGTCGGGGGCTACATAGCGGTCACGAGCCAAGACAGGACCTCGACACCGATCGATCAGATGCCGACTCGCCCGTCCGAGGTCGGGAACGTCAACCTTCCAGGTCCACCAACGACTGCACCCGACTCCACGAGGCTCGCCCTGGTTCAGAGCCTCAACAACACGATGGCCGCAGGAGGCCACACGTGCAACACCAGCGAGAGCTACGTGTGGTCCGGCAGGACCTTGTCACCCGGCGTACGAGCCGTCAAGGATCACGTGATCGCCCAACTCAAAAGCCGCGGCTGGCAGTACGAGATCTTCGACGAGAACGCCCAGGGCGAGATGTTCTTCGTCCAGTCACCGCTCGGGAACCAAATGATCGTCGGCGGCTGGGCCAACACCAACGGCAACCTGAACCTGACCTGGTGCTATGCGCGACCGCTATGAGCATGTCGATCCGCCTGGCATTGACGGTCGGCGTGTCGCTGGCGCGGGCGGGGACGTGAGCGCGGGCGGCCAGCGGCGGTCGGTCCATTAGGGAAGGATGTGTGAGGTCCTATGGAACAGTCTCCGACGTTCTACGATGTGCCATCTAGTCGGGGGATGGAGGGCACGATGGTAGGCGTTCGACGCCGGGTGCAAGAGTTGGCCGGAGACCTGAACGAGCACGAGCGGAAGCA
>CAYMRL010000023.1:0-10018 GCA_964392895.1 uncultured bacterium
GCCGGCGAGATCGCCTCGACGGCTGCTGAGAGCGGCGCCACCAGCATCCCGGCGAGCGCGGCGGCCCACCACGGCACCCCACCGAACCAGCACAGCGTGATGAACAGCGCCGCGAAGGCGAAAGCGGTCATCGCGCCACTACCCTCGTGAGTCTTACCTTCATCGACGAGCTGATGGCGGATCTTGCGTCTGCCGAAGGCCTTGCCGAACAGCGCGGCCGCCGCATCACCGAAGGTCCAGGCCATCACCGCGGCCACTGCCAGGTAGCGGTGCTCATGCCCGAGCAGACCCCAGGTCAGGGCGAGCAGCAGCGCGAAGCTGAGCTGCACCAGCAGCAGCTGCCGTCTGAACTCGCCCTGCTCGCCGTTGCGCTGGGTGAACGCGCGTTGGAAGTACGGTTGGCGCTCGAGCCAGAACAGCGCCGGGTACGCGACGGCGACCAGCGTGGCGGCTGCGAGTACCGCGAAGTACCAGGTCTCGAAGCCTTCGACGAGGATGAAGATCGAGAGCCCGTAGAAGATGTGGTGTAGCTTCCGCGCCAGCTCGCGCGGCATCCGCGTCAACGACATGAGCGCCACCGGCACCAGCGCCACCACCAACAGGTAGTAGAGGAACAGCGCCCCGGTGCCAATCACCAACGCGATCAGTGACTCCGCCATGCTTCCGCCTCCGGGACGGGGCCGATCACGCCGCCGTCCTCAAGGCGATCCTATCCTCGGCACATGAAAGCGTCCCGTGGCTTCCGTCCCTGACGGTGGTGCCTAGCACGCGACCGCGCTGCGGCCCCCCGAGGGACCGATCTCGCGACTGCTACTTACCCGCCAACCACGCGATCGTCTTGTCAGCCAGAGCGTCGAGCGCCAGCACCGACTGCTCGATGTGATCCTCGCGCGTGTCCTCGATCTTGTTGTGCGAGATGCCGTGAAGGCTCTGCACGAACAGCATCACGGTCGGGATGCCGGCGCGTGCGACCTCGGCAGCGTCGTGAAGCGGGCCCGACGGCAGCCGGTGGACGGTATCCGCGACCTCGCGCACCGCCTCCTCGGCGAAGGCGAGCAGCTGCGGATGGAACGGCATCGGCTCGATGCGCCAGATGTGACTCCAGGAGACGTCGACTCCACCCTCGCGAGCGAAGCGCTCGGAGGCGTCCTTGGCGTCTTGCAGCATCGCGGCGAGGGCGCCGGCGTCGAGGTGGCGCTGGTCCAAGGTGATGTCGCACTCGGCCACCACCGAGGTGACGATCCCCGGCCGGGTCACGCAGCTCCCGATAGTGGAGACCCCGCCGTGGCGATCCGTGACGTCGTAGACGACCTGCCCCATCCTCCCCGCCGCCAGGAACGCATCCTTGCGGCGGTTCATCGGCGTCGAGCCGGAGTGCGCAGCCTGACCCCTGAAGTGGATGCCGTGCCGCTCGACACCGAAGGTGCCGAGCACGACGCCGAGCGGCAGGTCGAGGTCGAGGAGGACGGGACCCTGCTCGATGTGCAGCTCCAGGTAGGCGCCGGCCTTGGCCAGCTCGGCGTGCGAGTCGCCCATGCGGTCTAGGTCGACGCCGCAGCGCGCCAAGGCATCGACGAGCCGCACACCGTCCGAGTCGACACGGTGGCGTTCGGCGTCGGGGTCGAGCGTGCCGCCGCAGGCGCTCGAGCCGAGCAGGCTGCGACCGAAGCGCGCGCCCTCCTCATCGGCCCAGTCGACGAGACGCACGGTGACTGGCGGCCGACCGCCGTACTGCTCCTTGATGCGGCGGATCACCTCGAGACCTGCCACCACGTTGAGACAGCCGTCGAGCCAGCCGCCGCCCGGCACCGAGTCCATGTGGCCGCCGATCAGCAGCTCGGTGTCGGACTCACCGCGCAGTGTCGACCAGACGTTACCGGCCGCGTCCATGTGCGTCTCGAGACCGAGGGCGTCGAGCTTCTCGCGCAGCCACGTGCGCGAGTCGAGCCAGGTGTCGGTCCAGGCCACGCGCCAGGCGCCGTTGTCATCGCCGGTGCGAGCCCTGAGCTCCTTGAGCTCGGCCACCGTCCTCTTCGGGTTCAGTCCGCTCATGGTTCTCCTTCTCGACTTCCGAACCGTCTCGACCTGTCAGCGCTGCCTTGCCGTCGACTGCGCCCATCATCGCAGAGGGTCGGGAGCTTGGAGCGATGAAGGTCGTGACTGCAGCGACAACGTCTAAGCCAGGTCGGCGTTCAGGCTCCGCAGCAACTCGCGCTGGTCGAGATGGGCACCGTGCCGCCTGAACGTGGTCGCGAGCGAGTTCACGTCGCGTTCGAGCAGCGCCCGCGAACCGCGCGCCTCGCCCGCCTGAACCATCTGCGGTACGTCGATCAGCCACACCTCTCCCCTATGCCAAAGGAGGTTGTAGGTCGAGAAGTCGCCGTGTACCAGGCCGAGGCGGCACAGGCGACGCAAGATCGCCACCGCCTGGTCGAGCGCCAACCTGCCGTCCTCAGGCGACAGACGCACGTCGGAGAGCCGCGGCGCGGGAGTGTCGCCTTCGCCGATGAACTCCATCAGCACGACGGATCCCGCCTGGTGGTAGTAGTACGGTTCCGGTCCGATGGCGGGTTTCGGCACCTTCACGCCGGCTTGGTGAAGCAGCCATAGGTAGTGGTACTCGCGCACCACCCAGATGTGCTGCTGCGCTTTCAGGCCGGCCTTGCTGCGTTGCGCCATCGCTTTGACGGTGCGCGCGTCGCCGATGTGGAAGCCCTGCCAGTAGACGCTGTCGTCGCGGAAGCTGCGCGCCTCGATATCGGCGTAGACCTTGGCCGCGAAGCGCTCTTCGCCGCGCCCGACCAGGAAGACAGTCGCCTCCTTGCCGCCCTTCAGCTCGCCGATCAGCGTGTCGAAGTAGCCGCGGTCCTGCAGGAAGCGCATGTCACCGTCTGCGAACTCGTCGCCCGCGGTCGCGACGCGGTCGGCGCCACTTGTCGGCGCGGTCGGCACCAAGAGGTCCTTGCGGGTGCGCTTCAGCTTCGGCTTGCGGCGCTCGCGGCGTTTGGTGGTGATCTCGTCACCGCGGAAACTGGTGTTGTCGTCATCGTGCTGCCTGTTACGTGGCAATTCGCTTTACCTCTCGTGCTCTGACGGCGCTCGAACCGCCGCTCGAAACGTGCCTGTGTCCAGCCGGACAGCAGTTGACTGCTGCACGGACGACATGCGGTCGGCGGCGCCCTGCTCGCTGCGAGAGATTCTCGGTGCTACTGAGTCGGCTGGGACTGAAAGAGCCGTGATGGGAACGGGTCAGGCCGGCCGGTCTGCGCGAGGCGGCGCCGCTGCTGTGAGGACTAGGTAAGTTTCAGTCATGGCTTTACCACCTCCCGGGTGAAGTATCGGAGGTGAGTATGCGCTCTGGTCGCAGTCGGCGTCAAGCCGACTCGCCCTCGAGCGCATACTCCTCGATCGCTACGAACAGTTCAAGGTAGACGTGCTAGCGAGGCAACGATCCGAAGTGGGCGATGCACTGCCCCATCCACACCACCAGGGACTTGTTGCGCGACGCCTGGGGAGCCTTCACAGTGACGAGCACCCTGCACTCCGCCGTCATGACCGTGACCGTGTACCTGTCACGAAGCGGCATGCGCGCGCTGCTCGAGCCGGTCACCGAGTCGTAGACCTGCCAGGTGGCACCGGGGTGGTTCAGCTTCGTCAACAGCTGCCAGTCGTAAGTGAGCGTCTCACCGCTCGGGTTCTCGACCATCACGCTCGCATAGTGCCGCGGCGGGACCGGGGTGCCTGGGTTCGGCGTGCAGCCCATCTGCCGCAGGTCGATCGTGCCGCCGAACGGTTGTGCTTGGTGCCGACAGCCCTCCGGCCCAGCCGAGAAGATAGCGAACACGCCTGGGTTGGTGACGCGCGGGTACGGGTTGGTGGGCGCGGGACCCACGGTCAGTGGCAAGACCGCGACGGTTCTGGCGCCGTCGCGGTCGGTGACCTCGAGGCTTACCTCGTGCCTGCCGATCGCACTGAACTCGACGTAGGTCTGGCAGCCCGAAGTGTGCGAGAGGCTGTGCTCAGGATCGACGCGCCACCGGGCGGATGCGCAGACGGGCCCGAGGTCGGGCTCGTTGGGGTCGATGATCACAGCGGTGATCAGGTGCGGTTCACCGACGTACGCGTCAGGACGGGTCTCGAAGCCGACCAACGGCGGCGTGTTGACGACGTTGACGCGGAAACTGGCGCTCGCCACGCGGTTGTTGTAGCGAACGTCGAGCCTGAGCTCACCGCCGCCGATGCGGTCGAAGGTGTGTTTGAGCTCGTGGCCGAAGATCGAGTCGCGGTCCGTGCTCCAACTGCCGTTGTAGATCGTCCCGCCACCGTAGTAGGCAGTCAGGTGCACGCTCTTGGTGACAGGATGCGTTATCGAGAAGAAGTCGGTAAGGTCGGTCTCGACGCGCACGTCGACCGTCACCACCGGGGTGTCGATGACGATGTTGGGCATCCCGCCCGGGATGGTCATCTCGTCGTGCCAGGCGGCGCTCCTGCGGCCGTCGAACTCAAGCGTGCTCAACCTGTGGAAGTGCCGCTCCACGTAGTTGGCCGGCACGTAGTAGAAACCGCCGTCGCCGGCGTCGCAACCCCACGAGTTCTGGACGATGAAGTAGCCGCCGCCGCCGATGTTCGGGTTGGGGCGCATCGGTCCCGCCATCGCCTCGTTGGGTATGAAGCCCACGATCAGCACCTGATGGTTCCCGTAAACTCCGGGGACGAGGTTTCCACCGGCATCCCTTACGGTGCGGCCGTAGTCGCTGACCACGCCGTTGGGCGCGTGCATGAATCCGCTATAGACCGGGAGAGCAGCCATCAGAACGTGGCCCTGGTCGAGCAGCAGGCGGTAACGCTGCAGGTCGAAGCGCTGACCGCTGCTCCAGATCTGTGGCGCCTGGCCGGCAGGGATCTGGCCTCTGGCGTCGAAGCCGCGGTAGCCGCAGACCGTCACGAGCCCCGCGGTGGAGCAGACGCGCGGGCTCTGGTGAGCCGTCTCGGAGCAGCTTCCACCATCGGGACCATTCCCGTACGGGTCGCACGCTCCTGCGTAGGCCGCGCGGCCGTCGCCAGCGTCGGCGCGGTTGGGCGAGGGGTTGTAGGTCCACCCCGCTTCGTGAATCATCAGCTGTCCTCGATTGTGGGCACCGGCCAAGGCGCTCTCGGCCCGGTAGCCATCGGTGTAGTCGCTGCTGGCCCAGTCGAGCTTGACCTTGTGGACCAGGAACTGCTCGGACAGGTTGACGTCTCTGCCGTTCTGGACGCGCTCGCGGCTCTCTATCGCCCCGATGGCCGTGAATGCCCAGCACACGCCGCGCTCGCCCTGGTTCTTGACGGGTGTCAGGAACCTCTTCAGCGGGAACCAGAGGCCCGACACCAGACCGGTCGGGTGGGCGCAACCGAAGTCCATGTCACGACCGGCTCCAGGCCGGAGCGCAGCTGACTCGAGCGAGTACGACTCCCACGGTTGATCCTCGACTCGCACCTCCTGGAAGGCGTAAGAGACAGTCAGCAGCGCCTCCAACTGCTCCAGCGCCCCACGCACCGACTCGAGCGTGGCCCCCGTCAGACCTGCGGGAGCAGGCAACTCGCTCTGCAGGTCCTCAGACAGGAGGGAGTATGCGAGGGAGTAGTCAGCCAGCGCGTTCTCGGCGCTGAGCGATAGCTCGTGAGTCTCCACGGCGTCCCTGAGCATGGCGCCGAAGCCGTCGACGCGGACCGTGTCGCCGTTAGGCAGCTCGATGCTCCTGTCGGCCTCGTAGTGCTCGACCCCCGACACCTCGGCGAGGAGCGCTTGCAGCGTCTCGGAGGTGCTAGCGAACCCGGCGAGAGCCTCCAGGTCGGCCTCGAAGACCGCCTGCTGCTCTGCGAGGGTCGCCTCGATGATCGCGCTACTGGTCAGGGTCACCTCGCCGCGCGCCACGAGCCGCCTGAGCTCGTCTGGTGTGACGATCTCGGCGTCGTCCGGTATCGGTTCGGTCCAGGCGTTCTCAGGCAAGAACACCTCAGGCACGACCGGATCCGGCTTACAGGCCGCCAGAGCGGTGATCAGTACGACCGCTGCGACGATCCGCAGCGCCGGCGAGAGTCGGTTCGGCTCTCGCGAGCTGCGATCTAGAGTTCCGGTTCTCACGCTCTGAGCACTCGGTCTTCTAGGGTGACGGTCCATCGGAATCCTCCCATGGTCGGCCTAAGTGGCGGGCGACCCGCCTCCGACGATTGAGAGGAGAGTAGGAAGCGACCTGTGATGTCGCGGTTAGGTCAAGCTGGGCGGTCTTTCGGCCCATCCCCGCGGCGCTGCGCTCGCACGCCAGCTGTCGGTGGGGGTTCCAGGTAGTGGTCAACGGCACGCTCGCGCGCCTCCTCGACGAGGAAGTCTTGCCAACGTTCGGGCAGGTCCACTCCCAACTCTGCGGACTGCGCTCTGGCGTCACGGTAGCGCCCGGCCAGGCTGCGGTGATTACCGGCTGCTCTCAACGCGTCGAGACCGATGGCGAGGTAGTCGCGGCGGTACGGCTCGGCCTCGAAGAGGATCGTGCCGAGGCGAGCGGCCTCCTGCGGATCGCGTTCGCTCAGCTCCTGCACGAAACGCGCGAGCACTAGGTGCAGCGTGTCTCGCAGCGGCCCATCGAGCTCCATACCGCCCAGGTAAGGGCCGCGCCATAGCACGGAGTCCGGCTCTGCGAGGAAGCGGTCGAGATCGGAGTCGCACGCGCCGAGAGCGTAGCCGTCTGCCGTGGTGATCACGAGTTGCAGGCCGAACTCACGCCGCAGAACCAGCACGAGCTGCCGCAGGCTGATGTTGGCCTTCACCTCGTCCTGTCCAGGGTAGATGAGCTCCATCAGGTCGAGCCTCGACACCCCTTGCCTGCCACTGGCACGCGCCTCCAGCAGCGCGGACAGCAAGAGTCGACGCTTCTCACCACGCAGCGGAACCGGCTCCCGAGCGCTCTTGGTAGGCGGTCCTTCGGCACGCAGCTGCACGGGACCGAGCACCTCCAGCACCCACGGCGACGACTCCTCGACCGCCGCAGACACGGCCCCTGCGTCGACGGCGTCAAGCTCGGGGAACAGCTCGCGTGCCAGGGTCGCGCCGTGGTTCAAGCTGCGCGTCTCGAACCACGCGAGGCGCGCCTTGGCGTCGGCCACGTCGGTGCGGAGCCTCGCCAACTGAAGCCCGATCTTGTGCATCTCGATCGCGCCTTCGACCTTGCTGGCGATCTCCAGCGCTGCGCCGAGTGAGCTCTCGGCCGCGTCGAGGTGCCCTAACGACATCTGTGCCAGGCCGGCGGCCCACGACTCACGGTACGCATCGGTCGGTGAGGCGCCGGCGGCCTCGGCCAACGCGGCGGACTCCTCTACCAGGACCAGGGCGCGCTCGGCTTGGTCCCCCGCGAGGGCCAGCGCTGCGTCGATGAGCGTCTCGCGTAGCAGCCTGGTGTTGCCTGCACGCCGCGCCTCGCTCAGGGCGCGCTCCGCCTGGCGCATGCCGGTGAGGCGACCGAGGCGTGTGCCCTTCGACGCACCCAGCTTGCTGGCGATCGCGAGAGCCGCGATCAGTTGCCGCCGATCCGGCCCGTAGAGCTCGAGCGTGCCAACAGCTTCGGTCAGGAGGTCCTCCGCTTGCTCGAAGCGTCCTTGTTCGATGCGCAGATCGGCCAGGCCGACCATCGCGAAGGCGTAGGCCTTGCCGTCGCCAGAGCCTTGGCGGATGCGCAGGCTCTCCTCGAGACACTCGGCCGTCGCCTCGTACTCGCCGCGCATGCGCAAGAAGGCGGCGCGGTTGAGCAGCGCTGTCGCACGCAGCCTGGGGACGTCGAGCCCGCCGAGCAGATCGAGCACCTCGGCCATCGTCGCGTCTGCCCCCGACGGATCACCTGTATGGAACTGGATGAGAGCGCGCAGCGAGAGCAGCTCGCACTGTGTCGGCACGTCTCCCGCGACGGTCAGTCCGCGCTCGATCAGGTCGCGCGCGTCGGCCATGCGGCCGGTAGCCAGGGCGGCCGCGGTGGCAGCACGCAACAGCTCGGGCGAGCCGGCAGTCTGCAACTCTGGGAACTCCTGCCAGACCGCCCAGGCCCCCTGATGGTCTCCAGCGACGTTGCGGCTGGTCAGGTGCAACGCGGCGGGATGCACCTCAGGGAAGGCGGTCCGTGTGAGCCGGTCGGCCAGCTCGTCCGCCTCGCGCTGCTTGCCCGTGAGGGCGAGGATGTGTAACAGAGGCAGCAACGCTTCGCGCAAGGTGTCGGGATGAGTCACCGCCACCTCGAACAGGGTCTGAGCCTCGCCGAGGTCGTGGTTCTCCAGTACCTTGGCGGCGGCGTAGGCAAGGCGCGCGCGCTCGGCACCGGTCGCCCGGCGGCTGGCAGCCGCCCGCAGCCTGGCCGCGGCGAGCGGGTCTACCGAAGCGTCCGCGGCAGCGATCAACACCGGGAGGACCTCCTCGGAAGAGAGCCCCGCCTGCTCGGTGAAGCGCGCGGCCTCCAGCGGCGATCCCTTCAGTGCCTCGACGGCGCGCCTAGCCATGTCGCGCAGCTCTGTCGGGTCGAGGGTTCTCAATGTGACCTCACGGAAGAGCGGGTGCGCGAAGCCGACCCCGGTGCCGGTTTCCTCTACCGACGCGAGCAGGACTCCGGCACTCTTCAGACCGCCGCTGGCAGCGTCGATCTCAGGCTCGGTCAGGCCGGCGACCCTCGCCCACAACGACGTCTGAGCCTCTGCGCCGAGGAGCGCCAGCGCGGCGATGGCGCGTCTAGCGGGTTCCGAGCTGCGCGCCTGATCGAGCCGCTGCTCCACCAACGCTTCAACCGAAGCCGGTAACAGGTCGCCGGCCGGCGACCGCCAGCGCCAGATGCGCCCGTCGTTCCAAAGATGGCCAAGACGTGACAGATAGCGGAAGTACTCCAACGCGTAGAGCGGATGACCCGCCGCCTTCGTCTGCATCCACACGAAAGCCTCGTCGGGCAGTGAGCCGCCTGCTTCGGCCTCGAGCATCTCCCTCGTGGCAAGGCCGTCGAGCGGCTCGACCTTGGAAGAGACGAAGGCTGAAGGCAACTCCTCGCGGCTGGTAACCAGCAGAGCCGCTCCGCGTACGCGCCTGACGGCTTCGGCCAGATGCGTCAAAGCCTCGCTCGCTGCGTCGTCGGCGTCGTGGACGTCTTCCAGCAGAAGCACGAAAGGAGCCAGGCCCTTCAGTCTGCTCGCGAGCGCGGCCGCCAGGTCGGCGGGCCCGAGCGTCTGACCTAAGGCGACGCGCTCGAGGCTGCGCTCTGCGCAATGCGCCGATCTAACGGGCCTCGGCAGCGCGTCGGCCCAGGCCGCAGGACCGGCGCTCGCCGCCGCGGTAGCGCTGCGGCACGGCAGGCGAGTCAGCAGTCCCTGCACCGTGTACGTCTTTCCGACGCCGGCCTCACCGACGACGGCGACCGCCAAGCCAACCCGGCGCAGCGTCACCGGCTTGAGGCGCTCGACAAGCAGGTTTACTCTCGCATCTAGCAACGATTCACGGTACACAGGCTGGCCCATTAAGTCCATCACCTCCCTCGGGTTAGCCTTACGCGCATGATCCCGATCTTCGACGGCCACAACGACACGCTGCTCCTCCACCTCGACAAGCCGGATCGCGACTTCTTCGCGCGTCAGGACGACGGTCACATCGACTACGTCAGGGGCAAGGAGGGCGGCTTCGCCGGCGGCTTCTTCGCTGCCTTCGCCCCCTCGTACCCGCCGCGTCACGGCGCCTCGAACCGGACGATGATGCCGGATGCCGGTCCGGTCGCGCCCGCCGGCCCCATCGAGCCGCTGCAAGCCGTGAGGGACACCAACGCGATGGTCGCGTTGCTCCTCGAGTGGGAGCGTAGCAGCGGCGGTCGCTTCCGCGTGATCAGGGACGCCAGGCAGCTGAAGCAAGCCATCACAGACGGCGTGATGGCCGCGATCATGCACTTCGAGGGGGCCGAAGCCATCGACCCCGACCTCGCCGCGCTCGACGTCTACTACGCCGCCGGCCTGCGCTCGCTCGGCATCG
>CAYMRL010000024.1:0-9489 GCA_964392895.1 uncultured bacterium
TGCCGTTGCTGCCGGTGCGGTCCTTGGTGACGCTGCTGATCACCAGGGCGCCGGCGCCGGCCGTGACGGTCGGACCGCTGAGGGCCGTGCGGGTCGTCGAGGAGGCGCGGTTGTACTCGAGCTGGCCGACCTCGATGCCGGCGGGCGGACCCTGGATCTCGACGCTGACGATGGTGCTTTGCTCGTTGGGTTTAGTCCAGCTGAAGGCGGTCGAGTCGCCGTCCAGGTCGCCCTGGCTGGGCTTGTAGAGCCGCCAGCGGCCCTGCACCTCGGTGCCGCTGCCGTTAGGCGGGTCGGTGACCTGGGTGGTGCTGCCGGGGTCCGCTGAGGGCGCGGCCGTGCCGTCGGCAGCGAGCAGCAACAGGAGGTAGACGCCGCCGTCCTGGGTGGTCGACACCCAGTTGTGGGTGTGGCTGTGGGTGTCGCCGGTGTTGCTGGTCTTGTGGGTGGCCTGCACGCCGCCGGCGACCAGCAGGACCTCGCCGAGCGAGGCGGGCGCTGCCGGCGTCAGGTGCGACACGCTCACCGCGTACGCCTCGCCTATGGGATCCCAGCTGTAGCGGAGCCGGAAGCGGCTGCCGGCGGCTGCGGGGATCTCTGGGTCCGGGTCGCTGGGGTGGCCGCGCTCCCACAGCCAGGCGGGCTCGTCGGCGAGGGTGACGCTGCCGCCCTCGGCGAGCTCGACGCTGATCACGCCGAACAGCGCTCCGCCGCCCGTGGGGTTGGGGTCGGGCAGCTCGATCTCGAGCGCGTCGTCGACACCGGCGAACTGCCAGGCGTTGTAGACCTGGTTGAGGGTGGCGACGCCGGCGTCGACCAGGCTCGAGGGGTCGTCGGCGAGGTCGTAGTAGTGGTCTCTCAAGCCCGCGAACAACGCGCTGTGGATGAGCTCGTTGTTGCCGTTCAGGGCCTCGGTCAGCGGGTTGCCGAGGCCGGTCACGCTGGCGGTGGTGAGATCCCGCCACACCGCAGCGCCGTCGGCCGTCGAGAGGCAGATCCACACCGTCGCTGGGCTCTCCCGCACCCAGAGCCAGCGCGGCCAGTAGCCCTCGCCGGCGTCGTGATCCACGGTCGGCGCCGACGACGGCGAGACGGTGACGCCGGCGCCCTTGAGCTGCGCGACGGTCAAAGCCTTGGCGATCAGCTCCGAGGGCGACATCGCCGGCAAGCGCAGGTTCGCGGCCACCTCGGACTCGGCGTCCAACTGCAGGACGCTCAGGGGCTGGTAGTCGCTCATTCGGGGATCCTCCAGACGATTCCGGTGCCGGGGCCGGCGCTCAAGATCAGTCCCGGCCCGATCAGCAGCCAGGGGATGCTGGTCGGGTCAGGCGGCGGGTCGACCTCGATCGGCACGCCGCGCGCGGCCCGCAGGCCCGCCGGCAGCCAGGTGAGCTCGACCTCCCACCAGGTGCCGTGGTGCGTGCTCCGGCTCCTGGCCAGCGCCAGCACCGGCACCACCGAGTCGTGCAGGTGGATGTGCGTCGCGGCCCTGGCGGCCGCCAGCAGCGCCTTCCAGGCGGTGACGCCGTCGGCCTCGGCCGGGTCGGCCACGCGCACGCGCAGCGTCAGGTGCGTCGGCTCGGAGAGCTGATCACCGACCACCACCAGCACGCCGGCGCGGGTACGCGAAGCCGAGCGGTTGAAGCGGTGCTCCACCGCCGGCGTGTCGGCTCGCACCTCGAGCGTCGTGGTCGGGGTCTCGATAGTGATCACGGCCGACTCCGCTTGGCCAGCGCCACCGCGCGACGCTCCGTCGCCTCGAAGCGCGCAGTCAGGGCGCGCCGCTCGCTCTCGTCATCAGCCGCCAACGCCTGGTTCAGCCGGATCCAGGTGGTGAGGCCACCCTCGCGATCGATCGCGAACTCGAAGGTGCCGGCACTGGCAGATACGGTGCTCTCGTCGGCCAGGCTCAGCTCGATGCGCGGCAGCGGCGCCACCAGCCGGTTCGGCACCGTCACCAGCGCCGCGAACTCCGCCGGCAACCGCAGGTGACTCTGCGCAGCCTTCGTCATCGCCTCGAGGTCAGGCTCGAGCGGCTCGATCGTGTAGACGCGCAAGCCGTCCGGCACCAGCGCGGGCTCCTCGCCCTCCTTGGTGGAGGCGGTGAGCTCTACCCTCACGCGGCCGGGGCCGGGGACGCCGGTGGCGACCGGAGCGAGCAGCCACACGTCGCTCTGCTGCCCGTCGGTGGCCGGCAGGATGCCCTGCACCGTGTGGTGGCGCGGAGGCGGGCCTGGCGGCAGGTCGGCGTGGTGGTAGACGCGCACGATCACCGGCACGTGCGAGCTGTAGCGGACACGCACGGCGCGGGCGGAGAGCGCCATGTCGCGGGCCATCACGAAGACGTTGCCCGTGTTCGAGGCGTAGCTGGCCTCGTTGGTGTCGTAGGCGTTGGCGGCGTTGCTGACGCCGGTCGCGTTGCTGCTGCCGCCCCAGGCCGCGCGCTTGAGGTAGTCGAGCGGCGGCATCTGCAGCACCTTCGCGGCGAAGTACTTGGTGGTCGGCGGCGGCACCGTGCTCCACGGCGGCGGCGGGTTCGCCGCGACCGTGAGTTGCACCGCCACCCAGCCGTCGACGGTCGCGCCGTTGCTGTGCCAATCGACCGCGCCGGCGCTCGGCTCGTCGAACAGGACCACCCGCACGCGGTCCACCACGGCTTCGGCGGTGACCGGCTCCCACTCGATCTCGAGCGCGTCCTCGACCTCGTCGAGCTCCAGCAGGCCCAGCGGGCGGCGGAAGAACACCACCGCCGCGGGGACGTCCGCGACCGCCTTGGCGCCCCAAGTCACCGCCGGCACCGTGTCTCCCGGCTCGAAGGTCTGCCCGTCGTACTCGTACGCGCTGTCGGGCTCGACGACGAACTCCGGGCAGGTCTCCGCCAGCGCCTCGAGGGTCTCGGCGATCAGCTCGCTGCGCGGCCGCCGATTGCCGAGCTCGAAGCCGAGATCCGGAGCGTCAGCGTCGACACCGCCTCGCAGGCGCGGCGCGGCCTCGCTGCCGCTCGTGCCTGGCGGCGTCGTGGAGAGGCTCGCGAAACGCGCTACGTCGCCGACGTTGGAGAGGACCGACCAGGTGTTGATCAGCTCGCGCAGGCGCATGCCGCCACCGACCAGGCGGGTGTCAGTGACGTCCTTGCTGCGGGCGCCTGGCGAGCCGGTGACCCAGCCCCAGTAGACGTAGGGCGGCACCGGCACGTCGCTGTCGCTGGCGCGGATCGCGACGATCTCGCGCGGCCGCAGGTCGAGGCCGACACCGCGAACGACCGCCTCCAGGCAGTCGCCGTCTCCCCTGGTGCTCCACCAGACGTCGTCGACGGCGGAGCCCTGCCCCAGAACCGTGCGGAGGCTACCGTCGGCCGCGTAAACCTCGAGCTGCCAGATCATCCTCAGGCCCTCACGATCGCGGCGCGGCTCCTGCCAGCGGCTGCAGCAGCGGCTGGCGGCTGTGTCACGCTGATGCCGTGCTCGAACAGGCGCGTGTAGAACGTCTCGACGCGCGTGTAGATGCTGTCGAGGCGATCGGCGAAGACGACCTGTTGGTTGGCGGCGAGCAACGAGAGCTGAGCGGCTTCGAGGATCGGGGTGGCGACGGCAAGTTGCACGCCGTGCCCGACGCTCGAGTAGTCGACCTCTCGGAGTGTCGGTTCTCGATTGGAGTGCTCTGGTGCTGTCTGCTCGGAGTCCTTCTTGTCGCGTTCGACTCGGCCGAACAGCCAGCCGAGCAGGAAGTTGTAGACGCCGATGATTGCGTCAACCACCCAGCCGAGGACGGTGGCCAGGGCCTTGAGAACCGGACTCAGGATCAGCCCGATCATCTCGGCGAGTGGTGCCAGCGCCTCATTGACCGCCTGGATGAACTCTACGAACGCTTCGGACTGGCCGAGTAGTTCGGTGAAGACCGCTACAACGGCACCGACTGGGCCTCCTTGTACGAAGCCGTCGAGCGCAGCACCGAGCACAGGAATCTTGTCGACCGCCAGCCCGAACAGGGCGGCTCCGAAGTTCCCGAGTGCGCCCTTGTCAGAGCTGATGGTCGTGAGGTGCTCGACCAGCTCACTCCTGGCGGCCATCTCCTCGGCTAGCGGGTCGTAGCCGGCGTCGGTGATCCCCGTGTTTCGCGTGAAGTTCGATGAGTCGCCCGGCTGTCGGCCACCGAAGCGCGGGGCGCCTGGGACTATCGCCTTGCCGTCAGCGAAGCGCTTCAGTGCCGGTAGATCGTCGCGCCAGCCTGGTAGGTACGGAAACTCGTCGAAGTCCTGAGCGCCGCGCGTACCTCGCGCCGCGAAGTCAGCCTCGCGTGCCAGCTGGAGCACTCCGTCGGTGAGATCGTTGATGGCGGCCGTGCTCTGAGGCATCACCGAGGTCCACATGCGGACGGCCGCCTCAATCTCCGCCAGCTCGGCGTTGCCTTCACGGTAGAGCTCGACGAGCCTGCGCACCGTGTCAGCTGCAAGGTCAGCAGCCTGTTGCCTCGAGGTGAGCGGCCCGGAGACCGTCGCGCCCGGCGAGAACGTGCCCGAGTCGGCCCATCGCTCGAGCGCCTGAGCGAACAGCTCCTCGCGACGCTCCGCTGCGGTCGGGATGTCCGCAACCAAGGCCGCAGCGGACGCGATCGCCTGGCGCTGCAGCTCGCCCCACTGTGCGGTGGCCGCGTCGACCTCGCGCCGTTGAGCTTCGGCCTCGCGCTCGGCAGCCTCGCGTCGAGCCTGCTCCGTATCGAGCATGATCCGCACGGCTTCCGACTGGTTCGCGGCGTTCACGTCCATCAACGCCAACCAGCCGGCGATACGCTCGTCGCGTTCCGCGGCAGCAGCGATCGCCTGCGCAGCCGCCGTGTCCGAACTGATCAGGTGCGCCTGCCCGGCGACCGCTCCGACCTGAGCCGCGTAGGGCAGCCCGTACCCGGTGTTGCTTTTGACGGTGACAACAACCGGGTTGGAGTCGGTGCCGGTTGGCACCGTGGTCTGGACTCCACCCGCGCCGCCGGAGCCGCCCGTTGCGTTGGTTGGCGTGTAGACCAGAGGCACTCGCGGGGTTGGGGTTGGGGTCGGCTGGAACGCCGTCCGTGCGAGTTCGCGTGCGTTCTGCACCTGCTGCCGGAACTCGTTGACCTCCGCGAGTGCGTTCGAGGCGATGTGACCGCCTGACTCGAGCACGGTGATGACCGTGTCGAGGAACTGCACTGCCTCGTCGAACTGGCCGCGTTGCAGCAGGGCTGTGACCTGCTGCTCTGCACCTTGGATTCGGCTGTCGCCGTACATGCTGGCGCCGGCGGCGTTCAGGGCTGCGCGGACGTTCAGGTTGCCGAAGGTCGTCCCGAAGAGGCTGGTGAGTTGTGTCCCCAGCTGGATCTTCAGCAGCGCCTCTGCAGCGTTGGACGATTCGGCAACGAGGGCCGCGAGCTCGCTGCGGATGGAGGCGAACGCCTCAAGGGCTCGACCCGTCAGCTGCCCCGCGAGCGTGTCGAACGAGGTTCCGACGCGCGCGATAGGGTCCTCGATCAGGGCGGCGGCGGCAGCGGTGTCTTCCATCGCGGCGACCAAGCTGTCCTTGCGTCGGCCTTCGTGGCCAGCCATCGCGACGACCAACGCCACGACGGCAGTGACGCCGAGCGCGATCGCTCCGCCAGGTCCGGCGAGCAGTCGCATCGCGGCGGCGACCTTCCCAACGGCGGTAGCGACGGAACCGAGCCCGACGGCGAGCGGCCCGATAGCCGCGACCATCAGGCCGATGTTGACGATCTGCTGCTGCTGGCTTTCGTCGAGGTCGACGAACCAGGCGACCAGCTCCCGCGCGCGACCGATCAGGTCGTCGACCATCGGGATCATGGCGGAACCGACGAGGTCAGTGACCTGCTCGAACTCCTTGCGGAGCTGGAGGAGGCGACCGGCGGTCGTGTCGCCCTGCTCTTGCATCAGGTTGTGGAAGCGGCCACCCTCGCTGGTCAGCGAGACGATGGCGCGCTCAAGGTGCTGGAAGTTCACCTGGCCGCTGGAGACGAGCTGCCTGACCGCGTCCTCGGTGACGTCGAACTGCTTGGCGAACTCCTGGATGACGGGAATGCCGCGGCCGGTCAGCTGGTTGACGTCCTCCATGAAGAGGCGTCCCTGGACCTTGGCCTTACCGAAAATTTCGGCCAGTTCGTCGATGTTCATGTTGACGCCGGCGCTGATGTCTCCCAGCCGCCCGAGCGTCGGGACGATCTCCTCTGCCTCGACGTTGAACGCTGCCAACAGGGTCGTGGCCTTGGAGAGCGAGGGCCACGAGAAGGTCGTCTCGGTGTCGAATTCGTAGAGCCGGTCGAAGACTTCTTTGGCCTTCTCGGCGTCACCGACCAAGACGTTCAGCGACTTCTGGAACGTCTCAAGCTGCATGGTCGAACGCAGACCGACCGCGCCGAGAGCGGTAAGCGGCGCGGTGATAGCAGCCGACCAGACGATCCCGAAGCCCTTGAGGCTGCTGCCTAACGAGGTTGCGCGGTCCTCGATCTGCTTTAGGGCGCTCGAGGCGTTAGTGCCAGCTGTGGTTGAGGTGCGCTCGAACTGCTCGATCTCGCGCTTGGCCTCGTCTAGGACTCGGCTAGCCTCGTCCCGCGCGCGGATGAGTATGTCGACGACGTTGCGATTCGCCACTACCCTCACCCGCCTTCACGCCCACCACCCAGACGTGGGTCAACGAAAACGCCCGCTCCCTGGTTGGGCGCGGGCTTCTTCCAACTGCTTGGCTTCGGCTTCCTTATCGGCTAGGAAGCACTCGATGTCGAACGCGACGTCAGCTAGCGGCCTGTTCAGGAACGCCGTCGGTGTCATCCCGTAGTAAGCCGCCGCTCGGCTGATCAGGATCGCCTGCGGGCTGTTCAGGAAACGCTTCAGTCTTCTCGGCGCCCCCTACGCGCCGAGTAGTGGTGCTGAAGGCCATCGCCGCGTTGAACACGCTCTCCAGGTCGAGCCCCAACAGGTCGACCGACGTGTCCGAGTCAGCTTCGGGAGAGAAGCGGATCTCCTCGAGCTCTTCGGCCGTGCCGATCGCGGTGACTGCTAGCGCCGCTACTGCGCGAGTGAGGCGCAGGTCCTGCTCGCGGGCCGCCATCGCGGTCTCGGGATCCTCGAGCACCTGAGCAACCAGGCGCTCCTGCATCTCCTCGCGCGTCTCACCGAGCAGCTGCGCTCGAGACAGCCCGAACATGTTTGGCACAGCACCGACAGCCACCGCCAGCTCCTTGCTGAGAACGCGGCGGATCCGCACGACGAGCTCCACGCCGGCCTCTACGTCACCGGCGTCGATAGCCGCCTGGGTGGTGTGCTTGAGCGGCACCAGGCGGGTGGCCTGGCGCCGCAACAGTTCCAGCTTGCTCATGCTTCTCCCTAGTAGCTCTCGGTCGCGTTGGTGAGCTCGACTTCGATCTCGTTGGTGGCGGTCACGTCGTACTCAGCGACGCCACGGCACGACACCGTCATGCGACCCGGAGCGCTGATCGGAGCCGACCAGCTCTCGATGTTCAGCCTCGGCACCGTGATCTTCAGGACGTTCGCGCCGTTGGTCCACGTGAACACCCACGCGCGCGTGGTGTTGGCGACGAAGTCCTCGTAGTCCGCGTCACCCGCGAACTGCATGGTCATGTCGACCGTGATCACGCTATCCCCGAAGTCGGTCACCGAGATGGTGTTCGTGGCGTTGAGCGTCTCGCCGGGGTCGATCGCGTTGTTGATGCCGATCGTTACCGACTCGACGTTGGTCACGCTGGCGCCGCCCCTGGTGATAGCCAGGTGGTGGAACCTGAACCGGCCCGCCGTCTCGAGCGCCAGCGTCGTATCCGACACGTCGGGCGTGACGCCCTTGAAGATCCAGTCTGTGTCGACCACCAGCGCTTCGTCGGCCGGCTGCCGCAGCGTCAACTGGCTCAACTGGCCACCGTCGTAACGGTGGATGATGGCTCCGGTGGGGTTGCGCTTCACCGTCACCGAGTACGGCGGCAACGCCGCCGCCTCACTGAACTTCGTCAGCGCTGGCTCGAAGGTGTGCACGTACGGGCCCGCCCCAGTCGTGTCAGGCGCACCCAGCGCGGCCCTCAGCAGATGCCCTAGGTTCCCCGGGCGAGCGTGGATACCGGAGATCGCTCCTCGGATGCGCAGGCGACCAGCGTCAGCCGGCTGTCTCGAGCGCGTTCCGAAGTTGATGCTCTCCCGGAGGCGCCCGCGCTCCTCGGTGATCGACTCTGTGCCGTTGAAGAACGCCGTCGGCGCGACCGCCGTCCCGAACGTCGTCTCCTTGCCGATCCCGATACTCCCGCCACGACCGCTAGCCATCGGCGTTCACCTTCCCTCTCGCGCCGCCCTTAGGCGCCTTGCCATCCACCAGCGCCGAATCCTCGAGCTGCTCGAGCAACTCGAAGGAGCCGCCAGCCACCAAGCCCTTGGCTTCCTCGGCGCTCACTTCGAGCACCTGAGCGCGCCTCAATCCCGGGTACACGAAGCCCGCGCCTGCCTTCGGCGCGTACCTGACCTTCACCATGTGTGCCATTCATCCCTCCAGGTCGTCGCCGAGCACCAGCTCCACCAGTGCGGCTCGGTAGCTCCGGTTGTTGCGGACCACGATGTCGAACTCGATCCCGACCGCCCTGACGTCCTCGACCACGCCGCCCAGGGTCCTGTCGAACGCCGGGTCGCGCAGCTCGTCCACGAACGCCTCGACGATCGGCAGCAGGGTGCGCTCATCCGCCTCGAGGTTCTTCGTGACCGCGACCGCGAAGCCGACGAAGAACACGCCCGTGACCAGCTGCTGATGGGCGCCAGCAGCGAAGGTGCTCAGCTGCATCGATGACGGGATCACCTCGACCGCTGGCGTCGAGGGCAGCGCGTCCTGGATCCCAACGAACACCTGCGGCTTGCCGTTCTCGACGGCGATTCCGTCCAGCTCGGCGGCGACCGCCTTGATCGCATCAGCCGCTGCGAGGATCACGGCGCACCTCCACTGACGTCGAGATAGCTCTCGATCGTCCCGGTGACACCCGTTCGCCACGCCTCCGGCAGGCCGCGAGATCCGGTCGGCAGGAACATGCGGCGCGGAACCTTCTTCTTGTCTGGCTTCTTCGGGTCGCCCTGGTGGTAGACGCCGTGGCGCTGGCTGACGCCGATCGAGACCGCCGTCTCGCTCTGCACCAGGCGGTAGTTGGCGCTGTTTACCAGCGCGCTGGTCCTGATGAGCGGCCGCGTGCCGTAGCTGCTGCGCCGGCGGCGCGTCTTGCCTGCGACCTTCGCGCCCACGTAAGACGCGAGGGTCGATTCGGCGAGCGGCTTCCACTTCTCACCGTAGGGGTCCTCGCTCTTCTGGAACGCCTCGCGGACCTGGCCGAGGCCGAACTCGCCGACGTTCTTCAGTGCCGCCGCAAGGCGCGGCTGCTCAAGGCGAGCCAGGACGCCGAAGATGCCGTCCATTTCCGAGTCGACGCGGATCTCGAGCACGACTCACCAGCCCCGCAGGTCGTCACTGC
>CAYMRL010000025.1:0-8832 GCA_964392895.1 uncultured bacterium
CGAACGCCGCGGCGGTCCTGTTCGTCTCGACCACGCGCCTCAAGTTGGCCGGCGCGGAGGCCGAGGTCGCGCGCGCTGTGGCGGCACTAGCGAGCACCGTGCGGTTGCCGTTCGCTCATGTCGCCCTCTGGAACCCCTACAGCGTCAATCAGGTGCGCGGTCCCGCGCTGGTCTCATTCGGGTCGCACCCTGCCACCGTCGAAGCTGTCGCGGCCGCGCTGCTGGGAGCCGAGGTGAGGGCCGCGACCCGCGCCGTGCCGGTACCGCTAGCGGTCAGAGCCGGGGCCTGAGCACAGGCCAGAGCCTAGGACCGCGCCCTAGGCCTGAGCCCAGGTCCGCTCAACCGCCCGCTGCCGTCCAGCCGGCGTCGACGGCCACCTCGGCGCCACTGATGCCGCTGGCCTCGTCCGAGGCGAGGAACAGCGAGAGCCTAGCCACCTCGTCGGGCTGCAGCGTGCGAGGGTTGGCAGCGTGCCACTTGCCGTACTGCGCCAACGCTTCGTGGTCGAACTTGGCGGGATCGGCACCGGCCATGATGTTGGTCTCGACACCGCCGACGATCAGCGTGTTGCAGCGGATGCCGAACGGCGCGTACGCGTAGGCGGTGTTGCGCGACAGGCCGACGAGGGCATGCTTGGACGCCGTGTAGACCGCGCCGGCCGATGCGCCTGTCACGCCGGCCACCGAGGCGACGTTGACGATCGCGCCCTCGCCGCGCTCCTTCATGTGCCTTACCGCGGCGCGCGAAGTCACGAAGGGACCGTAGACGTTTACGCCGAACACGCGCTCGAAGGTCTCGTCCTTGAAGTTGGCGACACCCTCCATCAGGTCCATGATCCCGGCGTTGTTCACCAGCACGTCGAGCCGGCCGAACTCTTCTACCGCGCGCCGGATCAGCGCCTCGGCCTCGTCGCGCTTGGCGATGTTGCCGGCCACGCCGATCATCTTGCCGCCGGAGCCGGCTGCCGCCCCGGTTGCTGCCCTAGTCGCTGCCACGGCGGCATTGACCTCGGCGGTGACTGCCGCGATGCGCCCGGCATCGATGTCGCTGCCGACGACCGTCGCGCCCTCCTTGGCGAACAGCAGCGCGGTTGCGCGTCCCATCCCGGACCCTGCACCGGTTACGACCGCGACCTTACCAGCGAGTCTCATGACTACCTCCGACCGCAGAGTAGCGACTGACCGCCGTGATCCCAACGGCCAAACGTCCTCGCCGACCTGGTCGGCTGTCACTGCAACGCAGGTTGCCGGCAGCGAGACGCCCTAGTGCTCCGAGGGAGCGGTGAAAGGAAGTTAACTTCATGAGAACTGTGTGATGCCGAATATGGGGCATGCCAACGCCACCACTTGCCCGCGGGCGCCTACCCGATTCCTCGCTCTCGTCGCGCCTCCTCGTCACCCTTGCACTGCTCGCTCTCTGTGCCGTGGGGGTGGCTCAGGTCGTTCTGTACGACAACGGTCCTGTGATCACGCACGTGGGCGAGGGTGCCGATGGGGCCGACGTGAGCGTGTTGCAGCAGGCCTTGGGAATGTCCACCTTCGGCTTCGGGGGGCAGGTGACCGACACGGTCGACAACCGCATGGCCGACGACTTCGAGGTGACCACGTCAAGCGGTTGGCAGCTCGATTCGTTCGTGATCTTCCCGTACCAGACCAACTCTGGCTTGGATTCCACGATCACAGCGGTCAACTTCCGTATCTGGGACGGTCCCCCGGGCGATGTGGGGAGCAGCGTAATCTACGGTGACGGTGTCAGCGATTCTTTGCTCAGCTCGCAGTTCGGTGGCGCCTACCGGACCCTCGATACGGACCTGACCAACACCCAGCGCCCCCTGATGATCACCGCGGCAGACGCGATCGATGTCTACCTGCCACCCGGGACCTACTGGTTCGACATGCAGGCGGCGGGCAGCTTGGCGAGCGGCCCATGGTTCGTGCCCGTGACGATCCTGGGCGAGACCGTCACTGGTAACGCCATGCAGTACCTCAGTGGCAGCGCGGCATGGGGTCAGGCCGTGGACACCGGCAACAGCGCTGCACAGGGCCTGCCCTTCGTCGTCCGCGGCTGGGACGCCGCCCTCGAGCTGGTGCAAGAGGATATCCCCGTACCCGAGGTCAGCAGCGGCGACGTCGACGTGCCTGTGCTCGCCTTCTACGCCGATACGATGGTCGCGCCGGGTCTGGAGCTGACCTCTCTCGAAGTCATGACCGTCGCTCCGGACGGCATGACGCCGATCGAGGAGAGCCCGGTCGCCAACGTCAAGCTGTACCTCGACGCGAACTTCGACGGCGTAGCCGACACCCCTGGCAGCCCACTGGCCTCGGCCGCGGCGGCGGGCGACGGCACCGCTACCTTGGACCTGAGCGGGATCACGGTCGATGCCGGCGTTCCGGTCGGGTTCGTGCTCGCCTACGACCTCAAGAGCTCCCTCACGAGCACCGCCTTCCCGGTGGTCGCGGCCGGCCTGGCGCTGTTGCTGCCGGGCTGGTGGTTGGCTCGCCGCGGCAGGAAGTTGGCCGCGCTGCTGGCTTTCGGGTTGGTCGTGACCCTGGTCAGCTCCTGTAGCCCGGCGCCACAGCCGACGGACATCGAGTTCAGGGCGCGCGTCGTCAGCGGTACCTCTGAGGTGGCCAGCGGCGACTTCGCAGGTGGCGGTGTGGCCGTCGATTCCACTGGCGTGGTGGGTGGGACGTTGAGCGTTCGGTACTAGGAACGCCTTGTAGTTCAGTTAGGTAGCTGGCCTAGATCCGGGCCGCTCCCCCAACGGTTGTTCGTCGAGGGAGCGGCCCGGATCTTTGCGATGCCCTGAGTGTGGTTGCTCAGCCGTGCGCGCCGATCCGCACGAACTCGAAGCTCTCGAACACCTCGAAGTCGCGCCAGTTGGTGGTGGCGATTCGAGTCACGTCGGCGGCGCGGTAGCTTGCGGCCAACATGGTGTCGAGTATTCGCCTCCTGTCGAGGCGATAGGCTGACATCCAGTCCAAGAAGATTGACACTGCTCTGGAGTCTGTCGTCACCTGCCGGCATTCACCGGCGTTCCACCAACGATCGGCGACCGAAAGCGCGTCGCCCATGGTGAGCGGGCGCTCGAACCTCCTCGGGTCGGTGGCGACATGCAAGTACTCGTCTAGCACCTGCGGCGTGAGAGCGACCGATCCGTCCCTACCCTGGATCTCTGATTCGAAGAGATGCCAGGCCTCGCCATGCGCTGGATGGTCACGGAGGGTGACCGCGACGAGAAAGCTGGTATCGAGGCCGATCATGACCCGTCCTCAAGCATCTCTTCGAGCAAGTCGTCTTCCTGTGACAAGTCGTGGAGGACGCGACCGACACTCAAAGGCTCGAAGTGGCGGAGGTGGTTGCGGGGCTTGAGCCTCGACTGGCTGTAGTCCTCCATCGCCTCACGTATCAGCTCCGAAGTGGGGCGGCCCATCGCCCTGGCAGCGCGTCGGAACTCCGCGTAGACGGGATCGGATACATTGATAGTGATTGTCTTCATACATCGATACTACTGTATCCTAGAGCAGCGCCGTGGTCAGGCGCGCTTCAAGCGCGTCCCTACTCCCCACTGACCTTCCGAAACAGCGCCGCGCGCCCCAACGACATCAGCGTCACCGGCGTCGTCACCGTCACGAACACCAGCAGGATGAACTGGTGAAGCATCGGTCGATCCTCGACGATCCACAGCGTCACCACCGAGCCTATCAGGATGAAGCCGGCTCCGAACGTGCTGCCGAGTGTCGGCGGGTGCATGCGCTCGAAGAACGACCGGAGGCGCACCAGACCGATGGTGCCGATGAGCGTGAAGGTTGCGCCCGTGAGCACACAGAGGCCGACCACCAGCGCCGCCCACAGGGGCAGCTCAGGCACTGCGTTCATTCGATCACCTCGCCTCGCATGAGGAACTTGGCCAGCGCCACGCTGGCAGTGAAGCCGAGCAGCGCTATCGCGACCGCCACCTCGAAGTAGACGGCGCTCCCGGCGCGGATGCCGATGGTGATGAAGAGCAGCATCGCGATCGTGTACATCGCGTCGAGGCTCAGCACCCGGTCCTGGGCGCGCGGTCCGCGGAACAGACGGAAGGCGGCCAGCGCCAAGGCCAGGGCCAGCATGACCTGACCGGCCGTCAGGCACCAGAACAAGACCGCCTGGCTCATCTGAAGATCTCCAGCAGGTAGCGCTCGTAGCGGCTCTTGATGGTGGCGATCCACTGCTCGCGGTCGTACAGGTCGAGCACATGGAGCGTCAGCACCGAGCGCTTGCGGTCGTAGTCGATCCACGACGTCCCCGGCGTGGCCGTGAGGATGCCGGCGAGAGCGGCCAGGCCGTTGCGGTCGGTCAGGTCGAGCGGTACCTCGACGAACCCGGAGACGCGCTCGCCCTTGCGCAGCCCCAACACGATGGCGGTGATCGCGATGTTCGAGCGGCCGATGTCGATCAGCACCCTCACCGAGAGGTTCAGCAGAGCGCGTGGGTTGCCGAACACGAGTGGCTCGGGGGCGAGCCTGACCATCAGTTGAGGCAGGAGCACGGCCAACACGGTCCCGATGAGCAGGTCCAACGGCGCGAGGGAGCCTTGCAGCAGCAGCCAGACCGCGAGGATGACCAGGCTGTAGCTGAAGAACGGGAACACGCGCCTGAGCAGCCCCGGTCCGGTGCTCCGGTCGCTACCCCCGTCGCCGCGGCTCAGCTTGCTCACTCGCCTGCCTCCTGACCGTTGGTGCCGGCGGGCAGGAACGCCTCGGGGATCGGCGGCGGCTCGGCGGATACCACGGCCCTGGTGTAGACACCAGGACGCGTCAGGTAGTCGGCAGTCGCGTCGAAGTAGCGCATGGCGCCGCCGCCGAAGACCGTCAGCGCGACGCACAGGCCCAACAGGCCGACTATCGGCAGCACCTCGACGAGGCGCACGTCTGGGAAGGTGCGGTCCTCATGGGTCCAGAAGACCTCGATGCCCACGCGGATCAGCGCGATGAGCGTGAACAGGCCGGAAGCGATCAGCACGGCGATGAACGCCCAATGTCCAGGCGGCACGACGGGCTGGTCCTTGAGCACGCCCCACATGATCGTGAACTTGGCCAGGAAGCCCGATAGCGGCGGCATGCCGGAGAGGACCAGGGTCGTGCCGAGGAACAGCGAGCCGAGCAGCGTCACGGTGGCGGGCAGCACGATGCCGACCTCGTGCCCTTCGAACTCGTCCCCGACGCTGAGGCTCTGCTCGTCCGAGAAGACCGGTTCCGAGACGGCCTCTCTGACGCTGCCGCGACGGCACAGCTCGGAGAGCAGGTACATCGCGCTGACGGCGAGCGTGGAGACGAGCAGGTAGTAGAGCGCGCCGCTGATGACGGCAGGCTGGCTGGTGCCGAGCGAGGCGAGGAGCGTCCCAGACGAGATCAGCACGCTGAACGAGGCCAGGCGCGGCAAGGTCTTGGCGGCCAGCACCCCGACGGCTCCGAACAGGATCGTCACGAGTCCGCCGTAGAGGAGCCACTCCTGACCGAACCCGGCTAGTCCGACGTTGGCGCTCCCGAAGACGAGGGTGTTGAAGCGCAGCACGACGTAGACGCCGACCTTGCTGAGCACCACGAAGGTCGCCGCGACCGGCGCCGCCGCCACCGAGTACAGGGCGGGCAACCAGAAGCTGAGCGGCCACATCGCGGCCTTGGTGAGGAACGCGACCCCGAGAATCGCCGCGCCGGCCTGGAACAACCCGTACTCTGCCGGTTGCAGGGTCGGGAAGCGCAGAGCCAGGTCGGCGAGGTTCAGCGTGCCGGTGACGCCGTAGATCATCGCGGTGCCGATGAGGAACAGCGTCGACGAGGTGACGTTGATGACGATGTAGTGCAAGCCGGCCTGGACCCTCTTACGCCCGGAGCCGTGCAGCGCCAGAGCGTAGGAGGCGGCGAGCAGCACTTCGAAGAACACGAACAGGTTGAACAGGTCGCCGGCGAGGAAGGCGCCGTTGAGCCCCATGAGCTGCAGCAGGAACACGGCGTAGAAACGGGGCCCTGCCTGGCTCCAGTGCGACAGCGCGAAGGTCAGGGAGGTCACGCCCAGCACCGCGGTCAGCAGCAGCAAGACCGCAGAGAGCCGGTCCAGTACCAGGACGATGCCGAAGGGCGCCTCCCAGTTGCCGAGCTTGTAGACGCCGACGAACGCCTCGCCTGCTGCGCCTGTCGCGCTCGACAGGTAGAGCAGGTACCCCGCGATCGCGAGCAGCGCGTAGGTGGTGATCACCGAGAGGATCACCTTGAAGCGGCGGCTGCTCTCGTCGGCGACGAGCATCACCGCCGCCGCCACCAGCGGGAGGATGATCGGCGCGACCATCAGGTGCTGCTGCCAGCCGCTCATCCTGGCGCCTCCTCTCCGTCGACGTGGTCGGTGCCCGTATAGCCGCGTGCCGCCAACAGCACCACCAGTATCAGCGCCGTCATGGCGAACCCGATCACTATCGCTGTGAGTACCAGCGCTTGCGGCAGCGGGTCGGCGAGATCGGCGGGGTTGGGGGTGGCGCCGCTGGTGACGAACACCTCGCCGCCGACGCGCAGGCGCCCGATCGAGACGATGAACAGGTTGGTGGCGTAGGAGAGGAACGCCAGGCCCAGCACCACCTGGAAGGTGCGCGGGCGCAGGAGCAGCCAGACGCCGGCGGCGGCGGTGACGCCGATGGCGAGGGTGAGCACCATCTCGATGGTCATGTGACCGCCTCGTCGCTGTCCTCGGTCGCCTCGGTCGGTGGCGTCGGCGCGCGCGCCGAGCGGATCGACTGGTGGCCTATGGCTATGAGCATCAGCACCGTGGCACCGACCACGAGCACGAACACCCCGATGTCGAAGATCGTGGCCGTGGCGAAAGGAACGCGACCGACGACCGGCAGCTCGAGGTACTCGTGGTGCGAGGTCAGGAACGGGTAGCCGAAGAGCCACGCCCCGGCGCCGGTGAGCGCGGCGGTGAGCAGCCCTAGGCCGATCCAGCGCACCGGAAGGATGCGCAGCCGTGCCTCCACCCAACGCGTGCCCGCCGCCATGTACTGGAGGATGAACCCGATGGCGAGGACCACGCCACCGGCGAAGCCTCCACCCGGCAGGTCGTGACCGCGCAGGAACAAGAACACGGCGAACGCCGCGATGACGGGGAAGAGCCAGTGCATGATCACGCGCGGGATCAGGAGGTAGCTCTCGGCCGTGTCGCCCTCCTCGCGGTTCTCGTCCTCGCGGTCGTCGCGAGCTTGTCTGCGCTGCTGCGAGGTCGCGCCGACGCTGTCCTGGGCGGGTCTGAAACGGCGTAGCAGCGCGAATATGGTCAGCGCGACGATGCCGAGCACCGTGATCTCGCCCAGGGTGTCGAAGCCGCGGAAGTCGACGATTATGACGTTGACGACGTTCCTGCCGCCGGCCAGCAGGTAGGAGCTCTCGACGAAGAACTCGGAGATCGAGTCGGGCAGCGGGCGCGTCATGACGGCGTACGCGAGCGCCGCCACGCCGCCACCGACGACGATGGCCGTCAGCAGGTCGGCGCCGCGGCGCGCCCGCGCCCTGACGAGCTGCATGCCTGTCTCGACCTGCGGCGTCCGCTTCGGTAGCCAGCGCAGGCCGAGCAGTAGTAGCACGGTGGTCGTGATCTCGACGACGAGCTGCGTCAGCGCCAGGTCGGGCGCCGACAGCCACACGAACGTCAGACACGTGATCAGCCCCGTGCCGCCCATGAGGATGAGTGCGGCGAGACGGTGGTACTTGGCGAGGACGGCGGAGCCCAGCGCGCAGGCTCCCGCCACCAGCCAGATGATCACGAACATTGCGTCGACCGGCGTGCCGGTCTGGCCGCCGAAGCTGAGACCGAACAGGATCAACGGCAGCGTCGCGACGCCCAGCGCGGTCAGCAGCATCAGGCGCAGCTGCGGCTGCAGCCGCTTGGTGCCCATCAGTCCACTGAGCCACTCGGCGCCACTGAAGATCGCCCCCATGGCGTTGTCGAAGACCTTGCGAGCGCGCAGGCGGCCGCCCCAGGGCGGGCCGTCGCCGGCGTTGCGCTCGAGGTAGGGCCGTGCCAGCAGGTAGGCGATGACGCCGCCTACGAGCGCGATGATGCTCAGCATCAGCGGCGCGTTGAAGCCGTGCCACACCTTGAGGCTGTAGTCAGGCGTCAGGTCGCCGAGGACGGCGGTGACGGCACTGCTGAGGAACGGACCTATCGTTATCGCCGGGATGACGCCAACGACGAGGCAGACGAGCACGAGGAACTCGACGGGGAAGCGCATCCAGTTCGGCGGTTCGTGAGGTTGCTTGGGCAGGTCGGTCGGCTTGGGTCCGAAGAACGTCTGGTGGATGAAGCGCACCGAGTAGAGCACGCTGAACAGGCTGGCGAGGGTGGCGAGGTAGGGCAGGGCGCGGTCGAGCGGGGAGCCGGTGTGAGCCTCCAGCGCCTCGGCCAGGAACATCTCCTTGGAGAGGAAGCCGTTGAGCAGCGGCACGCCCGCCATGGCGGCGGCGGCGACTATCGCCAGCGTGCCGGTTATCGGCATGTACTTGTAGAGCCCGCTGAGGCGCCTGAGGTCGCGAGTGCCGGTCTCGTGGTCGATGATCCCGGCCGCCATGAACAGCGACGCCTTGAACGTCGCGTGGTTGAGAGCGTGGAAGACGGCGGCGACGAGAGCCAGGGGCGTGCTGAGGCCGACGAGTAGCGTCATCAGACCTAGGTGGCTGATCGTCGAGTAGGCCAGCAGACCCTTGAGGTCGCGCTGGAAGCAGGCGAAGATCGCGCCGAGCAGCAGCGTGACCATGCCGATGCTGCCGATCAGGTAGTACCACTGCGTCGTCCCGGCCATGGCCGGC
>CAYMRL010000026.1:0-3368 GCA_964392895.1 uncultured bacterium
GTCGCATAGGCTCAGATGTTGAGGGCGCTGGGGTATGCGGCCACGTCGGCACTGGGCGGGGCCACCTCCTGGAGCTCGGCCTCGAACTGCCTGTGGTCCGCCTCGTTGGGCGCAGCGATACGGGTGATGAAGCAGTGGACCGGGATACCACTTTCGGTGTGGCCTTCCCAGATGCGGGCGGGGATGCCGTCCAGCATGACCAGCTTGGTCGTGTTCCGCAGGGTGATCTTCATGGGGTCGGGGGCGTTAAGCGGGCTGCTGGTCCGGCTGGAAGCGAGGGTGCTTGCCGGCCACGATGTCGTCGGCCACATCCTCGGTTTCGCGGCCACGGAGCCAGTCCTCTTCGACGTATTCCATGGTGATGCGTGAAGCGACCAGCGCGGTGCATCCGCGTTTCAGGAGGTCTAGCTGGAGCTCCTCCAGCCAGTCGGGCTTGCTCAGGTAGTGATGCATGGGTATGGGGGTTTGGGGATCGATCAGTTGTGGGTGTGCGGTGCATGCACGCTGACATACTGCACCATCTTCGGGTCGAGCTCGCCGATGAGGCGTTGCATCTCGGTGCGGGCCAGGGGCTCGTCGAAGAGCTCCATGCCGGCGAGCACCATGCGGCGCAGCGCGATCGCCTGGTACACGGGCAGCATCAGGCGATACTCCAACCGCTGCTCAATGTGCCTGCGACGCAGGCGGATCACGAGCTGGCACAGGATGCTGTGCAGCAGGTTGCCGACCTCGCCCACATGGGGCCCCTGCTGGTAGAGGTCGATGACCTTGATCACCAGCCCGAGCTGGTGGTGGTCCAGGGTGAAGCGCACATCACGCATGAGAGGAGGCCTTGAGGTCGGTGTGCATGACGCGCTCGGCCTGAGCGACCAAGCGCGGCAGCTCCGCGTTGCTGTAGTGGTTGAGAGGCTTGTGCAGGTAGCCGTACTTGGTGACCCAGGCGTGGATGCGCTGCATGTCCGGCCGCCCCTGCGCGGTGACACACCCACGGCCGGCCAGAATGCCGATGATCTTGCGGCGCTGGCGCTGTGCGGCGGCGGCGGCCGGGTCCATGAGCTCCTGGATGTAGATCTCCAGGTCGCGCAGCTCTGCGGCGGTGAGCTCACGAAGGCCCTTTCGGGTGCCGCCGCTCCAGTCCTGAACCAGCTCGTGATGGTCGTCGTGGCGCAAAGCACCGACGCGGCGTGCGCGGCCGAACAGGCTGAAGAAGTGGGTGTAGCTGCTCATGCGGGCGAGATGTTGCAGACGTCGGCGAAGGAGAGTGGCGAGGCAGTGCGGTGCAGGTTGACCTCTCGCCCAGGGAGCTGGGCCAGCACCTCCAGCACGTCGTCGGGCACGCCCGTGCTGAGCGTGAGGGTGAGCAGCATGCCGTGCTGGTAGGCCACCGTGCCGACGCACCGCCCGCGCAGCATGATGAGGTAGGTGTTCGGCACCAGCTTCATCGCGCCCTGCAGGGTTTGGGGGGGTCCAGTTGGGCCTCGTAGCTGCGAATGGCGCGTTTCAGCTCGCGCTTCTCGACCCTGGTCCGTGCCGTGCGTAGGAGCTTCCTGAACTCCCGTAGGAAGTCCCTGATCGCCTGCTGGCGATCGAGCTCTTCGGCCGGGGTGAACAGGTCGGACATGGTCAGGCCAGGTACGAGTTGAGCAGGGCGAGCTCCTGGCGGAGCTCGATGAGCTTATCACGGTAGGTGTCGGCCTGCGGGCCCTGTGGGTCAGCGTCCAGCAGTGCCTGGTAGCGGGCAATGAGCTCCTTCACCTGCACGATGTCGGACTTGACGCGATCGAGGTCGAACTCGTGAAGCGCCATGGTCACTGGGGGTTTTTCTTGACCCATTGGCGCACCGCGCGAGCGATGGCATCCCGCATGCGCTGACCGGTCCTGGCCCGCCCGGACCAGGTGTTCCCGTGGATATCCGTCACCTGCCAGGTGTGGTGCGTGACCTCCAGGGTGAGGTCACCCAGGGTGTGCCGGCCGATGAGCGGCCTGCCCTTGAGGTCTTCCAGGTGCTCTGCGTACACCTCGTGTTTCGTCTTCATGGGGTCGTCGTTGGGGGTGATCGAGGCGGGGGTCGAACCCGCGTATCAAGCCGGGGCCTGCAGTTATCCGTTCACTCACTCGATCGTTCGGGGGGCGCCTTAACCGTGTGCCCCCCAGGGTCTCGGCGGTGTGTCTCGCACGCGCCTGCTCCCGCTTTACATGCTGCTCCAGTTCATCGGCAGGTCCAGCCATTTGCCGGTGGTGGGGTCCTTGGCATACGCCCGGATGTAGGTCTGGCTGGTCGTGGGCTTGTAGGCTTTGGCCAGGATGTCCAGGGCCTCGCTGAACCGGGCGTCGTCAACGGCGGATTCGTGCTTCCGCAGGCGGGCCACCAGACGCTCGTCGTAGTCGCCCTTGTTGTTCTTCATCAGGATGCCGTCGATGATGCCGTACATCCCCTTGTTGCGACCTTCGAACTTCTCGCGGAGGACCTGCCGGATGGTGCCGATGGCCACGGTGCTCGTCTCGTCATACTCGCATCGCCACTGACGCTCAATGGTGACCTTCCGCGTGCCATCAGCGCTCACCAGGCTGTAGTGGTCGATGCCCTCGGGCTTGTCGCGGCCGTAGGCCTCGTACATCTTGTCGTGGAGCTCCAGGCCGAGCCGCACGCTCTCCTCCTTGAACTCGCGCAGCCGCTCGCTGTATTCGGCCATCTTGCCGAACACGGTATCGATGTAGCTGTCACGCAGGGTGTCGTACTGGCGCCGGCGCTCGATGCGCTCGGCCTCCTCCTTCTTCCGCTGCTCGCGGGCCAGGGCGAACAGCTCCTTCGCGCTGGGCTTCTTCTCAGTGGGCATGGGTGGGTTGTTGTTGGGGTTGGGCTTTATCGGGGTACATCGCCAGCTTGGGCTCGATGGTCTTGAACCAGACCTCCAGCTGGTGTTGGGTGACGCGGTTGTGCCACATGCCATGCACGTGCTCCAGGAAGTTGGCCCTCTTCCATTCTTCCGTCTGGTATGGGACCACGCTGCCTTCGCTGTTCCAGAGGCCGACGAGGCCGATCTCCATGGAGCGGAAGGCATACTCCCACCAGCTCCAGTAGCCGAGCGCGGTGATGTGCTCCCGGTAGAGGCGCACCACCTCGTGGCTGAGGCCCTGGCGGTCTGGCACGAGAGCCTCCAGGAATCGGCACCCGCCTTCCAGCACGGCCAGGTAGTAGCCCAGCTCGTCCATGCCTGTAGCGGCCATGATCTCGCGCCGGCTCTCCTCGGCCATGCGCAGGAAGCTGTTCTTGTGCGGTTTCATGCGGCAATGCGGCGTTTCATGACCTCGCGGCGAATGGTGCGGAGGTCGAACTCCCTGCTCAGAACCCTGTTCAGGGCCTCCTT
>CAYMRL010000026.1:3378-8529 GCA_964392895.1 uncultured bacterium
CCACCAGGACGGCCTCCTCCCTCATCATCTCCTTCAACTCGTGCGGGTCGGTAGGCAGCACGGTGGTGTACCGGCTACCGAAGCGGCTGAACACCTCTTCAAAGCCGTTCGTGTGGTTCCTGATGGCGCCGTCGATGCGCTTGCGCAGCCCGCTGGCGCCGACCAGGTAGATGCCGCAGGCGAACTCCAGCTCATTGTACAGGCGCTTGAGCAGCAGGTAGGTCATGTTGTGGAGGTCGCCAGCCTCATCGACCACGATCACCGGGTTGTTGAGGGCCTTGAGGTAGGTGACCACGTCCTCGATCAGCTCCTCGACCGTGCTCTTGTCCGGGTTGAGCCCCACGGCCTGCGCCATGGCTCGCACGAATCCCACCTTGCGTGGCGAGCCCCCGCCCGCGATGAAGAAGGCGTTCGGATGCGTGGCACAGTACTCCTTGGCCGCATGGGTCTTTCCGATGCCGGCGTGGTCGCAGAAGATGGCACACATGCCCTCCGCCTGGCAGAGCTCCAGCTGCCTGGTGATGGCGCGGTAGGTGAAGGTCGGCGCCGTGACCCACTTCTGCGTGCTGCTGAACTGGTAGCCCACCTTGTGGGCCAGGCGCAGCCACTTCTGCACGCCGATGAGCTGGTCCTTCTGCTTCCACTTGCCGCCCTCGATGTTGCTGAAGTCACTGCTGGTGATGCCGATGCTGGTGGCATACTTCGCACGGCTCGGGAACCCGCTCGCGGCGTAGGCCTCCAGGAGGCGCCGGGCGATACCCTCTTTCTGTTCGGTGCTGAGCGTTGGCTTCGTCATGGGGATGTGATGGGGATCAGAGTTGGTCTTCGGCCCACTTCTCTGGGTCGATGCGCTGCAGGAGAGCTCTGCGCTGCGCGGCTTTGTGGCTGCCGCCGACGGTGACGTAGGCCCGCTGAACCACCTCCTCGGCGGGCGTCGGCGCCAGGCTGTGCGCCGGTGGCGGCGTGGTGGCCGCCGGCTCCACGGCCAAGTCCAAGAGGCGCGCTGCCACGAGGCGTGCTCGCTCGGCGCTGCTTTCGCGGCGGTCCAGCGCAGCCTGGCCCAGCTCCCGCTTGAAGCCTTCCACGGCGGCCAGGGCGGCTCGCGTCACTGGCGTGTGATCAGCCAAAGCCATAGGGATGGCGGCCACCTCGGGCAGCAGGTATCGCTGCTTTCCGCTCGGAGAGATGGCCAGCACGCTGCTCAGGTCGTCGGGGTCGTAGAGCACCTGAAAGCTGGTGCCCACGTGCTCCTGCCAAGCCAGGTCCAAGAGGTTGTACACGCGCTCCTCACCGAGCAGCGTGGGGCACAGACCTCGATTGGTGAGCTCGTTCCTGTGGGTGTGGGGCTGTCCGAAGAGCTCCAGGAAGCGGGAGCGCCCGACCACCCGCAGGGTGTCGCTCTCCATGCCGTTCAGGCCGGCGAGGAATTCCGCTTCCTTGTCCGCACGTTCGCGGGCGAATGCCTCATGGATCTGTGCGACCACTCCAGCTTCGTCCGGGAAGTGGCGCTTGAGGCGCTCCAGGGCATCCGGGTTGGGCTGGTTGCGCTTCAGGCTGTCCACGTTGTGGCCGCCCCAGTTCGGATAGTACGGCTGGACGTAGGTGCGGTGGTGGTGGTTGAAGTAGGGCTCGATCACCTTGGCCCTGCTGTTGCGTGCCTTGGCCGGCGTGTAGGTCACGCCCATGTCCTCGTACCAGGTCCCCAGCTCCTTGTGCCCAAGCCTGTCGCTTTGCACCTGGTAGGGCAGGACATAGTGCCCGGTGAGCTGCTGCATGTGGGCCACCGCTGAGCGCACGGCTGCGCGAGTGAGCTCCACGTTGTCGACCTCCCCGATCGCATAGCCGACCGGATACCAGCTGTGCGGGTCCAGCACCACGCAGACCTGCTTCCGCAGCCACTGCACGGCCTTGTTCTGCCGGTCGGCCGGTCGCTGGTAGTAGAGCTCGTAGGTGGTGGCGTCGTGGACCCACAGGTAGGTCGGCCGTGTCGGCCGGCTGCGATGAACTACGATGCCATGCTTCTCCTGGTAGGCGGATGCGCCCTTGGCGAAGAAGGTGACCGTGCGGCTGACCGACCCCTTGCCCAGGTAGGCCCTGATGGTATTGGGTGTCAGCGTGGGCCAGCCCCTGAAATTGGCCAGCAGGTTGTACTGGGTGGCCAGCTGGCGAAGGCTGAGGTTTTGGTGCTGGCTGGCCAGCATCTCCAACACGCCCTGCTGGAGGGGGTCGACCACCTTGCTGCAGTTGGCGTTGCCGTGGCCCCCGTGCACCAAGGCGCTGGCTCCGGGGAGCCCGGTAGCCCTGGCCTGGAGGTAGGCCCTCTTGCGGGCTTCCAGGCGGGCAAAGCTGCCGGGGAGAGGCACCTTGTTGGCCTTCACGTAGTCCAGCACCTTGGCCTTCAGCTCCATCACGGGTCGGCCGAATCGGGCGCGAGCCTGTGCCGCTGGCATGTCGGCCAGCTCGGCCAGGAAGGCCATCACGCGGGCGGCGCGCTTCAGGCCGCGCCGGCGCTCCTCGGTGAGCATGTAGCCGTTGCCGGCGCGGAACTCGTCGATGTAGCGCTCGTCATCGGCCCTCAACTCCATGTGGCGCTCCATCTCTTGCGCCAAGGCGAGCTGCTCGGGGTCGCCGCCCATGTGGGCGCGGACCAGCTCCTTGTACCGCTCCGGCAGGCTGGACCATTCGATGAGGGCGGGGTGATTGTGCCCACCCTTCTGCCTGACCACGATCAGACCGTCGGCGACACCGTGCTTGTATGCGGCTACTGTCAGGCAACGGTCGTTGACCAGGTCCGCCCATTCCAGGAGCACGGCGCCTTCTCGGATCAGCATGGCCGCAGCTCCTTTGTGATCTCACGGCGCTGACGCACCATCCTATGGCCAGCCAGCCAGATCCTGTTGGCCAGTGCGCTGTTGGCGGTACGGGCGCGTTGGCGGAACACCTTTTTCACGTAGTCCGGGGTGGTGCCGACCATCTCCGCAATGCGTGCCTGGTCGCCCTTCTTCAGCTCGCGCAGAACCAGTGCCTTGGCGGCCGCCGATAGCTGATGTCCGGATGTTTGTACTTTGTCACTCATTCCGGGGACAAATATCAACCTAAGTAGAGGTCTGTCAAGAGAAAAGTAGAGAAACTTTTTTCAACATCCCCATGTCGATCACTGCTCGTCTCAAGGAGTTCATGGCCTCGCGCGGCCTGAATGCCAACAAGCTCGCGGTGCAGACTGGGCTTAAGCCGGCGACGGTACATAAGGCCCTCAGCGAGGGCAAGGGCTTGCGCAGCGACACCGTAGCCGCCATCCTGAAGCAGTATCCTGACATCAACCCAGACTGGCTGCTCCTTGCCGAGGGCAGCATGCTCCGGGGGCAGATGTCGAGGAAAGTAGATACGCCGAGCCATCTGCTGGCAACGGAGCCTCAGGAGCGCTACGGATCTGACGGCAACATCATCGTGCTGGACACGAAGGCCGCTGCTGGTCTATTCAAGCACCACGGCCACCAAGAGCATTGGGCCGGCCAGCCGCGTATCCGGCTCTTCGGCCCACGGTACACGGGCAATGGCCTGTTCGCCATCCAGGTGGAGGGGGATAGCATGGAGCCCGTCATCCACGAGGGGGATTGGCTGGTGATCCGTGCGTTGCATGACCGGGAACAGGTGCGGGATGGGCGCATTCATGTCGTGGTCACCAAGAGCGGGGTCGTCACTAAGCGCCTGCGCCGATCATTGGGCGGCGACACCTTCCTATGCGAGAGCGACAACCCTAAGCACAAGCCCTACCACCTAGGCGCGGATGAGGTCCCGGTGATCTATGACGTTCTGGGGCTCGTGAGGGAGCATGTGGATGACCAACCGCACGGCGTCTTTCACCGGCTGTTGCGCCTGGAAAGCGCCGTCGCGGAGTTGCTTGGGCGTAGACCTTGAGCGATGGAACAGCAAGGGGAGCAACAGCAAAAGCCGAGGTGGTGGCTGAAGTGGGTCGGCATGGGTTGCAGCATGTGGTTGGTCCTGGGTATCCTGGCTGCGGTGCTCAGCACCCGGCGCAGTGCTGAGCCCGAACGAGAACCGGAGCCTGAACTGAACCGACCGGCGATCGCCCTTCCTAAGGCCGGTCCCACGGAGGGCATTGACACCGCAGCTCGGTCCATTCCCTTCCAGTCGGCATCCAAGGACACCACGACCGAGCGGGCACGGCATTCGGTCCAGCCGGCGCCACAGGCGCCACGGACGAAGGCGGAGAGCTCTCTTCCCGCCAAGGAGGAAGAGAAGGAGGAGGTGAAGGATGTCACCGTCTATGTCACGCGGACCGGCGATCACTACCACCGTTCCGGGTGTTCAAGCCTCAGGAAGAGCCGCTACGCCATGAACCTGAGCGAGGCTAGGAACAGCTACGAGCCCTGTCATCGGTGCCACCCGCCTCGGTAGGTTAGACATCCAACGATCAAGGATCCCCAGAGAGGATCCCCAGGAGGATCCCCAGACCATGAAAAGCGGTCTGTATTTGTACGGTTCGTTTTGCACACCGCAGCCATGGACGGTCAGCGGCCGTCGGCTGTCGCCAATTGGCGAGGCCTGGTCGCTGGAAGGCCGGCCTCCCTGTTCTGGCGGGCTTGAATGGCGGATTAAGCCCTGTGTAAAGGGGTGCGAAGGCGGTGTCAGCGGTCAGCAGGCGGTCGCCTTTGAAGTGATCAGCGGTCAGACGGCGCCAGTGTGGCGCCATTTGTACGGTTCGTTTTGCACAGTCGCCGACCCTATCCCGTCCGCTTGTGCCCGTCAGTTGCGGGCTTCCGGGGTTTTGGGGGGTTAGTGGGGATCTGTACGGTTCGTTCTGATGCCCTTAACCGGGAGAAGGACCTGGGCGAGGAACTGGCCGATGTGCTGTTCGTGGTGCTCTGCCTGGCCAACCAGACCGGCACGGACCTGGGGTCGGCGTGGGAGCGGCGCATGGCGGCGAAGACCGCCCGCGATGCCGACCGGCACCGGAACAATCCGAAGCTGAAGGGCTGACCCTTCAGGCCCTCACCAGGGCGTTTCCAGGTCCTTGGCCACGTAGGTGTGGTCGCGCACGGTCCACACGCTGCCGGTGGGCTTGCGCAGGGCCAGGCCATCGGAGCGGCCCAGGCGGCGCAGCAGCGCGATCGGCGTCAGCAGGGCGAA
>CAYMRL010000027.1:0-6898 GCA_964392895.1 uncultured bacterium
TCGCCGGGATGCTGGTGGCGCCGCTCTCAGCAGCCGTCGAGGCGATCTCGCCGGCCGGAACCGACACCATCTCGGTGCCGCTCGCCACGGTCGCGGCTCTCTACCCGGTGTTGACGCTCCTCGAGTGGGTGGCTGGTCGGGCCTGAGCGAGCTCGACCCTGGATCCCGCGCGCGCGAGAGGACGTTGAGGGCCGCCGTCCTCCTCAGCGCCTGGGCGCCGTTCGCGACGCTCGCAGCGCTGCTCCTCGGGCGTTCGGCGACTCAGGCCGCCGACTTCGTGAGGCGCACCGTCGAGTTCGTCGCCGTGCTCGTCTCGTGGTTGTCGTTCCGTCGGTCGCGAAGCGTGGCGATCGACGAGCGCCTGAGGTTAGAGCGGCAGGTGCGCCTCGTCGTCGCGGTGGCGATGGCGCTGTCGGCGCTGGCCATCCTGACCCTGGCCGCCATGCGCTGGGTTCGTCCCAGCCCCACCGGCAACGTCTTGGTCGGGTTGATCATCGCCATCCTCGGGGCCGTGACCAACGGCTGGTTCTGGGCGCGGTACGAGCGCTTCGAGCGTCAGTCTCCCTCGCCGATAGTCACAGCGCAGGCGCGGCTCTACCGGGCCAAGACCCTCGTCGATCTCGTCGTCGTGGCGGCGCTCGGCTCGGTGTGGGTCTTCGGCGACGCCGGTCTGGGACGCGTGTTCGATCTCGTCGGCTCGGTGGGGGTGGCTCTCTACCTGGCGTGGAGCGCAGTCGGGCAACTTGCTGAGCGCTCGCGCGTGCCTGTGCTAGCATCCGACCTCGACCGCTGAGCTGCCCAAGTGCGGGTCAGCAGGTCCCGGACGAGCGCGACGTACCCGGTCAGGACAAGACGTCGCCATGGAGGTTCGTCATGGCCGCTGCTTGGACTCTCCTCGTCGTGTCGGGAGTGCTGGAAGCCGTGTGGGCGACCGCCTTGGGTCGCTCCGAGGGCCTGAGCCGTCTCGGTCCCAGCGTGTTGTTCTTCGTGGCCTGCGGTCTCAGCATGGCCGGCTTGGCGTACGCGATGCGCAGCCTGCCGACAGGCACCGCCTACGCCGTGTGGGTGGGGATCGGGGCCTCGCTGACCGTCGTCTACGCGATGATCACGGGCGCCGAGCCCGTCAGTCTAGTGAGGGTCGGGCTGCTGTTGGCGTTGGTCGCGAGCATAGTCGGGCTGAAGCTCGTCTCGTGAGTTCCGTCGCGCGCTGCGTTACTCGGAGGCCTCGTCAGGTCGCCAGCCGACCGTGACGTCGACCCAGCCCAGCGCACCGCTCAACCTCTCGAGTTCCGCCAGCGTCGTCGGCACAGCCGAGTTCGCGCTGCCGGCGGCGGGGTAGACGACCTCGAAGCGCTTCAGGGACTCGTCGAGGTAGACGTCGGCACCCGCGGGATTGGCGAAGGGGCAGACGCCGCCGATCGGGTGACCTGTCAGAGGCTCCACGTCTTCTGCCGCCAGCATGCGCGGCTTGCCTCCGAACGTCCTCTTGCAACTGCCATTGTGAAGACGGGCGTCGCCGGCCGTCACGACTAGGATGGCGCGGCTCGGGTCCTTGGGATCGTAGAACGCGAGCGTCTTGGCGATCCTGGCCGGTTCGGTGCCGACGCGCTCGGCTGCCAGCGCGACGGTCGCGCTCGACTCGGAGAACTGCATGACGTCGTCGGCTTTGCCGAAGTGCTTCAGATGCTCGATGACGGTGGTGAGTGACATCTCGCGCAGCGTAACGCGCGTCGACGTGGCGCCGGGTGATTCGTGCGCCGGGGTTGGTGAACCCAGGGTGGTTCGCTGCCAAGTCGGCTGCCCAGCCAGGTAGATCGACGACGCAAAGCAAACTGTCGGGAGTGGCCGCGATCTGTTGCGCCCGCCACGACTGAAGCGCCGCCGCCAGCAGGAGGCAGCTATCGCACGATAGCCTACTAAGGTGTGATAACCTAGCGCGATGACGAACGAACCGAGATGGCCCGCGATCTCGTTCGAAGAGCAGTTATGGCATCCGTCTTCGTACGTGTATGCCTCACGCAGGCAACGGTTGCGACACAGAGGTTCGTACCGGTCGGCCATCACTCCTGCTATCGCTGGGGTAGAAGTCCACCTGTCAAGGTCCACGCTGCTTGAGATCGAGGAAGCGGGTCAGGAGCTGGTGCGCTTCGATGCTCAGCATGCGCGGAATGTAGGGCCACTGGCATCCCTGTTGTTGAGAAGCGAGTCTGCGGCATCGTCTCAGATAGAGAACCTGACGTCCAGTGCTCGCTCAGTCGCTATCGCTGACCTAGGTGAACCAAGCCCTCCGAACGCGCGACTGATCGTGAAGAACGCACATGCCATGCAAGCGGCCATCAGTTTGGCAGACCGGCTCGACGAGGCGGCCATCATCGAAACGCATGCGGCCTTGCTTGGTGCATCGAATCCAAGCGTTACCGGAGCTTGGCGTGACGAGGCTGTCTGGATAGGGGGTACTGGGCTTGGTCCCCATCTTGCTGACTTCGTCCCGCCGAAAGCTGACCTGATACCGGCTGCCATGGCCGACCTCGTCGAGTTCATGAAACGTGACGATCTGCCGGTGCTGGCGCACGCGGCGATCGCCCATGCGCAGTTCGAGACCATCCATCCGTTCGTAGACGGCAACGGACGAACCGGTAGAGCGCTACTCCACGCGATACTCAGGTCGAAAGGGCTCCTGCGTACGGTCACAGTGCCGATCTCCGCTGGGTTGTTGGCAGACACGGCGCGCTACTTCGCGAGCCTGGCCGACTACCAGAGCGGCAACCTGGAGAGCATCGTGGGTCTGGTGGGCGAGGCAGCCTTCCGTGGCGCCACGGAGGCACGTTGGCTGATGAGCGAAGTAGAGAACGTGCTCGCTGCTTGGCGCGAGCAACTGGTCTCGCGCCAAGACGCCCTTGCCAGGAAGGTCCTGGAGGAGCTGCCGAGACAGCCTGTGTTGAGCGTGGGTGCTGTGGAGAGACGCTTCGAGGCTAGCAACACCGCAGCGCGACGGGCTCTGGACCAGTTGGAGAGGGCTGGTGTGGTTCGTGAGTTCACCAACAGGCGACGCTCACGACTCTGGGTGGCTGAGCAGATCACTGACCTCCTCGACCAGTTCGCTCAGAACGCTGCTCGACGCAAGCTATGACCGTAAGGACGTATCCGGCCACCCGTTCCGGGTGATAGCGGCCACCCACCCGCGCCGAACGCTGAGTCCGTGCCCTCGTTCCTCTCGCTGTGGCTGGCCCGGTAACCTGCAGGAGTCAGGAGGTGTTGTGCCGCCCTGCCTAGCCTGAGTCTCTTGATCTAGGTGCTCACCGATATCGATTGGGTGCTGGCGCCAGCGCCTGGGAGCCGCAAGTTGAGCTCTTCAGAGTCGACTACCGCGTGATCGCCCTTGATCCCGCGCCTAGCACCCCTCGTCAATAGATCAGGCTCCTTGACAGTCGACAGCCCAACGCTGCTATGGTGCCTGTTCCCGGGACTCGTTCCCGGGATCCTGGGGCTGGGCGTACTGACGAATCGGCGTCGGTCGACCGCTGCGGAACTGCTCAAGGACTAGAAATCCTGCTCGCCTGATAAGCGATCCCTCTGACTCAAGACGGAACCAGGAAGGCGAAAGAGCGCAGACGGAAGACCGCAGAACGTACCTCACTAGAAGGTTCTCCACGGCCGCCGTTCGCTGAGCCGCAGGAAGCCCAGCCCAGGTTCTATCTCGTCGCTGCTCGAGTTCGGGAGGATCGCATGTACGAGTCGTTCGCATCGTCACAGGAGTCGGTCGGCATGACCATCACCGTCAACGAGGCTCTGCGACTGAAGAACGAGATGTCTGGCCTGCTGAACGGAGTGCAGGCCATCGCTCGGCAGGCTGCGTCGTTCGGGAAGTCTGCCAGGCTGGTGTACGGGGTGTTGATAGAAGATGGTCTCGAGGTCGAGAACCAGAACGGCATCAGATTCGAAGAGTTCAAGGACCGGTACTTCGCGCTCCTGAACTACAGCAACGAGATCAACACGGCGATCGCGAAGTTCAACGCCGAGCACGACATCGGCTTCCTCGTTCGCCAGCGCAGCAACCTGTTGGACGTGGAGGTGCTGCTCAACCAGGCCGCTACCGAGAGCAAGGAGTACGAGCGTAGCAGGAGCAGCTACGTAGAGGGCGTCGGTCGCGTGGAGATCAAGACGAGCTTCACGCCGTTCGTCCCGGACGCTCAGTACGTGACCGAGGCCCGGGCGGTGCGCGACGGCATTCGCGACATCGACAACGAGATCGCCCGTCTCAACAGCGGCTCGATCTCACTAACGTTCAGCTTCAGCGATGTCGACGACATCAAGGCGTTCTTCAGGCTCTGAACTGGTTCTGATCTGGCTGTGGTTCGGATCAGGCCTTGAGCTGAGCGGGACCGCACTCAGGCCTGCCGTGCGCGGCCATGAGCGCGCTCGCCCGCTCATGGAGGTGAAGCCGCCTGTCGTGCGCGTGACGACCATCGCGCCTAGCTGTCCCACTCCGCGGAAGCCAGGGCGCGCCTTGGTATGATCTCGACGTCGCTGCGTGCCTGGCGTTGCTCGGCGCTATAGACAACGAACTTGCTCTAGTCGTCGAACTGAACCCTGCCAGGTGCTTCAGGAACTACTCCTGTCTCGTTCACCCCGCCTTGCATTCCACGAGCGTTCCTCTGGGCAGGCTCGAAGAGCTTGCCGACTCGGCGCTGACGGCTCTGAGCAAGTCCTAGTCGAGCCGCGCCTGGTGGACGACGCTGCTCGTGTTCAGCCGTTGCCGCGCCGACTCGCCTCGTTTCGAGACCGGCATGTGCTCACCTGCTGCGGCCAGGCCTATCACCGGCATGTTGCTGTAGACCGCCTCGTAGGCGCCGGCCGCGACCTTGAAGGTCTCGTGGAAGATGCCGACATCGCCGCCCGTTCCGACGCGCTTGTTGAAGCGTCGCCATGCGGCGAGATGAGGGTCGTCCTGGCTCCTGGCGAACCGTTCGAGGCGCTCGAAGCTGCGCCAGTACTGGATGAGCGTGATCGAGCGACCCGACCACCCGAACTGCGCGCTGAGAAGCCCCTTCTCCGGATGGGTGAACAGCTCCTTCAGCATCGGGCCCATCGCCATGGCTACGGGCAGCCACTTGTGCACCTTCCATAGCCTGTTGATCCGCATGCCGATCACGAAAACCACGAACTCGCCGTCGATGGCAGCGGTGTACCTGCCAGGGTGGACGCTCATGACACCTCCAAAGATGGATAGCTTGACTATCCATAATGGAGAGTGTAACTTTCTACGCATGTTTGTCAACTCCGACGAGGCTCGACATGCGGATAGCTGAGCTGAGCGACGTCAGCGGCGTCAGCGTCTCGACGCTCAAGTTCTACCTGCGCGAGGGACTGCTGCACCCAGGCGCCGCGCGGGCGGTCAACCAGGCCGATTACGACGAGAGCCACGTCCGCAGGGTGCGTCTGGTCCGCGCGCTGCTCGAGCTGGGCAACCTGCAGCTGGCCTACATCAGACGGGTGCTGGCGGCGGTGGACGACGAGGCCCTGCCGATCCACGAGGCGTTCGGCGTTGCGCAAGACGCCATGGTCCCGCGCCGCGAGCGCGACTCCGCCGAGTACCGCCGTGCGCTCGTCGACGTCGACGACTTCGTGGCCCGCCACGGACTGCGGGTCAGGCCTGAAGCCCAGGCGCGCGGCATGCTTGCCGACGGGCTGGTCGCGATGAGGTCGGCTGGGTTCGATGTCGATGTCCACGGCTTCGACGAGCAGCTTCCTGGGATACTCGCAGCCGCCACCGTGGAGCTGTCGTACCTGCCTCTCGACGACGACAGGGTGCAGCAGATGGAGTTCAGCGTGGTGGGCACCATCTCTTACGAGGTCGCTGCGGCAGCGATCAGGAGACTGGCGCTCGAGCATGCGAGCTCGGAGCGGTTCGGTGGGGGCTAGGCCGACGACGGCGCGACACGGCTGCACCTACACATGACGCTGAAGAGATGTAAGATGTGTAACTAGCTCGCACTTAGAGGAGGACGCGCGGGTGACGGAGAGCTCTGCCCTTGTCGCCCGCGGTCGCCTCGGCCGTTACGCCCTCGAGCTGCTCCACTTCGGCGTCAAGAACGCCAGAGCCTGCATCTTCCCGGTCTTCGTCTTCACGATGCTGGCGCTGTCGCAGCTGCTGCCGCTGCCGATCGCCCGCTACGACTTCATGCTGGTGACCTGCCTGGTCATGCAGGTTGTGCTGGTCGCCACCGGCCTCGAGACGCGCGATGAGCTGAAGGTGATCACCCTCTTCCACCTGCTCGGCCTCGGTCTCGAGCTGTTCAAGACGCATGCAGGGTCGTGGTCGTATCCAGAGGCGGCCCTGACGAAGCTGTGGGGCGTGCCTCTCTACAGCGGCTTCATGTACGCCAGCGTCGCGAGTTTCATGGTCCAGGCCTGGCGACTGCTGAGGCTGCGGTTCCTGGGCTGGCCGCGCGCCGTGGCGGTCGTGCCGCTCGGCGCTCTCATCTACCTGAACTTCTTCACGAGCCACTTCCTCCCAGACCTGAGGTACTGGCTCGTGGTGGCTGTGCTGGTGATCTTCGCTCGTACCTGGGTGGCGTTCACGCCGCTGGACAATGAGAGGCGCATCCCGCTCTCCTTGGCCTTCCTGCTGATAGGGATCTTCGTGTGGTTCGCTGAGAACATCGCGACCTACTTCGGCGCCTGGCAGTACCCGCACCAGCTGGAGGGCTGGCGCATGGTCAGCCTGAGCAAGCTGACCTCTTGGGCGCTGCTGGTGATCGTGAGCCTGATGGCGGTCGTGCAGCTCAAGCGCGTCAAGGGCGACAGGGCCGAGCAACGCCAGGACGTGATGGTGGGCGGTGAGGTGTCTGGTTTCAAGACATATGCGACACGTGATAGGCGTCTGATGAGTCGCGAC
>CAYMRL010000028.1:0-5483 GCA_964392895.1 uncultured bacterium
GAAAGGAAGGAAATCATCGCGTGGAAGGTGCAGTACACCGCCGCCGAGCGCCTTCCGAACGAGCTCAAAACCGGCCAGCTCGATTTGCTCTAGCCGTAAATCTCCCGCCCTATCCCCGTAATCAAATCCTGAAACGCCTTGTCGACAGCCTTCTTCGAGAGCTTGAGCTTCGCTTCCATGCTATCGTAATCGACGTCCTCCATCAGGAGATTGTCCACTGTCTTGTAGTAACCGATCGTCGACTCGTTGAGCGCCGCGATCCCGTCGTCGAGATTCTTCCCGTGAAGGTCGAGCTGCACGCCGAGCTTCCTGTAGTCGCCGAGGATGTTCCCGGCCGCTTCGAGCATCGATTTCAGACGGTCGATCTCCTCCCCGCGGTCGGCGGAGACGAGCCAGGAGCAAATCTCCTTGTGAAGGTTGTCGATCTTTTCCTGCTCGATGGTCAGCATCAGCGCCAGGTTTTCGAGCTTCTCACGCCTGTAGAGCCTCAAATCCCGGTCGTTCGACTGAGCGTTCGTGATGTACGACGTCAGAATGCTCGAAGACACCCCCAGAATCCCGCCTATTATCACGCCGATCAACCCGGAATCGATATCCATCGCCGCACCTCGCCGAGCGTTAAGTCAGCCTGATTATATAATGGGGCCATATTCAATTCAACGGCGGGTTAGACAAAGCAACATCCTTACAATCCATGGATCAGAGATTTCGAATTAATACGCGTGCCTTATTAGAACTAAAATTATTATGGTTAAATATGACTATATTCTAAAAGTTTGATATAATAAGTCGTCAATCTTATTGCTTTATATAATTAAAGGGGATATTCGCATGAAAAATTTCATTTTCTCCACCGGTACGTCCTTCTTTAGAAGGAATTTCCTCATATCAGTCGCAGCTGTCCTTTTAATAATGGCCCTTGTTTCACGCGGCTCTGCCCATGCGGAAGAGAGTCCTGTGGAGTTGATAGCGGACCTCAATACTCCGATCCCCGAAGGTTTCGGTCAATTCGGCAGTTTCAGTCATCTTACATCGTTAGGTAACGATGTCGACGTGGCTTTCGTCGGAACCTCTCATCCCCAACAGGCGATTTATGGGTACGTAGACGGCTCGCTCGTGCTGATCGCGGACGCGACCACTCCGATCCCGGGGGGCGCGGGCAATTTCAATTCGTTCGGGGATTTACAGCCGCTCGGCGGGGGTGATTTCGTATTCGCGGGCTTCGGCTCGGGACAGGAAGGAATTTATGCATACGTAGACGGCTCTCTTACAGTAATCGCCGATTTGAATACGCCTGTCCCCGGCGGCACAGGCAATTTTGTACAAATCATGGAGTTCTCCGTATCTTCCGACGGCGACATTTTCTTTATCGGACTGGGTTTATCCCCGCAGCGCGGTATTTACAAGTTCTCTAATGGATCGCTCTCCCTAATAGTAAACAATGAGACTTTCGCAAATGGCTTTGCAACTTTCGGCGATTTCAGAAATCCCGTGCCGCTCGGTGGAGGAAACGTCGCCTTCATGGGATCGGTCCCCGCAGGAGAAGGCGGCATTTACGCAGTTATAAACGGTGTTCTGGATTTCAAAGTGGGGTTCAATACGCTTTATCCCGGCGGGACAGAACCCTTTGCCCAGATAGACAGCGTTGTATCTCTCGATGGCAACATAGGATTCAGAGGATTCAGCAGTGCGGAACAGGGGGGCCTCCTGGTAATTATCGAAGATTCGATTTCCGTAATTGCCGATTTGAGCACGACCGTGCCGGGAGGGTCCGAAACTTTTAGCGGTTTCGATCCCCTCGTATCGCTCGGAGGAGGCAATGCCGTATTCAGGGCCGGAACACAGACTCAAGACGGAATTTATACATATATAGCAGGTGCTCTCGCGAAAGTGGCGGATCAAAGCACTCCCATCCCCGGAGGCACGGGTAATTTCACAAGCGTATTCAATCCTATCTCCATGGGCGGAGACGATATAGCATTTACAGGCCAGGGGTCCGATTTTCAATTCGGTGTCTATACATATATCGACGGCGAGATCGCCGTCGTTGCCGACACCGGCACGCCCATCCCCGGAGGCAGCGGGAATTTTACCAGCATACTCAACTCCGGATGGCTGGGCGGAGAAAATCTTGTGCTCAGCGGCGCAGGAACCGGGCAGTCGGGAATCTACACGTTTATAGACGGAACGATAGAACTGGTAGCCGACCTGAATACACCCGTTTCCGGCGGCGCGGGGCACTTCACCGAATTAAGCGGGGTAACGACTATCGGCGGGAACGACCTCGCATTCGTGGGCCACATCGAAGCCCGGCAGGAGGGCATTTATACCTTTATCGAGGGCAACATCGCGCTGGCTGCAGATTTGAATACGCCGATCCCCGGCGGAGACGGCAGCTTTACCGAATTTTCCACCATCACGTCGCTCGGCAACGACATTACATTCACGGCAAGGGGCGCTTCTTCGCAAGGTATTTACACTTTCATCGACGGAGCTCTCGCCGTCCTTGTCGATACGAATACACCGATTCCCGGAGGAAACGGTAATTTCACAGGCGTGGGCTCTCCCGTGTTAATGGAGGGCGGCGATATTGCATTCCTGGGCAGTGGAGACGAATCGCAGTCGGGAATTTACGCAATCATTGATGGCACAGTTACCGTACTCGTAGATACGAATACTCCTTTACCCGGCGGCACTGGTAATTTTACGGGTCAATTTCATAATCTTCTATCCCTTGGTGACGGCGACATTGCTTTCATCTTCGAGGCTTCCGAACAATTGGGAATATACACTTGTATAGACGGTGTGTTCTCGGTCGTCGCTGACACGAACACCGTAATTCCCGGAAGCACAGATACGTTTGACAGCCTTGCTTACCTGTCTTCGATCGGAGGGAAAAACGTCACCTTCGCTGGCTGGTCGGATAATATGGTTGGATTCTACACGTATATCGACGGAGCGCTCGGCGTTGTCGCGGATCTCAACACGCCGATCCCCGGGGGGACCGGCAACTTCGACGGTTTCGACAAACCTGTTTCAATCGGCGAAGGAAAAGTCGCGTTCCTGGGTTACGGCGCGGAAGGTCAGAGCGGAATATTTACCTTTATCGATGGCGCGCTGGAAGCGGTGGCGCTCAACAACACGGAAACGCCTGACGGATGGGGCATCTTCTTCAGCTTTTCCACGCCCATTTCCCTCGGCGACGGCAACCTGGCTTTCGTGGCCAATGCAGCCGGCGATTCGCTATACAGATTGATGAATGGAAGACTCTCGCTCGTGGTCAATCAACACACCCCCGAAATACCCGGCGGCAAAGGCGAATTCGGTTCGATTGACGATCTGGTATCTCTCGGGGGCGGAGTAATCGGATTCAGAGGCGCGGGATACCTGCAGGAAGGCATCTACTACGCCGTAAACACCGGCTCGATAACGATAGTAAAAGAAACGGAGCCTGACGGCATTTTCGGTTACTTCGAGTTCATCGGTGAGGATCTCACCCCCATGTGCGCCCTGCACTATGCCTCACTGATGGACGGAGAATCGGCCGATTGCGACCTCGTCCCCGGGCAGTACACGTTCAATGAAACGGTTACACCCGGTTTCACTCTCACAAGCATCGACTGCGTTGGGAGCTCGTCTTTCACCACGACGGCTACGGGAGTCATTATCGATCTCGAAGCTAACGATAATATAGTGTGCACCTTCACGAATACGAGGACCGACGATCTTTCCCTCTATGTCAGCATCACCGGGACAGGAAGCGGCAGCGTGACGAGCAGCCCCGAAGGCATAAACTGCCCTGGAGACTGCTTCGGGGAATATTCACCCGGAACAGTGGTGAGCCTCACGGCAATTCCGGGGCCGGACTCCAGTTTCTCGGGCTGGGAAGGTGACTGCTCGGGAGACGGGCCGGTCATGACTGTAACGATGAGCGACTTCAAATTCTGCACGGCGATATTCACCCGCGACAAATTCTCTCTCAACGTAACTAAAATCGGCACAGGGACCGGGACAGTAACGAGCACACCTGCCGGGATAGATTGCGGAGAGGACTGCACCGAGGTCTACATGGTCGACACCGTCGTCAGCCTTACCCCGGTACCCGCCGGCGGCTCCAGCTTCGCCGGGTGGACGGGCAACCCCGACTGCTCGGACGGCGCCGCCACGATGGACTCCGACAAAACCTGCACGGCGATATTCAATCTCGATTCTCCTCCGCCGCCGCCGCATTCAGACTCTGCGGATATCTCGGTCACAAAATCGGCAGGCCCGGATCCGGTCGATGTCGGCGGGGAGCTCGTCTATTCGATCTCCGTACAAAACCAGGGGCCTGACGAAGCCCCGGGGGCGAGCGTCGTCGACATACTTTCCCCTGGCCTGACGTTCGTATCGGCGTCGGAAGGGTGCACGCTCAGCGGCAGCACTGTAACTTGTGACCTTGGAGATATGTCTTCAGGAGAAACGATAAACAAAACGATAGTAGTGATTCCGACGCAGACCGGAACGATAACCAATACCGCGACGGCGAATTCCGCCGCGTTCGACCCGAATCCGAACAACAACACATCCACCGTTTCCACCCAGACCGATGGTGGCGGTGACGACACCGACTCTCTAATCCTGGTTCCCGGCTCCGAGAGTGTGGTGACCGGCGAGGGAGGCGCGGTAAGTATTCTCGTCGAAATAAGCAATCCCGATTTAGCGCAGACAAACTCGCACGCATCGACACGGCAGACAGCAAACGGAGTTGTGTTTACAGCCGATCTTCCCGGGGGATTCACTTTAAACACTTTGACCGCTTCGCAGGGCGTCTGCGATCCCGACGCGGCTGAGTGTTTAATAGGCGACATACCGGCCGGGGGGGCTGCTACCGTCGAGCTCGATGCGACTGCGCCTCAGCAAAACGGCGTGTATATCGTGAGCTTCTTCGTAACCACCTCGACCGGGCAGACATTTACCGGCAATGTGGAAGTAGTGGTCGAGAAACACGGCGGGAATGACGATAACGGCGGTAGCGGAGGCTGTTCTCTCGCGGCAGACGGCGGCAATACCCCGGCGTCTCTGGCCTTATACCTGCTCATTCCCGCATTGATGTTATTCAGGCGCTCGCTAAGAAGGGCTCGATGAACAGCAGCATGTGAAAAGGGGACACAATATGTCCCCTGCCCCTCAACGAATCAGCACGAACTCGACTCGCCTGTTCTTCGCGCGGCCTTCCTCGGTATCGTTGGGCGCAATGGGGCTCAGCGGCCCGACGCCCACCCCGGCGAGCCTGTCGGCCGAGACTCCGTCCTTCACAAGCTGCTTCACGATGGCGTTGGCGCGGCGCTGCGAGAGCTTGATGTTGTAGTTGAAGTTGCCGGTGTTGTCCGTGTATCCGACAACGGCGACGTTGAGGTCCGGATACTGCTGCATCACGTTCGCCAGCCTGCCTACGAGCTGCACGGCGTTCGGATTTATCTCCGCGCTGTCGAATGCAAAGA
>CAYMRL010000029.1:0-4747 GCA_964392895.1 uncultured bacterium
GGCAGCGCGACGATGGCTTCCAGCCAGTCGTTCTCGATGATCCAGCGGCGGATGTTGCTCTCGCCCTGACCCGCGTCGCCGGTGAACAACGATGAGCCGTTGTGCACCTCGGCGATGCGACTGCCGAGCCGAGTGCTCTGCTTCATCTTCGACAGCATGTTGGCGAGAAAGAGCATCTGGCCGTCGCTGGAGCGCGTGATCAGCGAGTACTCGGGGTCGCCAGCATGCTCGATCACGAAGCGCGGATCCTTGAGGCCGCCCTTGCCGCCCATGCGCTCCAGGTCGCTCTTCCAGCTCTTGCCGTAGGGCGGGTTGGAGAGCATGAAGTCGAACTCGCGCGAGGGGAACGCGTCGTTGGCGAGCGTGGAATGCTCCGGGCCGCCGACGATGTTGTCCGCCGCGTCGCCCTCGCCCTTGAGCAGCAGATCCGCCTTGCAGATGGCGTAAGTCTCGGCGTTGATCTCCTGGCCGTAAAGGTGCGTGGCGACCTGCTTGCCGTGTTCGCCGGCAAGCTGCTGCAGCGTTTCCTCAGCCACGGTCAGCATGCCGCCCGTGCCGCAGGCGCCGTCGTAGAGCAGATAGGTGCCGGATTCGATCTCGTCCGACACCGGCAGAAAGATCAACTTCGCCATCAGCTTGACGGCATCGCGCGGCGTCCAGTGCTCGCCGGCTTCCTCGTTGTTCTCCTCGTTGAAGCGCCGCACCAGTTCCTCGAACACGGTGCCCATGGCGTGGTTGTCGAGGCCGGGCTGCTTGACCGAGCCGTCGCCGTTCATGAAAGGATTAGGGCTCAAGTTGATGTCGGGGGAGAGGAACTTCTCGATGAGCGTGCCGAGCGCGTCGGCTCTCGACAGACGCGGGATCTGGTTGCGGAACTCGAAGTTCTCCAGGATGTCTTGTACGTTCGGCGAGAAGCCGTCCAAGTAGGCCTCGAAGTCCGACCTGAGCTGCTGCTGGCTCGAGCGAGCTCTCAGATCCCGGAGCGTGAACTTGGAGGTGTTGTAGAACGCTTGCCCGGCCGCTTGCCTGAGTGCCTGGTCCTGGTTCGTGATGTGCGCTGCGTCGAGCGAGGCCTTCATGTCCAGCACGGCCTGCTTGGTCGGTTCGAGGACGGCATCGAGGCGCCGCAGCACGGTCATGGGCAAGATGACGTCGCGGTACTTGCCGCGAACGTAGAGGTCTCGCAGCACGTCATCGGCGATCCCCCAGATGAAGTTCGCGAGCCAGTTGAGGTTGCCGTTGGTCACGTTCCGCCCCCAGAAGGCCTGTATCAGCGCCAATGGGGGTTGCGGGAAAGTTGCAGACAGGCATGGCGGCCCGACCCACATGGCGGCTTGCGAGAACCGTATCGAGTTGGCGTCGCGAACCTGTTATGAATCCCCACAACCATGCAACGGCGTCGCCACCGCACGTCGGCGGCTCTTAGCTCGACCGAATCAAAACGCTCACGCCGGCCTGCACGTGATCCGGCGCCAGCCGTTCGCTGGTCTTGAACGTGATGCCCACCGCGGTGACTTCCGTGCCGAGCAGCTCGGCCACGGATGTAGCTATCTGGGTGCGTAGTGGTCCCAACTTCGGCGCGTCCAACGTCACGACGGCCGCCACGTTGACCAGTGCGGCGCCTGGATCCACCTCCCGCAAGCGTTCGAGAACCGCCCTCACGATCACGCGGCTGTCGAGCCCGGCGTGAGCGGGGTCGCTGGGAGGGAAGAGCAGACCGATGTCGCCGAGCGCGAAGGTCGACAACAGCGCGTCGGCGAGAGCGTGAAGCAGCACGTCACCGTCCGAGTGGGCGTCGGCGCCACGCGGGCTGTCCGGTACCGTCACGCCGCCGATGACCAGCGCGCGGCCAGGCACCAACCGGTGGGCATCGAGGCCGTGTCCGACGCGGAGGTTGGGCGGCATGCCGGATGCTACCAAGGCTCGCTCGAACCGGCGCCGTGGAAGCTTAGGCGGGGCCGAGCGCGTGTGACAATGACCGCCGTGAGCCCCGCCGTCGGCCTCGTCTCCCTGATCCTCATCACCATGATCTGGGGCACGACCTTCGTCATCGTCAAGGAGGCCCTCGACACCATCTCGGTGCCGCTGCTGCTGGCATTGCGCTTCACGCTCGCCGGACTGCTGCTGGCCTGGGCCGGCTGGGACAGGCGCGCGCTGGTGCCTGCCCTGATCCTCGGCGTGCTGTCGTTCGCCGGGTTCGTGACGCAGACGATGGGCCTGGCGATAACCAGCGCCTCGAACGCCGCCTTCATCACCGGGCTGTCGGTGATCCTGACGCCCGTCGTGGCCCGGCTCGTGTGGAGGCAGTCGCTGGCTGCGAGGGTGTACACGGCGGCGTTCGTCGCTCTCGTGGGGCTCGCCCTGATCACCTTGCGCGACGGGATCGCGGCGGTCAACGGCGGCGACCTGCTGGTTCTGGTCACGGCCCTGACCTATGCGGTCTACATCGTCTACCTGGGCGAGGTGGCTGGCACGGTGCGCGGCACCTCGCTGGCGTTCATGCAGCACGTGCCGATGGCGCTGCTGGCTTGGCTGTGGGCGCTGCCGCAGGTCGGTGACCTAGCCCAGGTGCCGCTGACCACCTACCTCGCCGTCGTCTACCTGGCGGCCGTCGCGACGGCTCTGGTCGCGATCATCCAGACCTACGCCCAGCGCGTCGTGCCCGCGCACCTGACGGCGCTGATCTTCGTGCTCGAGCCGGCCTTCGCGGCGCTGTTCGCTTACATCGTGCTGGGCGAGAGGCTCGGCGTCCTTGGGTGGATCGGTGGGGCGCTGATGCTGTTTGCCATGGTCGTCGCCCAGGTACGGCTGCCTGCGCCGAGGTTGGCCGGGAGTGTCGCGCGGGACTGACTCGCCGTTTGTCATAGGCAGGAGGTTGTCCGTCAGGCTCCGAGCAGCGCGGCCGGTACCACCAGTACGTCATCGCTCCTGCGGTACATCAGAGGGCCTGTGGTAACGACCAGCTTGGCGGCCAGCGAGCTACCCAGCTTCTCGCCTAGCCAGTTCAAGTGGCGCGCGTCGGCGTCGCTGACGGTAGGGGAGAGCTTGACCTCGATCGCCACGACGTTGCTTCCGCGCTCGACGATGAAGTCGACCTCGTTGTGTCCTGCACTGCTGCGGAAGTGATAGAGCTTCGCGTCGTTCACCTCCGCGTACACCTTCAGGCTCTGCGCCACCAGGGATTCGAACAGTCTGCCCGTGATGGTGCCAGCCTGAGGCCCCAACACTGGAGTCTCGCTGCCTACCAGCAACTGATCGGTCGTGAGATCGAGCAATCGCGCAGCAAGAGCCGGGTCGACGAGGAAGTGCTTTGGCGCTTTCGCGAGCCGCCCGAACGAGGGATCCAGGGGCATCCAGGCGTCTACTGGGTCTAGGAGCCAGAGGCGGGCGAGAACGTCTCGCCAGGTGCCGGTGGTCACCTTCGTGGGTTTGTCGCTGTCGCCAGGAGTAGCTGCGTCGAGGATCGTGGTGTAAGACGCTGTTCCAGCGGTGGCTGCCGCGTATGCGCGTAGCCAGGCCAGTAGAGTCTGCGGCCGGCGTACGTTCACTCCATGCTCGGGAAAGTCGTGCTCGACGATAGTGGTCAGGTAACTGTCCAGTTGGGCTTCACGGAAGCGACTCGGCAGTGAACGGATGGCTGGAAACCCGGATGCCGTCATCTCGTTCACGTAGTCAGTGAACACCAAGGCTGAGTCGGTCGTGCCTGTGGGCAGTCGTGCTTGGAGCAGGTCACGGAGCCTGATAGAGGGCTCAGTATCCAGCCGTTCTTGCAGCGAGAGAGGCCGCATCCGGAGCCGCACGATGCGGCCTGCTCCTGAGTGCAGACGAGCCTCGGGGCGTGGAGTGGCGCTGCCCGTGAGGATGAACCGGCCCGGGCTGTAGTCGTCGTCTACTTGGCGACGCACCTCGTTCCATAACTGCGGGACGTTCTGCCACTCGTCGATGAGCACCGGCGGTGGGAGGCGCGCTATCAGCGCAGGATCGTTGCGTAGGGACTCGGCGACCGCCGGCCGATCCACTCGCAGCTCGGATCGACAGGCTCGCAAGGCGGAGGAGGTCTTGCCGACGCCTTTGGCGCCGTCGATCGCCAATGCTGGCAGACCTTGGAGCAGATCCGCGAGAACCGCGTCCAGCAGGCGAGGTACGTAGGTTGCCACTCGCCAACTATACCATTTGCATGTCTTGGACTATACCTTTTTCACACATTCTACTATCCCATTTGCACGCGTCCTACTATCCCTTTTGCACGCTGGCCTTCGCTGACCAGAGCGTCTAACTCCCCGCCACCGCCTCCCGGTCGAGCAGCGCCCGCTTGCGCTCCACACCCCAGGCGTAACCGGACAGCGAACCGTCGCTGCGCACCACGCGGTGGCATGGGATGGCGACGGCGAGCTTGTTGGCGGCGCAGGCGCTGGCGACGGCTCTAACGGCTTGCGGCGCGTCGATCCGTCGTGCGATCTCAGCGTAGGTCGAGGTGGTCCCGGCCGGGATCTCGCGCAGAGCTTGCCACACGCGCTGCTGGAACGCCGTCCCCCTGACGTCCAGCGGCAGGTCGGCGCCGAGCTCGGGAGCCTCGACCAAACCCACGACGCGCGCCACACATTCCTCGTAGTCGCGGTCGGCGCCGATCAGGCGCGCTTTGGGGAAGCGCTGGTGCAGGTCGGCGATCAGGCCTTCGGGCTCGTCGCCCAACAGGATCGCGGCCACGCCCTTCTCGCTGGAGGCGACCAGGATCGCTCCGAGCGAG
>CAYMRL010000030.1:0-1944 GCA_964392895.1 uncultured bacterium
TGACGAGGACGCGCAGATCCCCGCGCGTGAAGGCGTCGAGCCGCGCCTCCTTGGTGGCCAGCAGCATCGAGCCGCGGACTTCCTCGGCGTCGGGGATGCGGGCGAGGATCGCATCGGCCTCATAATCGGTATCGCACCAGACCACCCACGGCTCCAGCGGATCGCCGTCGATGCACTCGGCGACGAGATCGGCCCGATCGTCGATCGTCAGCCGCTTCTCCTTGTGGATCGCCGTCGCCGACGTGTCGGGGATGCGGAACAGGCGCATCTGGCCGGTCAGCTTGCCGCGCATCTCCTCGCCGGCGCCGATCGTGCGATCGGCCTTGGTCAGATGCTCGACCACACGCAGATCCGGCAGCACATAGCCGCCGTCGTCGAAACCGAGGTCGGACGGCAGCGAGACGCAGCGCGCCCAGCTGGCCACCCAGCGCCAGAAGTCGCCGGCCGCATGCCCTTTGATCCGCCACGTTCCGGTGTCTGCGCTGTCATGGATGAACCAGCGCGGCAGCATCTCGTCGCGGCGCATGACGCCGAGGAATTCGCTGTGCGTGCCGAGCTCGGTGTGATCGTTCGGCGCCGGCGTCGCGGTGCAGCAGAGGCGATAGGGCGTCGCGGCGAACGCCTCGATCAGCGCTCTCGTCGTCTTGCCGGTGAAGCTCTTGAGGATCGAGCTTTCGTCGAGGACGACGCCCTTGAACCGGGAGGCCACGAAATTGCCGAGGCGCTCATAATTCGTGATGTAGATGCGGGCGCCGTCGACCTCGCTGGCGTCCCGGATATAGCGGGCGTCGATGCCGAAACGCTCGGCCTCGCGCTGGTGCTGCGGGCCGACGGCGAGCGGCGCCAGCATCAGCACCGGCTCGTTGGTGCGCTCGACGATCACCCTGCCCCACTCCAGCGCCGCGAAGCTCTTGCCGAGGCCGGTATCCAGGAACATGGCGGCCGAGCCGGCGCGCAGCGAGAATCCCGTGACAGCCCGCTGATGCGGGAACAGGTCGGGGTGCAGGGCCGGCGGCTCAAAGCCGCGCGGCTCAAAGGCGACGCGCTTCCGCGCCAACAGGTCGGCGTAGCTCATGCAGCCTCCAGCGGCAGCGGCATCTGGCGGCGCCGGGCGGGCTCTGACGGATAGATGCGGACGCAGCAGCCCTCGGGGGCATAGCCCCAGGAGATCGACACGGTGTCGGCCAGGCTGTCGTTCTCGATGACGCCGCCACGCTGTAGCCAGTCGAGCACGGCCTTGACGCGGTTGTCGGCGTCGCCGCGGCGCTTGGCTTCATGCAGTGTGATCGAAATGGTGAACGGGCCAGTGACGCGCGGCCGGGGCCGCGTCGCCATCAGCAGGTTGTCGCAGACGCGCTTCCACGTCTCGTACCGGCGATCGAGGTAGAACGTCGGCTTGCCGTTGTGGCCGCGACGCGACCGCCAGATGCGGTTGACGCTCGGCGGGAACGGCAAGGAGAGCTCAACCGCCGTCGTCATGGATCCAGCCCTAGCGCCTGACGCGCCTTCGCAAGGTCCGCCACCACCTGCGCCATCTCGTCATCACGAGGATCCAGACCAGTCGCGCGAAGGATGGTGAGCTCGTGTTCAAGGTGCCGTACCTCCGCCTCAAGCTCGCGGATGACCGCGCCGCGCAGGCGCTCGTAGATGTGGACGGCGATCGACTTGAGCCTGCCGTTCCGGAGGTTTTCGAGCGTGCCGGGCGAGACGCCAGCCTGACGGGCGACGACGGGCCGGGCCTCTCGCAGGGAGGCGCCAGAGCGGGCGGCCTCCCGGTCTTCGAGGGTCTTCGACCAGTCCCTTGCCCTGTCGAGATACGCGACGGACGACATAAACCTCAGCTCCCGGATGATGCGCATACATTCGCTCCTGTCCCATGGTGTTCGGGACAGGAGCGGCTGGTTTCAAAGGCTGCTTTGGACGACGCCCCGGCCGCGTGCTTGC
>CAYMRL010000031.1:0-1913 GCA_964392895.1 uncultured bacterium
CCGGCCGCAGCACGATCTGGGCGAGGCCCGTGTGGCCCGGCGTCGAGGGCAGCGTCACCCTGACGCTCGACCCGTCGCGCAGCGCCGCCTGGGTGGCCGCCACAGTGCTCGGAGCCGACATCGAGGCGGAGCCCGTCGCCGCCTTCGCCGGCAGCAACACCCTCAACCCGCCAGCGATCGAGCCCGCCTTCGAGGATGCGATCCTGCTGTCCGCGGCCACCACCAGGCGCACCGATAACACCCTCGTCGCGCCAGCCAGCTGGCAGCTCGGCGCGACCGGCGAGTCGGCCGCCGCGAGCGAGAGCACCTCCGAGCAGCGCGTCGCGCTCGCTCACTACACCGGCGAGGGCGACGGCAGCGACCCCGACACCTGGAGCGGCACCGGCACCACCGCCAACACCCACGCCGCGACGATCGCGCTCAAGCCGATCAGCGGCCCGGCCCCCGAACCCAACGACCCGCAGTCCGTCTTCGGGCCGCGCCTGTTCCTCGAGGACTTCAACACTCCAGCCGCCGAGGGCTCCGCGTTCTGGGCGGCCTACCCGAGCCTGCGTCACTACCCGGGCGGAGGCAGCCCCTGGCCAGACACGTCAGGGAACGGCCGCTACAGCGGCGACTACGTCAGCGCGGTTGGCGGCGCCGCGCGAATCCGCATGCTCACCGAGGGCGGCTACGCCCGCGTCGCCGCGCTGCAGCACCTGCTGCCGGGCGAGAGCGATCCGTTCGTCGGCCAGCTCTACGGTCGCTACGAGGTCCGCTGGCGCTGCCACGGCCCCGCCCCGCAGTTCAAGGTCGCGTGGCTCCTCTGGCCGGATAACGACGACTGGGAAGATGGCGAGGTCGACTACCCAGAGGTCACGTTCACGAACGGTGCAAGCACCATCTGGGCGTTCAATCACGAGGTCACCGGAACCCCAAGCAACAACAGCACCGCCTACAACACCAACGTCACCCCCTACGACTGGCACACCTGCGCGATCGAGTGGGAGCCAGGCGCGGTGCGGTTCTACTTGGATGGCGAGCTCGAAGCTACAGACACCGAGCACGTTCCGAGCGTGCCTATGCACTGGGTCCTGCAGTGCGAGACGGCTCTCGAGGGCGCCGCTCCCGACTCAGAGGTCATCTGCACGATCGACATCGACTACGTCGCCGCCTGGGCCTACGAGGCGCCCGAGCTCGAGGGCGACCCGGTCAAGCTCTACTTCCGCAACACCACCACTCAGCCTGGCTCCACCGGCACCCGCCACTGGGATCTCGCCGCCGCGCAGGGCAGCGGGCACGCCTGGCTCTACCCGGGCGGCGCCAGTGACACGGACTGGCTCGAGACGCACCGCTTCCGGATCACCAAGCCCGCCGGCGAGATCACCAGCGAAGGGTTCTCCTTCAGCATCAACTTCACCGACCTCTCGGCCAGTACCGAGGCCCGTGTGCGCGTTCTTCGCCTCAACGCCGCCGGGGACGCCATCCTCGACGCCGGCAGCTACAGCGACCTGATCACCGCCGCCGGCGTGAGCACCGGCACCTCGGCGCTGACCACCACTTGGGGCGAGAGCGACGTGATCGCCCTGGCCGTAGAGCACCGCCGCCAGAGCGGCAGCGGCGCCACCGACCTCGGCATCCGCGTCCAAGACGCCGACACCTGGCTCGAGATCGAACTCGCAGAGGAGTGAACCTGCGCCGAACTGCCGCAACTACCTAGGGTTCTTGAGTACCTGGTAACCTATCGACTAGTGCAGGCCCGCCTCGCGCCGAATCGGCGTCAGAGGCGGGCCTTCTCTCGGACCTCAAAGTGGGGAAGATGGGGGACTAGCCTGTGCCATACAATTTGGCGCGTTGTGACAGATAATTTGGCGCGCGACAGCTCGGCAGCGAGTCTGACGGCCTCGTCGCGCTGCCTAAGCGCTCGCCTGGTA
>CAYMRL010000032.1:0-1557 GCA_964392895.1 uncultured bacterium
GCCGTCGTTGATGCAGACGGTGTGACGCTGAACGCGGCGCAGCCGCTCCAGCGCCGCCTCGGGGCTCAGGCTGCTGCCCGCGAGCTTGAGCCGCTGGCGCATCACCCGGTACAGGATCAGCGCCATGAAGCAGATGCTCGCGTGCGCGCGGATGCGCTCGGGCAGGCGGTGGAAGACCGGCGCGATCTCGATCTCGGACTTCAGCACCCTGAAGCCGCGCTCGATGTCGGCCAGGCTCTTGTAACGCGCCACGATCTCGGCCGCATCGAGGTCCGGCACGTTGGTCACCAGCAGCAGCTTGCCGTCCATCGTCTCGGCACGCTCGAGCACGCGCTCGTCGATGGCGTAGGTGAACAACTCGGCCTTCAGGTCCACCCGCACGATGCTGGCCAGGCGCGCGTCGCTGACCTCGTGGAAGAAGCGCGCCTTGGCGCCGCAGTCGCTGAGCTTCCTGCCGCGGTGGACCTCTCCGGCATCCTGGCCGTCGAGCTTGCCGGCCAACTGGGCGGCGCGAGCTTCAAGCTCGGCGATGCGCTGTCGCCGCAGCTCGGTCTGTTGCCGCGCCCGCTCAGGGTGGTGGGCCACCACCAGACGATGCCCCTGCCAGCGCACCTCGTCGATGACCTCGCCCGTGGCGGCGTCCATCTTGGCGCGCAGCGGCTGCAGCAGTTCGACGAAGTCCCCATAGCGGCGACCCGGGACGGCCAGGATGAACTCCAGCGGCTTGCCGCCGGCGGCCTTGAGCTGGGAGAGCTCGTCGATGTTGTCCACCGACAGCAGCCCCCGGTCGGCCACGACGATCAGCCGACGGATGTGCGGGAAGCGCCCGAGCACCTTCACCAGCGTGGGCTTGAGCGTGGCGACCTCGGCCGTGTTGCCGTCGAACACCTCGTGGTAGATCGGCATGCCGCAGGCGGTCTGCACCACGCCCAGCATGAACTGACGCGCGACGACGCCTTCCTTGGACATCCCGCGGTGGCGCACGTCGCCGTCTTGCTCGCTCAGTCCTTCGGTGCGGATGGTGGTCAGGTCGTAGAAGACCACCGACAGATCCTCGTCGATCAGCGGGCGCAGCAGGTGCGCCACGGCCTCGTCGACCGCGCCCTGATGGTCCATCAGCGCGTCCATGCTGCGCAGCAGTTGCTGGTGGGTCAGCTTGGCGGCCTCGATGCCGGGCATGCTCACCGTCTGCAGCCAGCGCAGCACGCCGAGCTTGGAGTCGGGGTCGCACAGGCGGTTGAAGACCATCACGCGAAGCGCGTGCTCGACCGGCGTGGAGTAGCGGGCGCGGCGGAACACGCCCGCCAGCGCATCGAAGCCCAGTTCGCGCCAGAGCTGATCGAGCACCCAGACGTCGCCCAGGGCCAGCGCGGACTCGAAGCGCACCTGCGGCGTGGCGGTGTCGCGAGGAGCGTGGCCGCGGGCCTTGAGCAGCGAGTGCAGCAGCTTGTCGACCTGGCCGCCGTTCTCGTCGACGCGCCCGAGGGTCAGCAGGTTGCGCTGGCGCGGCTGGCCGTTGGCGTCGCGGAAGGACTCCACGAGCTGGGCGTAGCTGTG
>CAYMRL010000033.1:0-1553 GCA_964392895.1 uncultured bacterium
CGTATCGTCAGCCCGATTCGCGCGTGCGAACGGCATCCGCTCCATGACAAAGATCAATCTGCCGGGCCGCACCGGACCTTAGAGTGAGGGGGCCGACGACGGCGGAAAGGGCTTGCCATGGAGCGACGCAGTGTGCTGATTGGAGCGGGCAGCGCCGCCGTGGCAGTCGGTGGCACGGCGGTCGCATGGCGACTGGCGGCAGGAAGCCCCAGCGCGTATGCGCAGTATGCCGACCGACTTCGGGAGCCTTTGCCCGAGCGTGCCGAGATCGAGGATCTCATCCGCTATGCGACGCTGGCGGCCAACAGCCACAACACCCAGCCATGGCGCTTCATCGCCAGTGCGGATGCCATCGACATCCTGCCGGACCTGACGCGCGCGACACCCGCCGTCGATCCTGACAACCACCATCTGTTCATCAGCCTCGGGTGCGCGATGGAGAACCTGGTTGTCGCTGCGACCGCCAGTGGCCGGCCGGGCACCGTCTCTGTCAGGGAGGACGGCTCCCAACGGTACGCGTTTTCGCGTGCCACCCCTCGACCCGATGCGCTGTTGCAGGCCATCGCGCAGCGCCAGTCCACGCGTGCGGCCTACGGTGGCACGCCAGTCGCTGTACAGGACATCGAGGCCTTGCAGCGCGCAGCCGCCGCCCCTGGCGTGCATGCAGCCATCCTGACCGAGCGCGCGCAGATCAACCGGGTGCGCGACCTTGTCGTGGCCGGCAATGATGCCCAGTTGGCCGATGCGGCTTTCATGGCGGAGCTCAAGGCGTGGCTTCGGTTCAGCCCACGGAGCGCGATGGCGACCGGCGATGGCCTGTACGCGCCGGCCAGTGGCAACCCAGCCATGCCGGAGGCGCTGGGCGGCCATGCCTTCGATCTGTTTTTCACCCCTTCGGCCGAGCGAGAGAAGTACGCCCGCCACATCGAATCCTCGGCGGGTGTGGCCGTGTGGATCGCCGAGCGGCAGGAGCCCGCCCATTGGGTGGCCGTGGGGCGGGCGTTTCAGCGCTTCGCGCTGACCGCCACGTCGCTGGGGCTCAAGCATGCTCACATCAACCAGCCCGTGGAGGTCGCAAGCCTGAGGCCTCAACTGGCCTCGCTGCTGGGGCTGCCCAACCTCTCGCCGGACCTCGTGGTGCGCTTCGGCCACGGTCCGACGCTTCCGTTCTCACCCCGACGCCCCATGTCATCGGTCATGCAGATGGGAGCACGCGGCCCCGTCACTTGAGCGCATCGAGGGACCTCACTTGCTCCCGTCACTGTCGGCGCTGGGTCGATGCTGCATGGCCCCGATGCAGGCCACTGAGGCGGGTCAAAGTGAGCATGCCGAGTTCTCCATCGAAATGAAGTGCGCCTCAACGCAAGGGCCATCGCACGTGAGGCGGTTCCTCGCAATGAGAAGCCTGACAGGTGCTCGACACAGGATTCTGCAGTGATGCGGCGGGGCACTGTTGCACCGCCTCACGAGGATGAGACGAGCAAAGCCGTTCCAGCCACCGCCACCATCGCCAGCATGAAGCCGAGTGTGACCTGCCGCCCCAGAGGCCGGTC